>NZ_JBIBBY010000002.1:0-671026 GCF_042900905.1 Streptomyces sp. NPDC012827 | reverse complement strand
GGCGCTTCCTTCGTTTCCGACTCTATCAGATCTTTCCGATCCGATTTCCTCGGTGCTTTCCGGTCCCTTTCGCTTTCGCTCCGGGCCCTTCCGGCATTTCCGACTCTATCAGATCCTTTCGGCGTCCGATTCCCCGTCAGAAGGGGTTGTCTATCCGGCTGTTGGGCCGTTCCGACGAGTGAGACTTTAGCGGATTCCTTGCCCCCGACGCTAATCGGCGGCTCGCGTCCAAACCTCGAACGCGGATTCCTCATTTCGCAAAAACGAACGGAGGACATGACGGCGCGACAAAGCACCGGATGCTTCCGAGGATCTTGCGGGATGGCTGTCCGGGGCCGACCGGAGTCGGTGCTCACGTCGGACAACCCGGAGAACACTACGGAGGGGAAAACCCCGTGTCAACCCCGGCCCTCGGAGTACTCTCCCCGTATGACCACGCATGCGCACACCACTCAGTGGTGGGCCGCCTGACCGGCGGCCCGAGCTGACGCATGCATCAGGACGGCCGCCGCCTCGGCGGCCGTTCGCGTATCCCCCTCCGGGAGCCGGGGCCGTCGGGCCGGCGGCCGTGGACCGAGAGGGAGAAGGAACGCGATGAAGAGGATCTTCAGCGGGGTCAAGCCGACCGGGCATCTGACGCTGGGCAACTACCTCGGAGCCGTACGGCGGTGGGTCGAGGTCGACCAGCACCGGTCCGAGGCGCTGTTCAGCGTGGTGGACCTGCACGCGCTGACCGTGGAGCACGATCCGGCGCGGGTGACCCGGCTGAGCCGGCAGGCGGCGACGCTGCTCCTGGCCGCGGGGCTCGATCCACGGCGGTGCACGCTGTTCGTCCAGAGTCACGTGGACGAGCACGCCCGGCTCTCGTACCTCCTGGAGTGCACGGCCACCGACGGCGAGCTGCGGCGCATGATCCAGTACAAGGAGAAGAGCGTGCGCGCCCGGGAGTCCGGGGAGGGGGTGCGGCTGTCGCTGCTGACCTACCCGGTGCTGATGGCCGCGGACATCCTGGCGTACGGGACCGACGAGGTGCCGGTCGGTGAGGACCAGCGGCAGCACGTGGAGCTCACGCGGGACCTGGCGGTGCGGTTCAACCAGCGGTACGGGCAGACGTTCACGGTGCCGCGGGCGACGCAGCCGGAGGTGGCGGCCAGGGTCATGGACCTGCAGGACCCCACGACGAAAATGGGGAAGTCGCACGCCGAGGGGGCGGGGATCGTCTATCTCCTGGACGACGCCGAGACCGTACGGCGGAAGATCATGCGGGCGGTGACGGACAGCGGGCAGGAGGTCGTGTACGACCGGGAGAGCCGGCCGGGGATCGCGAACCTGCTCGATGTGCTGGCCGCCGCGACGGACGGGGACCCGGAGAAGCTGGCCGGTGGGTACACCTCGTACGGGGCCCTGAAGAAGGACACGGCGGACGCGGTGGTCGAGCTGCTGAGGCCCGTACGGGAACGGCATGCCGAACTGGCCGCGGACCCCGGCCATGTCCACGGGGTGCTCCGGGACGGGGCCGAGCGGGCCCGGGGGATGGCCCGGCCGTTGGTGGACCGGGCCTATCGCGCGATCGGGTTGCTCCCCGCCGGGTGACGGAAGGCGGCGCGGTAGTCGCGCGGGCTGGTGGCGAGGTGCGAGGCGAAGTGCTGGCGCATCGTGACCTCGCTGCCGAAGCCCGCGCGGCGGGCGACCTCGGGCAGGGGGAGGTCGGTGCGTTCGAGGAGCTTCTGGGCGGCCGTGACGCGCTGGGTGATGAGCCAGCGCAGGGGGGTCGTCCCGGTGGTCGCCCGGAAGTGCCGGGCGAAGGAGCGGGGGGACATGCCGGCGAGCGCCGCGAGGCTCGCGACGGTGTGGGGCCGGTCGAGACGGGCCAGGGCGTGGGCGCGGACGGCCGCGAGAGCGTCCTCGTCGCGGTCCGCGCGCGGGGTCGGGCGCTCGATGAACTGGGCCTGGGTGCCCGTGCGGAAGGGAGCCGTGACCATGGAGCGGGCGACGGTGGCGGCGGCCTCCGCGCCGTGGGCCGTACGGACGAGGTGGAGGCAGAGGTCGATCCCGGCGGCGGTGCCGGCCGAGGTCCAGACGCCGTCGTCCTCGACGTACAGCGCCTCGGGCTCGACCCGGATCTCCGGGTGGCGGGCGGCGAGCCGCCCGGCCAGGGCCCAGTGGGTGACCGCGCGGCGGCCCTCCAGAAGACCGGCGCGGGCGAGGACGAACGCGCCCGCGCAGAGGGCGGCGACGGGGATGCCGTCGGCGTGTACGCGGCGCAGCGCGTCGAGGACCGGTGCGGGGACGTCGGAGTCCGGGTCCTCGACGCCCGGGACGAGGACGAGGTCGGTGGGGGTGAGCCCGTCCAGCCAGGCGAGGGGGCGGTCCGGGGCGAGACTCAGTCCGCCGCGCAGCGGGATGGGGGTGGTCGGGTCGGTGGCGACGCGGCGCAGTTCGAAGGGCGGGACGCCCCGCGCGGCGCGGTCGCTCCCCCAGACCTCGGTGACGACGGAGACGTCGAAGGCGCGGATGCCGGGGAAGGAGAGGAGGGCGATGCGCTGGGGGGCTCCCATGTCGGCAGTAAACCATCGATCGTCGGCTTTTCTCCCTCTGGGGCGGCCGGGGCCACGGGGTCAGGATCGAAGCATGGAGATCAAGGAGAACGCGGCGCTGGTGGTCGTCGACGTGCAGAAGGGGTTCGAGCACGCCTCGTGGGGGCGGCGGGACAACCCGGAGGCGGAGCGGAACATCGCGGCGCTGATCGACGCGTGGCAGGGGACGGGCCGGCCGGTGGTGTTCGTACGGCACGACTCGCGGCAGGAGGGGTCGCCGCTGGAGCCGGGGACGGCGGGGAACGCCTTCAAGGAGGTGGTGGAGGAGCGCCGGGGGAAGGGCCAAGGGCCGGAGCTGCTGGTCACCAAGAGCGTGAACTCGGCCTTCTACGGCGAGCCGGACCTGGACGCCTGGCTGGCGGGACAGGGGATCGAGCAGCTGGTGATCGCCGGGATCCAGACGAACATGTGCAACGAGACGACGGCCCGGATGGGCGGGAACCTGGGGTACGAGGTGCTGTTCGCGCTGGACGCGATGCACACCTTCGACCTGGAGGGGCCCTTCGGGTGGCGGCGGACGGCGGAGGAGCTGACCCGGGCGACGGCGGTCTCGCTGCACGGCGGAGGGTTCGCCCGGGTCGTGACCACGCGGGACGTGGTGGAGGGGGCCGGGGCCGCGTAGGGCGGCCGGGGGGTCAGCTGTTTCCGGAGGCCAGCTCGCGGCTGCGGTCGCGGGCGGCTTCGAGGGCGGCGATGAGGGCGGCCCGCACCCCGTGGTTCTCCAGCTCGCGGATGGCGCTGATGGTGGTGCCGGCCGGGGAGGTGACGGCCTCGCGAAGCTTCACCGGGTGCTCGCCGCTGTCGCGGAGCATCACGGCGGCGCCGATGGCGGCCTGGACGATGAGGTCGTGGGCCTGGGCGCGGGGCAGGCCGAGGAGGATGCCCGCGTCGGTCATGGCCTCGACGAGGAAGTAGAAGTAGGCCGGGCCCGAGCCGGAGAGGGCCGTGGCGGCGTCCTGCTGCGACTCGGGGACGCGCAGGGTCTTGCCGACGCCGCCGAAGATCTCCTCGGTGTGGGCGAGGTGCGCGGGGGTGGCGTGGCTGCCGCCCGAGATCACGGACATGCCCTCGTCCACGAGGACGGGGGTGTTCGGCATGACCCGGACCACGGGGGTGCCGGCGGTGAGGCGGTCCTCGATGAACGAGGTGGGGATGCCGGCGGCGGCGCTGATGACGAGGCGGTCGGCGGCGACGTGCGGGGCCAGCTCGTCCAGGAGGCGCCCCATGTCCTGGGGTTTCACGGCCAGGATGAGGGTGTCGGCGCGCTTGGCGGCCTCGGCGTTGGTGACGGTCTCGACGCCGTAGCGGGTGCGGAGCTCCTCGGCGCGCTCGGCGCGGCGGGCGGTGACCAGCAGGTCGGCGGGGCGCCAGCCGGCGCGGATCATGCCGCTGAGGAGCGCCTCGCCGATCTTGCCGGTGCCGAGGACTGCGACGGTCTGGGTCATGGGTCTTTCACCTCGCCGGAGAGGGCCTAACGCCGGTCCACGCGGGTGGAGGGGAACGCGCACCCGCGCGCCCATCCTCGCACCGGCGGCGGGTGGGGCGCGTGGGGTGTCCGAGGGGCGGGCAGCCGGTGCGGCCGGCGGGGGGCCGGATCAAGGCGCCCGGCTTTCGGGAAGAAGGGGCGGCCGGGCCGGGGCTACTTCCGCCTGGGCTTCTTGCGGGCGGCCGGGTTGCCGGTGCGGGTGCCGCGCCGCTTCTCGTACCGGGCGCGGGCCGTCTCGTACTCGGAGCGCCGCAGTTTCTCGCCCGGCGCCTCGGCGAAGCAGCGGAAGAAGTAGGCGAGGAGGGAGCCGACGAAGCCGATCATCTTGAGGCTGCGCAGGGAGTCCTCACGGGCCGGGTCGGCGGGCCGGCGGCCGAAGCCCTCCCAGGTCTTGCGGAAGGCGACGGCGCTGCAGACGGCGAACATGACGACGACCAGCGCGTTGACGAAGCCGCCCACGGCGGCGATCTCCAGCCCCTGGTAGGCGAAGCGGAGCAAGAGGCAGCCCGCGGCGGCGGCGAGCAGCGCGCCGGCGGCCAGACCGGCCCGGCGCAGCGCGTAGTGGCCGCTGTGGTCGACCCAGGTCGTACCGAAGAAACGGATCTCCTCCGGACGGGGCCCCGCGGGGGTGGCGCCCTCGGCGGGGCCGGTGCCGGTCGTGTCGGTACGGTCGTCGTCGCTCACGGGGACGATTATCCCCGGGGGCGACGACGGACGCGGGAGCGGTCAGCCGCAGCGCGGGGCGACGTAGCCGTCGCTGCCCGTCTTCACGTACGCGTCGGAGACGTACTCGCCGTCGGCGATGTTGTCCCAGACGTTCGTGGTGCCGTAGGGGCCGGTGACCCACTCCCCCGGGCGCTGGCAGTAGATCGGCACCGACGCTCCGTACGGCAGGGTCCGCACGATCCGGTACGTGGTCCCCGGGCCGCTGCGCACGTTCACCCGGTGGCCCGGTGCCACCGGGTACCGGGTGACGGAGAGCGCGGCGGCGCCGGCGAGTTCCTCGTGCGCGGCGGCCGTGGCGGTGGACGGTGACGTCTCGTCAATGGACATGGTTCATTCCCCCGTTCGAACGACGCGCGCAGGCTACCAAGCCCTGCCGGGAATCGAAGGGGCATCCACTAGGCTCCGAGCGTCGTGCGCGCGCACGAATTCACGGGGGAAACACGGGGTGGGGCTATGCCACCGTTGCGCAGCACCGGCGTCGGCCGGGAGGCGGAGGAGCCGCGGTACGCGGGTGAATACCGTCTGGAGGCGCCGCTCGGGTCCGGGGGCATGGGCGTCGTCCACCTGGCCCGCTCCGCGTCCGGGCTGAGGCTCGCGGTCAAGGTCGTGCACGAGACGTACGCCTCGGACCCGGAGTTCCGGGCCCGCTTCCGGCAGGAGGTCGCCGCCGCCCGGCGGGTCAGCGGAGCCTTCACCGCGCCCGTCGTCGACGCCGACCCGGACGCCGCGCGTCCCTGGATGGCCACCCTCTACGTGCCCGGCCCGACGCTCGCCGAGCAGGTCCGGCGGAACGGACCGCTGTCCCCGGCCGAGCTGCGGCGGCTGACCGCCGGGCTCGCGGAGGCGCTGCGCGACATCCACCGCGCGGGGGTGGTCCACCGCGACCTCAAGCCGGGCAACGTGCTGCTCACCGACACCGGCCCCAAGGTCATCGACTTCGGCATCTCCCGTCCCGTCGACAGCGACCTGCGGACCGAGACGGGCAAGCTGATCGGGTCGCCGCCGTACATGGCGCCCGAGCAGTTCCAGCGCCCCCGGCAGGTCGGCCCGGCCGCCGACGTCTTCGCGCTCGGTTCGGTCCTGGTGCACGCCGCGACCGGCCGCGGCCCCTTCGACTCGGACAGCCCGTACATCGTGGCGTACCAGGTCGTGCACGACGAGCCGGACCTCACCGGGGTGCCCGCCGACCTCGCCCCGCTGGTCGCCCGCTGCCTGGCCAAGGATCCGGCGGAACGGCCCACCCCGGACGAGGTGATGGCGGCGCTGCTGCCGCCCTCGTACGAGGCGACGGCCTTCATACCGGCGCAGCGGAGGGCTCCGGAGGCGCCCGCCGCCGATGCCGTACGGGACGGGGAGGCCGTACGGGACACGGACACGCGCGCCCTGCGCGTGGCGCCCGCGGCCGGCCGGCCCGCGTCCCGGCGCCGGCGGCCGCGCGCCCTCACGGCGCTGGTCGCGCTCGCCGTCCTGGCCGCGGGCGGCACCCTCGCCGTGCGGTGGGCGCAGCAGCCCGACGCCCTGGAGACCTCGCGGCGGGCGGCGGCCACCGGACCCCTCGACACCTGGCGGACCCTGCTGCTCCCGGGCGGTGACACGGCGCCGGCGTGCGCGGCCGGGCCCGGCGGCACCCTGCACTGTTCCGCGCGCGGCATCGGGGCGGCGCGGATCGACCCCGGCACCGGAACGGTCCTGTGGTCCCGCCCGCTGCCCGCCGAGGCGGTCGCCCAGGCTCCGGTTCCGGCCGGCGGACGGGTCGGCACCCACACCGGCGAGCGGTACGCGACCTTCGACGCGGCCACCGGGGCCCCGGGGTGGGACGCGGACCTGGCCGGGTTCACCGGGGGTGCCGCCCCCGCCGGCGACGTGCTGCTCCTCGGCTCGCCCTCCGGCGCGGTGACCGCCCTCGACGGGGCCACCGGCGCGCGGCTGTGGCAGCGGCACCTGCGCGGGCACACGGACCCGCGCTTCGGGCCGTACGACCCGGGGACCGGGCTCGTCCACGTCCACGAGCAGTCGGCGGACGGCACGCGCACCCTGCTCAGCGCGGTCCGGGCGCGGACCGGGGAGGTGGTCCACCGGCGCACCCTGGACGGGCTGCTCCTGCCGGTGGCCACGGGGCCGGCCGGCGCGGTGATCCTGACGGCGCAGCGGCTCGACTCGCAGACGGAGGGGGTGGTGCGATACGACCCCGCGAGCGGGGCGGCCCACCGGGTGCGGCTGCCGTTCCGGATGGGCGAGCCGCGCGTCGCCGTCCGGGGCACCACCGTCTACCTGCTGGAACGCACCGGCATGCTCGTCGCCGTCGACACGGCCGTCCCGGGCGGACGCGAACTGTGGCAGCTGTCCACGGCCGCCGGGCCGGTGTCCGCGCCCGTCCTCGGCGAGGGCGACCGGCTGTACCTCTCGGCGGCGGACGGCCGGCTGCTCGCGGTCGACACGGCCCGCGGCGCACTGGCCGGCCAGACCGAACCCCGCCTGCGCGGCGGGCGGCTCGGTTATCGCGCAGGCGTCGCTCCGCCGGTGGTCCTCGGCGGGCGGGTCGTGGCCACCGCGCCGGACGGGTCGGTCTTCGCGGTGGACGGGGCGGAGCCGGGGCGCTGGTGAGGGGCGCACCCGCCCGCCGTGGGGACGCGGGGGGGCCGACGCGAGCCCGGGTACGACGGCGGGGCGTGAGCCCGTCGCTCACGCCCCGCCGTCGTACGGAAGGAAGGTCTCTCCCGGGCCGGGTCAGCCCAGCTTGGACACGTCCCGGACCGCGCCCTTGTCCGCGCTCGTCGCCATCGCCGCGTACGCCCGCAGCGCCGCCGAGACCTTGCGCTGCCGGTTCTTCGGCGCGTACACCCCACCGAGCGCCGCGCGGCGGGCCGCCAGGGTCTCGTCGTCCACGAGCAGTTCGATCGAGCGGCGGGGGATGTCGATGCGGATGCGGTCGCCGTCCTCCACGAGGGCGATGGTGCCGCCCGAGGCCGCCTCCGGGGAGGCGTGGCCGATGGACAGGCCCGAGGTGCCGCCGGAGAAGCGGCCGTCCGTCACGAGCGCGCAGGTCTTGCCGAGGCCGCGGCCCTTGAGGAAGGAGGTCGGGTAGAGCATCTCCTGCATGCCGGGGCCGCCCTTGGGGCCCTCGTACCGGATGACGACCACGTCGCCGTCCTTGACCTGCTTGTTCAGGATCTTCTCGACGGCCTCGTCCTGCGACTCGCAGACGACCGCGGGGCCCTCGAAGGTCCAGATCGACTCGTCGACGCCGGCCGTCTTCACGACGCAGCCGTCGGCGGCGAGATTGCCGTGGAGGACGGCGAGGCCGCCGTCCTTGGAGTAGGCGTGGGTCACGTCGCGGATGCAGCCGTTCGCCGCGTCCGTGTCCAGCGCCTCCCAGCGCTCGGACTGGGAGAAGGCGGTCGCGGAGCGGACGCAGCCGGGGGCCGCGTGCCACAGCTCGACGGCCTCCTCGGACGGCGAGCCGCCGCGCACGTCCCAGGTCTCCAGCCACTGCTTGATGGAGGGCGCGTGGACGGAGTGCACGTCCTCGTTGAGCAGACCGCCGCGGTACAGCTCGCCGAGGATGGCGGGGATGCCGCCGGCCCGGTGCACGTCCTCCATGTAGTACGTGCGGTCCTTGGCGACGTTGGGGGCGACCTTGGCCAGGCAGGGGACGCGGCGCGAGACCTCGTCCATGTCCGGCAGGCCGTAGTCGAGCTCGGCCTCCTGGGCGGCGGCGAGCAGGTGCAGGATCGTGTTGGTGGAGCCGCCCATGGCGATGTCGAGGGCCATGGCGTTCTCGAAGGCCGCGCGGGTGGCGATCGAGCGGGGCAGGACCGAGTCGTCGTCCTGCTCGTAGTAGCGGCGGGTGATGTCGACGACGGTGCGGGCGGCGTTCTCGTACAGCGCCTTGCGGGCGGTGTGGGTGGCCAGCAGCGAACCGTTGCCGGGGAGGGAGAGGCCGATCGCCTCGGTGAGGCAGTTCATCGAGTTGGCGGTGAACATGCCGGAACAGGACCCGCAGGTCGGACAGGCGTTCTCCTCGATGCGGAGCATGTCCTCGTCGGAGATCTTCGGGTTCACCGCGTCGGCCATCGCGTCGACCAGGTCGAGCGTGCGGACCGTGCCGTCGACCAGCGTTGCGCGGCCGGATTCCATCGGGCCGCCGGAGACGAAGACCGTCGGGATGTTGAGCCGCAGGGCGGCCATCAGCATGCCCGGGGTGATCTTGTCGCAGTTGGAGATGCAGATCAGGGCGTCGGCGCAGTGCGCCTCCACCATGTACTCCACGCTGTCCGCGATCAGGTCGCGGGAGGGCAGGGAGTACAGCATGCCGCCGTGGCCCATGGCGATGCCGTCGTCCACGGCGATGGTGTTGAACTCGCGCGGGATGGCACCGGCGGCCGTGATGGCCTCGGAGACGATCCGGCCGACCGGCTGGAGGTGGGTGTGGCCGGGGACGAACTCCGTGAAGGAGTTGGCGACCGCGACGATCGGCTTACGGCCGATGTCCGCGCCCGGTACACCGGAGGCGCGCATAAGGGCGCGGGCGCCCGCCATGTTGCGGCCGTGGGTGACAGTGCGGGACCTCAGCTGGGGCATCGTCGCTCGCTCCTCGTGACGGGTGTGCTTGCTGTCGAGCGTACGCCGCCGCTCCAAGATCTGGACATGCTGTCCGCATGGCGGACTGGGTGTTCACCCCTCGGTCCGGCTCCGGATCGAGGTTCGGCCGGCCCGTCAGGGGCGTCGGCGCCCGTCAGGGGCGGGGCGCCCCGGAGGGCGGCGCGGTGGTGGACGGGCGGGCGCTGCCGGACGGCCGCGCGGAGGCCGAGGGGCGCGTGAGGCCCGTGGGATGTCCGGCGGCCGGGGAGGCCAGGTGGAGGCGGGTGAAGGCGAGGGCCTCCGCGAGATCGGCCTCGCGTTCGGCGGCGGACATCGCCCGCCGGGTGTTGACCTCGATGACGACGTGCCCGTCGAAGCCGGTGTGCGCGAGGCGCTCCAGGAGTTCGGCGCAGGGCTGGGTGCCGCGCCCCGGCACCAGGTGCTCGTCCTTGGCCGAGCCGCGCCCGTCGGCGAGGTGGACGTGGCCCAGCCGGTCGCCCATGCGGTCGATCATCGCGAGGGCGTCCGTGCGGGCGGTCGCCGTGTGCGAGAGGTCGACGGTGAAGTGCCGGTAGTCGTCCTTGGTGACGTCCCACTCGGGGGCGTACGCGAGCATCTCGCGGTCCTTGTACCGCCACGGGTACATGTTCTCGACGGCGAACCGCACGTCGGTCTCGTCCGCCATCCGCCAGATGCCGCGCACGAAGTCCCGGGCGTACTGGCGCTGCCAGCGGAACGGGGGGTGCACGACGACCGTCGAGGCGCCGAGCTTCTCGGCCGCGGCCTGCGCGCGCCGGAGCTTGACCCACGGGTCGGTGGACCAGACGCGCTGCGTGATGAGCAGACAGGGCGCGTGGACGGCGAGGATCGGGACCTGGTGGTAGTCGGAGAGGCGGCGCAGCGCCTCGATGTCCTGGCTGACGGGGTCGGTCCACACCATGACCTCGACACCGTCGTAGCCGAGGCGCGCCGCGATCTCGAAGGCCGTCGCCGTCGACTCCGGATAGACCGAGGCCGTCGACAGGGCGACCTTCGCATCCGGGACGCGCACCACTGGTTCTGCCACGCAGAACAGCGTACGGGTCGGTAGGGGGCGCCGGGGGGTGGTTCCGGTCACGTGGGCCGGGGGGTGGTTCCGGTCACACGGGCGGGGCCCGGGGGCGGAGGCCGGACCCGGGGGCCGGGCCCGCCCCGGGGCCGGCTCACACCGGCAGGTGGTCCAGGCGGCGCAGGATGACGCCCTCGCGCAGGGCCCAGGGGCAGATCTCCAGCCGCTCGACGCCCAGGAGGTCCATCGCGCCCTCGGCGACCAGGGCGCCCGCGAGGAGCTGGGCGGCGCGGCCCTCGGAGACGCCGGGGAGGGCGGCGCGCTCGGGGACGGTCATCGCGGCGAGGCGCGGGACCCACTCCTGCAGGGACGCGCGGCTGAGGACCCGCTGCACGTAGAGGCCCTCGCCGGAGCCCGGGGCGCCCGCGATCCTGGCGAGCTGCTTGAAGGTCTTGGAGGTGGCCACGACGTGGTCCGGCGGGCCGAAGCGGCTGACCACTCCCACCCGGCGGGCGATCTGGGCGCGCACGTGGCGGCGCAGCGCCTTCACGTCCTCCGCCCCGGCCGGGTCGCCCGGCAGCCATCCGGCGGTGAGGCGGCCGGCGCCCAGCGGGAGGGAGACGGCGGCGTCGGGGTCCTCGTCGATGCCGTACGCGACCTCCAGGGAGCCGCCGCCGATGTCGAGGAGCAGCAGTTTCCCGGCGGACCAGCCGACCCAGCGCCGGGCGGCCAGGAAGGTCAGGCGGGCCTCCTCCTCGCCGGTGAGGACCTGGAGGTCGACGCCGGTCTCGTCCTTGACCCGGGCCAGGACGGCGTCGGCGTTGGTGGCCTCGCGCACCGCGGAGGTGGCGAACGGCAGGATCTCCTCGCAGCCCTTGTCCTCGGCGGCGTGGAGCGCCTCCCGGACGGTGGCGGTGAGCCGCTCGACCCCGCCGGGCGTGATGGCGCCCCGCGCGTCGAGCAGCTCCGCGAGCCGCAGCTCCGCCTTCTGGGAGTGGGCGGGCAGCGGGCGGGCCCCGGGGTGGGCGTCCACCACCAGGAAGTGCACCGTGTTCGAACCGACGTCGAGGACTCCGAGTCTCATGGCGGAAACGCTACTGCGCCCGCCCGCATACGCTTGGCGGTGTGCCAAAGACGAACAAGGCGAAGCCGGGCAAAGCCAAGGGCAGCGGCAAGGGCAACGGCAGGAACGCGAACGTGGAACCGGACGAGAAGGGCCTGGACTTCCCCCGGGCATGGGTCGAGTTCCCCGATCCCGCCGACGAGGAGCAGGTCTTCCGCTGCGACCTGACCTGGCTGACCTCGCGCTGGACGTGCGTCTTCGGCAGTGGCTGCCAGGGCATCCAGGCGGGGCGCGCCGCCGACGGCTGCTGCACCCTGGGCGCGCACTTCTCCGACGAGGAAGACGAGAAGCGGGTGGCCTCGCACGTGGCCCGGCTCACGCCGGAGCTGTGGGAGTTCCACGACGTCGGTACGGAGACGGGCTGGGTGCAGCTCGACGAGGACGGTGACCGGCAGACCCGCCGCTGGCAGGGCTCCTGCATCTTCCAGAACCGTCCCGGTTTCGCGGGCGGCGCGGGCTGCTCGCTGCACATCCTGGCGCTGAAGGAGGGCCGCGAGCCCCTGGAGACCAAGCCGGACGTGTGCTGGCAGCTGCCGGTGCGCCGGACGTACGACTGGATCGACCGGCCGGACGACACCCGGGTCCTGCAGGTCTCCATCGGCGAGTACGACCGCAGGGGCTGGGGGCCCGGAGGCCACGACCTGCACTGGTGGTGCACCTCGGCCACGTCGGCGCACGGGGCCGGGGAGCCCGTGTACGTCACCTACCGGCCGGAGCTCACCGAGATGATGGGACCGGAGGCGTACGCGGTGCTGGCCGGGCTGTGCGAGGCCCGGCTCGCCTCGCAGCTGCCGCTGGTCGCCCCGCACCCGGCGGACCCGCGCCCCGCGCCGTAACCCTCGCCTTCGTCCCCCGGCGTCTCAGGGGGAGGACGGCGGGGGCGTCTCCTCGGTGGCCGGGGCCGTCGTGGCCGGATCGGTGGTGGCGGGGGGCGGTTCCTCCGTCGTCGGGGGCGGGGTGGTCGGATCCGTCGTGGCCGGCGGCGGGGTGGTGGGCGGTTCGCTCGTCGCGGGCGGCGGGTCCGTCGGGGTCCCGGTGGCCGGCGGTTCGGTGGGCGGTGTCGTCGGGTCGGTGGTGGCCGGGGGCGGGGACGGGGGTTCCTCCGCCGCCGGGGGCCGGGCGGGTCCGGCGACGGGCGGGGGGACCGCCCGCGGCGCCTCGCCCTGTCCCCGCCCGTGGATCCGTACGACCGCTCCGGAGGGGTCGACGCCGACCCGGGCGGCCCACGGGCCCTCCGGCTCGCGGGCGTGGTCGACGCGGACGGTGATCGTGACGCTCTCGCCGGGCCGCAGGGTGCCGGTGGCGCGGTTGACGTAGAGCCAGGGGGCGTCCGTCCACAGCGCCCAGTCGACCGGGGTGCCGCCGGCCGCGGTGAGGGTGAGCAGGGTCAGGTCGCCGTGGCCGCGCGCGGAGACGGTGATCCAGCCGGGGACCGGGTCGCCGGGGAGGGCGGGGGCGACGGGCCCCGGGGGGCCGCCGGGGCTGACGACCTCCACCGAGACGCCGGGGGCGGTACCGCCGCGGGTGAAGCCGTGTTCGGGGGAGGTGTGGGAGTTGCCCGCGTTCTCGTACCGGTCGTACGAGCGGCCGTCCGCGCCCGTCGGCCCCCCGTCCTCGCGCGCGCTGATCCGGGAGTCCTCGCGGCCCCGTTCGTCCGCGGCCGGGGCGCCCCGGTACGAACTCCACAGGGCGAGGACCGGGGCGGCGACGACGGCCGCGACGACGGTGGTGGTGACGGCCCTGGCCCGCAGCCGGTCGCGCCGGGCCGCGTGGTCCTTGGGGTCCAGGGGGAAACCGGTCGGGGAGAACCGGGGGGCGCCCGCCCGCGCGCGGGGCACGTGCAGCATCGCCATGTACGCGGCGGCCCGGGGCGCCTCGACCAGCGGCAGCCGCGCGGGGGCGGGGCTGGTGGCGCCGGGCCAGGGCCCGCGGGCCCCGACCCGCTCGGCGGTCTTCCGGCAGCGGGGGCAGTCGTCGACGTGCCGGACGAGTTCGGCGCGCAGGGCGGCCGAGAGCAGGACCCGGTGGTCGCCGGTGAGCCGGGCGACGGTGGGGCAGCCGCCGGTCTCCACGACGGCGAGGGCGGCCCTGGTCCGCTCCACCTCGCAGGCGGCGGCCGCGAGGAGCTCCCGGGCGGCCGGCGGGTCGAGGGAGAGCACGGCGGCGACCTGGCGGCGGCTGAGGCCGTGGCGGACGGCGAGTTCCAGCGCCTCGCGCTGCTCGGGGGTGGTGCCGGCGGCCTCCGGCCAGGCGAGCCGGGCCAGTTCGGCGCGGCGGCGCTCGGCGGTCTCCGGCGGTACGGGCGGCGGCTCGGGCGCGGTGACGGCGGGACGCCCGGTGTGCGCGCCCTGGCGCCGGCGGCGCTGCTCGCCGAGGCTGCGCAGGCAGGCCCAGCGGGCGAGGGCGTACAGCCAGGCCGTGCGGCCCTCCTCGTCGGAGGGGCAGCGGGCGTGGTGGCGCTCGGCGACGGCGAGGACGTCACCGAGGACGGCCGTGGCCGTGTCGTGGTCGCAGAGCACCGAGAGGCAGTACGTGAAGAGGCCGTCGAGGGCCGCCTCGTAACGGGCCGGGGGCCGCTGGCCGAGCGTCCGCGGTCCCTGGTCCGCTGCGGCGCGGTGCGCCCGGTGTGCGCCGGGAGTGCGTGAGGGGGGATCCAGCCTGCTGCTCGTCACTGGGCGACCGTAGGCGGGAGCGGGGGCGCTCTTCGTACCAATGGAACGGTTCTCACCCCTACGGGTGAAGGTACCGCTCGAAGGGGGACAGGAACGTGGTGTTCCGCTTCCGAGTGCGCCCCCTCGGGGGCTCCCCGGGCGGACCCCCGTACCGGCGCCCGCGGACGGCCGGGGCCCGTTGTCGGTGGCGGCGGCTACGGTGTGGACCATGGCTGCCCGTACGAAAACCGCCAAGGACAGGCCGTCCTACCGCTGCACCGAGTGCGGCTGGCAGACGGCCAAGTGGCTCGGCCGCTGCCCCGAATGCCAGGCATGGGGCACGGTCGAGGAGTACGGCGCGCCCGCCGTCCGGACGACCGCGGCCGGCCGGGTCTCCACCGCCGCGCTGCCCATCGGCCAGGTCGACGGCCGGCAGGCCACCGCCCGGTCCACCGGCGTCGACGAACTCGACCGGGTCCTCGGCGGCGGGCTGGTGCCCGGTGCCGTCGTGCTGCTCGCCGGGGAGCCCGGTGTCGGCAAGTCCACGCTCCTGCTCGACGTGGCCGCCAAGGCCGCGAGCGAGGCCCACCGCACCCTGTACGTGACGGGCGAGGAGTCCGCGAGCCAGGTCCGGCTGCGTGCCGACCGGATCGGCGCGATCGACGACCACCTGTACCTGGCGGCCGAGACCGATCTCTCCGCCGTGCTCGGGCACCTGGACGCCGTGCGGCCCTCCCTGCTCGTCCTGGACTCGGTGCAGACGGTCGCGTCCCCCGAGATCGACGGCGCCCCCGGCGGCATGGCCCAGGTCCGCGAGGTCGCCGGAGCCCTCATCCGGGCGTCGAAGGAGCGGGGCATGTCCACGCTGCTCGTCGGCCACGTCACCAAGGACGGCGCCATCGCGGGCCCCCGGCTCCTGGAGCACCTGGTCGACGTCGTGCTGAGCTTCGAGGGCGACCGGCACGCCCGCCTGCGCCTCGTCCGGGGCGTGAAGAACCGGTACGGGGCGACCGACGAGGTCGGCTGCTTCGAACTGCACGACGAGGGGATCACCGGGCTCGCCGACCCCTCGGGCCTCTTCCTGACCCGGCGCGACGTGGCCGTGCCCGGCACCTGCCTGACCGTGACCCTGGAGGGCCGCCGGCCGCTGGTCGCCGAGGTGCAGGCGCTGACCGTCGACTCGCAGATCCCCTCCCCGCGCCGCACCACCTCCGGCCTGGAGACCTCCCGCGTCTCGATGATGCTGGCGGTGCTCGAGCAGCGCGGCCGGATCAGTGCGCTCGGCAAGCGGGACATCTACAGCGCCACGGTGGGCGGCGTGCGGCTCTCCGAGCCCGCCGCCGACCTGGCCATCGCGCTCGCCCTCGCCTCGGCGGCGAGCGACACGCCGCTGCCGAAGAACCTGGTCGCGATCGGTGAGGTCGGGCTCGCGGGCGAGGTGCGCCGGGTGACGGGCGTGCAGCGCCGGCTGGCCGAGGCGCACCGGCTGGGCTTCACCCACGCGCTGGTCCCGGGCGACCCGGGCCGGGTGCCGGCGGGCATGAAGGTGACGGAGGTCGCGGACATGGGCGAGGCCCTGCGGGTCCTGCCCCGCAGCCGCCGCGCGAAGACGGCGGAGGACGCCCCGGTGGGCTGACGGCACGGCGGCGGGCCGGTGGGACGGCCACCGGCGGCGTGGCCGGCACGGCGCCGGACCGGTGGGACGACGCCGCGACCGGTAGGGACCGGGACCGGCGGGGGACCGGCCCGCGCGCCCCGGTGGTACGGGGATGGGGTCGGGGCCGGGCAGGCAGCCCCGGGGCGCGCCGAAGGGCGGAAATCCTCGCCGGCCCCGGCCCGCGGGGCCGTCGCGGCCCGGCGCGGCGGGGGGCCGGGACCCGTTGGCGAACCCGGCGCGGGGCGGTGTCGCTAGACTTTGCCCTGGTCTCGCCCATCCGTACGAGCCGGAGGAGTGCAGTGGCAGCCAAGGACGGGGCAGCAGCTCCCGGAAAGTCCGGCGCGGGCTCCGGCAACGAAGCGCTGATGCGCGCGGCCCTGAGCGCGGTCGCGCCCGGCACCGCCCTGCGTGACGGCCTGGAGCGGATCCTGCGCGGAAGCACCGGCGGGCTCATCGTGCTCGGCCTCGACAAGACGGTCGACTCGATGTGCACGGGCGGCTTCGTCCTCGACGTCGAGTTCACCGCGACCCGCCTGCGCGAGCTGTGCAAGCTCGACGGCGCGCTCGTCCTGGACAAGGACATCACGAAGATCCACCGGGCAGGTGTGCAGCTCGTTCCGGACGCCTCCATCCATACGGAGGAGACCGGCACCCGGCACCGCACCGCCGACCGGGTCTCCAAGCAGTGCAACTTCCCCGTGGTCTCCGTCTCGCAGTCGATGCGGCTCATCGCGCTGTACGTGAACGGCGAGCGCCGCGTCCTGGAGGAGTCGGCGGCGATCCTCTCCCGCGCCAACCAGGCCCTCGCGACCCTGGAGCGGTACAAGCTGCGGCTCGACGAGGTGGCCGGGACGCTCTCCGCCCTGGAGATCGAGGACCTGGTGACGGTCCGGGACGTGACGGCCGTCGCCCAGCGCCTGGAGATGGTGCGCCGGATCGCCACGGAGATCGCGGAGTACGTGGTCGAGCTCGGCACCGACGGCCGGCTGCTCTCGCTCCAGCTGGACGAGCTGATCGCGGGCGTGGAGCCGGAGCGGGAGCTGGTGATCCGCGACTACGTGCCGGAGCCCACCGCCAAGCGTTCCCGTACGGTCGCGGAGGCGCTGACCGAACTGGACGCGCTCTCCCACGCGGAGCTGCTCGAACTGCCCACGGTGGCACGGGCCCTCGGCTACAGCGGCTCGCCCGAGACCCTGGACTCGGCCGTCTCGCCGCGCGGTTACCGGCTCCTCGCCAAGGTGCCGCGGCTGCCGGGCGCGATCATCGAGCGGCTCGTGGAGCACTTCGGCGGTCTGCAGAAGCTGCTCGCCGCCAGCGTGGACGACCTCCAGACCGTCGACGGCGTCGGCGAGGCCCGGGCGCGCAGCGTGCGCGAGGGCCTCTCCCGGCTGGCCGAGTCCTCCATCCTGGAGCGGTACGTCTGACCGGCGCGGCCCGGCGCGCCGGGCCGTACCGGCCGTCAGTCCTTGGCGAGCGTGAACGAGGCGGGCAGCACCTTGGCGCCCGGCATCGTGGCTTCCACCAGGTACGTCCCCGGTCCCGCCGGACCGGCCGGGGCGGTGGCGCAGCGCGGTGCGCTGCGCTTGCGGTCCCACTCCACGGTGTGGGTGACGGTGGAGTGCGCGGGCAGGCTCAGCAGGAGCGGGTCGCCGGGCCGCGGGCAGTCGTCGGAGGACCAGACCTCCTCGTCCCGTGCGTCACTGATCGTCAGAACCGCGCTGCGGGGCCCGAAATCGGCCTTGCACGCGGTGTCCGAGGTGTTGGTGGCGACCAGCTCGAAGCGGGGCTTCTCCCCCGTCTCGTACGTGACCTTGACGCTGCGCAGCGACAACTTCAGTGCCCCGGCGGGGCAGTTCGGGAGCGGCGAATCGGCCGGAACGCGCTGTCCCGCGCCGATGCCCGCGCCGCCGGCACCGACGCCCCCGTCGGTTTCGCCGTTCTTGCCGCCGTTCCCGGTGCCGCCCTCGGTCCCGGCCGCGCCCGCGCCCGTACCGGCGTCCGTCCCCGTACCCCCGTCACCGCCGGCCGAGGAACCTCCGTCCGTGCCGGAACCGGGCCCCGTGCCGGAACCGGGTCCCGAACCGGAATCCTCCGACTCCTCGCGCCCGCCCGGCTGTTGGCTGATCGCCGGGCCGGAGCCTGACGGCCCCGGGGTGATCGACGGGGCGGGCGAAGCACCGTTGGCCGAGTCGTTCGCCTTCTTCCCGCCGCCGTCCCCGGAGGTGACGACCCACACGGCGAGCAGGGCGAGCAGGACGATCAGGCACAGCGCGACCGCCCTCCGTCGCCAGTAGATGGTGGAGGGAAGCGGCCCGACCGGATTGCGCAAAGATCCCACGACCCGAACCTTACGAGAGATCGGGCCCAACTCCCGCCCCACCCGCCGCTGGAAGCACCAAGTTTTGCCGATGATCACATCCGTCGGGAGGGGGAACTTCCGCCCGGAGCACCGGAAATCGACGCCCCCCACTTTCGTCAGGGGTCGTTCTGGCCGTTGGCCCGGGGCGGAGCACTCCGGATTCCGGTTAGCGTCATGCACCATGGACAACCTCCTCGACCTCTCCGACCGGCTGTATCTCGACGTCGCCGACTTCGCCCACTCCACCCCGCACTGGTTCCAGTGGCTCGCGGAGGTGTGGACGGAACTGGGGCTGCTCCTCTTCGGCGCCCTGTTCCTGGCCGGCTGGTGGCGCTCCCGTGACCGGTCCGGCGAGGCCATGGCCCTCGCCCTGCTCGCCCCGCTGGCCACCGCCTTCGGGTACGTCGTGAGCGAGGGCCTGAAGTCGCTGATCGACGAGGAGCGCCCGTGCCGCGCGGTCGTGGGCGCACCCGCGCCGCTCGTCGACTGCCCGGTCTACGGCGACTGGTCCTTCCCCAGCAACCACTCGGCCATCGCGGGCGCCGCCGCGCTCGCCCTCGCCCTCTCCTGGCGCGGCATGGCCTGGCTGACCGTCCCGATGGCCCTGCTCATGGCCTTCTCGCGGGTCTTCGTCGGCGTCCACTACCCGCACGACGTCACCGCCGGCCTGCTGCTCGGGGCGCTCATCGCGGTTCTCTTCATGCAGGCGGCCCGGCGCCCGACGCGGTCCCTGGTCGAGACGGCACGGTCGAGCCGCAGTTCGGTGGTGGTGTGGTGCGCCGGCCGCGGCCCCGCGACCCCGGCGCACGCCGCCGCGCACGCCTCCGCACACTCCGCGCGCCGCCCCCGCGCGCGCCACGGCGCGTACTGATCGCGCGCCGGTCGTGCCAGGATCGGGGGTGCCATGACTTCCACCGATGCCCCCACCGCCTCCGGCGCCCCCTCCACCCCCACCGTCCCTCCCGCGCCCGCAGCCTCCCCGGCCGCCGGGGCGGGCGGGGCCGCCGGGTCCGACGTCGTCCCCGCCGAGCTGCACGGCCCCGTCCTCGCCTGGTTCGACCGGCACGCCCGCGACCTGCCCTGGCGCCGCCCCGAGGCCGGCGCCTGGGGCGTGATGGTCAGCGAGTTCATGCTCCAGCAGACCCCGGTGGTCCGGGTCCTCCCGGTGTACGAGCAGTGGCTCGCCCGCTGGCCCCGCCCCGCCGACCTGGCGGCCGAGGCCCCCGGCGAGGCGGTCCGGGCGTGGGGCAGGCTCGGCTACCCGCGCCGCGCGCTGCGGCTGCACGCGGCGGCCGTGGCCATAACGGAACGGCACGGCGGCGACGTACCGAGCGATCACGCCCAGCTCCTCGCGCTGCCCGGCATCGGCGAGTACACCGCGGCGGCCGTGGCCTCCTTCGCGTACGGGCAGCGCCACCCGGTCCTCGACACCAACGTGCGCAGGGTGTTCGCCCGCGCGGCGACCGGTGTGCAGTACCCGCCGAACGCCACCACGGCCGCCGAGCGGCGGCTCGCCCGCGCGCTGCTGCCCGAGGACGAGCCCACGGCGGCCCGCTGGGCCGCCGCCTCCATGGAGCTGGGCGCCCTGGTGTGCACGGCGAAGAACGAGGACTGCGGGCGCTGCCCGATCGCGGCGCGGTGCGTGTGGCGGCTCGCGGGGAAGCCGGCGCACGACGGGCCGCCGCGCCGCGGCCAGACGTACGCGGGCACCGACCGGCAGGTGCGCGGGCGGCTCCTCGCCGTGCTGCGGGAGAGCCGGGAGCCGGTCGCGCAGGCGGCCCTGGACCGGGTCTGGGACGAGCCGGTGCAGCGGGCCCGGGCACTGGACGGTCTGGTCGCGGACGGCCTGGTCGAGCCCCTGGACGACGGCCGGTACCGCCTGCCGCTCTCCTGAGGGGCCGGGCCGCACCGGCTTCCCGAGGGCCCCGGGGACCACTCCGGCTTCCCGCGAGGTCCGGGCCGTCGCGTCTTCTGACGCCCCGGACCGTTCCCGTTCCCTGCGGGCCCGGCTGTTACACAACCGATGGGTAGCCGTGCGTCCACCGACGGCTGCCCCGCACAGCCCCGTGACAACTCCTCCGTAGCGTCGTCGCCGACACGAGGGAACAAGCAGGTCACGGGGATCGGAGGCGGTTCGGATGAGGCACGGCGAGGTGCTCGACTTCGAGGAGTACGTACGCACGCGGCAGGACGCGCTGCTGCGCAGCGCCCGCCGTCTCGTCCCGGACCCGGTCGACGCCCAGGACCTGCTCCAGACCGCGCTGGCCCGGACGTACGGCCGCTGGGACGGCATCGCCGACAAGTCCCTCGCCGACGCCTACCTGCGCCGGGTGATGATCAACACCCGGACCGAGTGGTGGCGCGCGCGCAAGCTGGAGGAGGTCCCCACCGAGCAGCTGCCCGACGGCAGCGTGGACGACCCGACCGAGCAGCACGCCGACCGCGCCCTGCTGATGGACGTCCTGAAGGTCCTCGCGCCCAAGCAGCGGAGCGTCGTCGTCCTGCGCCACTGGGAACAGATGAGCACGGAGGAGACGGCGGCGGCGCTCGGCATGTCGACGGGTACCGTGAAGTCGACGCTCCACCGGGCGCTCGCGCGGCTCCGCCAGGAGCTGGAGCGCCGTGACCTGGACGCCCGCGCGCAGGGCCCGGCCGGGGAGCGGACGAGGACCGTACGGGGTGACGAGGGAGGGCGGGAGCGGTGCGCGGCCTAGACGGCGAAGCCGGCGGCAGAGGCGGAGCCGGCGGCGGACGCGGCGGTGACGGCCCCGGCGACGGTGGACGCGGAACCGGCGAGGGCCCTGGATCCGGCGACGGGACAGCGGTGCGCGGGGCGGGCGGTGGTGACCGGTACGGGACCGGTGGCCGCCGCCGTCGGCGTACGGTGCGGGCGGCGGGCGTCACGGCGGTGGCCGGGCTCGTCGCCGCCGGCCTGTCCCTGGCCGCCTGCTCCACCGGCGGCACCGGTTCGCGCGACGAGGGCGCGGCCCGTTCCGACGAGGGCGCCACGGCCGCGTCGCCGCCCTCCCCCACGGCGAGCGACGGTCCGGGCCCGGCCGAGCGGGTGAACCCGATCACCCTGCTCAAGAACGACCCGAAGATCGGTGAGCGGCTGAAGGCCGACCTGAAGCCGTGCGTCGCGGACGCCTACCCGGTGGACGCCTCCTACGGGAATCTGACCGGCTCCGCCGCCCCGGACGTCGTCGTCAACGTGATGACCTGCGGGGACGCCGTCGGCATCGGCACGTACGTGTACCGGAAGCAGAGCGACCGGTACGAGAACGTGTTCATGGCCGAGGACGCGGCGGTCTACGCGACGATCGACCGGGGCGACCTGATCGTCACGAAACAGGTGTACGCGAAGGGCGATCCGGTCGCCTACCCGTCGGGCGAGGACGTGATCACGTACCGCTGGACGGGCAACAGGTTCACGCAGCACGACTGGGTCCACAACGACTACAGCCGGGCCCTGGGTGACGGCGGCGGCGAGCCGGAGCCGGCCGAGCCAGGGACGGGCTGAGCCGGAGCCGGGCCCCGCCCGCCTTCCCACTCCCCCGGAGCGGACCGGACCGGTCCGCTCCCCTCCCCGTACGAGAGACCTTCGAAGGACACGCACGATGGCCGAAACCCATGTCCTCTTCGTCGAGGACGACGACGTCATCCGCGAGGCCACCCAGCTGGCCCTGGAGCGGGACGGCTTCCGGGTCACGGCCATGCCGGACGGCCTCTCCGGCCTCGACGCCTTCCGGGCCCACCGCCCGGACATCGCCCTGCTCGACGTGATGCTGCCCGGCATGGACGGCGTGAGCCTCTGCCGCCGCATCCGCGACGAGTCGACCGTCCCGGTGATCATGCTGTCCGCCCGCGCCGACTCGATCGACGTCGTGCTCGGCCTGGAGGCGGGGGCCGACGACTACGTCACCAAGCCCTTCGACGGGTCCGTGCTGATGGCCCGCATCCGGGCCGTACTGCGCCGTTTCGGCCACGCGGGCGGCCCCGCGGGCGCCGAGCGCGAGGGCGGGGCGGCGGACGGCGGCGGCCTGCTCGTCTTCGGGGACCTGGAGGTCGACACCGAGGGCATGGAGGTCCGCAGGGGCGGGGCGCCGGTGGCGCTCACCCCGACCGAGATGCGGTTGCTCCTGGAGTTCTCCTCGGCCCCCGGCACCGTCCTGTCCCGGGACAAGCTCCTGGAGCGGGTGTGGGACTACGGCTGGGGCGGCGACACCCGTGTCGTGGACGTCCACGTGCAGCGGCTGCGCGCCAAGATCGGCCAGGACCGCATCGAGACGGTCCGCGGCTTCGGCTACAAGCTCAGGGGCTGACGGGCCGGTGGGACGCTTCCGCCTCCGTACCGGCGTCCGCTGGAAGATCGCCGTCGCCATCTCGGCCGTCAGCGCGCTCATCGCGGTCACGCTGAGCGTGGTCGTGCACAACGCGGCCCGCATCTCGATGCTGGACAACGCGCGCGAGGTGCAGATGGAGCGGCTCCTCTTCGCCCAGCGGATGTACGAGACGTCCAAGCCGAAGGAGCCCCGCTTCGGCACCAAGATCAACGACCCGGCGCTGCCGCCGCAGCTCGACCAGCTGATGCGGGACCGGCGGCGCGGCACGTTCGTGCAGGAGCACCGGCACGGCGGCCCGCCCGACGTGTGGGCCGCCGTGCCCCTGGCCAACGGGGACGTGCTCTCGCTGCACATCCCCTTCGCCGACCGCAGCGCGCGGATCATGGAGGATCTGGACCGCGCCCTCGTCATCGGGTCGGTGACGGTCGTCCTCGGCGGCTGCGCGGGCGGCATCCTCATCGGCGCCCAGCTCTCGCGGCGGCTGCGGAAGGCGGCCGCCGCGGCCGGGCGGGTCGCCCAGGGCAACACCGACGTGCGGGTGCGGGAGGCCGTGGGCGGGGTCGTACGGGACGAGACCGACGACCTGGCCTGGGCGATCGACGCGCTCACCGACGCCCTGCACGAGCGGATCGAGGCCGAGCGGCGGGTGACCGCGGACATCGCGCACGAGCTGCGGACTCCGGTGACCGGGCTGCTCACGGCCGCCGAGCTGCTGCCGCCTGGCCGGCCCTCGGAGCTCGTACGGGACCGGGCGCAGGCGATGCGGACGCTGGTGGAGGACGTACTGGAGGTGGCCCGGCTCGACGGGGCCTCGGAGCGGGCCGAGCTCCAGGAGATCGCCCTCGGGGAGTTCGTGGCGCGGCGGGTGCGGACGCTGGATCCGGCGGTGGTCGTGCGGGTCGTCCACGAGTCGTGGGTGAACACCGATCCGCGGCGCCTGGAGCGGATCCTCGGCAATCTGCTGGCCAACGCGGCCCGGCACGGGAAGCCGCCGGTGGAGGTCACCGTCGAGGGCCGGGTGGTACGGGTCCGCGACCACGGGCCCGGGTTCCCCGAGGCGCTCCTGAAGGAGGGCCCGAGCCGCTTCCGTACGGGGGCGAGCGACCGCGCCGGACGCGGGCACGGCCTGGGCCTGACCATCGCCGCCGGCCAGGCACGGGTCCTGGGGGCCCGGCTGACCTTCCGGAACGTGGCGGCGGAGGGGGCGCCCGAGGGGGTCGGCGGGGCCATCGCGGTGCTGTGGCTGCCGGACCACGCGCCGACGAACACGGGGAGCTTCCCGGTGCTGCGGCTCCCGGACTGAGGGCCGGAGCGGGGTGGCGGGGGGTACGCCGGGGGGCCGGGCCCTGGGGAGGACCCGGCCCCCGGTCGTACCGCCGCGCGGGCCGGCCGTTCGCCGTGGCACCGCGGCCGGCCCGTACCGCTCAGACCGTCTCGGAGACCTTGGCCGCCCCGTCGCCCGTCCCCTCCGGCTCCGCGGGCTTCCGCTCCGCGGCGGCCGGTCCGGCGCCCCGCAGTGCCACCTCCTTGACGAAGAAGGCGAGGACGAAGCCGAGGACGGCGACGGCCGATCCGACCAGGAAGGCGGAGTGGGTGCCCGCCGCCACCGCGTACTGGTAGGCCTCGCGCAGCGCCGCCGGCAGCTTCGCCAGGCTCGCCGCGTCGAGCTGGGCGGTCCGTTCGGTGAGCGCGGAGCCGCCCCGCGCCGCCATCTCGTCCTGGACGCGGCCGGTGAACAGCGCGCCCATGATCGCCACGCCGAAGGAGGAGCCGAGGGTCCGGAAGAGCGTGGTCGAACTGGACGCGACGCCCATGTCCTTCATCTCGACGCTGTTCTGCGCGACGAGCATCGTGATCTGCATCAGGAAGCCCATGCCGGCGCCGAGGAGGGCCATGTAGACGCCGGACACGAGGCGGGAGGTGCCGGTGTCCATCTGGGCCAGCAGGAAGAGGCCGACCACCATGAGGGCGCCGCCCACGATGGGGAAGGCCTTGTACTTGCCGGTGCTGGTGGTGAACCGGCCGACGAGCAGCGAGACGACCATCATCGACAGCAGCATCGGCAGGAGCAGCAGACCGGAGTTGGTCGCGGAGGCGCCCTGCACGGACTGCTGGAAGATCGGCAGGTAGAGGACCGCGCCGAACATCACGAAGCCGGTGATGAAGCCGATGAGGGACATGAGGGTGAAGTTGCGGCTGCGGAAGATGTGCAGCGGCATGATCGGGTCGCTCGCCCGGGTCTCGACGTACAGGAAGACGGCGAGGGCGGCGACACCGGCGGCGGAGAGGCCGACGATGGTGGCCGAGCCCCACGCGTACTCGGTGCCGCCCCAGGTGGTGACGAGGACGATCGCGGTGATGCCGACGGTCAGCAGGCCCGCGCCGAGGAAGTCGATCCGGGTGCCGGTCGCGCGCCGCTTCCCCGGCAGGTGCAGCACGGCGGTGACCATGGCGAGGGCGACGATGCCGAGCGGCAGGTTGATGTAGAAGGACCAGCGCCAGCCCCAGTGGTCGGTGATGGTGCCGCCGACGAGCGGGCCGCCGATCATGGCGAAGGCCATGACGCCGGCCATCATGCCCTGGTACCTGCCGCGCTCGCGGGGCGGGATCAGGTCACCGATGATCGCCATCACGCCGACCATGAGACCGCCGGCGCCGAGGCCCTGGATCGTGCGGAAGCCGATGAGCTGGCCCATGTCCTGGGCCATGCCGCTGAGCGCCGAACCGATCAGGAAGATCACGATCGAGAGGAGGAAGACGCCCTTGCGGCCGAACATGTCGCCGAGCTTGCCCCAGATGGGGGTGGAGGCGGCGGTGGCCAGGGTGTAGGCGGTGACGACCCAGGAGAGGTGCTCCAGGCCGCCCAGCTCACCGACGATCGTCGGCATCGCGGTGCCGATGATCATGTTGTCGAGCATCGCGAGCAGCATCGCGATCATCAGGGCGAGCAGGACGACGCGGACGCTGCGCTGCTTCGTCTCCCCCTCCCCTGCGGTCACGGGTGTGGTCGGTTCGGTGGTGGCCATGTCGATCCCTTACTTGCCGCCCGGCTAGTTACTACACTGGGGGACGGTAGACCCGCACTAGCCGGTCGTCAAGTAAGTTTCCGTGAGAGCGAGCAGACCATGGCCCGAGGCAACACCCGTCAGCGCATCCAGGACGTGGCCCTCGAACTCTTCGCCGAGCAGGGATACGAGAAGACCTCGCTGCGCGAGATCGCGGAACGCCTCGACGTCACCAAGGCCGCGCTGTACTACCACTTCAAGACGAAGGAAGACATCCTGATCAGCATCTTCCAGGACCTCACCCGGCCCATGGACGAGCTGATCGAGTGGGCCGGCACGCAGCCGCGCACCCTGGAGACCAAGCAGGAGATCCTGCGCCGCTACCAGCGGGCGCTGCTCGCCGCGACCCCGCTGTTCCGCTTCATGCAGGAGAACCAGGCCACGGTGAGCCAGCTGAGCATCGGCCTGACCTTCAAGGAGCGCATGATCACGCTGACCGGCCTCGTCCAGGAACCGGACTTCACCATGACGGACAAGGTCCGCTCCATCAGCGCGATCTTCACCCTGCACGCGGGCACGTTCTTCATGCAGAACGTCGAGGGCGACCCCGAGGAGAAGCACGAAGCCGTCCTCGAGGTCGCCCTCGATCTGATCGGGCAGGCCCATCGGGCCTGACGGACCCGGTCGGGTCAGATGGTGACGCCGTGGGCGCGCAGGAAGGCGGCCGGGTTCACGGCGGAACCGTAGTTCGGGGTCGTACGGATCTCGAAGTGCAGGTGCGGGCCGGAGGAGTTGCCGGTGTTGCCCGAGAGGGCGATCTGCTGGCCGGCGGCGACCTTCTGGCCGATCCGGACCTTGATCTTCGACAGGTGCGCGTACTGCGAGTACGTGCCGTTGGCGTGCTTCACGACGATCGCGTTGCCGTACGCCGGACCGTCGCCGCCACCGTACGGGCCGGCCTTCACGACGGTGCCGAAGCCCGCGGCCTTGACCGGGGTGCCGACCGGGACGGCGAAGTCCTGGCCGGAGTGCTTGTGCGCCCACATGGCGCCGCCCTGGTTGTAGCTGGCGGTCAGGGTGTAGCCGCCGACCGGCTTGACCCAGGCGGCCTTCTTGGCGGCCTTCTTCACGGGCTGGGCGACCTTGGCCTTCACGGCGGCGGCCTTGACCTGCGCCGCCTTGACCTGCGCCGCCTTCGCCTGCGCCGCCGCGGCCTTCACCTGGGCGGCGACCTGGGCCTGGGCATCGGCCTGGGCGGCGACCGCGGCGGACGCGGTCACGGCGGCCGGGGCGGCGGCCTTGCCCTCGGCGGCGAAGGCGGACCCGGCTCCGGCCACCATCGTCGCTCCCAGACCCGCGGCGGCGAGGGCGACGGCGGTGACACGGGCAGCGGGGTTCATGACGCGCTTCGACATACGGGGGAAAACCTCCGGGACGTACGGGACCCGGCGCGAACGGTGCGGCGCGCCGGGCTTGCTCATCCTTGGTAACCCGACTCCCAGGACATCCCAAAACACCCCATCTACGACATCACGTCGTAGCGATCTCCCCCGGAATATCACTCTTGACACGCCCGGAGCATCACCCTGGAAACGGACATTTGCGCCCAAGTTCCAGGGGTTTAGCCGCACGTCACCCCCCGGACCGCAGGCCCGGGACCGGCCCCGGCACGGGTTCCGCCCCCCCCGGCCCCCACCCCGGGATGGTTGATACCTAAACGTCCTGATTCAGCCCGGAACCACACCACTAATCCGGCTAGTACCCTCCGAAACGCCTGTGCGCCTTGTCACCGCGCGGCCCCCGCGAATGGGACCTGGGTCACGCGACCGGACCGCCTGAAACTCCCTCCGCCACTCGCCGCGCACCGGTAGCTTCCGGGCATGACAGAGATCGAACTCGCCGAAGCCGTCGAATCCGTACGCGATCAGCTCGTCGCGGCTGCCACCCGCGCAGCCGGGCAGCCCCTCGCCTTCGAGGTGGGCGACATCGAGATGGAGTTCACCATCGAGCTCCGCAGGGAGGTGAAGGCCGGGGGCAAGGTCAAAGCCTGGGTCGTCGAGGCCGGCACGGACGCCTCACACATCCGCGGCGAAACGCACCGGGTCACCTTCACTCTCAAACCGCGGAACGTGGCGACGGGCGGCAGCTGGCTTGTCGGGAACGAGAACAAGGCGGACCTGTCCGGCTTCGGCGGGCTTCCCGCGGTGGACGGGACGCAGTGACGGTCGTCCGCAGCGTCGTTCTGGTTCAGGGCAAGCACCAGGGCAGCGGCGTCCTCTTGACCCCCGACCTGGTGCTCACCAGCGCCCATGTTCTCGGAGGCGTCTACCAAGCCACGGTCATACCGGCGCTCCGGCCTCCGAGCCGGTCGCAGGTGATCTGGTCGGACGAACAGCTCGACGCCGCGTTGCTGCGCAGTCCCGCTCGCCTCGGGCCGGCACCGAGGTTGAGTGCTGTCGCCACCGATCGTCCAATTCCCGGCTGTGAAGTCTTGGGCTTCCCCCACATCCAGCGGTACGACGGGCAGAAACCCGACCTCGATCAGTTCACCGGCACCGCCCTGCCCATGGCCGGCCTCCTACGCCGCGTTCTCACCATCGAACTGGACAGAGCTCCCTCGACGGCCGACGAGGACGGGCCCTCACCGCTTGCCGGCCTGTCGGGGGCCCCCGTTTTCGCGAGCAACAGTCTCATCGGCATCGTACGAGCCGTTCCACGTGGACGTGGCCACCGCCGACTGGAATGCGTGCCCCTCCAGGCCGTCCTCGCGAGGGCGGAAGCCCAGGCCTTGGTGGCCCCCCACACCTCCCTCGCCCCCGTCACGGGCACCCACAGCCATGACCAGCCGTACGAGGAGGACTACGGGGAGGCGATCGGTTCCATCTATCGCCGCACCCGGATTTTCGGCCTCGACGAGCTCGGCAAACGTGCCTCCGAATGGGACCTCGACACGGCCTACCTCTCCCTGGAGGCCACCACCCGGGAGCCTGACACCGTCGCGGTGCCGCAACGCATCGACGACCTCCTTGCCTCCCGACCACGGGTCCTTCTGCGCGGCGATGCCGGAGCCGGTAAGACCACGCTCGTCTGGTGGCTCGCCGCCCACGCCGCCGCCGGGACACTCGGCCGGAACCTCGCCGAGCTCAACGGCCTCGTCCCCTTCGTCATCCCGCTACGCTCGCTCCGCGCGCAGGGGGTCGGCTATCCCTCCCCCGCCGAGCTGCCCGGCGTCGCCGGGCTGATGGTCGACCCAGCGCCCGACGGCTGGGCGGGCCGGGTGCTGGCCGCCGGGCGGGCCCTGCTCCTGGTCGACGGTCTCGACGAGGTCCCTGGCGAGGAGCGCGAGGCCGCGCACGCGTGGCTGTCCCGGCTGCTGGCCCGCTACCCGCGCACGCGCTGCGTGGCGACCGTGCGGCCCTTCGCCGTCGCCCCCGACTGGCTGGGCTCGGAACGGTTCGAGGAGCTGACCCTCCTCCCCCTCCGGGACGGCGACATCCAGACCTTCGTCCACGCCTGGCACGAGGCCGCGCGGCTGGACGCGGACGTCGACGCACACGAGAACTTGACCGAACTGGAACACGACCTGGCCCAGCAGTTCCGCCACAACCCGACCCTGGCGGACCTCGCCCGGACCCCGCTCCTCTGCGCGGTCATCTGCGCCCTGCACAGGTTGCGGGAAGGCTTCCTGCCCGAGACCCGGTGGGAGCTCTACCGGTCCGCGCTCCAGATGCTGCTGGGTGTTCGGGACGAGCGGCGCCGGATCGACGCGCCCGACGGCATCCGCATGTCGGTGGAGGAACACTCCCAGCTCCTCCAACGGCTCGCAGCCTGGCTGGTACGGGGCGGCCAGACCGAGTTCACCCGCGAGCAGGCCCTGCGGCAGCTGGCCCGCGCCTTGTCGGGCATGCCAAGGGTCGCCGGCCAGGGCAGTCCACAGGAGATCCTCACCCACCTGCTGAACCGGAGCGGCCTGCTCCAGGAGCGCACGAACGACGTCTTCCACTTCGCGCATCGCACCTTCCAAGATTTCCTGGCCGCGAAGGAGCTCGTCGAGGATGACCAGCTGGCGGAAGCCCTCCGTCACGCCCACGACCAGCAGTGGCACGATGTCCTCCTCCTGGCCGCCGGTCACTGCACCCGCCGCGACCTCCCGGTCTTGGTGGAGGGTCTCCTGGCGGCCGGCTCCGCCACGAGGAAGCGTGACCTCAAGACGACGCTGTACGTCCTCGCCGCGCTGGCGGCCCAGCACGCGGCCTGGCTGGACGGGACCCTGCACACGCGGGTGCGGAAGGCGGTGAAGTCGGTGATCCCTCCGCGGGGCCCGGACCAGATGACGTCGCTGCTCCGACTGGGCGCATACGTGCTGCCACTACTGCCGGGACCCGCAGATGTGGCGAGCGATGCCGTAGAAACGGTGACGACTCTGATCGCGGTGATCGGCGGACGGGAAGCCCTCGCGTACGCCCGCACCTTCGCGGAGGCAGGCGAAGCTGACAGGTTCACCAGCTACTGGTCCTCCTTCCCGCCGGAGGCCTTCGCACGGGACGTGCTGTCACATCTGGCAGGACTGGAACCGGTGCTCATCAGCAGCGTCCAACAACTGCGACTCCTCGCCAATCTGCCTGCCATCGATGCCGTGATGCTCGTGGGACCACTCCCCTGCGAAGAGATCACCCGTCATCTGGGCGACCGGCCTCTCCGGCACCTCGCGATCGCTTTCCATCACCTCATGACGGCCGACGTGCTGCGGTCACTCGATTGTTCCCAGCTCCGGCACGTGCAGATCAGCGACTGTCCCCAACTGACCGACCTGACCCCTTTCATCGGCCTGCCGTCCGTCCGGGTGTCGGTCACGGGCGTGTACCGCAAGGACATCATCGGCGCCAACGCCCTGGGTAACCGCCTCACCGTCGGGTGACACTGCCGAAAAGGGGCGGCCCCGGAACCGACTGGTTCCGGGGCCGCCCCTTTCAGCGCTTCGCGCTCAGCGCGGCGTCACGCGTCCTTCGAGAGGTTCGGGCCCGTGCCGCCCGCCGTCACCGGGGGGACGTCCGGGAGGGCGGACTTCTCCTCGCCGCGGAAGGTGAACTTGCGCTCCTCGCCCTCGCCCTCCGTGTCGACCACCACGATGTGACCGGGACGCAGGTCGCCGAAGAGGATCTTCTCCGACAGCGTGTCCTCGATCTCGCGCTGGATCGTCCGGCGGAGCGGACGGGCGCCGAGCACCGGGTCGTAACCCTTCTTGGCGAGCAGCTCCTTCGCGGACTGGGAGAGCTCGATGCCCATGTCCCGGTCCTTCAGGCGCTCGTCGACGCGGGTGATCATCAGGTCGACGATCTGGAGGATGTCGTCCTGCGTCAGCTGCGGGAAGACGATGATGTCGTCCACACGGTTGAGGAACTCCGGGCGGAAGTGCTGCTTCAGCTCGTCGCTGACCTTCGCCTTCATCCGCTCGTAGTTGGACTTCGTGTCGCCCTGGGCCGCGAAGCCGAGGTTGAAGCCCTTCGAGATGTCCCTGGTCCCGAGGTTGGTCGTCATGATGATGACCGTGTTCTTGAAGTCCACGACCCGGCCTTGGGAGTCGGTCAGGCGACCGTCCTCCAGGATCTGGAGAAGGGAATTGAAGATATCGGGGTGGGCCTTCTCGACCTCGTCGAAGAGGACGACCGAGAACGGCTTCCGGCGCACCTTCTCGGTGAGCTGGCCGCCCTCCTCGTAGCCGACGTATCCGGGCGGCGAACCGAAGAGGCGGGAAACCGTGTGCTTCTCGCTGAACTCCGACATGTCGAGGGAGATCATCGCGTCCTCGTCGCCGAAGAGGAATTCGGCGAGCGCCTTGGACAGCTCGGTCTTACCGACGCCGGACGGACCGGCGAAGATGAACGAGCCACCGGGGCGCTTCGGGTCCTTCAGACCCGCACGGGTGCGGCGGATCGCCCGGGACAGACCGATGACGGCGTCCTTCTGGCCGATGACGCGCTTGTGGAGCTCGTCCTCCATGCGGAGCAGACGCGAGGACTCCTCCTCGGTCAGCTTGAAGACCGGGATGCCGGTGGCGGTCGCGAGGACCTCGGCGATCAGCTCGCCGTCGACCTCGGCGACGACGTCCATGTCGCCGGCCTTCCACTCCTTCTCCCGCTTGGCCTTCGCCGCGAGGAGCTGCTTCTCCTTGTCGCGCAGGGACGCGGCCTTCTCGAAGTCCTGCGAGTCGATCGCGGACTCCTTGTCCCGGCGGACGGAGGCGATCTTCTCGTCGAACTCGCGGAGGTCCGGCGGCGCGGTCATCCGGCGGATGCGCATCCGGGAACCGGCCTCGTCGATCAGGTCGATCGCCTTGTCCGGCAGGAAGCGGTCCGAGATGTACCGGTCGGCCAGGGTCGCGGCCTGGACGAGGGCCTCGTCCGTGATGGAGACCCGGTGGTGGGCCTCGTACCGGTCGCGCAGACCCTTGAGGATCTCGATGGTGTGCGGCAGCGACGGCTCGGCGACCTGGATGGGCTGGAAGCGGCGCTCGAGGGCCGCGTCCTTCTCCAGGTACTTCCGGTACTCGTCGAGGGTGGTGGCACCGATGGTCTGGAGCTCACCGCGGGCCAGCATCGGCTTGAGGATGCTGGCGGCGTCGATCGCGCCCTCGGCGGCGCCCGCACCCACGAGGGTGTGGAGCTCGTCGATGAACAGGATGATGTCGCCGCGGGTGCGGATCTCCTTGAGGACCTTCTTCAGGCGCTCCTCGAAGTCACCGCGGTAGCGGGAGCCGGCGACCAGCGCGCCGAGGTCCAGGGTGTAGAGGTGCTTGTCCTTGAGGGTCTCGGGCACCTCGCCCTTGACGATCGCCTGCGCCAGGCCCTCGACGACGGCGGTCTTGCCGACGCCGGGCTCGCCGATGAGGACCGGGTTGTTCTTGGTCCGGCGGGACAGCACCTGCATGACCCGCTCGATCTCCTTCTCGCGCCCGATGACCGGGTCGAGCTTGGACTCGCGGGCCGCCTGGGTGAGGTTGCGGCCGAACTGGTCGAGCACCAGGGACGTCGAGGGCGTGCCCTCGGCAGGGCCGCCGGCGGTGGCGGCTTCCTTGCCCTGGTAGCCGGACAGCAGCTGGATGACCTGCTGCCGGACCCGGTTGAGATCGGCGCCCAGCTTCACGAGGACCTGGGCGGCGACGCCCTCGCCCTCGCGGATCAGGCCGAGCAGGATGTGCTCGGTGCCGATGTAGTTGTGGCCGAGCTGGAGGGCCTCCCGGAGCGACAGCTCCAGGACCTTCTTGGCACGAGGGGTGAAGGGGATGTGGCCGGACGGGGCCTGCTGCCCCTGCCCGATGATCTCCTCCACCTGCTGGCGGACCGCCTCGAGCGAAATCCCGAGGCTCTCCAGGGCCTTAGCGGCGACACCCTCACCCTCGTGGATAAGGCCCAGAAGGATGTGCTCGGTGCCGATGTAGTTGTGGTTGAGCATCCGGGCTTCTTCCTGAGCCAGGACGACAACCCGCCGCGCGCGGTCGGTGAACCTCTCGAACATCGTTAATCGCTCCTCAGAGCGGTCAGTCAGTTAGGGGTCGATCCCCTCCCTGTCCTTCCGCAGCTTAGTCCCGCAAGCGGGGACCGCTCATTCCAACTGCCGACATCCGTCCGGATCACCCCCTTGTCCGCGGGGAGACCTGCTGCCGAACAGCCGACAAATGCTCCAACCCGATGGTGCGAGACGATGTTCCCGCAGGCCAAGCAGTTACCCGTGCCATCAGTACGCCGATGGCGAACGTGAGACGCCGAAGCCCGCGAGTCGCCCCTCTCCCACTAGGAATGTCTTACCCGTAAGGACTGACACTCCATGCGGCGCACCCCGGTTCCCTCCGCTACCAGCGAACACCCTTGCGCCGACGAATGCACCCGTACGCCCCATCCCGGACACGGTGCGCGTCCGGGGGTGAACTCCGGGTGGTCCCGGGAAGGCCTCCGGGGAGTTCCGGAGGTCCCCCGCGGGGACTTCCGGAGGTCCGGCGGGCGTAACCGAGGGGGCCGCCCGCCCGTTGCCCGGACATGGCCTTCACCGTCCCCTCCCCGCGCCCGCCGCTCGACGCCGATCCGGCCCGGTGGTACGAGCGGGAACTCGGCTGGGCGGCGGAGCCGGGCCCGCCCCCGCGGCTCGTCACGGGGCTCCGCTTCGACGTCCTGGAGCTGCCGGCCGCGGCCGGCCGGGCCGTGCTGCGCCGGGTGGGCGCGGCGACCGGTCCGGTGGCCCTGGCGGGCCGGCGGATGCGGCTACTGGTGGCCGCGGGAAGCGCGGAGGAGCTTCCGGGACTGCTCGACTGGCTGGAGTGGGGCGGGATCGCGCTGGATCTGGCCGCCCTGGGCGCCGGCGGCCGGATGACCGCGCCCCCTCCCCCGGGGTGGGGCGGCCCCGGCGCGCCGGGCGCCACCGTGTGGCTGCGGGCCCCGCTGCCGGGCCACGGGGTGGAGTCCTCGCTGCCGGCGCTGCGGTCCGCCCCCTGGGGCGATGAGGGTGCCCCGTGTCTGGTGCGTCTCGTGGCCGCCGCCGCCGCGGAGTGCCACCGGGTGCGGCTGCTGAGTGCCCGGGCCCGGAGGCCGGCGGCTCAGCAGCTTTTCCCTCAGCGGTTCGCGTCCTCGTAGGCCGCCTTGATCTCGGCCGGTACGCGGCCGCGATCGTTGATGTTCAGCCCCTGCTCCTTGGCCCAGGCACGGATCTTCGCGGTGTCGGGGTTGCCCGCCGCGACGGTGCGGCCCTTGCCGCGCCCGCCGGTGGTGCGGCCACCGGTGCGGCGACCGCTCTTGGTGTACGGCTCGAGCAGGCCACGGAGCTTTTCCGCGTTGGCGGTGGTGAGGTCGATCTCGTAGGTCTTGCCGTCCAGCGCGAACGTCACGGTCTCGTCCGCCTCGACGCCGTCGAGGTCGTCGACAAGAAGGACCTGAACCTTCTGTGCCACCGGATTTCCTTTCATCGAAAATGCAGTACGCGGAAAGGAAACCGCTTTTCCCGGAAAAACACAAACCCCTGGGAGAGGTTCAGAACCCCGGCAGCGCGGGAAACGTGCGCGATTCGGACATAGGGTTCCGGTCCGGCTCGATCCCCGGGAGAGCTCCGCTTGCCGGGAGTGCCTTGAGCCCGCCTTGAGCGGGTTCAGGATCACAGGTGCAGAAGCATCCGGCTGTTGCCCAAGGTGTTCGGCTTCACTCGTTCGAGACCGAGGAACTCGGCGACACCCTCGTCATAGGAACGGAGGAGCTCACTGTAGACATCTCCGTCCACCGGTGTCTCCCCGATCTCGACGAAGCCGTGCTTGGCGAAGAAGTCGACTTCGAAGGTCAGGCAGAATACCCGCCGCACCCCGAGCCACCGGGCGGTGTGCAGCAACTTGTCGAGCACCTGATGACCCACGCCGGCGCCCTTGAAGTCGGGATCCACGGCGAGAGTACGCACTTCCGCGAGGTCTTCCCACATCACGTGCAGAGCGCCGCAGCCGACCACGGTGGCGTCGTCGTCGCGTTCCGCGACCCAGAACTCCTGGATGTCCTCGTAAAGCGTCACCGTCGCCTTGTCGAGCAGGATGCCCCGGCGCACGTACGGATCGACGAGGCGCCGCACGGCGGCGACGTCGGTGGTGCGGGCCCGGCGTACGGTGACGGCTTTCGCGGAAGGGCCCGGGGAGGACGCGGGGCGTTCGGAAGGAGAAGGCGAAGGGGCCGGGGAAGCGGACGTCGACATGGGGGGACGCTATCGCTCCCGGCCTTCCGTCCCTTCGCCGCCCTCCTCCGGCGCGGCGGGCGGCGGGTTGTCGCCCTGGACGATACGGAAGGCGTCGTTGAGGGCTTCTCGCTGCTCGGGGGACATCATCCCGAAGAAGGCGACGAGGGCGGCGGCCGGGTTGTCGCTGCGGGCCCACGCCTCGTTCATCAGTGCGGCCGAGTAAGCGGCGCGGGTGGAGACCGCCGTATATCGATAGGCGCGGCCTTCGACTTCCCGGCGCACCCAGCCCTTCTGATGGAGATTGTCCATCACCGTCATGACGGTGGTGTAGGCGATGGAACGTTCCCGCTGGAGGTCTTCCAGGACTTCCCGGACGGTCACCGGCCGGTTCCATTGCCAGATGCGCGTCATCACCGCGTCTTCGAGTTCTCCCAAGGGGCGGGGCACAGGGTCACCCTAGTGGGAGATTCGGGGGTGGCGGCTCATTGACCGGAGAAATGCAACAAAAAGGGCGTACGACCGAAACCGGTCGTACGCCCTCGGGGCACGGCGGCGCTACGAGGAGGCGGTGCCGTTCGCCTGGCGGGCGGCCTCGGCGCGGGCGAGCGCGGCGTCGACGACCGCGTCCTCCTTGGCCTTGTTGGGGCCGCCCTGGCTCTTGACGATCGTGACGACGAGACCGATGAAGAACGCGGCCATCACGATGGGGGGCAGGAGCGCGGATACGTAGTCCATGGCGTCCAGACTAGCTACCCGGCCACCCGTTCCTCGGCCGGGGGCGGGGATACGGGCCTCCGGCGTGGCGGGAACACCTCGGAGGGCTTGGGCACCGGGCGTTCGCCGGGGGTGGGCGAGGGCGGCGGCTTCGGCCGGGGCTCCTCGGCGGCGCGCCCGCCGGGGAGCGCGAGGAGCCGGGCGCGCGGGACGGAGCCGTACGGCGCCGCGGCGGGCGCCGGGCCGGCGAGGGCGGCCGTGGGGCCCGTGGCCTGCGCGACGCGGGCCAGGCGGGCGCGGACGGAGCGCTCGGCGAGGATCTGGCAGCGGGTGAGCAGCGCGGCGGCCGCGGGGTTGCCGCGCAGGGCCCGCAGGGCGGCGAGGTCGTCGGCCCCGGGGTCGTACCCGGCGGCCAGCGCGTCCTGGAGGAGTTCCAGGTAGCCGGGGAGCGAGCCGGGCAGGGCCTCGCGGTAGCGGGCCAGGTCCGCGAGGAGGAAGGCGCGCAGCCGTCCGGCCTCGCGCACGGCCTCGTCCACGGCTTCGGCCAGGCGCAGGCAGTCCTGCACGTCCTCGTCCTGGAGGGGGGCGGGGTGAAGGGCGATGGCAAGGGCGCGTCGGAGCACACGCAGCTCGTCCGCGCTGAACGCCATGCCGCCGCGGGATCCGTATGGCGTGGGCATGGACCGACGATACGCGCTAATCGGACAAATTTCGCTTAGCGATCATCGCGGCGCGTCGGTGGGAGGCCGGGCGGGCACCGGATCCTGGGCCCGCCCGGACCCGGGCGTCACATGCGGGAGACGTTGCGCTCGTACACCAGGCGGAGGCCGATCAGGGTCAGCCACGGCTCGTGCTCGTCGATCTCCTTCGAGTCGCCGATGACCATCGGTGCCAGGCCGCCCGTCGCGATCACCCTGACGGTGGACGGGTCGCCCTTGGGGCCCACCAGTTCGCGCTTCATGCGGGCCACGACGCCGTCGACCTGGCCCACGTAGCCGAAGACGATGCCCGACTGCATCGCCTCGACCGTGTTCTTCCCGATGACGCTGCGCGGGCGGGCCAGCTCGATCTTGCGGAGCATCGCGCCCTTGACGCCCAGCGCCTCCACCGAGATCTCGATGCCCGGCGCGATGGCGCCGCCCACGTACTCGCCGCGCGGGCTGACCGCGTCGTACGTCGTCGCGGTACCGAAGTCCACGACGATCGCCGGGCCGCCGTACAGCTCGACCGCCGCCACCGCGTTGACGATGCGGTCCGCGCCGACCTCCTTGGGGTTGTCCGTGAGGATCGGGACGCCCGTCCGCACGCCCGGCTCCACCAGGACCGCCGGCACGTCCCCGTAGTACCGGCGGGTCACCTCGCGCAGCTCGTGCAGCACCGAGGGGACCGTCGCGCAGATCGCGATGCCCTCGATGCCGTCGCTCAGCTCGACGCCGAGCAGCGGGTGCATGCCCATGAGGCCCTGGAGGAGGACCGCCATCTCGTCGGCGGTCCTGCGCGGGTCCGTGGAGATGCGCCAGTGCTCGACGATCTCCTCGCCGTCGAAGAGACCGAGCACCGTGTGGGTGTTGCCGACGTCGATGGTGAGCAGCATCAGGCCCGCACCTCGCGCAGGTCCAGGCCGATGTCGAGGATCGGGGAGGAGTGGGTCAGGCCGCCGACCGCCAGGTAGTCGACGCCCGTCGCCGCGTACGCCGCCGCGTTCTCCAGGGTCAGCCGGCCCGAGGACTCCAGGACGGCGCGGCCCGCCACGATCGCCACGGCCTCCTCGGTCTCGTCCGGGGTGAAGTTGTCCAGGAGGATCAGGTCGGCGCCGGCGTCCAGGACCTCACGGACCTGGTGCAGCGTGTCGACCTCGACCTCGATCGGCACCTCCGGGAACTGCTCCCGCACGGCCTTGAAGGCCTCGGCGACCCCGCCCGCCGCCACCACGTGGTTGTCCTTCACCAGGGCGGCGTCGGACAGCGACATGCGGTGGTTGACGCCGCCGCCGCAGCGGACCGCGTACTTCTCCAGGGCGCGCAGGCCCGGCGTCGTCTTGCGGGTGTCGCGGACCTTGGCCTTCGTGCCCTCCAGGGCGTCGGCCCACGCGCGCGTGGCGGTGGCGATGCCGGAGAGACGGCACAGGATGTTCAGGGCGCTGCGCTCGCCGGTGAGCAGGTCGCGGGTGCGGGCGGTGACGCTGAGGAGCTTGTCCCCGGCCCGGACGCGCTCGCCGTCCTCGACGTGCCGCTCGACCTCGAACTCGTCCGTGCAGACGATCGACAGGACCGCCTCGGCGACCCGCAGGCCCGCCACGACACCGGCCTCGCGGGCGGTGAAGTCGGCGGTGGCGACGGCGTCCTCGGGGACGGTCGCCACGGTGGTCACGTCCACGCCGCCGTCCAGGTCCTCGGCGATCGCCAGGTGGGCGATGTCCTCGACCTGGACGGGGTCGAGACCGGCGTCCGCGAGCAGCTGGGCGAGGTCGGGGTCGAGCCCGCACTCGAACTCCTCCCCGCCGCCGCAGCCGCAGCCGTCGCCGCAGCCGCCGGCCTCCCCGGCGGACGCGGCCGAGGGGGCGCTGATCTGGATGAGAGGGACGTCCACGGGTTCGGGACGGCTTTCCTCGGGCGTGCTCACTTACTGCTCCCTGGGGGCGTCGGCGGTGGGGGGAAAGTCATGCGTGCCGGTCGTCCGGACGTCGAGGGCCCGTTCCGGCGTGAGGCGTACGACGAGATGACGGCGCCAGGCCGCGTCGTCCCGCTCGGGGTGGTCCTCGCGCCAGTGGCAGCCCCGGGTCTCCGCACGGCGCCGGGCCGCGGCGACGAGGACCCGGGCCACGCACAGCAGGTTGGTGGTCTCCCAGGCCTCCACGCCGGGCGCGGCCGCCTTGGAGTCGTCGGTGCCGCCCGCGAGGGCGTCCTCGTGCAGCGCGTCCAGCGCCTCGGCGGCCTCCCGCAGGCTCTCCGCGGACCGCAGCACCCCGGCGCCGGCCGTCATGACCCGCTGGATACGGGTGCGGGCGCCGGCCACCGGCAGCGGCAGGGTCACCGGGGCCGGGTGCGGCACGGGGGCGCCGGCCGCGCGGGGGGCGCGGGCCGCGATGTCCTCGGCGATCCGCTCGGCGAAGACCAGGCCCTCCAGGAGCGAGTTCGACGCGAGCCGGTTGGCGCCGTGGACGCCGGTGCAGGCGACCTCACCGCAGGCGTACAGGCCGGGCACGGTGGTCCGGCCGGACAGGTCGGTGCGGACGCCGCCGGACGCGTAGTGCGCGGCCGGGGCGACGGGGATCGGCTCGGTGACCGGGTCGATGCCGTGGGCCCGGCAGGCCGCCAGGATGGTGGGGAAGCGCTCGGCCCACATGGCGGCGCCGAAGTGGCGCGCGTCCAGGTACATGTGGTCGGCGCCCTGCTCCAGCATGCGGCGGGTGATCGCCTTGGCGACGATGTCCCGGGGGGCGAGCTCGGCCAGCTCGTGCTGCCCGAGCATGAAGCGGACCCCGTCGGCGTCGACGAGATGGGCGCCCTCCCCCCGTACCGCCTCGGAGACCAGCGGCTGCTGGCCCTCGGAGCCGGCGCCGAGGAAGAGGACCGTCGGGTGGAACTGGACGAACTCGAGGTCGGAGACCTCCGCCCCCGCCCGCAGGGCCAGTGCCACGCCGTCGCCGGTCGAGACACCGGGGTTGGTGGTGGCGGAGAAGACCTGGCCCATGCCGCCGGTGGCGAGGACCACGGCCGGGGCGTGGACGGCGCCCACGCCGTCGTGCTGCCCCTCGCCCATCACGTGCAGGGTGACGCCGGCCGTCCGGCCGTCCGCGTCGGTGAGGAGGTCCAGGACGAGGGCGTGCTCGATGAACCGCACGCCCCGGTCGCGTATCGCCTCCACCAGGGCGCGGGAGATCTCCGCGCCGGTCGCGTCCCCGCCCGCGTGCGCGATGCGGCGGCGGTGGTGGCCGCCCTCCCGGGTCAGGGCGATCTCGCCGCCCTCGGTCCGATCGAAGTCGGCGCCGGTCTCGATGAGGCGGCGCACGGCGTCGGGGCCCTCGGTGACCAGGAGCCGTACCGCCTCCTCGTCGCACAGCCCGGCGCCCGCGACCAGGGTGTCGTCCCGGTGCTGCGCGGGCGTGTCGCCCTCGCCCAGTGCGGCGGCGATGCCGCCCTGGGCCCAGCGGGTGGAGCCGTCGTCCAGGTTGGCCTTGGTGACGACGACCGTACGGAGCCCGGCGGCGGTGCAGCGCAGGGCGGCGGTCAGGCCGGCGACTCCGGAGCCGACCACCACCACGTCGGCGTCGATGGCCCAGCCCGGCGCGGGGGCGTGCAGCCGTATTCCGGTCACTTGTCGGCGTCCTTTCCCCGGACGGCTCCGAAGGTCAGCGGGATGTTGTCGATCAGCCGGGTGCTGCCCACGCGGGCGGCGACGGCGAGGATCGCCTCTCCCTCGTGGTCCCCGGGCACCTCGGTGAAGTCGGCCGGGTCGACCAGGGCCAGGTAGTCCAGGACCAGCGGCGGATCGGCCTGGGCCGCGTCGTCCAGGACGGCGCGCGCGGCGGCCCGTACGGCGTCGGCGCCCCCGCCCCCCTCGGCGGCCTGCGCGACGGCGTGGGCGTCGGCGGCGGCCCGGGCCTCCCCGAGCCGGGACAGCGCCTCGGCCCGGGTCTCCGCCCGCGTCCGGGCGTCCGGCAGCGAGGTGGCCCGCGCGCGCAGCGCCTCCTGGGCGGCGAGCCGGTCCCGCGCGGCGAACAGGGCACGGGAGAGGGCGAGCGCGGTACGGCGCTCCCCGGCCGACAGGTAGCGGTTGCGGCTGGACAGGGCGAGGCCGTCGGCCTCCCGGACCGTCGGCACCCCGACGATCTCGACCGGGACGTTCAGATCGCGGACCATCCGGCGGATCAGCGCCAGCTGCTGGGCGTCCTTCTGGCCGAAGAAGGCCAGGTCGGGCGAGGTGAGGTGGAGCAGTTTGGCGACGACGGTGAGCATCCCGTCGAAGTGGCCGGGCCGGGAGGCGCCTTCGAGGCGCTCGCCCATCGGGCCGGCGGTGATCCGGACCTGGGGCTCGCCGCCCGGGTAGACCTCGTCCACGGACGGCGCGAAGACGACACCGGCGCCGGCGTCGAACGCGATCTCCAGATCGGCGTCGAGCGTGCGGGGGTACCGGTCGAGGTCCTCGCCGGCGCCGAACTGGAGCGGATTGACGAAGACGGTGACCATGACGAAGCCCTGGTCACCGACGCGCTCGCGGGCGGTGCGGATCAGGGTCGCGTGGCCCTCGTGCAGAGCGCCCATGGTCATGACGACGGCCGTGCGGCCGGGGGTCGCCCACCGGGCGGCGGCGTCCTTCAGGTCCTCGACCGTGCGGACCAGCTCGGCCGGCTCGTGGCGGACGGGCCGGGCGTCCGCGGAGCGGTCGCGGGCGAACAGGTTCATCGGTCGTCTCCTCGCGGCCCGTCGCCGCCGGGTCCGCCGTCGGGGCCGGGGCGGTCGGGGTGGGGCTCGCCGTCGGGGGCGGGGCTCTCGGGGTCGGGGGCCGCCTCCGGGCCGGGTGTCCCGGAGGCCCGGGGCGTGTCGGGGTCGCCGGGTGCGGCCGCGGCGCCGGGCCGGGGCGCGGCGGGGGACGGCTCGGCGAGGACGCCCAGGAGGTCCTCGGCCAGTTCCGGCTTGAGCAGGCCGTGGGCGAGGGCCCGGTCGGCGGTCGTACGGGCCATCGCCAGATAGCCGGCGACGGTGCCCGGGGCGTGCTTGCGCAACTCGGCCACATGGGCGGCGACCGTGCCGGCGTCCCCGCGGGCCACCGGGCCGGTGAGGGCGGCGTCGCCGGACCGCAGCGCGTTGTCCAGGGCGGCACCGAGGAGGGGGCCGAGCATCCGGTCGGGCGCGGCGACACCCGCCTTGCGCAGCAGCTCCATCGACTGCGCCACCAGGGTGACCAGGTGGTTCGCGCCGAGGGCGAGGGCCGCGTGGTAGAGCGGGCGGGCCTGCTCGGCGATCCACTCGGGCTCGCCGCCCATCTCGATCACCAGCGCCTCGGCGGCCAGCCGCAGCTCCTCGGGGGCGGTCACCCCGAAGGAGCAGCCGGCGAGCCGCTGCACGTCCACCGCCGTGCCGGTGAAGGTCATGGCGGGGTGCAGGGCCAACGGCAGGGCGCCCGCCCGGCGCGCCGGGTCCAGGACCCCGACCCCGTACCGCCCGGAGGTGTGGACGATCAGCTGCCCGGGCCGGACGGCGCCGGTCTCGGCGAGGCCCTCGACCAGGCCCGGCAGGGCGTCGTCCGGCACGGTCAGGAGGACCAGGTCGGCGCGGGCGAGGACCTGGGCGGGCTCGACGACGGGGATCTCGGGCAGGAGCTCGGCGGCCCGCCGCCGGGAGGCGTCGGAGACCGCGGAGACGGCGACGGGCCGGTGCCCGGCGAGCCGGAGCGAGGCGGCGAGGGCGGGGCCCACACGGCCCGCGCCGACGACTCCGACGGTGAGCCGGGCCGGTCGGTCCTCGACTCGGGCCTCGGGCGCTGCTGGTGCGTTCACGGTGGGGACGGCCTTCCGTTCCAGTCCTCGGCGGGTACCGGACGATTTCTGGTCATGCTACGCCAGCGTTTACCAGCGCTCCGTGGCTGTCCACAGGGCGCCGGTGACGGTGTGATGATCGGCCCATGGACGTGAGGGGAGAGGGCATGGACGACACGAGGGCTGTGGACGACGCGGAGGACCCGGGGGGCGGGGACGGCCCGGCGGGCTCGGGAGCCGCGGCCGCCGCCGGGCGCCCGGGGGGTCCGGACGGCCCGGCGGAGTTCGACGAGGAGACCGCCCGGCTGTACCGGGCGAAGGTGTGGGGCGGGGCCCGGCGCAAACTGTGGGAGGCCCCGACCGACGCCACCCTCGCGGAGCGTCTGCGCGAGCTCGCCGACTGGACGGACGCCTCCGCGCACGGAGGCACCGTGGTCGACACGTACGGCGACGGGGTGGTGGAGGTCCTGGAACGGCGGGTGGCCGCCGCGCTCGGCCACCCCGCCGCCGCCTTCTTCCCGACCGGGACCATGGCGCAGCAGGTGGCGCTGCGCTGCTGGGCCGGGCGCACCGGCAACCCCGTCGTGGCCCTGCACCCGCTCGCCCACCCCGAGGTCCACGAGGACGACGCCCTGGGCACGGTCGCCGGGCTCCGCACCGTCCACCCCACGGACGCGCCCCGGCTGCCCACGGCGCAGGAGGTCCGCGACCACCCCGAACCCTTCGGGACGCTGATGCTGGAGCTGCCGCTGCGCGAGGCGGGCTTCGCCCTGCCCACCTGGGAGGAGCTCACGGACGTGGTGGCGGCCGCCCGCGAACGGGACGCGGTGGTCCACTTCGACGGCGCGCGGCTGTGGGAGTGCCCCACGCGTCTGGGCCGCGGGCTGGACGAGATCGCGGGTCTCGCCGACAGCGTCTACGTCTCGTTCTACAAGTCCCTCGGCGGCCTGTCCGGGGCCGCGCTCGCCGGGCCGGAGGAGCTCGTGGAGGAGGCCCGGGTCTGGCGGCACCGGTACGGGGGCCTCCTCTTCCAGCAGTATCCGGTCGCCCTGGCCGCGCTCCGGGGCCTGGAGACCGAGCTGCCCCGGCTGCCCGCGTACGTGGCGCACGCGCGCGTGGTGGCCGAAGCGGTGCGGGAGGCGCTGACGGAGGCGGGCACCGGCTGGTTCCGGGTGCACCCGCGGGAGCCGCACACCCACCAGTTCCAGGTGTGGCTGCCGTACGACCCGGACGTCCTCACGGCGGCCTCCCTCGCCCAGACCGAGGCCATGGGCACGGCCCTGTTCCGCCGCTGGTTCACCCCCGGCGCCGGCGGGCCGCCCGGTGTCGCCTTCACGGAACTGACGGTGGCGGGCCCGGGCCTGGAGTGGACGGCGCAGGACGTCCGGGTGGCGGTACGGGACTTCCTGACGCGCGTCCGGGCCTGAGCCGGCGACGGAGGGGCCCGGCGGAACAGGCAGCGGCGGCGGCTGCGGGAGGCCCCCGGCCGTCGGCGGGCCGGCCGGTCCCGCCCACCGGCCGCCCGGCCGTCAGCGGCCGCCCGAGCCGCCCCGGCGGCGGCGCAGGGCCGCCGCCACACGGAGCCGGAGACGGCCCCGCGCCGGGCGGCCGGCCACGACCCGTTCGAAACGGCGGCGGTCCACGGCGGCCCGGAAGAGGGCCACGTCGTACGTGCCGGGGGCGGGCGGCACCGGCTCACCGAGGCGGGCGGCGCGGTAGGTGTCGAAGAGGTACTGGTGCAGCGCGTTCATGGCCTCACCGTGCGCGCCGCCCCGCGCCCCCGGCCCGCCGATTGACGGCCCTCGTCAAACGGCGGGACACACCCCCCGCCCCACCCCCCACCATGGTCCGGTGAGCGTGACCATCGACATCACCGGACTGCCGCACGAGCGGATCACCTTCTGCCCCTCGCCGCTGGCCGAACTGGGCGCCGCCCTGCACGCGCTGGCCGAGCCGGCGCACCACCCCCGGCTGCACGCCTGGACCACGACCACGGCGGCCGCGCTGAAGCCCGAGCTCGCGGACCGGCTGCACGAGGCCGACTTCATGTGGCACACCACCCGCTCCGACCTGCTGCTGCCACCGCGCCCCCGGGAGACCCTCGCCGAGGAGCTGGACGACCTCGACCGCATGGACGACGAGCAGTACGTCGGCGCCGCCCTGGAGATCTCCTGCAACAGCCGGTACCGGCACGGCGCGCCCTCCCCGCTGGTCGACGAGCACATGCGCCGCCGCGCCCTGGAGCTGGGCGCGGCACGCGGCCCCCGGCAGGCCGCCTTCGTGGAGCGGATGCTGGCCGATCCCACCGGCACGCGCGCGTGGCTGCGGCGGCTCCTGGAGGACTGCGACGAGGCCTTCTTCGCCGACACCTGGCGGCGCGTCCGGATCCAGCTCGCCGCCGACGCCCGCCACAAGACGGAGCTGCTGCGGCGCAAGGGCCTGGCCGAGGCGGTGGCCGCCGCGTCCGGCGCGATGACGCTGGAGGAGGACGAGCACGGGCGGCGGATCGTCGTCGACAAGCTGGTCCAAGGCCGCACCAGCGCCCAGGGCTCCGCCGTGACGTTTCTGCCGACCGCGTTCGGCTGGCCGCACCTGTTCGCCCTGCACGCGCCGGGCTGGCAGCCCGTCGTCCAGTACCCGGTCGCCGACCGGGACCTCGGCGGCGCGGCCTCCGTCGAGGCGGTCGCCCGCCGCCTGGAGGCCCTCGCCCACCCCATGCGGATGCGGCTCTGCCGGAGCCTCGCGCGCGGCGCGAACACGACGAGCGAGCTGGCCGACGCGTACAACATCTCCGCCCCGGAGGTCTCCCGCCACCTCGCCGTCATGAAGAAGGCCGGTCTGCTCACCACGCAACGGCGCGGCCGGTACGTCCTGCACCAGCTCGACGTGTCGGTCGTCGCCCGCCTCGGGAGCGACTTCCTGGAGAGCGTGCTGCGCTGACCCCCGGCGCCGGGGGCGGGCGGCCCCTACGCGGCGCCGCCGCCCGCCCGGACCAGGCCCGTCTCGTACGCCAGGACGACGACCTGCACGCGGTCGCGCAGGCCCAGCTTGGTCAGGATCCGCCCGACGTGCGTCTTGACCGTCGCCTCGGAGAGGACGAGACGGGCGGCGATCTCACCGTTCGACAGGCCCTGGGCGACCAGCAGCATGACCTCGCGCTCCCGGTCGGTGAGCCGTTCCACCTCCTTGTGCTGCGGCTCGCGGCCCGAGGACGGCAGCATCGGCGAGAACCGGTCCAGGAGACGGCGGGTGGTCGACGGCGCCACGACCGCGTCCCCGCTGTGCACGGACCGGATCGCGCCGAGCAGCTCGCCCGGCGGCACGTCCTTCAGCATGAACCCGCTGGCCCCCGCCTTCAGACCGGAGAACGCGTACTCGTCCAGGTCGAAGGTGGTCAGGATGAGCACCTTCGGCGGATTCTGCTGCGCGCAGATCCGCCGGGTCGCCTCCACCCCGTCCAGCTTCGGCATCCGCACGTCCATCAGGACGACGTCCACCGCCGTGGAGCGCAGCACCTCCAGGGCCTCCACGCCGTCGCCCGCCTCCGCCACGACCTCCATGTCCGGCTGGGCGGCGAGCACCATGCGGAAACCGGTGCGCAGCAGCACCTGGTCGTCGACGAGCATCACGCGGATGGACATACGGGATTCCTTCGGGGAGAGGGGAGGGGCTCGGGGTCAGGTGGCGGGCTTGAGGGGCAGGAGGGCGCTGACGCGGAAGCCGCCGCCGGGGCGCGGCCCCGCGTCCAGGGTGCCGCCGACCATGCCGACGCGTTCCCGCATGCCGATGAGGCCGTGGCCGCGCCCGTCGGCGCCCCCGTCCTCGTACATCTCCTGCGGCGCCCCCCGCCCGTCGTCCTCGACCAGCAGGCCGAGGCCGTCGTCGAAGTAGACGAGGCGGACGCTGGCTCCGGCGTCGGGCCCGCCGTGCTTGCGGGTGTTGGTGAGGGCTTCCTGGACGATCCGGTACGCGGTCAGCTCGACGCCGCTGGGCAGCGGGCGCGGGGTGCCCTCGACGGTGAAGTCGACGGTGAGCCCGGCGCCCCTGACCTGCTCCACGAGGTCCTCGATCTGCCGCACGTCCGGCTGCGGCACGTACTCCCCGGCCTCCTGGTGCTCGCCGGTGCGCAGGATGCCGAGCAACCGGCGCATCTCGGCCAGCGCCTGCCGGCCGGTGGTGGAGATGGTCTCCAGGGCCTGCTTGGCGGTCTCCGGGGACGCGTCCATGACGTAGGCGGCGCCGTCGGCCTGGACCACCATCACGGAGACGTTGTGGGCGACGACGTCGTGGAGCTCCCGGGCGATCCGGGCGCGTTCGGCGGCGACGGCCACCTTGGCCTGGGCCTCGCGCTCCTGCTCCAGGCGGAAGGCCCGTTCCTCCAGCTGCGCGAAGTAGGCGCGGCGGGTGCGCAGGGAGTCACCGAGGACCCAGGCGAGCGCGAAGGGCACGGTCATGATGACCGTGAAGAAGACCCGCGCGGCCCCCGAGTCGGGCTCGTCCGCGGGCCAGCGCAGCTGCGAGAGCGTCGCGGCGCTGAGGCCGCCGAGGAGGGCGAGGCGGGAGGCCCAGCGGGGTCCGTCGTGCGCGGCGACCGTGTAGATGATGACGAGCATCGCGAAGTCCGCCATGAACGGCACGATGCCGAAGGCGAGCTGGGCGACCCCGAGGACGACCGCGAGCACCAGCATCTTCTCGGGCGCCCGCCGCCGCAGGGCGACGACCAGCGAGAACAGCGCGGCGACCACCCCGTAGGCGGCGGACCGGTCGACCGACGGATAGGTCGAACCCACCCACAGCAGCGACAGCCCGAACAGGACGACGGCCCAGAAGGTGTCGACGCCCGTCGGGTGTCTGCGGAGGAAGTCGTAGAGGCGCTGCACGTCACCCAGAGTAGGGAAGAGGGACGGGTGGGGGGATCAACCGTGGGGCCGATCCTGGGCGCGAAGCCCGTACTCCCCGAGGTGGAGACTGGGGTCCGTGACGGATGAGACGTGTCGACGGCGGGAATGGGCGGGCTGGCGCGAGGCGGCGGAACGTGCGCTGTACGGCCCCGGTGGCTTCTATCTGCGCCCCGAGGGGCCCGCGGCGCACTTCCGTACCTCCGTGCACGCCTCCCCGTTGTACGCGGCGGCCGTGGCGCGGCTGCTCGGCGAGGTGGCGGCGGAGCTGGGCACCGACGAGCCCGCGTTCGTGGACGTGGGCGCCGGGCGGGGCGAACTGGTGACGCAGGTGCTCGCGGCGGCTGCCGGGGCGGGGCTCACGGTGCGGGCGTACGCGGTCGAGCGGGCGGACCGGCCCGCGGGCCTCGATCCGCGGATCGTCTGGACGGACCGGGTGCCGCGCGGGGTGCGGGGGCTGCTGTTCGCGAACGAGTGGCTCGACAACGTGCCGGTGGACGTGGCCGAGGCGGACGCCGCGGGCGTGGCGCGGTACGTGGAGGTGGCGCCGGACGGTACGGAGCGGCCGGGCGCGCCGGTCACGGGACCGGACGCGCGGTGGCTGGCCCGCTGGTGGCCGCTGCGGGAGCCGGGGGCGCGCGCGGAGATCGGCCGGCCCCGGGACCGGGCCTGGGCGGAGGCGGTGGCGTGCGTGGCGGCGGGCCGGGCGGTGGCCGTGGACTACGCGCACGTACGTGCCTGCCGGCCGCCCTTCGGCACGCTGACCGGCTTCCGGGAGGGCCGCGAGGTTCCGCCCGTACCGGACGGGAGCTGCGATCTGACGGCGCACGTGGCCCTGGACGCGTGCGGGGCGGCGCCGGGGGCGGGTGGCCCGGAGGGGCCGGGCGGGGACGGTCCGGGCACCGGCGGGGGCCGTCTGCCGGAGCCGGAGCTGGTGACGCAGCGGGAGGCGCTGCGGCGGCTCGGGGTCTTCGGCGCCCGGCCGCCGCTGGCCCTGGCCTCGTCGGATCCGGCGGCGTACGTGCGGGCGCTCGCCGCGGCGGGCGAGGCGGCCGAACTGACCGCGCCCGGCGGGCTCGGTGACTTCCTCTGGCTGATCCAGCGGGTGCCGGCGGCGCGGGAGGGGTGAGCCGGCGGGTGCCGGCGGCACCGGGACACCCGGGCGGGTGCGCCGGGTGGCCGCCGGGCCGTGCGGCGGGAGCGGTGGGGTCCCCGGCCGGGCCGTGCCACGGGTCCCGGGGGCGCCGGGGAGGCGTGGGGCGGCAGGGGATACTGGCCGCATGACGGAGACGACGGTCGGAATCGGCGGCGCGGCGGAGAGCACCGACATGGTGCTGAACATCGGGCCGCAGCACCCCTCGACCCACGGTGTCCTCCGGCTCCGGCTCGTGCTCGACGGCGAGGTCGTCCGGGAGGCCGAGCCGGTGGTCGGCTACATGCACCGGGGGGCGGAGAAGCTGTTCGAGGCGCGGGACTACCGGCAGATCATCATGCTGGCCAACCGCCACGACTGGCTCTCCGCCTTCTCCAACGAACTCGGCGTCGTCATGGCCGTCGAGCGGATGCTGGGCATGGAGGTCCCGGAGCGGGCGGTGTGGACCCGCACGCTCCTCGCCGAGCTGAACCGGGTCCTCAACCACCTCATGTTCCTCGGGTCGTACCCGCTGGAGCTGGGCGGGATCACGCCGGTCTTCCACGCCTTCCGGGAGCGCGAGGAGCTCCAGGCGGTGATGGAGGAGGTCTCGGGCGGCCGGATCCACTACATGTTCAACCGGGTCGGCGGTCTGAAGGAGGACCTGCCCGCCGGGTGGCTCGGGCGGGCGCGGCAGGCCGTCGCGGACGTGCGCTCGCGGATGGACGTGTACGACCGGCTGGTCCTCGGCAACGAGATCTTCCGGGGCCGGACGCGCGGGGTGGGCGTGCTGAGCGCGGAGACCGTCCACGCCTACGGGGTGTCGGGGCCCGTCGCCCGTGCCTCGGGCGTGGACTTCGACCTGCGGCGCGACGAGCCGTACCTCGCGTACGGGGAGCTGCGGGACACCCTGCGGGTGGCGGTGCGGCAGGACGGTGACTGCCTGGCCCGGTTCGAGTGCCTGCTCGACCAGACGCACAACGCGCTGGACCTGGCGGACGCCTGTCTGGACCGGATGGCCGAGCTTCCGCCGGGGCCGGTCAACCAGCGCCTGCCGAAGGTCCTGAAGGCGCCGGAGGGGCACACGTACGCCTGGACCGAGAACCCGCTCGGCATCAACGGCTACTACCTGGTGTCGAAGGGCGAGAAGACCCCGTACCGGCTGAAGCTGCGGTCGGCCTCGTACAACAACATCCAGGCGCTCGCGGAGCTGCTGCCGGGGACGCTGGTGGCCGACATGGTGGCGATCCTGGGCTCGCTGTTCTTCGTGGTCGGCGACATCGACAAGTGACCGGCCCCCGGTAGGACCCGGGAACGACGGAGGCGCCCGCCGGGCAGGCGGGCGCCTCCGTCGTCGCGGCGGGTCAGGAGTTGACGGCCCCGCGCAGTTCGGCCACGTCGAGCTGCTCGGTCTCGTCGTGCGCGGTGAGGTCGATGACCTGGCCGGCGGTCCGCGGCGGGGCCGGGGTGAGGGGCGTGACGCGGGCGGCCTGAAGGACCTCGTCCCCGACGACGTCGGCGAGGTCCGTGTTCTGCACCGCCTCGATGGCGGCGGCGGCCTTCTGCGTACCGAAGAAGTCGAAGCCCCCCTCGGGACGCGGGGCGGGCCGGCGGGCGGTGTACGGGACGACGGCGGCGGCGACCGGAGCCGGCGGCGCGGGCGGCGCGGTGGCGCTGCCGGTGGTGCCCGCCGTCCCGGTGGTGCCCGCGGCCGGGGCGGCGGTCAGGGCGGGAGCCTCGCTGCGGGTGTGCTGCTCGGTCGCGCCGGCCGCCGGGTGCTTGCCCTCCGCGTCCTCCTCCGTCGCGTCGGCCGTCCGCCCGGCGGTGCGGCGGGCGCGCTGGGCGGCGGCGTTGCGCGGGAGGTCGGCCAGGGCCCGGGCGGCGCGGCGGTACGCCTCCGGGGTGGGCGTCGACCCGGCGGCCGGGAGCGCCCTGGCGTCCCCGGCCGTGGCGGCGGTGGCCTCCAGGGCGAGGACGCGGCGTCCCTCCAGGGCGCTGGCCCGCTCGGTCTCGGCGGTGGCGTAGCGGCGCAGCAGGTCGGCGTGCTCGCCGCGCAGGGCGGCGAGTTCGACCCGCTTGGCGCGCAGCTTGGCGTCCAGCCGGGCCCGCAGGGCGCGTGACTCCTCCAGGTCGGCCTCCAGTTCCGCGGTCCGCTCGTCGGCCTTCCACTGGTCGGCGGTGCGGGCCCGGTTGAGCTCGGCGACCTGGCGGCCGGCGCTCCGGTCCCAACTGCGCATGAGCACGGCTCCGGTGACGGCGGCTCCGGCCGCCGCGGCGGCGAGCAGCCGGACGACCACGAGGTCGCCGGGGAGCCAGGCCGCCGCGGCGCACACGACCGCGGCGCCGGCGACCGCGGAGGGCGGCAGCAGCTTGTGCAGAGGCGGGGAATGGCGGTGGCGTCCACGTGGCATGGCCTGAAATTTACCGTGCGTAGGCGCCGTGTGGGGGGTCGGCCCGGCAAACTCCTGTCCACTTCTCACCGGAAGAAGCGGGATCCCGCCCTTCCGGTTCCGCTTGGGGCCGACTTCCCTTCGCCGTCCTCTACTTGCTGAGCAGCCCCTTCGACTGCAGATAGGCCTTCGCCGCGTCCTCCGGCTTCGCGCGCTCGGCGTCCACCTTCCGGTTGAGTTCGGCGAGATCCGCCGTGCTGAGCACCTTGGTGATCTTGTTCAAGGCGGTGGCTATCTCCGGCGCTCCGGCGTCCTTCGCGTTCACCACCGGCAGCACATTGTCGGCGTTCTGCAACTTCTTGTCGTCGGCGAGGAGGACGAGCCCGAAGCTGTCGAGCGTGGCGTCCGTGGTGGTCGTCAGAACCAGCTGGTCCACCCCGTCCCGGACGGCCTGCTTGGCCTGCGGGGTGCCCACACCCTTGGGGTCGACACCCGCCACGTCGACTCCGTACCGGGCCTTCAGACCGGGCGCGCAGAAGGGCCGTACCGCGCATTCGTCACCGGCCGCGATCCTGACCTTCAGCTTCGCGCGACCAAGATCGGAAAGCGTGCTCAGCCGGTTCTTCGCGGCGAATTCCTTCGACACGGCGAACGCGTTCTGATCGACCGCTCCGCCGGCCTCCAGGACCTTCAGCCCGCGCGGTTCCGCGAGCTTCCGCAGCGCTTCCACGGTGGCCTTCGCGTCACCCGACGCGACCGGCTTCTCCTCGGGCGCCTTCGGGCCGTTCACCTTCGCGTTGAGGAATTCCGCGAGGGTCGCCGCGTATTCCGGTACGACGTCGATCTGGCCGTTCTCCAGGGACGGTTCGTACAGTTCCCGGTTCTTCACCGTCGTGACCGAGACCGTGTATCCGGCGTCCCGCAGCACCTGGGCGTACAGCTCGGCCAGCACCTTCGACTCGGTGAACGCCGCGGCGCCCACCACCAGCGAGCCCTTGCCCCCGCCACCGGAACCGCCCGACCCGCCGGCCGCACCGCCCTTGCCCTGCTCCAGGCTTTCCCCGCCGCAGGCCGTGAGCGCCACGGCCAGTGCCGCCGCCCCCACCACCGCACGCGTACTCCGCGAGAACCCGTTCACCGAATCACCCATCCCACTTCGTCGGTCCGGCCGCCGGTCTCTCCGCCGGTCCGGCTGTGTGCGTCCGCCGCGCCCGCGCGCCGCGCCCGTCCGCCGCGCCCGTCCGGGAGCGGCCCGCCCCCAGGAGCCGGTCGGCGCCCGCGAGGACGCCCTCGACCACGAGGGCCAGCGCCGCCACGAGGACCGCGCCGGCGACCACCTGCGCGGTGTCGTACAGGGCGAAGCCGGCCGTGATGACCCGGCCCAGACCGCCCTGACCGACCATCGCGGCGACCGTGGCCGTGGCCACCACCTGCACGGCGGCCGACCGCACGCCCGTCATCACCACGGGCCGCGCCAGGGGCAGTTCGACCCGCAGGAACACCTGCCCCCCGGTCATCCCCATGCCCCGCGCCGCCCGCACGGCCGCCCGGTCCACCTCCCGCACCCCCACGTACGCGTTGGTCAGCAGCGGGGGTATCGCGAAGAGGACGAGGGCCACCACGGTCGGCACGTACCCCGCGTTCCGCAGCGGCGAGACCATGAACAGGGCGAGGACCGCGAAGACCGGCACCGCCCGCCCCACGTTCGACACGTTCACCGCGAGCGCCCCGCCCCGCCCCAGGTGCCCCAGGCCCAGCCCCACCGGCAGGGCGACCGCGCAGGCGATCAACAGCGCCAGCCCGCTCACGTACACATGCTCGGCGAGGCGCTGCCCGATCCCCTCCGGGCCCGACCAGTGCGCGCCGGTGGTGAGCCAGGTCCACGCGTCCGTCACGACCCCCACCTCACCCACCTCCCGGCGCGGTCCGTATCCGGGCCCAGGGCGTGAGCAGCCGCTGAAGGCCCAGGAGCAGCAGGTCGGCCACGACGGCGAGCAGGACGCACAGCACGGAAGCGGCCAGCACCTGCGCCTTGAAGAAGGTCGGCAGGGCGTCCTCGATGAGATTGCCGAGCCCGCCACGGCCGACCACCGACCCGATCGTCGTCAGCGCGATCGTGGAGACCGTCGCCATCCGCACCCCGGCCATCAGCACCGGCAGCGCCAGCGGAAGTTCGACCTCCCAGAGCAGCCGCCACGGCCCGTACCCCATGCCCCGCGCGGCCTCCCGGGTCTCGGCGGGCACCGCCGCCAGGCCGGCCAGGGCGTTGCGCACCAGGATCGTCAGGGCGTACAGCACGAGGCCCGTCACGACGAGCGCCGCCGACAGGCCGAACACCGGCAGCAGCAGCGAGAACATCGCGAGCGACGGCACCGTGTAGAGCAGGGTCGTCAGCCCGAGGACCGGGCCGGCGAAGCGGGGCCTGGCCCGCACGAGCAGCGCCAGCGGCACCGCCACGACCAGCGCGAGCAGCACCGACACGACCGTGATCCCCACGTGCTGGAGCAGCGCGTCCGTCAACTCCCCGGCACGCGTGCGCAGGTACTCGCCGCAGATCCAGTCGTTCGTCACCAGACAGTTCGGCGTGCTCATCGTCCTCCCCCCGGGTCGCCCGCCCTTCCGAACGCTTGTGTGACGACCCTAACCCGGGGCACCGACAACCGCCGGAATCCGCCACCCCCCGGCAACACACCCTTCACACACCCCCGGCTCCCAGGGGCCAGAATGGGGAACCATGATCCGGTTCGAGCACGTGACCAAGCGCTACCCCGACGGCACCACGGCCGTGGACGACCTCTCCTTCGAGGTCGCCGAGGGCGAACTCGTCACCCTCGTCGGGCCGTCCGGCTGCGGCAAGACGACCACCATGATGATGGTCAACCGGCTCGTCGAGCCCACCTCCGGCCGCGTCCTCGTCGACGGCCGGGACGTCGCCGGCGTCGACCCGGTCGCGCTGCGCCGCAAGATCGGCTACGTCATCCAGCAGGTCGGCCTCTTCCCCCACCGCACCGTCCTCGACAACACCGCGACCGTGCCCGCGCTCCTCGGCTGGAAGAAGTCCGCCGCCCGCGCCCGCGCCGCGGAACTCCTCGACCTCGTCGGGCTCGACCCCGCCACGTACGGTTCCCGCTATCCCGCCCAGCTCTCCGGCGGACAGCGCCAGCGCGTCGGTGTCGCCCGCGCCCTCGCCGCCGACCCGCCCGTCCTCCTCATGGACGAACCCTTCGGCGCGGTCGACCCGGTCGTCCGCGAACGCCTCCAGAACGAGTTCCTCGCCCTCCAGGCGACCGTCCGCAAAACGGTCCTCCTCGTCACCCACGACATCGAGGAAGCCGTCCGCATGGGCGACCGCATGGCCGTGTACGGGCAGGGCCGCATCGAGCAGTTCGACACTCCCGCCACGGTCCTCGGCGCCCCCGCCACCCCCTACGTCGCCGACTTCGTGGGCAGCGACCGCGGCCTCAAGCGACTCGCCGTCACCCCCGTCACCGAGGCCGACCTCGACCCGCTGCCGCCCGCACCGGATCCGGCCGGCGCCCCCGCCCCCGTACCCCTGGGGACCTCCCTCAAGGACGCCCTCGCCGCCCTCCTCCAGCACGACACCGGCCGCCTCGCCGTCACCGGCGACGACGGCCGGCCCCTCGGCGTCCTCACCCCCGAAGGCGTCCACCGCGCCCTGCGCCGCGCCTCCGCGCCGGACGCCCCCTAGGCGGTGTCTTTTGGATCAGGCCGGATCAGGGAGCGGCGTCTGGCGCCGTGCATCGCAAGGCGGAGGAGGGAGTCCATGCGGAGCATCGGCGACCGACGACAACGCAGCGAGGCGCGGTGCCAGGCGCCGCGAGCCCGGCAAGATCCGAAAGACACGGCCTAGGCGGTGAGGCGGCCGCTCATCCACACCAGGCCCGGCGGGATCTCACGGTTCCACGTGTTGAAGTTGTGGCCGCCGCTCTCCAGGGTGATCGAGGAGACCCGCGCCGGGCTCCGCACCTTCTTCACGAACTCCAGCGTGCCCTTCCGGTTGTCCTCGCCCCGCTTCGACGTCGTCACCAGGAACGAGGACCGCCCCTGCGGCAGGTGGTCCAGGCTCCACAGCAGGTCCGCCCGCCTGCGCAGCCGGTCGTCCCCGTGGAACAGGTCCCCCGTCGTCACGTCCTCCGCCGCCCGGTAGTACGCCGAGAAACCCGCCCCCGCCCCGTACCGGTCCGGGTGGTGCAGCGCGATCTTCAAGGCGCAGTACCCGCCCGTCGAGTTCCCCATGACGCCCCAGCTGCGCGGCCCCGTCCCCACCCGGTACGACTCCGCCACCGCCCTCGGCAGGTCCTCCGCGAAGAACGTCTCCGTCTGCGGGCCCCCCGGCACGTCCACGCACTCCGTGTCCCTCGGCGGCGCCACCGTCGGCCGCATCATCACCAGGACCATCGGCCGCATCCGGCCCTCCTTCGCCTGGAGGTACGCCGTCCGCGGGTACTTGAGCCCCTTGATCAGGTTCTCCGCCGTGCCGGGATACCCGGTCAGCACCACCGAGACCGGGAACTTCCGCCCCGCGTACCGCTTCTGGAAGTACTCCGGCGGCAGGTACACGTACGCCGACGACGAGATCCGCGACCGCTCACCCGCGATCAGCACCTTCTGGATCTGGCCCGCCACCGCCGGACGGCCGCCGCCCGGCACGTCCAGCGCCTGCGTCCCCACCACGCGCAGGTCCTTCGAACCCGCCGAGTGGTCGACCACCACACCCATCTCCTGCTCCTGGCCGAACAGGTCCGCCCACGAGCCGTAGAAGAGGAACGACCGGTTCGCCGCCAGACCCACCGCCGCGAACAGCGCCACCTGCGTCACCAGCAGCAGACCCACCCGGCCCGCCACGGCCCGCCAGCCGCGGCGACCCAGCCTCGGCCACCACACGACCGTGGCCGCGAAGAACAACACGGCCACCACCATGGCCAACACGAGAACACTGCTGCTGGTGAGACCCATGGGACGACCGAGCCTTCTTCCTGGTGCGCCGGACGCCATGTCCGCCGGACTTCGTGAGAATTTCCTGAGGGGGAGTGAACCCACCCCCGCCCACCGCCGTCCTAGAAGGCGCACCAACCGGGCCGGCCCGCCGTACACACCGCGGAGCGCGACCCGGTCCAGAACCCCTCGCAGGACCACGGGAAGCACGGGAAGCGGATGTCTGTCACGGTAGATGGGGACAAATCACGATTGGTTCCGGTTCGGGTACGCCGGATTCTGCGCGGCCCCCGACCCGAGAAAGTCCCCTCCCTCGTCGGCACGGCCTGCACCCTCATCGGCCTCGTCGACATCGCCGCCGGAGTCTTCCCCCGCTTCCGCGCCAGCCGCGTCCACGCGCTCGCCGAAGTCCTCCCCGGCACCCTCGGCCCCCTCTCCGCCGCCCTCTCCCTGAGCGCCGGCGTCCTCCTGCTCCTCCTCGCCCACGGACTCAAGCGCCACAAGCGCCGCGCCTGGCGCGCCGCCGTCGTCCTCCTCCCCCTCGGCGCCGCCGCCCAGTTCGTCTGGCGCCACTCCGTCCTCGGCGCCCTCCTCTCCCTGGCCCTCCTCGCCCTCCTCGTACGCCACCGCGGCGAATTCGCCGCCCTCCCCGACCCCCGCAGCCGCTGGCGCGCCCTCGCCAACTTCATCGTCATGGGCGCCGGCTCCCTCGCCCTCGGCCTCGTCATCGTCAGCGCCCACCCCCGCCGGGTCGTCGGCGACCCCAGCCTCTCCGACCGCCTCGAACACGTCCTGTACGGACTCTTCGGCGTCGAAGGCCCCATCGCCTACACCCACGGCGTCGACTGGACCGTCGGCTACTCCCTCGGCGCGCTCGGCATGCTGACCGCCCTCACCACCATCTACCTCGCCCTGCGCCCCGAGCACCCCACGGCCCGCCTCACCGACGACGACGAGGCACGCCTGCGCGCCCTCCTCGCCCAGCACGGCGGACGCGACTCCCTCGGCCACTTCGCCCTCCGCCGCGACAAGGGCGTCGTCTTCTCCCCCAGCGGCAAGGCCGCCGTCTGCTACCGCGTCGTCTCCGGCGTCATGCTCGCCAGCGGCGACCCCATCGGCGACGTCGAAGCCTGGCCCGGCGCCATCGAACGCTTCATGGACGAGGCCAAGGCCCACTCCTGGACCCCCGCCGTCATGGGCTGCTCCGAGACCGGCGGCCACGTCTGGACCCGCGAGACCGGCCTCGACGCCCTCGAACTCGGCGACGAGGCGGTGGTGGACGTCGCGGATTTCTCCCTCTCCGGACGAGCCATGCGCAACGTCCGCCAGATGGTCAAGCGCATCGAGCGCAACGGCTACACCACCCAGGTCCGCCGCGTCCGTGACCTCACCGACGCCGAACTCGAACGGATCCGCGCCGCCGCCGCCGACTGGCGCGGCACCGACACCGAGCGCGGCTTCTCCATGGCCCTCGGCCGCATCGGCGCCCCCGGCGACGGCGACGCCGTCATAGCCACCGCCCACAAGACCGACCACAACACCGCCGACACCGCCGACGGCCCCTTCGGCGACCTGAAGGCCGTCATCCACTTCGTGCCCTGGGGCCCCGACGGCATGTCCCTCGAACTCATGCGCCGCGACCGCTCCGCCGACCCCGGCATGAACGAGCTCCTCATCGTCGCCGCCCTCCAGGCCGCCCCGGCCCTCGGCATCGCCCGCGTCTCACTCAACTTCGCCATGTTCCGCGCGGCCCTCGCCCGCGGCGAGAAAATCGGCGCCGGCCCCGTCCTGCGCGCCTGGCGCGGCCTCCTCGTCTTCCTCTCCCGCTGGTTCCAGATCGAGTCCCTGTACAAGTTCAACGCCAAGTTCCAGCCCCGCTGGGAACCCCGCTTCGTCGTCTACCGCAAGAGCCGCGACCTCCCCCGCATCGGCTTCGCCGCCATGCAGGCCGAAGGCTTCGTCAACCTCTCCCTGCCCCGTCCCTTCACCCGCAGGACCGCCCCGGCCCCCCGCCCCTGCGCCCACCTGCCCGCACCCGCCCGCCCCGAGCAGGAGGTCCGCGCGGCCTGATCCCACCCCCGGGCCCTACGCTGGACACATGAGTACGACGATCGACCGCGGGACCGCCCGCGGCCTGCCGGAGTGGGACCGCTGCGCCGTCATGGGCGTGGTCAACGTGACCCCGGACTCCTTCTCCGACGGCGGCCGCTGGTTCGACACCACGGCCGCCGTCAAACACGGCCTCGACCTCGCCGCCGAAGGCGCCGACCTGGTGGACGTAGGCGGCGAATCCACCCGCCCCGGCGCCACCCGCGTCGACGAGGACGAAGAACTCCGCCGCGTCATCCCCGTCGTCCGCGGCCTCACCGCCGAAGGCGTCACCGTCTCCGTCGACACCATGCGCGCCACCGTCGCCGCCCGCGCCGTCGACGCCGGCGCCACCCTCGTCAACGACGTCAGCGGCGGCCTCGCCGACCCCCGCATGGTCCCCACCGTCGCCGCCGCGGAGGTCCCCTTCGTCGTCATGCACTGGCGCGGCTTCAGCAAGGACATGAACAGCCTCGCCGTCTACGACGACGTCGTCACCGAGGTCGTCGACGAACTCCGCGCCCGCATCGAAGCCGTCGTCGACGGCGGCGTCCACCCCGACCGCCTCGTCGTGGACCCCGGCCTCGGCTTCGCCAAGCACGCCCCCCACGACCTCGCCCTCGTCGCCCACCTCCCCCGGCTCCGCGCCCTCGGCCACCCCCTCCTCGTCGCCGCCTCCCGCAAACGCTTCCTCGGCCACGTCCTCGCCCACGAGGGCGCCGCCCCGCCCCCGGCGCGCGAACGCGACGCCGCCACCGCCGCCGTCTCCGCCATCGCGGCCCACGAAGGTGCCTGGGCCGTCCGCGTCCACGAAGTACGCGCCACCGCCGACGCCGTCCGCGTCGCCAGGGCCGTAGAAGGAGCCGCGTGACCCCCACCACCGACCGGACCGCCGTGGAAGCCGCCAACACCGCCTTCTACGAAGCGATGGAAACCGGCGACTTCGACACCGTCTCCCGCCTCTGGCTCGACGACGGCGCCACCCCCCTCACCTGCGTCCACCCCGGCTGGCCCGTCCTCACCGGCCGCGGGGAAGTCCTCCGCTCCTACGCCCTGATCATGGCGAACACGGAGTACATCCAGTTCTTCCTCACCGACCTCACGGTCACCGTCGCCGGCGACACCGCCCTCGTCACCTGCACCGAGAACATCCTCAGCGGCGGCCCCGCCGAGGACGGCGCCGAACTCGGACCCCTCATGGGCCAGCTCGTCGTCGCCACCAACCTCTTCCGCCGCACCCCCGAAGGCTGGCGGATCTGGTCCCACCACGCCTCCCCCGTCCTCACCGAGACGGACGACACACCCGGCGGCGACGACCCCGGCGCCCCGGGCCTCCCCGGCACTCCCTGACCCCGCGACCACCCCCGCGAACGGCCGGCACCGGCCCCACGGGCAGGTGCTGTCGGTGCCCGCGGGTAGATTCGACAGAGGACACCCGGCCGTCCGCACCCGGCTGCGTGGCCACCGGAACTACGACAGCAGGAGTGATTCGCGTGGATCGTGTCGCGCTGCGCGGCCTCAAGGCCCGAGGCCACCACGGCGTCTTCCCCAAGGAGCGCGAGGAGGGCCAGACCTTCATCGTGGACCTGGTCCTCGGCCTGGACACCCGCCCGGCGGCCGCCGACGACGACCTGACGAAGACGGTGCACTACGGCATCGTCGCCGAGGAGGTCGTCGACGTGGTCCAGGGTGAACCCGTCGACCTCATCGAAACCCTCGCCGAACGCATCGCCCAGCAGTGCCTCAGCCACGCGGGCGTCCAGGAGGTGGAGGTCGTCGTCCACAAACCCGACGCGCCCATCACCGTCCCCTTCGACGACGTGACCGTCACCATCACCCGGAGCCGACGATGAAGCCGACCCAGAGCGACCCCACCGTCCAGCCCGTGCCCGCCGCCGTCGTCGAGACCGTCGACGCCGCCGACACCACCCTCTCCAACCCGCGCTGGGCCGTCCTCGCCCTCGGCGCCAACCTCGGCAACCGCCTGGAGACCCTCCAGGGCGCCGTCGACGCCCTCGCCGACACCCCCGGCCTCCGCGTCAAAGCCGTCTCCCCCGTCTACGAGACGGAGCCCTGGGGCGTAGAACCGGGCAGCCAGCCCTCCTACCTCAACGCCGTCGTCCTCGTGAAGACCACCCTGCCGCCCTCCTCCCTCCTGGAGCGGGCGCACGCGGTCGAGGAGGCCTTCCACCGCGTCCGCGAGGAGCGCTGGGGCGCCCGCACCATCGACGTCGACATCATCACGTACGCCGACGTCGTCTCCGACGACCCCGTCCTCACCCTGCCCCATCCCCGCGCCCACCAGCGCGCCTTCGTCCTCGCCCCCTGGAACGACGTCGACCCTGCCGCGCTCCTGCCCGGCCACGGAGCCGTCGCCGACCTCCTGACCTCCCTGGGACACACGGACGTCACCCCCCGTGACGACCTGGAACTCCGTCTGCCCGAGTAATCGTTACGCTCGTGGCAGACCGCTCCGCGACCACGTGAAGGACACCCGGTGAAACAACTGCGGCTGAAGGTGCTCGCCGGACTGTTCCTGGTGGCCGGCATCCTCTCCTGGGGCGCCAGCCGCCTCTGGGACTCCGTCGGCACCCTTCCCAGCGTGCCCCTCGCCGCCCCCGTCGTCCTCGCCGTCATCGCGGCGGTCCTCGCCGCGACGGCGCTCTCCCTGCGCGCCCGCCTCAAGGCCCAGCGGGAGCGCCGCCCCGGCGCCAAGGGCGTGGAACCCCTGATGGCGGCCCGGGCGGTCGTCTTCGGCCAGGCCAGCGCGCTGGTCGCCGCGCTCGTCGCCGGCATGTACGGAGGCATCGGCGTCTTCCTGCTCGCCTCCCTCGACGTCCCGGCCCGCCGCGACCAGGCCCTCTACGCGGCCCTCTCGGTCGCGGCGGGCATCGGCGTCATCGCCGCCGCCCTCTTCCTGGAGCACGTCTGCAAACTCCCGGAGGACGACGACGAGGGCCCGAACCGCGCCCCGGCGGCCTAGCCGCGAATTCGTATCCTGGCCGGATCGTCAGCCGCTCCCTGCGCAGCTTCCGCGCCGGCGTCCACGCTGCTGTCATGCCCGCCGCGTCCCGCGCGGGCACCCAGCCACCTGACGTCGCCAACAGCAAGTCCGGGCTCGCCGTGAAGGTCGTGTGGTCGGTGATCACGTCGACGGCGTCCCGCCCCTTGACCGCGGTCACGGACGTGACGGAAGTCCGCACCGTCCGGTCACCGTCCAAAGTCCACAGGACGTTGCCGGCGGCCACGCTGTTCGCCTGCGTCCAACCACCCACTCCGTTGACCAGCATCTGGCTGGAAAGCCCGTACCCCATACCGCCCCCTTGATCAGCGACAACCTCCGCTGATCAAGGACGGTATGAAGCAAAGCGGACAGCCCGCTCCTAGCGGGCCAGTATCAGGGACATGGCCTCAGCCCGTGTAGTAGCGTCGCGAAGTTGACCACGTACCGCCGAGGTGGTCGTCTTCGCGCCCGGCTTCCGGATGCCGCGCAGCGACATGCACATGTGCTCCGCCTCGATCACGACGATCGCGCCCCGCGCTTCGAGAATCTTCATCAGCGAATCGGCGATCTGCGTCGTGAGGCGCTCCTGGACCTGCGGGCGGCGGGCGAAGACGTCCACCAGGCGGGCCAACTTCGAAAGGCCCGTGATCTTGCCGCTTTCCGCCGGGATGTAGCCCACGTGGGCGATACCATGGAACGGCAAAAGGTGATGTTCACAGAAGCTAACGAGTTCAATGTCCTTCACGAGGACCATCTCGTCGTGACCGAGGTCAAACGTCGTGGTCAGAACGTCCTCGGGCTCCTGCCTCATCCCCGAAAGCAATTCGCGGTATGCACGTGCAACGCGCGCAGGCGTCTCCCGCAGCCCCTCGCGGTCCGGGTTCTCCCCGACCGCGATGAGGAGCTCTCGTACGGCGTTCTCGGCGCGCTTCTCGTCGTAGTCGCCGATCGTGCTCTCGCCGTCCAGCGTCACCGGGTCGGTCATCTGTGCCTCGTTCCGTCTGTCTGAACATGGCGCGAAAATGCCGCGCCCCCACAGGCTAGAACCTGTGGGGGCGCGGCAGCCATTCCGGGGTCGTCCGGGGATCAGGTCTCCGGGGTGTCCTCGGGGGCGACCTCGATGCCCTTGGTGGTGTCGACCGTGCCGGTGGCGGTCGTCGCCGTGCCGTTCGCGCTGTTCGTCAGGGCGAGCTCCTTGGGGGAGAGCACCGGCGGACGCGTGGACGGGGTGCGGCGGGCCGAGCCGGTCCAGGCCGGGCGGGCCGGGCGCTTGACGATGGGGGCGAAGATCTCGGCGATCTCCTCCTTGCCCAGCGTCTCCTTCTCCAGGAGGGCGAGGACCAGGTTGTCGAGGACGTCACGGTTCTCGACGAGGATCTCCCAGGCCTCGTTGTGCGCGGTCTCGATGAGCTTCTTGACCTCTTCGTCGACCAGCGCGGCGACCTCTTCGGAGTAGTCGCGCTGGTGCGACATCTCGCGGCCGAGGAAGGGCTCGGTGTTGTCGCCGCCGAACTTGATGGCGCCGAGCCGCTCCGTCATGCCGTACTGGGTGACCATCGCGCGGGCCGTGGCGGTGGCCTTCTCGATGTCGTTGGCCGCGCCCGTGGTCGGGTCGTGGAAGACGAGCTCCTCGGCCGCGCGGCCGCCCAGCATGTAGGCGAGCTGGTCGAGCATCTCGTTGCGTGTGGTCGAGTACTTGTCCTCTTCCGGCAGCACCATCGTGTAGCCGAGGGCGCGGCCGCGGGACAGGATGGTGATCTTGTGGACCGGGTCGGAGTTCGGGGAGGCCGCGGCGACGAGAGCGTGTCCGCCCTCGTGGTAGGCGGTGATCTTCTTCTCCTTGTCCGACATGATGCGGGTCCGCTTCTGCGGGCCCGCGACCACGCGGTCGATCGCCTCGTCCAGCGCCTTGTTGTCGATCAGCTTCTTGTCGCTGCGGGCGGTGAGCAGCGCCGCCTCGTTGAGGACGTTGGAGAGGTCGGCACCGGTGAACCCGGGGGTCCGGCGGGCGACCGCGCCGAGGTCGACGTCCGGCGCGACCGGCTTGCCCTTCTGGTGGACCTTGAGGATCTCCAGGCGGCCCTGCATGTCGGGGCGGTCGACGGCGATCTGCCGGTCGAAGCGGCCCGGGCGCAGGAGGGCGGGGTCGAGGATGTCGGGCCGGTTGGTGGCGGCGATCAGGATGACGCCGCCCTTGACGTCGAAGCCGTCCATCTCGACCAGGAGCTGGTTGAGGGTCTGCTCGCGCTCGTCGTGGCCGCCGCCGAGGCCGGCGCCGCGGTGGCGTCCGACGGCGTCGATCTCGTCGACGAAGACGATGGCCGGGGCGTTGGCCTTGGCCTGCTCGAAGAGGTCGCGGACACGGCTGGCGCCGACACCGACGAACATCTCGACGAAGTCGGAACCGGAGATCGAGTAGAAGGGCACGCCGGCCTCGCCGGCGACGGCGCGCGCGAGGAGCGTCTTGCCGGTGCCGGGCGGGCCGTAGAGGAGGACGCCCTTGGGGATCTTGGCGCCGACGGCCTGGAACTTGGCCGGCTCCTGGAGGAATTCCTTGATCTCGTGGAGTTCCTCGACGGCCTCGTCGGAGCCGGCGACGTCCGCGAAGGTCGTCTTCGGGGTGTCCTTGGTGATGAGCTTCGCCTTGGACTTGCCGAACTGCATGACGCGGGAGCCGCCGCCCTGCATCTGGTTCATCAGGAAGAGGAAGACGACCACGATGAGGACGAAGGGGAGCAGCGAGAGCAGGATCGAGACGAAGGGCGACTGCTTCGTCGGGGAGACGGTGTAGCCCTTCTCGATCTGCCCGGCCTCGAACTTCTCCTGGAGCTTGTCGGCCAGGTCGGCGCCCTGGGTGCCGATGTAGCTGGCCTGGACCTTGCTGCTCTTGTCGATCTGCTGGCCGTCGACGAGCTCGATCTTGATGATCTGCTCGTCACCGGTGGTGAGCTTTGCCTGCTTGACCTGGTTCTTGTCGATCGCCTGGACGACCTTGCCGGTGTCCACCGTCTTGTAGCCCTCGGACGAGCCGACGACCTGCATCAGCACGACCACGGCGAGGACGGCCAGCACGATCCACATGACCGGCCCACGGAAGTATCGCTTCACGTCCATCCATACGGAGCGAGTTCGCCCCGTCCCTCCTGCCCGTAGGAAAATGCCGCTGTGAGAGCTGCACTGTGAAAAAGCTGTTCTTCGGACGGTACCTCAGCATTGTCGCCCGCGACCGCCTTCCGATGGTTCAACGGAGGGAAGGCGGTGCGGGTTCCCCGTGCCGGGGCGGGTTCAGCCGCCGTAGACGTGGGGGGCGAGGGTGCCGACGAAGGGAAGGTTCCGGTACTTCTCGGCGTAGTCGAGCCCGTAGCCGACGACGAACTCGTTGGGGATGTCGAAGCCGATCCACTTGACGTCGATGGCGACCTTGGCGGCCTCCGGCTTGCGCAGCAGGGTGCAGACCTCGAGGGAGGCGGGCTCGCGCGAGCCGAGGTTGGAGAGGAGCCAGGACAGGGTCAGACCGGAGTCGATGATGTCCTCGACGATCAGGACGTGCTTGCCCTTGATGTCGGTGTCGAGGTCCTTGAGGATGCGGACGACGCCGGAGGACTGGGTGCCGGCTCCGTAGGAGGAGACGGCCATCCAGTCCATGGTGACGGGAGTGGACAGGGCGCGTGCCAGGTCCGCCATGACCATGACGGCGCCCTTGAGGACGCCGACGATGAGCAGTTCCTTGCCCGCGTATTCCGCGTCGATCTTCGCTGCCAGCTCGGCCAGCTTGGCGTCGATCTCTTCCTTGGTGATGAGCACCGACTGGAGGTCGGTGCCCATGTCCTTCTCGTTCACCCGGGTCACTTTCGTTGCAGCGTGCGTCAGCCTTGCCGGATGACCAGTCTGCCACCCTGGCGGCGGGCTTCGACGCGGCCGGGCAGGTTGATGGCTCCCTGGCCGCGCCAGCCGGTGATGAGGCGGTCGACCTCCTCGATGTGGCGGGCGAAGAGGGAGCCTGCGGGTGCGCCTTCGGCGATGACGGCGCGGCGCAGGACGCGGCGGCGTACGGCGGGGGGCAGGCCGGAGAGCTTGTCGCAGGCGAGGGCGCCCGCCTCGTCGCGTACGGCGGTCTCGGCGTCGGCGGCCCAGGTGTCGAGGGCGTCGGCGTCGTCGCGGGAGAGCTGGGCCGTACGGGCGAGTGCTTCGACGACGCCTTTGCCGAGGGCCTTCTCGAGGGCGGGGAGGCCTTCGTGGCGGAGCCGGGAGCGGGTGTAGGCGGGGTCGGTGTTGTGGGGGTCGTCCCAGACGGCGAGTTCCTGGGCGATGCAGGCCTTGCGGACGGTCTGCCGGTCGAGCTGGAGGAAGGGGCGCCGGTAGCGGCCGTGGGTGCCGGAGACGGCGGCCATGCCGGAGAGGGAGCGGATGCCGGAGCCGCGGGCGAGGCCGAGGAGGACGGTCTCGGCCTGGTCGTCGCGGGTGTGGCCGAGGAGGACGGCGGTGGCTCCGTGGCGTTCGGCGGCGGCGTCGAGGGCGGCGTAGCGGGCGTCGCGGGCGGCCGCTTCGGGTCCGCCTTCGCGGCCGACGGTGACGGTGACGGCCTCGGCGGGGGTGAGGCCGAGCGCGGTCATGCGGTCGGCGACCTCGGCGGCGCGGGCATCGGAGCCTTCCTGGAGGCCGTGGTCGACGGTGATGCCGCCGGCGCGCAGGGGGAGCTTGCGGGCTTCGAAGGCGAGGGCGGAGGCGAGGGCCATGGAGTCGGCTCCGCCGGAGCACGCGACGAGGACGAGGGGGGTCCCGTCGTGCGCGGGGCCGGCGGGGTGGCCGGTGGCGCCGGTGGCGCGGTGGGTGTGCTCGGTGAGGACGTCGTGGAGTACGCGGCGGACCGCCAGGCGTATCGCCGCGACCGCAGGATGGGGACCCATGTCCGGTGCCCTTCGTGAATGGGGTGGGGTGCCTCGGTCGGAGTGTTAACGGTCGGGAAGGGGGGTTCGGTCACTCAATTCGGTCACACAGAGTGCACCGATCGTGACAGAAACCGGCCCCTTACCCGAGCATTGCACGCCTCACCCCGTGCTCAGGGTCCCTCGGACGGGTGATTGGTGGAGGGTTTCACGCTGTTCTGGTGTCGTGTGCCGCATGCGTCTCAGGAGTCCGCCCTGCGGTGGACCCGGGCGATCCAGTCGGCGGGGGTGGCGATCTCGCTCTTGGTGGGGAGGGTGTTGGGTGAGGTCCAGACGCGGTTGAAGCCGTCCATGCCGACCTCGTCGACGACGGCGCGGACGAAGCGTTCGCCGTCGCGGTACTGGCGGAGCTTGGCGTCGAGGCCGAGGAGCTTGCGCAGGGCGAGGTCGAGGCGGGAGGCACCGCGGGCGCGGCGCTGCTGGAACTTCTCGCGGATCTCGGCGACGGAGGGGACGACCTCGGGGCCGACGCCGTCCATGACGTGGTCGGCGTGGCCTTCGAGGAGGCTCATGACGGCGGTGAGGCGGCCGAGGATCTCGCGCTGTTCGGGGGTCTGGACGAGTTCGACGAAGGAGGGGGACGGTTCGCCCTCCTCGGCTTCGGGGCGTCCGCCGACGAGGGTCTGGGCGGCTTCGCGGAGGCGTTCGACGACGGTGCCGGGGTCGACGTCGGTGGCGGAGAGGAAGGCCTGGATCTCGCCCTGGAGGTGGTCGCGGAGCCAGGGGACGGCGGTGAACTGGGTGCGGTGGGTCTCCTCGTGGAGGCAGACCCAGAGGCGGAAGTCGTGCGGGTCGACGTCGAGCTCGCGTTCGACGTGGACGATGTTGGGGGCGACGAGGAGGAGGCGGCCGCCGCCGTCGGGGCCGGCGGGGAGGTCGCGGGTGGCGGGGGCGAAGGTCTCGTACTGGCCGAGGATGCGGGAGGCGAGGAACGACAGGAGCATGCCGAGTTCGACGCCGGTGACCTTGCCGCCGACGGCGCCGAGGACGGCGCTGCCGGGGGTGCCGGAGCGGCGTTCCTGCATCTTGCCGAGGAGGGGGGTGAGGAGCTCGCGGAAGCCGGCGACGTTGGCCTTGATCCAGCCGGCGCGGTCGACGACGAGGACGGGGGTCTCCTGGTGGTCGGAGTCCTCGGGGAGCATCCGGGTGTAGGCGCGGACGTGCTGCTCGGAGGCCTTGGCGTGTCTGCGCAGTTCGGCCACGACCTCGCGGGCCTCTTCACGGCTGACCTCGGGTCCGGGCCGTACGAGGCGGGTCGCGGTCGCGACCGCGAGGTTCCAGTCGACCATCCCTGATGTGCCTGCGCCACCGATGCTCGTCATGCGTCAACCGTACGGTCTCCGGGCGCGTTCGGTACCGGTTCGGTGCGGCTTCGCGCCGGCCCGGGTGTTCCGGTCAGCGGGTGAGGGCGGCGGAGAGGCGGTCGAGGGCGGGCTGGGCCTGTTCGGCGGAAGGGGTGGTGCCGGCGAGGAAGGCGAAGGCGAGGAGGCGGCCGCCGGGGGTGACGACGGTCCCGGCGAGGGTGTTCACGCCGTGGAGCGTGCCGGTCTTGGCCCGTACGAGTCCGGCGCCGGCGGTGGCGGGCGGGGTGTCGTAGCGGGTGGCGAGGGTGCCGGTGAAGCCGCCGACGGGGAGGCCGGTGAGGACGGGGCGCAGGGCCGGGCGGGCGGGGTCGGCCGCGCGGGTGAGGAGGCCGGTGAGGAGGGCGGCGGTGACGCGGTCGCGGCGGTCGAGGCCGCTGCCGTCGGCGAAGCGGGCGCCGGCGAGGGGGAGGCCGAGGCGGGCGAGTTCGTCGTGGACGGCCTTCTCGGCGCCCTGGAAGCTGGCGGGCTGCCGGTGGGCGAGGGCGGTCTGCCGGGCGAGGGCTTCGGCGAGGTCGTTGTCGCTGTGGGTGAGCGTGCGCTCGGCGAGTGCGGAGAGGGGGGCGGAGTGGGTGCGGGCGAGGGGTTCCGTCCGGGGGGTGGGGCCGGGGGCGGGGAGGCCGGTGACCTGGATGCCGGCGGCGGTGAGGTGGCCGGCGAAGGCGGTGGCGGTGTCGCGGGCGGGGTCGGCGGAGCGGGGGGCGATGCCGCTGGTGCTGTCGTCGAGGCGGCCGGCGCGGGTCATGAGGGCGGTGACGGGGGCGAGGTTCTCGTTGTCGCGGCCGATGGGGTGGAGGGTGGGGCCCTGGTAGAGGCTCGTGTCGTAGGTGAGGCGTACGGAGGTGTGGCCGCGTGCGGTGAGGGTGCGGGCGGCGGTGGTGGCGAGGGCTTGGAGACGGGTGGTGTCGAGGGTGGGGTCGCCGCCGCCGGTGAGGGTGAGGGTGCGGCCGTCGGGGTGGGCCGTGACCGTGGTGGTGATGCGGTGGTCGGGGCCGAGGGCGGAGAGGGCGGCGGTGACGGTGGCGATCTTGACGGTGGAGGCGGGGGTCATGGGGGTGGTGGCGCCCTCGGCGTAGAGCGTGGCGCCGGTGGCGGTGTCGACCACGGAGGCGGTGCGCAGCGGGCCGAGGCCGGGATCGGCCATCAGGGGGACGAGGGCGGCGGCGAGGTCGGCCGGGCGGGGGGCGGGCCCGGCGGGCTCCGCCGGGCCGGCGGGCGCCCGGTCGCCGCCGGCGGAGGCCTGCCCGGCGCCGAGGGCGGCGAGGACGGCGGGGGCGCTGGGGGCGGGGGCCGGGCGCCTGGGGCCGTCGGGGCCGGGTGCCGGGGCGTGATGTGCGCCACCCGCCGCGGGGGCGGCGGCGCGGGCACGTTCGGCCGTACGCTGGCCTCCGTCCCAGGGCCCGGCCGCGGTGACCGCCGCGGCGGCCAGTGCCAGACCGAGTACGGCGGAGCCCGCCGTGAGCCGCCACGTCCTCGGTTCAGGCATTGCTGACCAGCCCCTTTCGCGATCACACACGTGCGTGAGGGACACTTAATCACCGCGCGTCGTCGCGAGCATTCACTTGTGTTGATTCAGGAGGAGCCACCCGTGGAGTTCGACGTCACCATCGAGATCCCGAAGGGGTCGCGGAACAAGTACGAGGTCGACCACGAGACGGGTCGCATCCGCCTGGACCGTCGCCTGTTCACGTCGACGGCCTACCCGACGGACTACGGCTTCGTCGAGAACACCCTCGGCGAGGACGGTGACCCGCTGGACGCGCTGGTCATCCTGGACGAGCCGACGTTCCCGGGCTGCCTCATCAAGTGCCGCGCCATCGGCATGTTCCGCATGACGGACGAGGCGGGCGGCGACGACAAGCTGCTGTGCGTCCCGGCCACCGACCCGCGCATGGAGCACCTGCGGGACATCCACCACGTGGCGGAGTTCGACCGCCTGGAGATCCAGCACTTCTTCGAGGTCTACAAGGACCTGGAGCCGGGCAAGTCGGTCGAGGGCGCCGACTGGGTCGGCCGCGCCGAGGCCGAGGCGGAGATCGAGAAGTCGTACGCGCGCTTCAAGGAGCAGGGCGCCCACTGAGGCCCCTGTCCGCGGAGACTGTGTGAAGGCGGTGCACCCCTCGGGGGGTGCGCCGCCTTCGCGCGTCCGGCGCACACTCATACTGGAATGCACGATTCCCTGGGGATGAGGCGGAGAGAGTGGTGGCGGAGCCGGAGGGTCCCGAGGAGGCTCCGGAGGACCGGAAGCCCCAGTCGGACGAGGCGCGCAGCGCTTTTGTGCCGCCGCCTGGGGTGGAGCAGCCCGCCCCGCCCGAGGAGGAGCATCCGACGTCGGAGTTCTCGCTGCCGGAGGGGCTGACGCCGGAGCCGCCGGCGGAGCAGGAGGGGTCGGCGTTCGCGCCGCCGTCGACGTACTCGGCGAAGAGCTCGCCGCCGGCGTTCACGCCCGCGTACGGGGTGCCGCTGGTGAAGCTGCCGCAGAACGCGCCGTGGCAGGACCGGATGCGGACGATGCTGCGGCTGCCGGTGGGTGAGCGGCCGGTGCCCGAGGCGGCGGGCAAGGAGGACGACGCGGGGCCGTCGGTGCCGCGCGTGCTGGACCTGACGCTGCGTATCGGTGAGCTGCTGCTGGCGGGCGGGGAGGGCGCGGAGGACGTCGAGGCGGCGATGTTCGCGATCTGCCGTTCGTACGGGCTCGACCGGTGCGAGCCGACGGTGACGTTCACGCTGTTGTCGGTGACGTACCAGCCGTCGCTGGTGGACGATCCGGTGACGGCGAACCGCACGGTTCGGCGGCGGGGGACGGACTACACGCGTCTGGAGGCGGTGTACCAGCTCCTGGCGGACATCAACGATCCGGACCACGAGGTGTCGCCGGAGGAGGCGTACCGGCGGCTGGCGGAGATCCGGCGGAACCGGCATCCGTATCCGGGGTGGGTGCTGACGGCGGCGGCGGGGATGCTCGCGGGCGCGGCGTCGGTGTTGCTGGGCGGCGGGCCGACGGTGTTCTTCGTGGCGGCGCTGGGCGCGGTGCTCGGCGACCGGCTGGCGTGGCTGTGCGCGGGGCGGGGGCTGCCGGAGTTCTACCAGTTCCTGGTGGCGGCGATGCCGCCGGCCGCGATGGGGGTGCTGCTGACGCTGCTGCACGCGGATCTGCGGCCGTCGGCGGTGATCACGGGTGGCCTGTTCGCGCTGATTCCGGGGCGGGCGCTGGTGGCGGCGGTGCAGGACGGTCTGACCGGTTTCTACATCACGGCCTCGGCCCGGCTCCTGGAGGTCGCCTACTTCTTCGTGGCGATCGTGGTGGGCGTGCTGTCGGTGCTGTACGTGGCGGTGCAGTTCGACGCGCAGCTGAATCCGGAGGGGACGCTGCGGGCGGTGGAGCGGCCGGTGACGCAGATCCTGGCGTCGATGGTGCTGTGCGCGACGTTCGCGATCCTGTTGCAGCAGTCGCGCGGGACGGTGCTGTTCGCGACGCTGAACGGCGGGGTGGCGTGGGTGATCTACGCGTCGATCGCGGTGACCGCGGAGGGGTCGACGGTGATGGCGACGGCGGTGGCGGCGGGGCTGGTGGGCCTGTTCGGGCAGTTGATCGCCCGCTATCACCACACGTCGTCGCTGCCGTACGTGACGGCGGCGATCGGTCCGCTGCTGCCGGGTTCGGCGACGTACTTCGGGGTGCTGGCGATCGCCCAGAACAATCTGGACCAGGGCTTCGCCTCGCTGGCGAAGGCGTCGGCGCTCGCGCTGGCGATCGCGATCGGGGTGAACCTGGGCGGCGAGCTGGCCCGCCTCTTCATGCGGGCGCCGGGTGCGGGGGCGGCCCGCCGCGCGGCGAAGCGTACGAGGGGCTTCTGAGGCGGCGGGCCGGTTACGGCTCCGGGGGCGGGGTCAGCGCCTGGCGTGGCGGCCGCCGCGCGGCTGGGTGGCGGCGCCGGGGCCGTCGTGCTCCTCGCGCGGGGGGTTCTTCTTCGACTGGGAGCGGGCCCGCAGGTACTCGATGACGATCGGGATCACGGAGATCAGGACGATCGCGATGAGGATCGCCTCGATGTGCCGGTGCACGAAGTCGATCTTGCCGAGGGAGGCGCCGAGCAGGGTGACGCCCGCGCCCCAGAGCACGCCGCCGATGACGTTGAAGGTGATGAAGGAGCGGTAGTTCATCCGGCTGACGCCCGCGATGATGGGCGTGAAGGTGCGGACGATGGGCACGAAGCGGGCCAGGATGAGGGACTTCGGGCCGTGCTTCTCGAAGAACTCGTGGGCCTTCTCGACGTTCTCCTGCTTGAAGAGCTTCGAGTCGGGCCGCCGGAAGAGGGCGGGGCCGACCTTGCGGCCGAAGAGGTAGCCGACCTGGTCGCCGATGATCGCCGCCGCGACGATCAGGGTGCACACCAGCCAGAGCGGGTAGTCGAGCTTGCCGGTGGTGACGAGCAGGCCGGTGGTGAAGAGGAGCGAGTCGCCGGGCAGGAAGAAGCCGATGAGGAGTCCGGACTCGGCGAAGACGATGACGAGGACACCGATGAGACCGAAGGTCTGGATCAGGTAGTCCGGGTCCAGCCAGCTCGGTCCGAGGGCAAGCGTATTCACGGGTTCCGGGCTCCTGCGGTTCGGTGGGGGCATGGGGGCGGTGCGCGCCCCAAGCTATCAACGCCGTGGGGGGTCTCCCGGTTCCACCCGGCTCCCGCGGGACGCGGGGGCGCCGCCGGTGCGTACGTCCCGGCCGGCGCCCCTCCCGTTTCGCCCGGCTACGTCCCGAGCCGGGTGAACCTCCTGACGGCGAGCGGGAGGAAGATCGCCAGGAGCAGCAGCGGCCACAGCACGGCCGCTCCGAGGTGGCCGGGTTCGCCGCCGGGGTTGCCGAGGAGGGTGCGCACGGCCGTCGCGGTCGCGGACATCGGGTTCCATTCCACGGCCGTGCCGAGCCAGCCGGGCATGGCGTCGGGCGAGGCGAAGGCGTTGGAGAGGAAGCCGACGGGCCAGACGAGGATCTGCACGGCCTGGACGAGTTCGGGCCGGCCGGCGACCAGGGCGAGGAAGATCCCGATCCACAGCATCGCGAAGCGCAGCAGGAGCAGCAGGCCCAGGGCCCCCAGGAAGGCGCCGGGACCGCCGTGCGCCCGCCAGCCGATCGCGTGTCCGACGCCGGTCAGGAGGAGGAGCCCGACGGCCGACTGGAGCATGTCGGCCGCGGCCCGTCCGACGAGGACGGCGCCGTCGGTCATGGGCATGGCCCGGAAGCGGTCGACGACCCCCTTCTGCAGGTCCCGGGTGACCGCCGTCATGGTCCCTTCGAGGCCGAAGACCATGGTGAGGGTGAGCATGCCGGGCACCAGGTAGTCCACGTAGGGACCGTCGACGGCCCGCCCGCCGCCGACGAGGTAGCCGAACATCAGCAGCATCATGACCGGGAACACGAGCCCGACCAGGACCTGTACCGGCTGCCGTGCCCAGTGGGCCAGTTCCCGGCGGGTCATCGTCCAGCAGTCGCTCACCACGTACGCCGCGCTCATGCGGCCACCTCCGCCGTCCGCTCGCCGGTCAGTCTCAGGAACACCTCGTCCAGCGTCGGCCGCCGCAGGGCCACGTCCTCGGCCTCGATGCCGGCCTCCTCCAGGGCCCGGACGGTCGCGGCGAGGGAGGCCATGCGGTCGTGCACGGGGACGCTGATCCGGCGCCGGTCGCGGTCGACGTCCGTGCCGGCGGCCGGGAAGGGCAGCGCGGCGGCGGCCTCGTCGAGCCGGGAGGCGTCCCGGACGACCACGTCGATCCGGTCGGCGCCGGCCCGCGTCTTGAGTGCGTCGGGGGTGCCGTCGGCGACGACGCGGCCCCGGTCGACGAGGGAGATCCGGTCGGCGAGCCGGTCGGCCTCCTCCAGGTACTGGGTGGTGAGGAGCACGGTGGTGCCGCCGCCGACGAGGGAGCGGACGGAGTCCCAGACCTCGCCGCGCCCGCGCGGGTCGAGGCCGGTGGTGGGCTCGTCCAGGAACAGCACGTCGGGGTCGGTAATGAGGGAGGCGGCGAGGTCGAGCCGCCGGCGCATGCCGCCGCTGTACCGCTTGACGGGGGTGCGGCCGGTGTCGGCGAGGCCGAAGCGCTCCAGGAGGGCGCCGGCCCGGGCGGTGGCGCCGCGCGCGCCGAGGTGGTGGAGCCGTCCGAACATCTCCAGGTTCTGGCGGCCGTCGAGCTCCTCGTCCAGGGCGGCGTACTGGCCGAGGAGGCCGATGCGGCGGCGGACCCGGCGGGCCTCGGTCCGCACGTCGTGGCCGGCGACCCGGACGAGGCCGTCGTCGTGCCGCAGGAGGGTGGCCAGGATCCGTACCGTCGTGGTCTTGCCCGCGCCGTTGGGGCCGAGCAGGCCGTGGACGGTGCCGCGCGCGACCCGCAGGTCGAGGCCGTCCAGGGCGTTCTTCTCTCCGTACCGCTTGCGTGCGCCTTCCACGAGGATCGCGTCCTCTGTCATGCCGTTCCTCCCGAAACCTGCGTAGTCAAGTTTGACCACTGAGCACCGACGGAGGAAGGTATGCCCTCCCGGGGACGTTAGTCAAACTTGATTAATCGGTGGGCGGGGTGGCGCCGGTCGCGTACGGGTTCTCCTGGCCTTCGGCGAGGACCCCGACGAAGGGCTCGCCCTCACCCGCGAAGACGTACGCGCCCCCCTCGATCCGCTCGATGAGGCCGAGCGTCCACTCCTTGCCCGCGTCGGCCGAGTGCACCCAGAGGTGCATGATCTCCCCGATGTGCCCGAGCTGCCCGGGCCCGCCCTCGGGGGTGTAGTACTCGGTGACCGCGGTCCGCCACTCCTCCAGCGCCCGCACCCGCCGGCGCAGCAGTTCCACCGCCTCCGCGCGCGGCAGGTCCACCAGGAAGCCGATGCCCGCCGAGAGCACGTCCATCTTCTGGTCGTAGGTGGTCAGGGACGCGCGCAGCAGGGCGAAGTACTCCTCCAGGCCGCGTTCCGTCAGCTCGTACTCGACCCTGGGCGGACCGCCCACGGTGCTCGGCGCCAGCTCGTACGCGCGCAGCAGTCCCTGCTTCGCCATGTGCTTGAGCGCGTGGTAGATCGAGCCGGGCTTGGCGTTGGACCATTCGTGGGCGCCCCAGAACTCCAGGTCGTTGCGGACCTGGTAGCCGTGGGCGCGGCCGTGCTGCTTGACCGCGCCCAGGACGAGAAGCCGGATCGCCGACATCCCGCACACCTCCTAGTCAATTTTGACCAGGGTACGCGGGGCGGGGGTCACCCGCGCCCCTGCTCCTCCGCGATCAGATCGAAGGAGACCTTGCCGTCCAGGGACTCGCGGACGATGTCCGCGTGCCCGGCGTGCCGCCCCATCTCCTGCACGAGGTGCAGCAGCATCCACCGCACCGACACCCGCCCGTCCTTCGGGAACCAGGGGGCGGGCGGCAGCGGGAAGGTGACGTCCAGGCTGGGCACGGTGCGCACGAAGTCCTCGGTCTCCTTCGCGACCCCGGTCCAGAAGTCGACGATCTCGGGGATCGTCTCGCCGTCGGTGAGGCGGAAGGCCTCGCCCCACGTCTCCTGGGTGCGCTGCCGCTCGTTCGGCCGCTGCTGGGCGAGGCGGAGCCAGTTCAGCTCCACCTCCGCCACGTGCTTGATCAGCCCGGAGAGGCTGAGCTCACTGGCGCTCGGGCGGCTCGCCGCCTGCTCCTCGGTGAGGCCGCGCGCCGCCCGCCGGATCGCGGCGCGCTGCGCCTCGATGAAGTTGAGGAACGCGCCGCGCTCGTCGCCCTGGGCCTCCGCGGGTACGAGAGCCACCATGTTGTCCGCCTTCCGTCGTGCGATCTCTTCGACAACGACCACGCTACGGGCCAATGAGGACAACTGCTGTCCTCATAGGCGGACTTCCGGCGATTCTCCCCGGCCGCTCAGAAGGGGAAGCGGCTGCGGCCGTGCTGGACGGAGATCCACTTCTGGGTCGTGAAGGCGTCCACCGTCGCCTCGCCGTTGAGCCGGCCGAGGCCCGAGTGCTTCTCCCCGCCGAAGGGGACGATCGGCTCGTCGTGCACGGTGCCGTCGTTGATGTGAATCATGCCGGTGCGGACGCGCCGCGCGAGCCGTACACCGCGCTCGACGTCCCCGGTGTGGACGGCGCCGCTGAGCCCGTAGGGGGTGTCGTTGGCGATCCGTACGGCCTCGTCCTCGCCGTCGAAGGGGACGATCAGGGCGACGGGGCCGAAGATCTCCTGGTGGAGGACGGGGTCGTCGGCGGCGATGCCGGTGAGGACGGACGGAGAGACCAGGTTGCCGTCGGCGGTGCCGTGCAGCAGCGCGGTCGCGCCGCCCCTGATCGTCTGCTCGACGATCGAGGAGACGGCCTCGGCCTGCTGGGAGTTGATGAGCGGGCCGATCTGGGTGGCGGGGTCGGCCGGGTCGCCGACGCGCAGCGTCCGCACCTTCGCCACGAACTTCTCGGTGAACTCCGCCTCCACCGAGCGGTCCACCAGGATGCGGTTGGCGGCCATGCAGACCTGGCCCTGGTGCACGAAGCGGCTGAAGACGGCCGCGTCCACCGCGTAGTCCACGTCGGCGTCGTCCAGGACGATCAGGGCGCTGTTGCCGCCGAGTTCGAGGACCGCGCGCTTGAAGTTCCGGGCGCAGACGGTGGCCACGTGCCGGCCGACCTTGTCGGAGCCGGTGAAGGAGATGACCTGGGGCACCGGGTGGGTGAGGAGCGCGTCGCCGATCTCGGCGATGTCGGTGACGACGACGTTCAGCACACCGGGCGGGAGCCCGGCCTCCTCCAGGACCTTGGCGACGAGCGTGCCGCCGCAGACCGGTGTGTTCTGGTGCGGCTTGAGGACGACGGCGTTGCCGAGCGCGAGGGCGGGCGCCACCGACTTCACCGAGAGGAAGAAGGGGAAGTTGAAGGGCGATATGACGCCGACGACGCCGACCGGGACCCGGTAGACGCGGTTCTCCTTGCCGTCCACCGGGGAGGGCAGGATCCGGCCCTCCGGCCGGAGCGCCAGCTGCATCGCCTCGCGCAGGAACTCCTTCGCCAGGTGCAGCTCGAAGGCCGCCTTCAGCCGGGTGCCGCCCAGCTCCGCGACGATCGTCGCGGAGATCTCCTCCTCGCGGTCCTCGATGATCCGCAGCGCCCGCTCGAAGACGAGCCGGCGCGTGTACGGGTTGGTCTCCGCCCACGCGGTCTGCGCGCGCTCGGCGGCGCGGTAGGCCCGGTCCACCTCACCGGCCGTGGCCACGGTGATCGCGGCGAGCTTCTCCCCGGTGTACGGATTGAAGTCGATGATGTCCCACGACCCGCTGCCGGGCTTCCACTCGCCGTCTATGTACTGGTGGGCCAGGTCGGTGAAGTGCGACATGGATGGGGACCCCTCTACCTGCTCCGACGCGACTGATGTGGCGTCATCGTACTGACGAGTCAGGAGAGTTGAAGAAGCCCGCGCAGGAGGTCGCGACTTTCGGCCGGATCCGGACTGTCCGCCCGCAGCCGCTCCATCACGCGCTCGTACTGGGCGACCTCCTCGCGCTTGTCGAGGTAGAGGGCGCTGGTGAGCTGCTCCAGGTAGACGATGTCGGAGAGGTCCGACTCGGGGAAGCTGAGGACGGTGAAGGAGCCGCTCTCCCCCGCGTGGCCGCCGAAGCCGAAGGGCATGACCTGGAGTGTGACGCCGGGGTGCTCGGAGACCTCTATGAGGTGCCGCAGCTGCTCCCGCATGACCGAGCGGTCGCCGTACGGGCGGCGCAGCGCGGCCTCGTCGAGGACGGCGTGGAACTGTGGGGCGCGCTCGGAGACGAGGACCTTCTGGCGTTCCATCCGGAGCGCGACGCGGCGGTCGATCTCGGCGGCCGGGGCGCCGGGCATGCCCCGGCTGATGACGGCGTGCGCGTAGGCCTCCGTCTGGAGCAGGCCGTGGACGAACTGCACCTCGTAGACGCGGATGTGGGAGGCGGCGCCTTCCAGGCCGATGTAGGTCTGGAACCATCCGGGCAGCACGTCGCCGTAACTGTGCCACCATCCCGCCAGGTTGGCCTCGCGGGCGAGGCCGAGGAGGGCTCCGCGCTCGGACTCGTCCGTGACCCCGTAGAGCGTCAGGAGGTCCTCCACGTCCCTGGACTTGAAGCTCACCCGTCCCAACTCCATGCGGCTGATCTTGGATTCGGACGCGCGGATCGAGTACCCGGCCGCCTCACGGGTGATGCCGCGCGATTCACGCAACCGCCTCAGCTGGGAGCCCAGGAGGATGCGCCGGACGACGCTCCCGTTCGCTCCGCCCGATTCGCCTGCGGTCACGGTTCCAGCCTCCCCTTCACGGTGACGAGCCCCCGTCGAGCCCCGGATTCTGCCATCAAACGCTTCAGCCCGTACACAGCCGGTTACGGAAGGCGGTGGCGGATGGCGTGAACGGGGCACCGTACCGCGCCGCCGGGCACAGAAGATTTGGCCCGGATTCACCACAGCTTCGGACAGGTCCGGCGCGTGCACGTGCATCTGCCCTTGCATACCGTGGGCGCATTCGGAACCATGGCCCGTGCGCAGCCGCGTACTCGTTCGTGTTGTCGTGTTGTCGCACCACAGTCGCGATTCCCGGGAGTGCCTCGCATGGGGACGAATGGATCGACCGTGCTCGAGCCGTTACGGCAGGGCCTTCCGCCGATCGATCCCGGCGCCGTCTCCACCTCCGCCTCCTGCGCCCTGCCCGCGCGGTACGAGGCCGTGCGCGGGGCCCGGAAGTTCACGAGCGCGACCCTCGACCGCTGGGAGATGAGCGAGCGCTTCGACGACGTGGCCCTGGTCGTCTCCGAACTCGTCACCAACGCCCTGCGCCACGCGCTGCCCGCCGACGCCGCGCACGACGAAGGCCTGAACCCGGCGGTGCGCCTGCATCTGATGCGGTGGGCCTCCCGGTTGGTGTGCGCGGTGCGGGACCCCAGCCGGGAGAGCCCGGAGGCGCGCGACGGCGAGGAGGACTTCGCCGCCGAGTCGGGCCGCGGGCTGTTCCTGGTGGAGTCGTTCAGCGACAGCTGGGGCTGGCACCCGCTCGCGGGCACGCTCCAGGGCAAGGTCGTGTGGGCGCTGTTCCGCATCGGACCCGAGCAGCAGGCCGTTCCCGGACCCCGGCTGCCCTGAGGCCGGCACGGACCCCGGTACGAAGGAAGGGCCCCGGCGCTCCACGGCGCCGGGGCCCTTCGTCCGTACCGGGGTCCTCAGACGAGGTGGTCGAACTCCCCGTCCTTCACACCGAGGAGGAGCGCCTCGATCTCCGCGGGCGTGTAGACGAGCGCCGGCCCGTCGGGGAACCGCGAGTTGCGCACGGCGACGTCTCCCCCGGGCAGCTTGGCGAACTCCACGCACGATCCCTGGGAGTTGCTGTGCCTGCTCTTCTGCCAGACGACATCGCGCAGCTCCGTGGCCGCCATGCCGTTGTACGCGTGGTGCGCCTGGTGCACTGGTAGCTCCCCGAGATGCGTTGGTGCAGGACTCAACTTCCTCGGATCATAGCTGTGTTCACATGCGGATGCAGGGGCAGATGCACGTGCACGCAGGCTGTAGCGGGGGTGCGACTCAGCGTGCTACCGACGAGTACGGCAGGAGGGCCATCTCCCGCGCGTTCTTCACGGCACGGGCGATCTGCCGCTGCTGCCGGGCGCTCACGCTGGTCACCCTACGGCTGCGGATCTTGCCGCGGTCGGAGACGAACTTCCGCAGCAGATCCGTGTCTTTGTAGTCGATGTACGTGATGCCGTCCCGGTCCAGCGGGTTGGGGCGCGGCTTCGGGGGCTTGCGGGGGGACGTGCGGGACACGGTTCAGACCTCCAGGAGGGTGTCGAAGTCGGACGCCAGCGCCCGCCAGGCCTCACGGCCGGCCGCGTACTCGGCGTCGGTGAGCAGGCAGGAGCCGAGGACCTCGGCGAGGCCCTCGCGGTCCAGGCCGGGCGAGGTGAAGACGAGGTGCTGGCAGCGGTCGCCGTGTTCCGGGTGCCAGTCGAGGGCGGCGGCCGCGCGGCGGACCGGTGGCACCATCTCCCAGGCGGCGTCGGGCAGCGAGGCCAGCCAGGGACCGGCGCTCTCGACGCAGAGCGCGCCGCCCGCCGCGTCCCAGGCGAGCAGGGTGTCCGGCTTGTCCGCGAGCCAGAAGCGGCCCCGGCTGCGGGCCGCCGCGCAGGTCAGGTCCTCCAGGGCCGCGTACAGCCGCCCGGGGTGGAAGGGCCGGTGGTGACGCCAGACGAAGGTGGCGACCCCGCTCGCGTCGGCCTCCTGCGGCAGCAGGGCGCAGGCCGGGTGCTGGGCCGCCGCCGCCGCCTCGACGTCGAAGCCGGCGAAGGCGGCCGCGGCGAGCTCGTCGCCCTCGACGGGGACGCGACGGGCGGTGGGGTGGAGCTGGGCGAGGAGCGCGCGGTCCTCGTCGTCGGCCTCGGGGCTGTCCACGACGGCCAGGACCGGGGCGTACTCCAGCTGGCGGGCCCAGGTGTCGGCGACCGTGCGGCGGTCGGTGGCGGCCGCGGCGAGCCCGGCGTCGGCGAGGTCGTCGCCGTTGCCGAGGTACGGAAGGACCAGGGCCGGGTCGACGGCGGTGATCACGGCGGTGAGCCGGAGACCGGCCGCCGCGACCACCTCGGCCATCGCCTTGGGCTCGACGGAGTCCCAGAGTTCGACGACCGCGAGCCGGGTGAGGCCGGCGTCGCGCAGCCGCTCCAGCTCGGGGACGAGGTCCTCGCGCAGGGCGCAGCAGGCGCAGTCGTTGACGAGCGGGGTGTCGTCGGTGGACAGCACACCGGTGGCGTCCCGGACGACCCGGGCGACGGTCCCCGTCTCCGGGGCCGTCGCGAGGTCGTGGTGGAGCGCCACGCTGCCGGGGACGGTGGCGAGGAGCCGGTCCACGGCGGCGCGGCGGGCGTCGGAGTGCAGTCCTGCGACCAGGGCGACGGACAGCATCAGCGGGCTGCCTCGGCCGGGGAGCCGGGGCGGGGCCCACGCTTTCCGTAGCGCTTCTCGAAGCGCTCCACGCGGCCCGCGGTGTCGAGGACGCGCGCGGTGCCGGTGTAGAAGGGGTGGCTCGCCGAGGAGATCTCGACGTCGACGACGGGATACGTCTCGCCGTCCTCCCACTCCACGGTCTTCCCGCTCGTGAGGGTGGAGCGGGTGAGGAAGGCGAAGCCGCCGGCCTTGTCGCGGAAGACCACGGGCTCGTACGGGGGGTGGATGCCGGGCTTCATGGGGTGGTTCAGCGCTCCTCTCGGAAGTCGACGTGACGGCCGGCCACCGGGTCGTACTTGCGGAGGGTGAGGCGGTCGGGGTCGTTCCTGCGGTTCTTGCGGGTGACGTAGGTGAATCCGGTACCTGCGGTGGACCGGAGCTTGATGACGGGACGGAGCTCGTTGCGGGCCATGCCGTGTAGAGTAAATGAAAATGAATCCCATTACCAATGACTCTGTGGAGAGGTAGGTCACCCTTGTCCGCCCACTGCCAGCTGACCGGCGCCCAGCCCGGATTCGGCAACCGGATCTCGCACTCCCACCGCCGCAGCTCCCGCCGCTTCGACCCCAACATCCAGCGCAAGCGCTACTGGCTCCCCAGCGAGGGCCGGTACGTCCGGCTGACGCTCAGCGCCCGCGCGATCAGGACCGTGGACGCCATCGGCGTCGAGGCCGCCGTCGCCCGCATCCGCGCCCGGGGGGTGAAGGTCTGATGGCCAAGCGCAGCAAGATCGCCCGCAACGAGCGGCGCAGGACGGTCGTGGCCCGGTACGCCGAGCGGCGCGCCGAGCTGAAGGAACTCATCCGGCGCCCCTCCACCCCGGCCGACGTCCGCGAGGCCGCCGTACGCGAGCTGAGCCGCCAGCCGCGTGACGCGAGCGCGACCCGGGTCCGCAACCGCGACGCGGTCGACGGCCGCCCCCGGGGCCATCTGCGGAAGTTCGGCCTCTCCCGGATCCGGGTCCGGGAGCAGGCGCACGCGGGATTCCTGCCCGGGGTGCGGAAGTCCTCCTGGTGAGGTGAGCCGGGGGGCCGTCGGGGCCCGGTCGCCGGGCGCGTTCCGGGCGCGGGGGGCGCGTTCCGGGCGCGGGCCCGGGCGTCTCAGCTGTCCCGCAGCGCCCCGGACAGTGCGCCCAGCGCCTCCAGGAGCAGGCGGGCCGCCTTGCGCAGGACCGGGTCCGGCACCTCCGTGTCCCAGGACGCGAGCGTGCGCCGCAGTTCGTCCCAGTCGGGTTCGCGCCGCTCCCGGACCGCCTTCGCGCCGCGCTCGGTGACCCGGCGCAGGGCCTCCGCGAGGCGGGCGGCGGCGGGGAGCGGCGGGGCGCCGGGGTCCGGAAGGTGCGCCTCCAGGAGCATCGCGGCCCGCCCGAACTGCGCCAGGGCGTGCCCTGCCTCCTCCGCCACCGCGTGCGACAGGCCCCGGTGCCGTACCGGCTCGTGGGTGGCCCGCGCCACCGCCTCCTGCCACGCGACCCGCGCCGCCCGGGTGTCGAGCAGCGCCGCGCGTACGGCGGGCCCGGGCGCCCCTGCCGGGTCGGCGTACCGGGCCGCGACCGCCGCCGCGTACCGCCCGGCCGCCGCCAGCCAGTCCGCGAGCCGGCCGCGCAGCCGGGGCGTCTCCCAGGCCGGGTAGACGGCGTACGCCAGCATGGCGAGGAGCCCGCCGAGCAAGGTCAGCAACACCCGCTCCCGTACGGTCTGGGTCGGCCCCTCCCCCACCATGCCGAGCAGCAGGACGACGTACGCGGCGACACAGACCTGCGCCACCGCGTAGCCCGTCCGCATCAGCAGGTACATCCCGAAGGCACACAGCACCGCGAGGGCGGCGGAGGTGTACAGACCCGGGTGCGCCGCCCGCACCACCCCCGTCGCCAGCGCCACGCCGACCAGCGTGCCGCCGAACCGCGCCACGGAACGTGCGTACGTCTGCGTGAAGTCCGGGCGCATCACCATCACCGAGGCCATCGGCGCCCAGTAGCCGTGGCCGAACGGCAGCGCCGTGCCGAGGAGGTACCCGGCCGCCGTGACCGCCGAGACGCGCAGCGCGTGCCGGAGGACCGGGGAGCCGGGGCGCAGTTCGGCACGGACCTGCGCGAGGACGACCGGCACGAGCCGCACCAGGGTGGGGCGGGTGAGGGTGGCGGGGTGGTGCGGCGGCCGGGCGCCGGAGGTCTCCGTGCGGGGCTCCGCCGTCTCCAGGACGTCGCCGAGCAGGGCGGCGAGGCGGAGCGCGGCCCGGCGCGGCGGGCCGGAGAGGATCGCGCCGGTGTCCGGGGTGCGCAGCGCGGCGAGCGCGGCCCCCGGCAGGGCGACGGGCTCGCCGTGCCGGATCGCGTGCGCGGCGGCGTCCAGGACCGTCGCCGCCGCGCCGAGCAGCTCCCGCACCCGGTCCCGCTCGCGGCCCTCCGCCGGGACCCCGACCGCCGGATCGGCCAGCGAGGCCAGCACCGGGCGGATGCGCTCGGCCAGGCCACGGGCCCCGTGCAGCTCCGCCGGCCGGCGGCGGGCCTCCCGGGGCGTGACGGCGGCGGCGCTGCGGGCCGTCATGAGCGGTACGGGGTCGAAGGCGGCCACCGGGTCGTGCCGCAGGCGCCGGGCGTAGTCGGCCTCGGCGGCGAGCGCGTCCGCGAGGGCGTCGCGCTGGGGGCCCCAGCGGCGTACGGGCAGCAGGACGACCAGGAGGGCCTGCACCACCCCGCCCGCGAAGATCACGGCGGCGTGGCCCGCGGCGGTGGCGACGGAGGTCGGGAGGGTGACCGTGACCAGCATCATCGCCACGTTGGAGGAGGCGATCAGGCCGGCGGTGGGGCCGGCCGCCCAGGCGAGGCCGGCCAGGAACGTCCAGAGGAGCAGGAGGACGAGGAACGCGAGGGTGTGGGCACCGGTGAGGTAACCGGCGAAGGTCGAGACGGCGAGGCTCGCCCCCGAGGCGAGAGCGAGGGTGGGGCGGGGCCGCCAGGACCGCTGGAAGGTGGCGATCGCCGCCTGGAAGGCCCCGAAGGCCGACGACACGGCGACGGCCGGCCCGAACAGCGCGAGCGCCACCCCGACGACGAGCGCGAGCCCGAGCGCCCCCCGCGCGGCCACCAGAGGTTCGAGCCGCCGCCGCTCGACGGCGAACCCGGAGCGGGCGGTCTGCTTCAGGGCGCGGAGCCAGCTCATGGCCCGAGCGTATCCAGACGGGGGTCGTATCAGACATTTCGGCCCGCCGGGGCGGTCACCGGGGCAGTCGCCGGGGCGGTGGCCCTCGGCCGGCCCGGGCCCGGGCCCGGGGGTCCGGGCGGTGGACCGGCCCCCCCGGGCCTGCGGCGGGGTCCCGGTCACCGGTCCCGCCGCGCCGGTGCCAGGGGCCCGGGCCTACGGCAGAGGGGGCCGGCCCGGGTGGAGGCCGGCGCGATCGGCGGCGGTGGCGCCGTGGTTCCAGCCGGCCTCGTCCCAGGCGGCGCGGACGCGGGTCGTGCGGGTCTCCGGGAAGAGCTGGTCGGTGCGGGCCGCCACGGCCACCTCGCGGCTCGCGAGGGCCGGGAGCAGGGACGGCGTCTCGGAGGCGACCCGCCGTGACGTCGCCGACAGCCGCGCGCCGAGCCGGTTCGCGTACGCGAGCAGGAACGACTGCCGGAAGGACTTCGTGCGCTTGCGGCCCGCCGCCCGCTGCTCCGCCTCCGCCCGCGTCATCGCGGTCGTCCCCTGCACCAGCAGCGAGGTGTAGAGGAGTTCCACCGGGTCGAGGTCCGCCTCGAAGCCGATCACCGTCGAGAAGCCGTACGCCTCGTTCCACACCGCCCGGCAGTGGTTCGCCGTGGCCACCGCGTCCAGCAGGATCGCCTTCGCCTGCTCGTACGGCGGCTCCACCCCGATCCGGATCGCGCCGGGCGTCTCCGGGGAGGGCGCGCCCGCCGCCAGGGAGGCCTCGTCCAGGCTGTGCCGGGCCATCAGTTCCTGCGCCTTCGCGGTGAGCGCCTCCGCCTCCTCCGGGTAGCCGGTCGCCTCGGCCTTCGCCAGCAGCGCGCGGATGCGGGTGAGCATCCGGGGCTCCCCGGCCGCGGCGGGCGGCAGGACGTCACCCGGCACCGGCCCGACCGCGTCCAGGCGCGGCAGCCGGACCAGCAGCCGGTACAGCTCCAGGACGGCCGTCGCGTACGAGAAGCGGTCGGCCGTCCGGTCCGGCGGCTCCCACTCGTCCAGCTGGGCCCGCCAGCGGCGCGGGAGCGCCCCGTACCGGGCCGTCTCCTTCGCGATCAGGCCGGAGAGGAGACGGACGTGCCCGTCCGACAGCTCGCGCCGTGCCACGCGCGCCAGGTCCGCGGGCTGCCAGCCGCGCTCCCACAGCGACCGTACGAACTCCTCGCCGCGCCGCGCGAGTTCGGCGTCCGCGCCCGGGTCGGCGGCGAGCAGGGACGCGGCCGTGTCGAGGGAATCGTCGTCCCGGGTGTGCAGGGCGGCCCGCAGGGCCTGTGCGACGGTGGTCGCCTCGGTGCGCCCCTCCGACATGGCTGTGCCTCCTCCGGCGGTCCTGTCCGCCTCGGCTCGATGGTCTCAGGCGGCGGGGGCGCGGGCACCGGGCGGGCCTCGGAGGGGGCCCGGGGGTAGGCCTGGCCCCACCCCCGGGACGCCCGGCAGTGGTCGTGATCGGGACCGGCCGAAACGGTTCGCTGGAGCCATGACCACCACGCCGACCACACCCGCCACACCCGCCCCCTCGGCCCCTGGCGCCCCCGGCACGCCCGCCGTGCCCGTGGCCGTACGGCTCCGGGGACTCGTCCGGCGGCACCGGGACGTCCGCGCCCTCGACGGCGTCGACCTCGATCTCGCCACCGGCACCTTCACCGCCGTCATGGGCCCGTCCGGCTCCGGCAAGTCCACCCTGCTCCAGTGCGCGGCCGGGCTCGACCGGCCGACGGCGGGCAGCGTGGAGGTCGGCGGCGTCCGCCTGGACGGGCTGGGCGAGCGGCGTCTGACGCTGCTGCGGCGGGACCTCATCGGTTTCGTCTTCCAGTCCTTCAACCTCCTCCCCTCCCTGACGGCCGCGCAGAACGTGGCCCTCCCGCTCCGCCTCGCCGGCCGCCGCCCGTCCCGCCGCGCGGTGCGGGAGGCGCTGGCCCGCGTCGGCCTCGCCGGGCGGGAACGGCACCGGCCCGGCGAGCTGTCCGGCGGGCAGTGCCAGCGGGTGGCCGTCGCCCGCGCCCTGATCGCCCGGCCGGCCGTGCTCTTCGCCGACGAGCCGACCGGGGCGCTGGACTCGACGGCGAGCCGTGAGGTCCTGGACCTGCTGCGGGCCCTGGTCGACGGCGACGGACAGACCGTCGTCATGGTCACCCACGATCCGGTGGCGGCGGCCCGCGCCGACCGGGTCGTCCTCCTGGTCGACGGGCGGGTCGCCGGCGAGCTGCGGGCACCGACGGCCGGCGCGGTCGCGGCCCGCCTGGCCGCACTGGAGAGCACCGCGGCGACCCAGCCGGAGCGGGCCGGGGCGGGCCCGGGGAAGGGCCCCGGGGGAGGCACCGGACAGGACCCCGTCGCCGTCGGAACCGCCGGCGCCGGTTCGCGCGTCACCACGGGAGCGGTGGAGGGCGCGGAATGCTGAGCGTCGCCGCCGCCGGGCTGCGCGCCCGCTCGGCCTCCCTCGCCGGCGCGTTCCTGGCCCTCGCCCTCGGCGTGGGACTGCTCGTGGCGACGGGGCTCGGGCTCTCCGCCACCCTCCGGGCGCCGGACCGCGCCCCCGAGCGGTTCGCCTCCTCGCCCGTCGTCGTCCAGGGGCAGGACCGGCTCACCCTGCCCGTCCGGCGCGGGCCGGACACCGCGTCCGTCTCCCGCCCGCTCGACCGTCCACAGCCTGTGGACAGCGAACTGTTGCGCGAGCTGCGCGCCCGCTGGACCGTCACCGCCTCCGGCGGCCCCGACGCCGTGGGCGTGGACGCCCCCGCCGCCGACGTACGCGCCCTCGTCGGCGACCGCGCCCAGGTCCTCACCGGCGCCGACCGTCGCCGCGCCGACCCCGGCCACACGGCGGACGCCGAGGCACTCACCGGCCTCAACGCCCTCCTCGGCACCTCCGGCGGTGTCGCCGTCTTCGTCTCCGTCTTCACCGTCGCCTCCACCTTCGCCTTCGCGGTGGCGCTGCGGCGCCGCGAGTTCGGCCTCCTGCGCGCGGCCGGCGCCACCCCCGGACAGGTCCGCCGGCTGCTCCTCACCGAGGCGGCGGCGGTGGGCACGCTCGCCTCCGCGACCGGGTGCGTCCTCGGCTCCCTCGGCGCGCCCGTCCTCGCCCGGACGCTGGTGGACCAGGGCCTGGCACCCGCCTGGTTCACGGCCGGCGACGCCGCCTGGCCGTACCACCTGGCCTTCTGGGCGGGCCTGGCCGTCGCCCTCACCGGGGCGGCCGCCGCCTCCCACCGCGCCGGGAGGACCGGCCCCACGGCCGCCCTGCGCGAGGCGGACGTCGACGCCGGTGTCCTTCCCCCGGGCCGGGCGCTGCTCGGTGCGGCGCTGCTCCTCACCGGGGCGGGACTGCTCCTCCACACGTACGTCACCGACCCGTCCGCGCTGCTCAAGCGCAAGACGTACACCACCCTCCCGATGCCGCTCATCGGCGGCACGGCCCTGCTGGCACCGCTGCTCGTCCGGCCCCTGACCCGCCTGCTGCCGGCGGGCGGGGCGGTCGGCACGCTCGTACGGGAGAACAGCCGGGCCGCCGTGCGGCGGACCGCCGCCGTCGCCGCGCCCGTCCTGGTGGCCGTGGCGCTGGCCGGGACGCTGTTCGGTTCGGCGGCGAGCGTGACGCGGGCGAAGGCCGTCGAGGCGCGGGAGGCGACGGCGGCCTCGTGGGTGGCGACGGGCGAGCGGCTGCGGCCGGTCGCCGCCCCGCCCGGGACGACGGTGTCCGCGTCCGGGGCGACCACCGTCTTCGTACGGGACGGGGCCGAGGCGGTCGTACGGTACGGGGCCCGGGCCGTCGACGACCCGGCGGCCTTCGCCGAACTGGCCCGGCTCCCGGTCGTCGCCGGTGACCTGCGGGACCTGGACGACCGGTCGATCGTCGTCCACGAGGAGTTCGAGCACCGCCGGGTCGGCCGGTCCGTCGACGTGTGGCTGGCCGACGGACGGGGTCCGGTACGGCTCAGGGTGGCGGCCGTCCTCGCCCGCGGCACGGGTGGCAACGGGCCCTACGTCACGCGGGCCAACGCCCCCGGCTCGGCCGTCGACCGCGTCGAGGCGGGCGGCGGTGACGGGGCGGCGGTCACGCGCGCGCTGGCGGCGAGCGGCGGGCGGGTCACGACCGTCGCGGCGCGCACGGCCGCCGACCACCCGGCGAGCAGCCCGCAGGCGCGGGCCGGCCTGGCCCTGGTCCTCGGCATCGCCGTGGTCCACACGCTGATCACGCTCGCCACCACACTGCTCATGGCGACGTCGGTACGCGGCGGGGAACTGTCCTCGCTCCGGCTGGCCGGCGCCACCCGGGCACAGACCGTGCGGGTCGTGGCGGGCGAGGCGCTGTTCGCCGTGGCGATCGGGACGGTCCTGGGCCTGGCGGTGACGGCGCTCTGCCTCGGCGCCCTGGGCGCCGGCCTGGCCGCCCTGACGGCCCCGGCCGCCCTCGCCCCGCCGTGGACCGCGGTCGGCGCGGTGGCCGGGGCGTGCGCGCTGGTCGCGGTCGCCGCGGCGGCCCTCCCCGCGTGGCGCCTCACGCGCTGAGCGGCCATGGTGGGACACGGGGCGGTGACCGGGGTCGGAGCCGGGTCACCGCCCCGCCCCGTGCGCTCCCCCGCCCCCGCCCCGCTCGTGCGGCGGGGATCCGGCGCCCCTGGTCACCGGCGGTGAGGGGGTGGGAGGATCCGACCGCCGGACAGGCAGGAGCACGACCGTGGAGGGGTGACCGTGTACGCGACCCGGCTGGGAGACGACGGGGCGGAGCTGCGTCCGCTCGAACCGTGGCAGGCCGGGGAGTTCCTGGCGCACATGGACCGGGGGCGGGAGTTCATCGGCGCGCGCAACGGGCTGCCGGACGTCGTGAAGGACCTGGAGTCGAGCCGGGCGTTCCTGCGGGCCTACGCGGAGAAGGCGGCCGCCGACACGGGCCGCATCCACGGCATCTGGCTCGACGGCACCCTGGTCGGCGCGGTCATCCTGCGCACCCTCGACGTCTCCGCGGGAGTGGCGGAGGCGGGCTGCTGGCTCGAACCGGCGGCGGTGGGGCGCGGGTTGGTGACCCGCGCGGCGCGCGAGCTCATCGGCTGGGCGATCGAGGTGCGGGGCGTCCACCGGGTGGAGTGGGTGGTGTCGGCCGACAACGAGCCGAGCATCGCGGTGGCCCGGCGGCTGGGCATGAAACGGGACGCCGTCCTGCGGGAGAGCTACCACTACCGGGGCAGGCGGGTGGACGAGGAGGTCTGGTCGGTCCTCGCCCCGGACTGGCTCGCCGCCGCGCCGCGACCCCGCTGAGAAGCGGCCCCGGCGCGCCCTTCGGGTCACCGGGACCGGGCGCCCGCCGAGGGGCCCGCGTCGGAGGCGCTCGGGCGGCCGGCCGGCGACCCGCGCCCGCTGCCGCGGCACAGCCCCGTCCCGGCTCGCCCCGGCCCCACCCGCCCGGCGGCGCCTGAGCGGTGCTGTCAGTGGCGGGTGCCACACTCGCACCCATGAGCGAGAGGTGGGCGCTGGCCGCCGAGCCGGAGGGGGAAGGCGTGCTGCTCGTCCCCCTCGGGCCGGACGGTCTGCCCGCCGGGGAGGTGCGGCGCGAGCCGGACGCGGTGGCGGCGGTACGGTCCCGGCCCGGGGTCGCCCGGTGGGTGTGGCGGTCGACGGCCGAGGTGTATCCACAACTGCTCGCCGCCGGGGTGCGGGTCGAGCGGTGCTACGACGTCGAGGCGGCCGAGCAGCTGCTCCTCGGGCACGAGGGGCGCCTCGGCGAGCCACGGTCGGCGGCCGCGGCCTGGGCGCGCCTGCGGAACGCGCCCGTTCCGCCCGACCCCCCGCAGCGCGGCGCCGAACCGGGCACCCAGGACTCCCTCTTCGAGCCGCGCCCGGCCGCGCCCGTCCCCTTCGAGGGTTTCCTCGCCGTGTACGCGGAGCAGCAGCGCCGCCACGACCGGGCCGAGCACCCGGGGCGGATGCGGCTGCTGACCGCCGCCGAGTCGGCCGGGATGCTCGTCGCCGCCGAGATGCACCGGGCGGGGCTGCCGTGGCGGGCCGACGAGCACCGGGAGCTGCTGCGCGAACTGCTCGGCGAGCGGTACGCGGGCGGTGGCGAGCCGCGCCGGCTGGCCGAGCTGGCGGACGAGGTGTCGGCCGCCTTCGGCCGCCGGGTCCGTCCGGACCTGCCCGCCGACGTGGTGAGGGCGTTCGCGCAGGCCGGCATCCGGGTGCGGTCCACGCGCCGCTGGGAGCTGGAGGAGATCGACCATCCGGCGGTGCGGCCGCTGATCGCCTACAAGAAGCTGTACCGGATCTGGACGGCGCACGGCTGGTCGTGGCTGGCGGACTGGGTGCGGGACGGGCGGTTCCGGCCGGAGTACGTGCCCGGCGGTACGGTCACCGGGCGGTGGACGACGAGCGGCGGCGGGGCGCTGCAGATCCCGAAGGTGATCCGGCGGGCGGTCGTCGCGGACGAGGGCTGGCGGCTCGTCGTCGCGGACGCCGACCAGATGGAGCCGCGGGTGCTGGCCGCGATCTCCCGCGACCCCGGGCTCATGGAGGTGGCCGGGCACCCCGACGACCTCTACACGCGGCTGTCCGACCGGGCGTTCTCCGGCGACCGGGACCACGCCAAGATCGCGCTGCTCGGCGCGATCTACGGGCAGACCAGCGGGGACGGCCTGAAGAACCTGGCGGCCCTGCGCCGCCGCTTCCCGCGCGCCGTGGCCTACGTGGACGAGGCGGCGAAGGCCGGTGAGGAGGGCCGTCTCGTACGGACCTGGCTCGGCCGGACCAGCCCCCGGGCGGTGGGCGCGGGTGAGGACGAGGAGGCCGGCATCCCGCAGGAGGCGGCGGACCTGCCGGCGGAGGACGGCGGCCCGGCGTCCGGGTTCACTCCCGGGTACGCCTCCGGGAACAGCCGGGCGCGCGGCCGGTTCACCCGGAACTTCGTCGTCCAGGGCAGCGCCGCCGAGTGGGCCCTGGTGATGCTGGCGGCGCTGCGGCGGGCCCTCGCGGGGATGCGGGCGGAACTGGTCTTCTTCCAGCACGACGAGGTGATCGTGCACTGTCCGCGGGAGGAGGCCGCGGCCGTGGCGGAGGCGATCCGGGAGGCCGGGGACGAGGCGGGGCGGATCACCTTCGGGGTGACACCGGTGCGCTTCCCGTTCACGACGGCCGTGGTCGAGCGGTACTCGGACGCCAAGTAGGCAGGCGGCGCCCCCAGGGGCCACGGGCCGGAGGAGACCGGAGGAGACCCCACCGCTCCTCCGGCCCCGTACAGGCGGGGCGCCGCCCGGCGCCGGGACGGTCCACCCGCGCGGTCCGGCCGCCGTCGGCCCCCGGCCGCTACTTCGCGGACAGCTGCCGCCACTTCGGGCTGAGCGCGATCGTCCTCAGCTCCTCCATGGTCAGCGCGGGCTCGGGGCGCGTGGCCGCCGCGTGCTGGCCGCCGGCGTTGAAGGCCGAGACGACGACCCGGAAGCCCGCGGGCGTCATGGTGTCGACGGTCCACTGGACGACGCCCTCGCCGCCCTTCTCGCCCGGACGCTTCAGGAGCTTGACCACGCGCCCGTCGGGCAGCGTGGTGACCTCACCGGTGCCGAAGAGGCTGCTCCGTACGTCGCTCATGTCCGGCTGGACGTTGATCTCGATCAGGCTCCTGCCCCGGCCGTCGTCCACGACGGCGTAGCCGTAACCGGCGTCGCCGCCCTGGTCGGTGACCGTGACGTCCTCGGGCAGCAGGGAGCGCAGCGCCGCCCGGACGGCCGGGCCGCTCGGCTCGGCGGGACGCTCCGGGCGGCCGGGGTCCGCCGCCGGCTTCCGCACCGGGACGACGGGCAGGCGCTTCAGGAGCGGCTGCCAGGCCTCCGCGGTGACCAGGGCCTTCAGCCGGTCCGGGGTGAAGGGCGGGTCGGCGCGGGTGACGGCGGCGCCCTTCTCGGCCGGCGCGTTGTACTCGCTCGCGTCCACGAGGAAGTTGTCCAGGGTGAGCAGGACCGCGCGCCAGACCTTGGTGTCCACGCGCCGGTCGGGGTACTCGTACCCCTGGAGGATCATGAGCCGGGAACCGTTCGGCAGCCGCTCGCTGGTGCACGCGTCGTACCCGGTGTGGATCTTGGAGGGGCAGGTGACCTGCCCGGCGCCCGCCTCGCCGTCGCCCTGCGCGCGGTAGAGCCCGACCGTGACGGCCGCCCGGCCCCGGCCGTCGTCGTACACGCCGGAGACGTGGTGGCCGGTGCCGCCCGCGTTCGTGATCTGCCAGGTGCCGGCGGGGGTGTGGGCCTTGAGGACGGCGGCCAGGTCGTCGACGGGGAGCGTGGCCCGGTACGGGTCCTGCTCGCCCGGCACCTCGGTGGCGGTGCCGTCGCCGGGAGCGGTCGGCACGTCCGCGGGCTGCTGGGCCACGGCCGCCGGGGCACCGGTCCCGGACGGGGCGAACAGCCCGGCGCCGTGGATGCCGCCGGCGGCGACGGCGACGAGGGCGAGCGCGCCACCGGTCATCGCGAGACGGCGGCGGACGAGGCGGCGGCGGCCGCGGCGCAGCCCGCCCGACACCAGCTCGGAACCGCTGTCGGCGGCGAAGGCGGCGCCGGTGGTGCGCAGGACGGCGCCGAGTTCGTCCTCGAAGCGCCCGGACCGGTCGTTCCGGTCGAAAAGGTCGGAGGAGAGGTCGTCGTGAGGCATGCCGAGATCACCGTTTCCGGTCGGTGGCTGGAAGAGTACGTGGCGGACGGCGCCGGCCCGAGCGGGCCTGAGGGGTCCGGCCGGCGGGCAGGGCCGGGCCGGGGGATCGGCGGGCGGCGCGGGGGCTCAGCGGGCGGCGAACTCCGCGAGGGTGCCGCCGAGCCGGCTCCGGAGCGTGGCGAGCGCCCGGCTGCACCGGGTGCGTACCGCCGCGCTGCTGACGTGCAGGGCGTCGGCGGTCTCCTCGATGCTGCGGTCCTCCCAGTAGCGCAGGACCACCACCGCCCGGTCCTTGGGCGCGAGGCTCGCCAGGGCGTCGAGAAGCGCGATCCGCAGGGCCGGGTCCTCGCCGTTGTCGGGAGCGCGGTCGGGCAGTTCACCGAGCGGGCGCTCGGTGGCCGACCGGCGCCGCTGATGCGTGAGGAAGGTACGGACGAGGACGGTCTGGGCGTACGCGGCCGGGTTGCCGACGCGGTGCATGCGGCCCCAGCGGGCGTACATGCGGCCGAGGGTCTCCTGTGTGAGGTCCTCGGCGAGATGGGTGTCGCCGCTGGTCAGCAGGCATGCCGACCGGTACAGGTGGCCCGATCGTGCGGAGGCGAACTCCAGGAATCCGTCCGCGCGGGACTTTCTCATGCCCCTCCCTTCCCTCGCGGTCGCCCGGCGTGATCGCCGTACACCTGACTGACGCGACGGGGGAGCGGATATGTTTCAAACAAGTCCGCGATTTTCGAGGGACAGCGCCTTTGGGACGTATCCGACGAACCGGTACGGGGTAGGCCTGTCGGTATGAACACTCTCAGCGCACAGAACCTGGCCGCTGGAGTCTGGCAGTCGGGCCTCGGCCAGTTCCTCGCCGGTCTGGTCGTCGTGGTGGTCCTCATCGGAGCGGTGTGGATCGGCTTCCGGATCCGCGACCGCGAGCCCGGGCCGCCGAAGCCCGAGGAGCAGCCGCAGCGCCCGGAGACCGACCGGCCGCCGGGTGAGATGTCCGAGTACCGCCGGCCGGCCGAGATGCCCCAGACGGACGGCGAGCACCGGCTCATGCCCTACCAGCTGAAGGACTCCGGCACCTCCGGCACCGAGACGTCCCCCGAACCGCCCAGCGAGGAGAAGCGCAAGTGGGGCGGCATCTCCAGCGGCGGGTTCGGCAGCGGCGGCCCGGGCCACGGCGACTGAGGCCACCGCCGTCCGCCCGGGGTGCGCCCCGGAGCACGACACCCCGCGCCCCGGCCACGCAGGGCGCCCCGACCGGCCCCGGAGCAGGCACCGCCTCTCCGGGGCCGGGGCGTTCCCGCGCTCCCGGCCCCGATCGCGCCGGGCGTCTCAGCGGCCCAGAACCCGCCCCGCGCGCTCGGCGATGTGCGGGGGCGGTGCGATGTCCGGCGGCAGGACCGGATCCGGGACGGGCGCCCCGAAGGTGGTGACCACCGGCAGTTCGCCCGCCCACAGCCCCAGCGCCGCGTCCTCGGAGTCGCCGTCGTCCGGCGGGCCGCCGCGCGTCTTCACGGAGGCCTCCGTGAGATCGAGGGCGAGCAGCGCGGTCGCGGCCAGCTCCTTGCGGCTGGGCTGCCGGGCGTACTCCCACTGCCCGGGTGCGCTCCGCTCGGTGAGGGCCCGCAGGCCCCGGAGCTTCTCCTCCGGGTCGGTGACCGGCACCGGCACGCCGTAGATCATCGCGGAGCGGTAGTTGACGCCGTGCTCGAAGACCGAGCGGGCCAGGACGAGGCCGTCGACATGGGTGACCGTGACGCAGACGGTGGCGCCCGGGGCCTGCACGAGGCTGCGACTGGCGACCGAACCGTGCAGGTAGAGCCGGTCGCCGTCGACGCCGTACACGGTCGGCACGACCATCGGCACCCCGTCCACCGTCACCCCCAGGTGGCAGAGGAAGCCGGCCGCGAGCACGGCGTCCAGGTCGGCTCTGCGATGGCTCCCCTTCTGCCGCATCCGGCGCAGCCGGGTCCGTTCGGTGACGTCGAGTTCGTCACCGGGTGTCGGGCTGGGCGTGGCGGTGCTCATGATCCCCCTCGGGCGCTGCTGCGTGACCTGACCGGTCGCTCAGCCGCTTTTGTACGGGCCGTCCGCCGGTCGCCGCCACCGCCGCCCATCTGTCGGAACGGCCCTGCCGTCCGGTGCGGTGGGAGACGGGGAGGACATGGGACACCCCCCGCCCGCAAGGTGATCCAGCTCACATTGAGATCACGCCACCGTGCGCCGGTTTTACCCGGGCATTACAGTGCATCCCACCATCGGCCGCGCCTTCCACGCCTGACCAGCGGGGACGCCGCACCGGTATGCACACAGAGCTGGGGGAGCTCGAATGGTGGCAGCAGGCATGCAGGTCCTCGGGATCTCCGCGCTGGAGGAGAGCGTCTACCGCCACTTCCTGCGGAATCCGGACACCACGGACGGTGACATCCACGTGCTGCTCCGGGCCGAGCGCGAGGCCGTGGCCGCCGCGCTGGCCCGTCTCCGCGCCCTCGGGCTGCTCTATCCCACCGACCGGAACACCGTCTGCCCGACCGATCCGGCCATCGTCGTCGACCGGCTCACCGACCTGCGGCTGCGCGAACTGCACGAGGAGCTCCAGCGCGTCACCCGCTCCCGGCACCTCGTCACGGAACTCCGCGACGAGCAGTGCCCCGCCCGCTCCGCGCCGCAGGCCGTCGAGCGGATGGAGAACGTGGCGCAGATCCGCAGCCGCATCGACGACCTCGCCTTCTTCGCCCGCGAGGAGATCCTGTCCGTCGAGCCGTACACGGCGCTGACCCCCGCAAACATCGAGCACTCCCGGCCGCTGGACATGCGCTGCCTCAGCCGGGGCGTCCGCATCCGGAACGTGGTGCTGCGCGAGGCGCTCGACGATCCGCTGACCGTCGGCTACCTGCGCGAACTCACCGCCCACGGAGCGCAGATCAGGGCGGCCGACGACCTGTCCGAGCGGATCCTCGTCTACGACCGGCGCACCGCGCTCGTCCCCGTCGACCCCGAGGACACCTCGCGCGGCGCGCTCGTCGCCCATGAGACCGGACTCGTCTCCGGCATCCTCGCCCTCTTCGAGAAGATCTGGTGCCAGGCCACGGACCTGGCGTCGATCATCGAGGAGCCGGAGGAGAACCCCGGCGGGCTGTCCGAGATCGAACGGCAGGTCCTCACGTCCATGTGCCACGTCGGCAAGGACGAGATCGGCGCCCGGGACCTGGGCATGTCCGTACGCACCTACCGGCGCCACGTCGCCGAACTCCTCCGCGTCCTCGGCGCGTCCAGCCGCCCGCACGCCGCCCTGCTGGCGCGCGAACGCGGCTGGATCTGACGGGCCGGGGCCGGGACCGGACCGACGGGACCAGGGCCTGAGCCGGGACACCGCAGCCGGGACCGGGACCGGCCGGTCAGGACACGGCCGCGCCCTGGAGGTCCTGGACCGCGCGGCGGACCGCCGCCGAGACCGGGTCGGCGCCTTCCGACAGGGCGGTCAGGCGCGGCTTGAGCGCCCGGCGCCGGTCCGACGGCAGGGCCGTACCCAACTGGCCGCCCGCGTGCGCCAGTCCGGTCAGCAGGGCGAACCGGCCGCCGCCGGTCCCGCCCGCCTCGGCCGCCGCCACCACCGCCGCCCGTACCTCCGCCGCGGCGGCGAGCCCGGCCGGGGTGAGCTCCGCCCGGTTCAGCGGGAAGACCCCGAGGACCCGGCTGGTGCTCTGCTCCAGGAGCCCGTCCTTCGCCATCCCGCGCAGCACCTCGTGGATCGACTCGCGACCGTCCTTCCGCACCCAGTGCAGCCACTTCCGGCCCGGCTCCGCGCCCACCCGCTGCCACACGTGCCGCAGCGCGGCGTCCCGCGGCGCCTCGCCCGCCGCCCGGGCCGTGCCGTCCTCGTCCACCAAGCCGCCGTCGGCGAGGAGTTCGGCGAGGAGCGCGCCGCGGACCGCCGGGGCGAGGGACTGCCGGACGGGCAGTTTGCGGCCCTCCTCGTCGAAGGCGAGCAGGATCATGTCGGCTGCCAAGGTCATCCCAGACGTTCCTCTCGTACGGGCCCCAAGCCGGCCGTGACCGCCGGCCTCCTGGCGGTCTGTCCCGCCAGCATCCCGAGCGCCGCTTCCTCACCGGGCGGGAAGCCCAGCCGGTTCATCACCATGTGCAGGTGGTGGAGCAACTGATGGTCCCGCGCGCCGGGAGCCCGCAGGAGAAGACCGGCCACCGCGTCCGCGTGCGCCTCGATCCGCTCCCGCGCGCCGGGCGCGGGCGGTCCCAGCTCCCGTACGCCCGCCGAGACCCGGCCGAGGAGCGGGCGCAGCTGCTCGCCGCCGGCCGCCATGCGCAACTGCCAGCCCCACCGGGTGCGGTGGCGCACCCAGAAGACGTCCCGCTCCTCCGGGGTCAGGACCCGCTCGGCGAGCGCCCGCGCGAAGTGGACGGCGTGCGCGGCCCGTTCGTACCGGCGGGGCAGCGCGGCAAGGTCCCTCGCGGCGCAGAAGGCGCTGTCGAGACGGAAGATCCGTTCGGCGACGGCGACGCCGCCCGGGCCGCCGTACTTGGCCAGTTCCGGCGCGTACAGGGCCGGTACGACGCCCCGCGCGGGCGAGCCGGGCGGCAGCGCGCCGGGCAGCAGGCCGACCGAGTCCTCGGGCCGCTCCTCCAGCGCGTCGAGGAGGCCGGTGAGCTCCGGGCGGGCGGTGGCGTCCAGGGCGTCCACCGCGTCGCTCCCGGCGCGCAGCCGCAGCCGCAGGTGGTGGCCGGTGGCGTCCCAGTAGCGCAGGAAGAACCACTCGTCGCTGCCGAGCCCCGCCGCCCGTTCGGCCAGCCACGGCACGAAGGTGCGGACCGCCGCGTCCATGCGCCCGGGGCCGCCGGGGTAGACCCGTACGTACCACCAGTCCCGCTCGGGGACGCCGCCGCCGTCGGTCACGTTCATGCCTCCTCCTCCGGCCGCCGCCAGCGCAGCAGCGAAATGTGCTCGGCGGCCCGGGTGCCGCCCGCTCCGTCCCGCAGCGGGTGCGCGGACCTGTCCGGCAGGGCCTCGACCAGCCGCAGATGGCCGGTGGCCGGGCCGGCCCACTGGGCGAGCACGGACAGCGAGAGCGCGGAGGTCAGCGAGACCCACAGCGGCTTGCGGTCGGTGCCCGCGCCCGGCTCGCCCGGCCCGAAGCCGGTCAGGCGGTGGACGAAGACCTCCTCGGGCAGGCCGTGGGAGCGCCGGAACTCCTCGGCGCGCAGCACCGTCTCCGCGTCGCTCTCCCCGGGCCGGGGCAGCGGCAGCGCGGCCGCCGGGACGACCCAGGCCGCCCGGGAGGTGGTGACGCGGCCGAAGCCGGTACGGGGCATCGGCACGACCTCGTCGCGGCGCTGCTCCTGGAGCGCGAACGGCAGCACGTAGTCCGAGTGCGGCGAGCCGTTCACCCACGGGTCGGCGAGCACGGCGAGCAGCCGGGCGAAGGGCGGGAAGAGGTGCGGCGGGACGAGGCCCAGATAGGCGAGCCCGACGGGCGCGCCCGTGCGGTCGCGCAGGGCCAGCGTGCCCTGGTCCGGGTCGTGCGTGAGGACCGTGTCGGCCAGGTCGAGGCCTCCGTCCCCCGGGGTCTCGCCGGGCAGCAGCAGGGGTGGCAGCAGGCCCGCCGAGCGCGACTGGGCGGTGTTGACCTCCGTCCAGAGCACCAGCTCCCGGCACGCGCGGCCGGGCCAGCACGCCTGGACGTGGGCGCGCAGCCGGTCGCGGAAGCCCTCGCCGAGCAGCGGTCCGAAGCGGGTGACGAGCCCGCCCGTACCCGGGTTGAACTGGTTGACCACCAGCCGGTAGTCGCCGGCGCGGACCGCCGGGAACCCGGAGGCGGCGAGCTGGAACAGCACGGCCGCGGCGGGCGGCGCGCTGCTCGGCCCGACCGGCAGCCAGGCCCGCTCGCCGGCGGTCTCCCGGGCGGCGCGGTCGGCGACGGCCGCCCGGTCCAGGTCGGGCTGGGAGTCGCCGTCGACGGCGATCCCCATGAGGAACCCGAGCACGTCGGCGCAGGTGCCGCCCGGCCCGTACGCGGCGGTGAAGCGGTCCACCAGGACGTCGTAGAGATGGGAGCGGAAGAGGAACGGCCGCATGCGTCGGCCGAGTTCGGTCAGGTCGGCACGGACCTCCGGCACGTCGAGCACGGCGGGCAGGGCGAGGTCCGCGGCCACGTCCTCGTACAGCATCTCCCCCGACTCGAAACGGTCCAGACCCGCCCGGCGGGCCCAGCGCCGGGCGGTGGCCCGGGCCCGGGTGAGCGTCTCGACGCGCTCCTCCTCCCCGGCCGACGCGAGCGCGGCGGCGGAGTCCCGCAGCTCCCGCACCTCGGCGGCGAGGCCGGCCGGCCCCGCGTCCGGGGCCGCCGGGAGGGTGCCGTCCTCCGGTCCTCCGGTGGTCCGGCGCGGGTACGGCTGGTCCGCGAGCAGCTCCGCCACGGCACCGACCGGGTCCTCGCCGCGCCGCCAGGGCGGTACGGGGCCGATGAGGCCGGTGTCGAGGAGCCGCCGGAAGCGGCGGAAGGGGTCGGAGCCGCCGAGCCCGGCGAGGAGCCCGTCGAGGCCGTGGTCGACACCGGGCGCGAACCCGGCGAGCCAGGGCGCCGCGTGGTCGGCCTCCACGACCCGGTCGAGCCGCCAGGCCAGACCGCCGTCGGCGACGAGCTCGGGCAGCAGGACCAGGCCGGCCGGGGCCTCGGGGCCCCCGGGGCGCAGGGGCGCGAGCCGGTAGCGCAGCAGACCGGCCGTGCCGGGCTCGCGGGCCAGGCACCGCACGGCGAGCTGGGCGAGCGCGGTGGCGGCGTAGCTGTGCGCGGCGGCGGGGGCGCCGGCGGGCGCGCCGCCCTCACCGACGGTGGTCAGGGTGGAGAACGGGCTCGTCTTCACGGCGGCCCGGGACACGTACGAGTACAGCGTGCGCAGGTTGCGGCTCTCGGCGGGACGGCGGCGCGGGCGCCCGTGCCGCAGCCAGTCGGGGGCGGCGAGCGCGGCGGCCCGCGCGAAACCCGGGTCCGCGAGGTGCGCGGCGAGCGCGGCGGGCACCGCCGCCCGGTCCCCGGCCAGCAGCGCGTCGAGCCGCCGGGTGGCCTCCTCGCACCGCCGGACGGCCGCCTGCCACCCGGCGAAGGCCTCGGCCGCCCCGGGCCCCGCCACCTCGGCGAGCCGGGCCGGCGGGTCGTCGCCCCAGGGCAGCGCCCGCAGCCGGTGGACGGCCCGCTTGGCGGCCAGCACCGTACGGCGCAGCGGCACCTCGTCGTCCAGGAGGGGCACCAGCGTGAAGCAGAGGTCCTCCAGGGCCGGCCGGAGGCTCTCCCGTACGGCACGGGCGTCGGCGGCCTCGGCGACCGCCCGGCGGGTGGCGGCCGGCACGAGGTCCAGGGCCTCGGTGGGCAGTCCGCCCACCCGGGTGACCAGGGGGCCGGAGATCTCGGGGGTGGTGGTGAGCGGGGAGGGCGCGGGCAGCGGGGCCGTACGGTCCGCGGCGGCGGACGGCGGCGGGATCAGGGCGGTCACGGCATCGACCGTCCGACCAGGTCGAAGGACCAGACGAGCGACTGGATCACGAAGTAGCCGAGCGCCACGGTGTAGACGCTGCACACGATCCCGTACGTCACGTGCAGCCGGCGGCTGCGGGCCGGCATCCGCTCCAGGAAGCCCGGCAGCGGGCGGCCCAGCAGGCGGTGCTTGAGCAGGGCGAAGGCCCGGCCCCGGGCGTCCACGAGACCGAAACCCGCCTCGAGCGCCGCGTAACCGTCGCTCGGCAGCATCGGGTTGACGTTGGTGACGAGGTTGAGCATCTGGAAGATCAGCAGCGCCCCGGCGACCTGGGCGACGGGGCCGTCCGTGGTGAGGACGAGCAGGGCGGCGGCGCCGGTGAACCAGCCGTCGCTGAGCGGCCCGGCGAGGGCGAGCAGGACGCGTCCGCCGCGGGAACGGACCCGGTAGGCGTCGGTGCGGTCCACGTACGCGAGCGGCATGAAGTAGAACAGCAATGCCACCCCGAGGCCCCGGACGGGCACCTTCAGCACCTGGCAGACCATCGCGTGGGCGCTCTCGTGCACGAGGATCTGGAACAGCATCAGGCCGATCGCGACCAGCGTCCCGGTGCCGAGGAGGTCGCGGGCCGGAGGCGCCGCGGTGATCACCGCGTAGAGGCCGAGCAGGATGCCCAGGACACCGCCGCCGGCGAAGACGCCGACCGACAGCCGGGCCGGGACCAGGCGGAGCAGCCGGGCGACCGGCTCCAGGACCGTCGGGAGGGAGCGGGTGACGACGAAGCGGGGCATCAGCATGCTGGTGCCGAAGCGGCCGCCGGCGCGCTTCTTCGGGGCCTGCTCGGGCTCGGTGCCGACGAGGAGTCCGCTGCGGGTCAGCTCCCCGACGAAGGTGTCGAGTTCGCCGCGTACGCCCTCGGCGGGGACGCCCCGGCGCTCGGCCATGAGGGCCGAGAGCTCGTCCAGCGAGCGCGTCCCGTCGAACTGGCGGAGCAGGGCCGCGGCCGATCTGGTGAGCCGGTGATACGTCCCGCCCTGCGGGTCGAACACCAAGGGGTGGTCGTCCATCCCCCGGATGATCTCCAGATCCTCCCGGAGTTTGGGTGCAGTGCACACATCCACGGCGCGGTTCCTCCCTCCGCTGCGGCGGCCGGCCCGCTACCGTGCCGGGCCGCCTGGTTCTAACCTGGTGGGGTTCAGTCCGGTCCGGGAACAGCGGACCGGGCTGGGGGCCCTGGGCCCCGGGGTACTAGGACCACCCCGGAGCCCAGGGATTCGACCGGCGGGGCCGGCCGTCCTCCGTGCGATCAGCCGCCCTGGCTGGAGACGCTGCTCATGGAGCCGACGCAGCCGACGGGGCAGCTGGCGGAGCCGGCGCAGGCGCCGCAGAAGGCGGTGGTGAAGCCGGGGCTCACCGCGTCCTGCAGGACCTCCAGGTCAAGGGACTCCGACCACAGTTCGAGCTCGGTGTCGAGGTTCTCGTTCATGGCGTTCACTTCCTTTCTCGGTTTCCTTCGGGTTCCTCGGCCGCCCGGACGGGGGGCGAGGGGGCCTTGGGTGGGGGTGGCGCGAGGGCGCTGTGCTCTAGCCGAAGCTGGAGGCGCTCGCGGAGGAGGAGGCGGTGCTCGTCGGGCACGAGGCCGACGAGGCGGTGCTCGCGGTCGCCCAGGTGCCGAGGGCGACGCCCTCCTTGAGGGGCTCGAGACCGAGCGCGTCCGAGGCCAGCTCGTCGGCGGTCAGGTCGAGTTCGAGGTCGTCGAAGTCCTGCATGAGGGGTTCCCTTCAGGGTGGTGGATGGTGGTGGCCGGTGGCCGTGGCGCGGTGTCAGCCCAGGGTCGAGGCGGACGACGCGGTGGCCGCGGACGTACCGGGGCAGGACGCGGTCGACGCCGATCCGGCGCAGAAGAAGCAGCCGAGGGCGTTGCCCTCCGGAAGCTCCTCGATCGCCAGCTCGTCACCGTCGACGACGTAGAGCTCGAACTCGTTCTCCATGGTGTTCCTCTCCTCTCCGAGTGGGTGCGGTGCGGGGGGCCGGGCGGGCCGGCCGATGGGTCAGCGGCTCATCCGTAGGTGGACGCGCTGCTGAGGGACGACGCGGACGTCGCCGGGCAGGACGCGGTCGAGGCCGATCCGGCGGACGCCCAGCTCGCGAGGGCGTTGCCCTCGGGCAGCTCCTCGATCGCCAGTTCCTCGGCGTCGACGGCGTACAGCTCGATGTCCTCCATGGGAGGCACCTCCTCGGGTGTCGTGGGGTGGTTCACGGGTCCCCGCCCCGGACCGGGGCGGGAAGTCTCAGGGGGCCGGCGGCAGGCCGAGGGCCAGCGCGAAGATCTGCTGGCGGCTCGTTCCGTCGCTGAGCAGCGGGCCGCGGACGGCGGCCGGGATGAAGCCGGCGAAGACACTGCCGACGAGGCCGTGGGCGACGCCGTCCAGCCACATCGCGTACGCGGCGGAGCCGGCGCGGGTCAGCAGCGTCCGGTAGCCGTGCCCGCCGTGAAGGCGCGCGGCGGCGTCCAGGGGCACGCCGAGGGAGACGATCGCGGCGGCGTCGGAGAACTCCGGCTGGAGCGTCATGCCGTAGCGGGCGGCCCCCGTCGGCAGTTCCATCACCGGGGTGAAGCCGCGCGCGGCGGGGTCGAAGCGGTGGACGGCGGGCCGTACGCCGGTCAACCGGTGGGCGACGACGGTCGGTTCGAGCGGCAGCCGTGCCGCCTCCCGGTCCGTACCGGCGTCCAGGTCCAGGGCCCGGGTCATGATGTCGGCGAGCAGTCCGGCCGGCAGGGGCTCCGGGGAGAAACCGCGCAGCGAGCGCCGGTGCTCCAGGGTGGTCAGCAGGTCGTGGGGCGCGGACGGGGGCGTGTACGGGCCGGCCGTCACGGCCGGTCCGAGCGCCGCCGGTGCGGGCGCGGGCGCCGGGGCCGTGGCGAGGGCGGTCCCGCCGGTCGCGGCGGGCGGCTGCTCGCGGAAGGACGCCAGCATGTCCAGGGCCAGTTCGTGCGGGGCGCTCACGGGGCTCCTCCCAGGTCGACGAGGGTGGTGATCGGTTCCAGGTCGGGGTCGATCCCCAGGGCCGCGCCCACCGCCAGGTCGTCCCAGCGGGTGCGGACGGCGCACGGCAGGTCCAGGGCGTGCGCGGCGGCGCGGAGCGTGGCGGTGGCGCAGCCGGCGTCGAGCAGGACGATCCGCAGGGCGAAGGCCGAGTACTTCTTCGCCACCTTGGTGAAGTCGCCGGTGAGGACGACCGTCAGGGGCGCCTCGCCGGGCACCGCGCCCGGGTCGGCGGAGAGCAGGGCCAGCCGGTGCGCGGAGGCCACGTACCCGTACACACCGGGTTCCAGGCCCGGCACGTCGCGGACCACGAGGTGGGCGACGACGGAGCCGATGTTGCCGCCGCTCGCCGTCCAGCGCTGCACGCGGCCGGGGAGCACGGCCCGGCGGCCGGCGGTGACGGCCAGGAGGAGGGCGGCGGTCGCGTCGTCGAGGCCGGTGGGCCGGGGGGAGCGCAGCAGCTCCAGCGGCGGTTCCGGGAGGGGGACGGCGGCGGCGACGGGCCAGGTCTTCTCGTCGTTCTGGAGGGCGATGTTCGAGGGCTTGTAGTGGGCCTGGTGGGCCTTGCCGTCGGCGTACTCGCGGGGCGGGAAGGCGATCGCCGCCTCGTAGCGCGCGGCGAGCGGCGGGTCCGCCGGGTCGTCACCGGGCGCGGCGGAGCAGTACGGACAGCCGGGCCGGGTGGCGGCCGAGCGGCGCTGCTGGGAGAGGTCCGCCAGGTCGACGGTGCGCCACTGGGACGGCAGCGGGCCGGGCGTGCTGCGGGAGAGCAGGGCGAACAGGTCGCGGGTGAACAGCGCGGCGGCCAGTTCGGCATCGCCGGGCAGCGGCGACCGGTCGTCGGCCGGGTCCTCGGCGGTGCGGCAGGCCATGCAGGGGGTGAACGCCAGGTCCACGTACGGCCCGAGGTGCGCGGTGCGGCCGGTGAGCGCGAGGCGGACGAGGGGGACGCCGGCGAGGGCGCAGGCGGCGGCGAGCGCCGCCGCGTCGTCCGGTCCGAGCCCGGCGGCGACCGCGAGGGTCGTCCCGGGCGCCGGTCCCCTGCCGGGGTCGGTGCCGGCGGAGGCCCGTACGAGCGAGTCGGTGAGGTGGCGGCGGGCGGCCGTGGCGAGCGGGCCGGCGCCGAAGACCTCGACGCGGGCCCGGGCCAGCCGGTCCAGGGCTTCCTCCCAGGCGTGGTTCGCGCCGGTGGAGTCGCCGATGCGGGAGAGGAAGTCGGCCGTCGGTGCGGGGACGGCCGCAGCGCGGGCGGCGGACTCCGGGGGCGCGGCCTCCTCGATCAGGCCGCAGGTCCACAGCAGGGAGAGGGCCTTGAAGACGGTCGTGGCCGGGATGCCGAGGGCGCCGGCCACGTCCTCGTGGCCGCGGCTGCCGTCGAGCAGGGGCAGCAGGCGGGGGAGCAGGTCCCGGGCGGCGGCGCCGCGGAGCAGCTGCTTCTTGGGCGTTCCTTCGACGACGAGGGCCTCGGGCGTGTGGTGCAGGGAGAGCCCGCGCCGGAGCCTGGGCCGGGCCGGGACGTGGAACTGCGGGTCGTTCAGGGCGGCCGAGGCCATGGCTTCGGCGGTGATCACAGAGTGGTCCGGCATCGAGGCCTCCTTTCCGGTTCGGGACGTACGGGCGGGGCGTGCGGGACGCACGCGGGGCGCGGCGTACGGGCCGGTCGAGCGGTACGGGTACGAGGGCGGGGCGGCTGGTACGCGTACCGGGTACGGGTACCTGCCGGCTCGGGAGCGGGCGCGGCCCTCGGCGTGCGTCAGGGGGTCCGGCGGGGCGGCGCGGTCACCTGGCCGGGAGGGCCGCGAGTTCGGCCGCGAGCTCCACGAAGGTCGTCAGGCGGCTCTCGGGCGTGCGGGCCGGCCGGCAGCGGTCGCACCGGTCGACGGCGACGACGGCGGCGCTGGAGGTGGTGCCCTCCACGAGTCCGAAGACCCGGACCGTGCCGCCGATCCCCTCCGCCGCGCCCGGCTCACCGGGCCCGGCCAGGGCCTCGCGCACCGCCTGGCCGGCGAGGCCCACGGCGATGGCGACGTGGTGCGGGGCGTACCCGGAGACGTGCTGCGCGCCGGTGTCCGCGCCGGTGGTGCGGTCGGTCGTCGGCGGGGTGTGCTGGGCGCGGCGGCGGGTGTAGCAGCGGTGGCACGCGGTGCGGCCGGGCACGACCACCGGTCCGCACCGCAGATCGAGGGGGCCGGCCTGGACGGGGAACCAGGGCCGCTTCCAGGCGTGGGCGCTGGCGTCCACCATGTCGGCCAGCACCTCGCGGTCCTGGCCGGCGGCCAGGACGATCAGGTCGCTGTCCGGCCAGAGGCTCGGGTGGGTGCCCTGGCTCACGTCGAGCACGGTGGTCCCGGGGTGGCGGGCGCCGAGCCCTTCGGCGACGGCCGCGCCGAACGCTCCCGCGGTGAGGATCAGCAGGCGCGGATCGGTCATCTTCGAAACTCTCCTCGTCGGTGGTTCGCGGCAGGGATGGTGGGGCGGGGGTGCGGGCCCGCGCTCCCGGGCTCAGGCGAAGGGCTGCGGGTGCGGGTTGATGTCGGCCTCGCCGCGCACCGGGTGCCCCATGGCGGCGGGAGCCGCGTACAGCCGGGGGTGCGCCAGGTAGCGGGCGCGGTGGACGAAGGACAGTGGCATGAGCTCCGGGATGAGCATCCGGACGACGGTGGCGCCGACCTGCTCGGCCTCGTCGGTGGTGAGGTCGACGCCGATGACCTCGCAGCCCCGGGCGTGCAGCCGTGCCAGCAGCCAGGCCAGGGCCGGCAGCGGTTCCTCGGACGGGGCCCGGGGGAGGTCGCGCAGCCCGTGCACCGGGCGGTCGCCCTCCAGGAGGAAGTCGAAGCGGTGGCGCTGGGACAGCGGGCCGGACAGCAGGGCGCCGTCCACGACGCTCACGATGTCCTCCTCCGCCATCGGCGTGCCGGCGGCGGTGGCGGCGTCCTTCTCGGCGGCCTTCGCCATGTGGCGCAGGGCGATCCGCAGCGAGGACGCCTCGCGGTAGAGCTTGGCGATGCCCTTGCCGGGGTCCAGCTCCGCCGTCGCGGCCACGAGCTGGGCGATGACCCGGTCGTCGTCGGCGAGCTGCACCCCGTAGATGACCGGGATGCCGAGGTCGGTCGTCGCGTCGTACAGCCGCGTCCGCAGGTGGGGGCTGCTGCCCCGCTCGACGAAGGCCCGGAACTCGGGCGCCAGTTCGGCCGGATCGAACTCCAGCCGGGGCAGGCGCAGCCGCTGGAGCCAGGTGAGGGCGATGGCGTCGCGTTCGACGATCTCCAGGATGCCGTTGACGACGGCGGCGGCGGGGTCGGAGTGGGCGGCGCAGCCGGTGGAGACCGGGTGGACGAAACGTTCCGCCATGGACTCGACCGGGTTCTTCAGCCAGACCTGCACGGCCGGCACGTACACCGGGCGGTTGCGGGTGAAGGACCAGCCGCGGACCCAGCGCATCGGGCCGCCGGGGTCGGTGGCGACCAGGCCGCTGCGGGGGTCGGCCAGTTCGGCCGGCGAGCAGCGGGGCCACCGGTCGCTGGTGACGGCGTCCTCGCCGAGTTCGGCGGCCGTCGCCCAGATGATCTGCTCGGGGTCCCGGGCGCAGGAGGAGTAGCGTTCCAGCGATTCGGCGACCGCGAGGTGCGCGGCCCGCTCCGGATCGAGGTCGCCGCCGGCTCCGTCGAAGTTCCCGGAGCTGGGGTTGTGCTCCCAGCCGGTCTGCTCCCTGAGCACCTCGCCGGGGTTGCCGAGCGAGGCCGTGAAGATCGGGAAGTCGGGCTCGCCCTCGGCGACGGGGAGCCGGGTCACCCGGTTCACCAGACCGTACGGGGAGGCGAGTTGGCCGATCCGCAGCAGGGACTCCGGTATCGGGGGGTGCCGCCGGTCCCGTCCGGCGCCCGTGGCCGCCGTGTCCGTCACCGCCGCCGCCGTGTACGGGGTCGTCGTGTCCACCGTCATCATCCACGCTCCGTGTCCCAGCGGAACGTCCGTGCCGCGAGGGCCGTGAGCCCCGCGGCCGTCGCCGCCATCACTGTCCAGTCCAGCCACAGGGCGTGGCGGGTGATCCCGCCGACCACGTCGTGGCGCAGGGCGTCTCCGAACATCGCCAGCGGGGTCCAGGAGAGCGGGCCCGCCACCGCGTCGGGGAGAAGTTCGAGGGGGAAGAGAAGTCCGGTGCTCATCAGCAGGACCGGGGTGAGCAGCCCGGAGATCGCGTTGGTCACCTCGGGCGAGGAGAGCAGTCCGCCGAGCAGGTAGCCGAGGGCCAGCAGCATCACCAGGCCGAGGGCCGTGGTCAGGAGCAGCCGCAGTGTCGAGGCCGGTTCCAGGAGTCCGCCGGCGACGGCGCCGGCGCCCATCAGGGCGAGCACGGCGAGTGCCAGCAGTCCCCGGCCGGGGAGCAGCGAGAGCAGGACGGCGGACCGCCGGGCCGGTGTGGTGGACAGCAGCCGCAGGGTGCCGCTGGCCCGCATCCCCACGAGCGCGGAGGCCGTGCCGGTGAGGGCGAGCGAGAGCAGCGCGAAGGCGAGGACACCGGGGATGACGAAGGCCATGGGATCGAAGAGGGTGGTTCCGTCGGTGCCCAGGGCCGTCACCTCCCAGCCCTGCCACGCGGTGCCGTCCAGGGCGCCGCGTACCGCCGCGACCACGGAGGGCTGTTCGGGGTCGACGGCCATCCGCAGGGTGCGGGAGGCCTCGTCGGGGACGATCAGCGCCGCCTTGTCCGGCTGCGGTCCCGGTTCCGGGACGGCGACGGCCCTGCTGCCGTCGCCCAGGGCCTCCTGGAGGGCGGCCGCCTGCGGGCCGGTGCCGACCACGGCGAGCTCGAAGGGCCCCCGTACCCACGTCAGTTGCATGAGGACGACGAAGAAGACCGCCATCAACAGCGGGAAGACCACGCTGAAGAAGAGTGCCGCCGGGTCGCGGAGGAGCTGGCGGGTCATGGCCCGGGAGAGCGCCTGCCATTGGCGGGTCGTCGACACGGGTGGCGCGCCGAGACCGAGGGGGGTGGTCATCGCTTCTCCTCCTGTTCCGTTCCGGATCCGAGCGGGGTGCCGGTGAGGCGGAGGAACACGTCCTCCAGGGTCGCGGGGCGCGGCCGTACGTCGGCCCCGGTGTCGAGGCCGGTGATCCACGCGGCCGTGGCGTGCGGGTCGTCCGCCGTCACCTCGAACCGTGTGCGGCCGGAGCGGCCGGTCGACTCGACGGCGGTCATGGCGTCGCCGAAGCGGGCGCGGACCCGGTCGGCGACGCCGGCGTCGCCGGTGCGTACGGACACGACGCCGCCGGGCGCGTGCCGTGCGATCAGCTCCGTCGGGGAGCCGGCCGCCACCATCCGTCCTTCGTGCAGGACGGCGAGGCGGTCGCACATCTCCTCCGCCTCCGCCATGGCGTGGGTGGTGAGCAGGAAGGTGGTGCCTCCGGCCTGGGCCCTGCGGATGAGGTCCCAGACGGCGTGCCGGGCGTGCGGGTCGAGTCCCGTGGTGGGTTCGTCGAGGACGACCACGGGCGTGTCGCCGACGAGCGCCGTGGCGAGCAGCAGGCGCTGCTGCTGCCCCCCGGAGAGCCGGGCGGCGCGCGCCCCGGCCTTCTCGGCCAGGCCGATCTCCTCCAGCAGCGCGTCCACGTCCCGGGGCGCCGGGTAGAGGGCGGCCCAGGTCTCCAGGGTCTCCCGCACCTTGAGCCTCGGGAAGAGGCTGGCCTGCTGCGGCTGGAGGGCGAGGGAGGCGCGCAGGACGTCGGTCCGTACGAGCGCGTCCTCCCCGAGGACGGTGATCCGTCCCTCGTCGGGCCGGCGAAGGCCCGCGATGGCCGAGATGGTGCTGGTCTTGCCGGCTCCGTTGCGGCCGAGGAGACCGAAGATCTCGCCGGGAGCGACCGAGAAGGAAATTCCCGCCACCGCTTCGACGTCGGCGTATCTCACGCGGAGACCGGCCACTTCGAGAACGGAATCCGAACGCCCCGCGAATTCCATGGAACCAGGGAGCCGACTTGTCATGACCACTCTGCTTTCGCCCTTCGAATCAGCAGTCGGAGGCAAAGCCGGGGACTACTGCCAGCCGTTGACCTGCTTGCAGTGCGGGATCTGGACCGGATACGGAATGCTCTGCTGGATTCCGCAGATCAGTTCGGTGACGGCGGGCGGTACGGGCACCGGCGTCGAAGCCTGTCCCGGCCATCCGGTGTGCTCGTCGCCGTGCGTCCCGGTGCTGTACGGCGCGGCGGTGACGACCGCGTTCCGGTCGCCGTTCCGCTCGGTGGCCGCCGCGCTGCCGGTTGCCACGGTCCAGCCGGTCAGGCCGAGAGCCAGACAAACCGCTGCCGAGGTGAATCGGTTCCGCATGTTTCCCCCTGGGTTCCGTTTCCGTGATCCCTTGCGTTTCCGCTGAGGAAGACAATGCCAGCGGGGCAGGGGGGACTCCATGAATTCCGGTGTCAGCTTGATGCAGAACCCCCGGCAACAAGCTGACGGTCCCCCGAACCCCCAGGTGAGCGCCGCGCCCACGGCTCCCCGCCCGGGCCGCCGGGGCCCGGGGGGTGTCCGGCTCCTGGTCCGGACCTGTTGCCCTCCCGCGCAGGGGGCAGGAAGATGTCCGGCACGGCAGCGCGGCACGGGTGGCCGTACGGCTCCCCTGCCGGCCACGCACCGGGCAGCCGGCCACCGCGGAAGCCCGCCGGGCACCGTCATGAACGGGCCGAGGCCCGCCCTCTGCGACAGGGCGGGCCTCGGTCTCATCGCTCGCGCGCTCGCTCAGCGCGCTCGCCGACCGCGCGCGGTCAGCTCCACTTCTGGTAGTTGCCCCCGTTGTAGGAGTGCGTGTACACCTGCCGGTTGGCGTTGCTGTCGAGCACGAAGCCGGTGGCGACGTTCCGCAGCACGTATCCCGTACCGCTGTAGCTGATGACCCACTTCTGGTAGCTGCCGCCGTTGCAGGAATGCGTGTAGACGGCCCGCGCGGCGTTGCTGTCCAGGCAGAATCCGGTGGCCTGGTTCCGCACGGTGTAACCACCGCTGACGGACGAGACCGTCCACTTCTGGTAGGCACCGGTATTGCAGGAGTGCGTGTAGACGGCGCGGTCGGCGTTGCTGTCCAGACAGAAGCCCGTGGCGACGTTCTGGAACTGCTCCGTTCCCGGAACAGAGGCCTGAGCCGGTGCCGTCAGGGCGAGAACGCCGGCCCCTGCCATGGCCACGGAGGCAAAAGCAGAGACCAGGTTCTTTCGCTTGAACATAATTTCCCCTTCGCTGTGGCTGATTGCCGCGACGAACGTATCGGAGGCCGATCGGCGGCAACAACGGCGCTCAGAAATACCGCCGCGCGCACCGTCGGTCGCGCGCCAAGAATCTCCGTTCCCCGACGCGGACACGGCTTCTCTGCTAAGGAGGTGACCCACAGCGATCCCGCCCCCGGAACGTCCCACTCTGGGCAACCGAAGAGGAATCCAATCCTCCGCCTCGATGTCCGCAAGAGCGAAAGGAGCACCGATTCACCCCTCTTTGCACTCTTGCGGACCATCTATCCGGAGTGCGGACTTCCTCCCCCAGGTTCGGCGCGATCCCCCCGACTCCCGCCACGAAAACCGGCCCGCTCCCTGGCGCCAACTCGCCAGGGACGTCCCACCCGCCCCGGGACCCCTCCGCCCCGCGACACCGCCGCCTCCCGCACCCGCCCCCGGGCATGAAAAAGCCCCAGGTCACGGCGAGTGAGTCCTGGGGCTAATCCGAGCCGCCTTCGGGATTCGAACCCGAGACCTACGCATTACGAGTGCGTTGCTCTGGCCAACTGAGCTAAGGCGGCGTGCCGCGCGGACCCGTGGTGGGTGCAGCAGCGTCGCCAAGTCTACACAGGTTCCGGGGGTGCTCCGCACACCCCCGGAGAGGGGCTACGAGCAGCGCTTTCCGTCCGGGGGGACCGTGCCCTCCAGGAGGTAGGTGTTGATCGCGGTGTCGACGCAGTCGCTGCCCCGGCCGTACGCGGTGTGGCCGTCGCCGTCGTAGGTGAGGAGGCTGCCGGAGGCGAGCTGGCCGGCGAGGGACCGGGCCCACTTGTAGGGGGTCGCCGGGTCGCGGGTGGTGCCGACGACCAGGATCGGGGCGGCGCCCTCGGCGGTGATGCGGTGGGGGCGGCCGGTCGGCGGGGTGGGCCAGTACGTGCAGTTCAGGGCCGCCCAGGCCAGACCCTTGCCGAAGACCGGGGAGGCCTTCTCGAAGGAGGGGACCGCCTTCGCGGCCTCCGCGGGGCCGCCGTAGGCCGCGGGGAGGTCGAGGCAGTTCACGGCCGCGTTCGCGGACATGAGGTTGGCGTAGCTGCCGTCGGTGTCGCGCTCGTAGTAGCTGTCGGCCAGGGCCAGCAGCGCCGAGCCCTCGCCACCCATCGCCCGGGTGAGGGCCTCGCGGAGCTGGGGCCAGGCGCCCTCGTCGTACATCGCGGCGATCACCCCGGTGGTGGCGAGCGACTCGCCGAGCGCGCGGCTCTCGCCCGTCGGCACCGGCTCGGCGTCGACGTCGCGGAAGAACTTCCTCATCGCCTCGCCGGCCGCCTCGACCGACCCGGTGCCGAGCGGACAGTCCGGGGTGCGGACGCAGTCGGCGGCGAAGGCGCGGAAGGCCGTCTCGAAGCCGGCGGTCTGGTCGCGGTTGAGGTCGACGGCCGACAGGGACGGGTCCATGGCCCCGTCGAGGACGAGGCGGCCCACCCGGCCGGGGAAGAGTTCGGCGTAGGTGGCGCCGAGGAAGGTGCCGTACGACGCCCCGACGTAGGTCAGCTTCTCGTCGCCGAGGACGGCGCGCACGATGTCCATGTCACGGGCCGTCTCGACCGTGGAGACGTGCGGCAGGACCTCGCCCGAGCGCTTCGCGCAGCCGGCCGCGAACCTCCGGAAGGCGGCGGCGAGCGCGCTGGTCTCGGCCGCCGTGTCGGGCGTCTGGTCGACCTGGGTGTACGTGTCCATCTCGGGGCCCGTCAGGCACTCGACCGGCTCGCTGCGCGCCACGCCCCGGGGGTCGACGGCCACCATGTCGTAGCGGGCGCGGACGGGCGCCGGGTAGCCGATGCCCGCGTATCCCTGGAGGTAGCCGACGGCCGAGCCGCCGGGCCCGCCCGGGTTGACGAGGAGCGAGCCGAGCCGCTTGCCGGGCCCGGTGGCCCGCGCGCGGGAGACCGCGAGGTCGATCTCACCCGCCCCGGGCTTCGCGTAGTCCAGCGGGGCGCGGAGCGTGGCGCACTGGAAGCCGGGGGCTCCGCAGTCCCGCCAGGTCAGCTTCTGGCCGTAGAACTTCTTCAGCGCCTCCGGGGACGCGGAGGGCGCGGCAGCGGCCGGGTTCGGGGCGGGTGCGGCGGCGTCGCTTCCGCCCGAGCAGCCGGAGAGGATCAGTCCGGCGGCCGCGAGGGCCGTGGCGGACGCGCGGAGGAAACGCCTGGAGTCCATCCCCGGAGCGTATCCGCACCGGTACGTACCGTGTCCAATCGCCCGAACCGCCGGCCGCCGGTTCCGGCCGTCAGTCGCGCAGGGCCATCGTCATCGCCTCCACGGCCAGCAGCGGCGCCACGTTGCGGTCGAGGGCCTCGCGGCAGGCGAGGACGGCCTCGATGCGGCGCAGGGTCCGCTCCGGGGTGCTGTCGCGCGCGACCTGCTCCAGGGCGTCGCGCACGTCCTCGTTGGTGATCGGGGTACGGGAGCCGAGCTGGAGCGCCAGGACGTCCCGGTAGAAGCCGGTCAGGTCGGTGAGGGCGAGGCTCAGACTGTCGAGCTGGGTGCGCCGTCCGCGCCGCTTCTGCTTCTCCTCCAGCTCCTTCATCAGCCCGGCCGTGCCGCGCGGCATCCGCCCGCCCTGGGACGCGCCGAGCGCCGCCTTCAGGTCCTCGGTCTCCTTGGTGTCGACCTCCTCGGCGACCTGCTTGGCGTCCTCCGCCGCCGCGTCGACCAGCTCCTGCGCCGCCTTGAAGCAGCCCCCGATGTCCGCCACCCGCAGCGGCAGCTTGAGCACGACCGCCCGGCGGGCGCGCGCCCGCTCGTCCGTGGCGAGCCGCCGGGCCCGCGCGATGTGGCCCTGGGCGGCGCGCGCGGCCGCCCCCGCGACCTCCGGCTCGATGCCGTCCCGCCGTACGAGCATGTCGGCCACGGCCTCCACCGGAGGGGTCCGCAGGGTCAGGTGGCGGCAGCGCGAGCGGATCGTGGGCAGCACGTCCTCGACGGACGGGGCGCAGAGCAGCCAGACCGTACGCGGGGCGGGCTCCTCCACGGCCTTCAGCACGGCGTTGCCCGACTTCTCGTTGAGCCGCTCGGCGTCGGTGACGAGGATGACCTGCCAGCGGCCGTTCGCCGGGGCGGTGAAGGACTTCCGGACGGTGTCCCGCATGTCGCGGACCAGGATCTCGGTGCCGACCGCGCTGATGGTGGTGACGTCGGCGTGGGTGCCGACCAGGGCCGTGTGGCAGCCGGTGCAGAAGCCGCAGCCGGGCGTCCCGCCCAGCGCCCGGTCCGGGCTCACGCACTGCAGGGCCGCGGCGAACGCCCGCGCCGCGTCCACCCGGCCGGCCCCGGGCGGGCCGGTGAACAGCCAGGCGTGGGTCATCTTGGAGGAGGCGGGTACGGGCTCGCCCGCGTCGTGCGCGGTCACGAAGGCGTCGGCGTCGCGCGCCGCGGCGGCGAGCTGCTCCTCCACCTTCGCCTGCCCGACCAGGTCGTCCCATACGGCCATCTCTGTGCCCCTCCTCAGGTACGTCCTCCATTGTGGGGCAGCCCTCCGACAATCCCGGACGGCGGCGGCGACGGGCAGTCCCCGGGCGCCCCGGCGGACGGGAACCGCCGGGCAGCCGGCCCTCAGGCGTCCCGGTGCGCCCGGGTGAACCACAGGCCCGTCGCCGAGCCGAGGAGGACCGCACCGGTCGCCACCCCGCCCGCGATCCGTCCCCCGTCGCCCCAGCCCGAGAAGGTGCTCACGTAGACATTGGCCAGGACACTCGCGGCGAGCAGCAGCCAGAGCAGGAACCGCATCAAGAACCTCCGGGGACGTGGATCGGTGACGGTCCGATCTTCCGCCGCCCCACCTCCCTGGCGCAGCGGGGCCCGCACCCCGGTCGGGGGTGGAGCCCGCTCCACCCCCGACCGGGGTGCCGCATACGCTGAGCGCATGCGCGAGGCGATCAGGGAAGCGGTCCGGGCGTGGCTCCGTCTGACGGCCGGCGCGGTGGTCTCGGTCGTCTGCTGCCTGCTCACGGCGGTCGCCCTCTTCACCGCCTTCCTGACCCTCACGGTGATCGGTGCGGGCGTGTTGCCGGAGAGCGTCCTGCTGCTGCGCCGGGTCGCCGGCAGGGAGCGGCGCCTGGTGGCGGCGTGGACCGGCGTCCCCGTGCCGGAGGCGTACCTGCCGCTCGAAGGCCCCCTCCCCGCGCGCGTGCGCACGGCCCTGACCGACCCGGGCACCCGGCGGGACCTGATCTGGGCCGCCGCGCAGATCTTCTACGGGCTCCTGCTCTGGTGCGCCTCGCTGCCGCTGTGGGTGATGGCGCTGGTGACCGACGGGGTGGTGACCGGGCTCGCCGGCCGCCCGCCCCTGCTGCTGCCGCTGCTCGCGCGCGGAGCCACGCTGTCGGCTTCCTGGTCGCGGGCCCTGCTGACCCCGGCGCCGTCGGCGGCCCGGGACGCCGCCCTGGCGGCCCGGGTCGAGCAACTGACCGCCACCCGGGCGGGCGCGGTCGCCGCGCACGGCGCCGAACTGCGGCGCATCGAACGGGATCTGCACGACGGCGCGCAGGCCCGCCTGGTCGCCCTCTCCGTGCGCATCGGACTGGCGCGGCGGGCGTACGACTCCGATCCGGCGACGGGCCGGAAGCTCCTCGACGACGCGCAGGAACAGGCCGAGGAGGCCCTGGCCGAGCTGCGGCACGTGGTGCGCGGCATCCACCCGCCGATCCTCACCGACCGCGGTCTGGTGGGCGCGGTCCGCGCCCTCGCCGCGAGCAGCGCCCTGGACGTCACGGTGACGGTCGAGGGCCTGGCGGGCGCCGGAGCGACGGCCGGCGAGGACGGGGACGCGACCGGGCACGGGGTCCACCGCCCGCCCGCCGCCGTGGAGGCCGGACTTGGGGCCCACCGCGCGCCCGCCGCCCCGGAGACCGGGCGCGAGGAGTACCGCGCGCCCGCCGCCGTGGAGGCCGCGGCCTACTTCGCCGTCGCCGAGGCCCTGACCAACGCCGCCAAGCACAGCGGAGCCGGCCGCGCCTCCGTCCTCCTGCGCCGGGAGCCCGCCGGCCTGCGCGTCCGCGTCCGCGACGAGGGCCGCGGCGGCGCCGAGGCGGCGGAGGCCACGGGAGGCACCGGATCGGCCGGGTACACCGGCGTCCCCGGGCCCGCGGGGACCACCCGGACCGCCCCGGGCGGTTCCGGTCTGCTCGGGATGCGGCGCCGGGTGGCCGCGCTCGACGGGACCGTACGACTGACCAGCCCTCCAGGGGGCCCGACCCTGATCGAAGTGGAGCTTCCGTGCGTGTGGTGATCGCCGAGGACAACGCCCTCCTCCGGGAAGGCCTGGTCCTCCTGCTGACCTCGGCCGGGCACGAGGTCGCCGGGGTGGCCGCCACCGGCCCGGAGATCCTGCCGCTGCTCCTGGAGCACCGCCCGGACGCCGCCGTGCTCGACGTACGGCTGCCGCCCGGGTTCCGCGACGAGGGGCTGCGGGCGGCCCTCGCGGCCCGCGCCGAGCTGCCCGGCCTGCCGGTCCTCGTCCTGTCGCAGTACGTCGAGGAGACGTACGCCGCCGAACTGCTCGGCGGCGGGGCGAAGGGCGTCGGCTACCTCCTGAAGGACCGGGTGGGGCGGGTGGACGAGTTCCTGGACGCCCTGGAGCGCGTCGCCGCCGGCGGTACGGCCCTGGACCCCGAGGTCGTCACGGAGCTTCTGGCGCGCCGGCGCGACGACCCGCTGCGGTCGCTCACCCCGCGCGAGCGCGAGGTCCTGGAGCTGATGGCGCAGGGGCACGACAACGGCACGATCGCCCGCTCGCTGGTGGTCACCGAGCGGGCCGTGCACAAGCACATCGGGAACGTCTTCGCCAAGCTGGGGCTGCCGCCCACCGACGGCGGCCACCGCCGGGTGCGCGCCGTGCTCGCCTACCTCAACGCCTGACCGCCCCTCACCCGCGCGTGTCCCGGGCCCGGTGGGAGAGGAACACGCCCGCCGTCACCGTGACCGCCACCGTGCCGGCGACCAGTCCTGCCCAGGCGGGCGGCAGGTAGGGCAGGCCGCCGGTGAAGGACCGGGCGAAGGCCATGAGGGGCAGCGCCGCCACCACGAGGCCGACGAGCAGGCCGGTGCCGGTCAGGAAGCCCGCCTCCAGGGCGAACATCCGGCGCAGCTGGCCCGCCGTGGCGCCCACCTGTCGCAGCAGCCGCAGTTCACCGCGCCGGCCGGCGCCGATGAGGGCGAGCGTGCTGAGGACGGAGAGCAGGGTGAGGCCGCCGATCGCGGAGACCACGGAGGCCGACACGATGCCGTTCAGCTCGGCCCCGGGCAGCTCCACGCGCTCCGGCGCGGGAACCGCGGCCCGATCGGGGAGGGTGCCCGGGGGCCCCGCCGCCAGCACGCGGGAGGGAGCCGGATCGGTCATGTGGGGGGCGAGCGCGGCCTTCGGGAGCAGGAACTCGCCGAGGGCCAGGGAGCGTGCGTAGACGGCGACCACCCGCAGCCGGGCCTCCGCCCCGTCGCCGTACCGGAGGGTGACCGCCGATCCCGGTTCCAGGTCCAGGGAGTCGGCCGTGGCGGCTCCGACCGCCACGGTGCCGGGGGCCGTCAGCCCGGCGAGGTCGCCCGCGACCACTCCGGGATCGAGCGTGCCCCGGAGCCCCGTGGCGTCGACACCGAGGACCGGCAGCCGGTCGAGCCGCGGTTCACCGGCGGCGCGGCGGGCCAGGACGACCGTCGAGCGCAGCACGTCGGTGGCCGCGCCCACCCCGGGCCGCGCCCGTACCTCCTCGGCCGTCGTGCCGGTGAACTCCATCCGCGCGGTGGTGGCGGCCCGGGCCTGCTCCTCGGCGGCACGACCCACGGTGGTGCCCGCGGTGAGCTGCACCAGCGCGAACGCGGTGACGAGGACGACCGGGGTGAGCGCGGCACCGAGGCGGCGCGCGTGGGCGTCCGCGCCGGCGGCCGTGAGCCGGCCCGCGGCGCCGCCGAGCCGGCGCATCGGCCGGCCCAGGACCCGCATGGCGGCCCGCGCGAGCCACGGCCCGAGGACCGCGCAGCCGGCGACGAGCGTCACCGTGGCCGCGCCGGCCGCCGCCGCGGCGGCCTCACCGCCCTGCGCGGACGCCGCGCCCGCCGACGTCACGCCGGCCAGGAGCAGCGCGATCCCGGCGGCGGGCCGGACCCGGCCCCGGCCGGACCGGTCGGCGCCCGCCGAGTCCGCCCGGCCCACGGCGAAGGGCACCACGAGCCGGGTCACCCCGGCCGTCACCGCCGCGGCGGCGAGCACGGCGGCGAACAGCCACGGCGGCGTGGGCAGCTCGAGGCCGTCCGGTACGACTCCGGGACGCGCCCCCAGCGTCTTCCACAGGGCGAGGAACAGGGGTACGGCCCCGAGGGCGCCGAGCAGCGCCGCGACACCGGCCACCCGGGTCACCTCCCGCCCCGCGGCTGCCCGCACCTGGCGCGGGGTCGCGCCGACGGCCCGCAGCAGCTCCCGCTCGGGGGCACGCTGCCGGAGCGCCTGGGCCACGAGGGAGGCGAGGACGAGGACCGCGACGAGGACGACGGTCCCGGAGACGGCGGCGAGCATCTCCAGGAGCGCGGACCGCGCGGGTGCGGCGCCCAGGTGTTCGGCGCCGCCGCGCCCGTCCCCGGTCAGCGCCCGCAGCGGCTGTCCGGAGGCGGTGTCCTGGAGCTTCGCGCGGTCGAGAGCGGCCCGCACGCGCGCGTGGAGGGTGCCCACGGGGACGCCCGGTTCCGCCAGCACCCCCACGGCGTCCACGGTTCCGGGCCGCCCGGCGCGCGCCCGCGCCTCCGTGCCGGTGACGTACAGCGCGGCCGGCCCCCCGGCCACGCCGACGACCCGGTACCCGGCGGTGCCACGGCCCGCTTCGCGCACCGTGTCACCGATCCGCGGGCCGAGGCCGGCCCCGACGACCGCTTCGTCCGCCCGGCGGGGCTCCCGGCCCGCGAGCAGGGCGTACGGGGCGAGGGCCGCCGCTTCCCACGAGCGGCCGGGAAGGACCCGTACGCCGCCGTCGGGCCGGCCGGCGGAGGTGGCGTCCAGCCGTACGGCGAAGGTCTCGTCCGGCACCGCCGCGCGGACGCCGGGCACCGCCCGGACCGCGTCGACGGCCGCGCGGGGCACCCGTACCCGTTCGGTCAGCTCCGTCGACACGGTGGTCGGTCCGTCGCCCCAGGGCGTCGTGGTCCAGCGGACCTCCTGGTCACCCGCGACGACGACGGGCGCCGCCGCGTACCGGTCCACGCGCGCGTGCCCGAGTCCGGCCGAGCCGAGGGCCAAGGCGAGCGCGCCGAGCAGGGCCGAGGTGACGGCCACGGCCACGAAGACCGCCGTCCAGGCCGAGCGGTGGGCGCGCAGGGAGCGGGCGGCGAGGAGCCGTACCGCCCGGCTCACCGCGCCACCGCCACGGCGTGCGCCGCCGCGCGGCCCACGGGCCCGCCGGTGAGCGTCCTGCGGACCGCGGCCTCGTCCGGCCGGTCGAGCCGCCCGGTGATCCGGCCCCGGTCGAGGAAGACGGCCTCGTCCGTCCACGCGGCGGCCACCGGGTCGTGGGTGACGAGGACGACGGTGCGCCCGCGCTCGTCGACCGCGCGCCGCAGCAGGGCGAGCACCTCGGCCGCCGTGACCGGGTCGAGCGCGGCGGTCGGCTCGTCGGCGAAGACGACCTCGGGGTCGTTGAGCAGGGCCCGGGCCACGGCGACGCGCTGCCGCTGACCTCCGGAGAGGTTCTCGGGCCGCTCCTCGGCGCGGTCCGCGAGGCCCACCGCCGCGAGCCCGGCGCGGGCGCGGGCGTCGAGTTCCGGGCCGCCGCGGGCCCCGGCGAGCAGCAGCGGCAGGGTGACGTTCTCGCGGACGTTCAGGGCGGAGACCAGGTTGAGCGACTGGAAGACGAAGCCGATCCGGTCGCGGCGCAGCCGGGTGAGGGCCGCGGGCTTCAGGGTGGCGAGGTCGGTGCCGCCGATCCGTACCGTCCCCGCGGTCGGCGGTTCGAGCCCGGCCGCGCACCGCAGCAGCGTGGACTTGCCGGATCCCGACCGCCCCATCACCGCCACGAACCGGCCGCGCGGCACGACGAGGCTCACCCCGTCGAGCGCGGGAACCTCGCCCCGCGCGCTTCCGCGCCGCCGCCCGTACGCGCGGACCACCCCGTCCAGGGCGAGCGCCGCCCCGCCGGTCCCCGTAGGGGTCCCGCTCTCCGCCACCGCTGTCCTCATCATGTGGTCCACGCTAGGAAAGCGCAGGTCACGGCGGTATGGAGCTGGCTGGCGGACCGGGGGTGGAGCCAGCTCCACCCCCGGCCCCGAGGAAGTCCCCGTCAGCGGCGCCGACGGCCGTCCGGCCCGTCCGCGCCGTCGTCACCGTGCGGGCCGAACAGCTCGTCCGCCAGGGTCGGCAGGTCGTCGAGCGGGGTCTCCTCCGCCCAGTCGGAGCGGCGGCGCGGGCGGCCCTGCTCGTCGAGCTGCGGCAGTTCGCGGGTGGCGTCGTCGGGACGGGCGGTGTCCGGCCGCTCGTCACGGAAGATGCCCGGCGGCACCCGGTCGACCGGGTCCGGGACCGGCGCCGTGCGCGGATCCCGTACGCCACCGCCCCGCACGTCCCGGGAACCGGCCCGCGGGTCCCGCTCGTCGCGCACGGGCGGCAGCACCGCCGTCTCGTCCGCGGCCCGCTCGTCGCGCACGGGCGGCAGCACCGCGGTCTCGTCCGCCGCGCGCGGGTCCCGGATCCGCGGCAGCACCGCCGTCTCGTCGTCGGGCCGTCCGGCGTCGCGCCGGGCGTCCTCGGGGCGCACGATCGGCGTGGCGACGGTGACCTCCTCGGGCGGGACGGTCGGGGCGCCGGACGCGTCCGGCCGGACGACCGGGGTCTCCACGGTGACGTCGTCCGCCGGCCCGGCGGCACCGGCGGCCCGCGCCGCCTCCGCCGTACGCCGCGCCTCGGTCTCCCGCGCCTCCGCCTCGCGTGCCTCGGCCTCGCGCCGGGCCTGCTCCCGCTCGGCGGCGAGGCGCTCGGCCGCCGCCCGCTCCTCGGCGGCCTTCTCCGCCGCCGCCCTGGCGACCGCCTCCGCCGCGGCCCTCGCGGCAGCCTCCTCGGCCGCCTTCGCCGCCGCCGCGGCCTCCGCCTCGCGGCGGGCCTCCTCGGCGCGCAGCAGGGCCTCCTCGGCCTTGCGCTGCTTCTCCAGGCGCCGGGCCTCGGCCTCGGCACGGAGCCGGGCCTCCTCCTCGGCCTGCTTACGGAGACGCTCCTGCTCCTCGCGGCGGGCCTTCTCCTCGGCCTCGCGCCGCCTGCGCTCCTCCTCGGCCGCGATCCGCGCCTCCTCGGCGCGACGGCGGGCCTCCTCCGCCTGGCGTTCGGCCTCCAGACGGCGGGCTTCCTCCTCCTCGCGCCGCTTGCGCTCCTCCTCCTCGGCGCGCAGCCGGGCCAGCTGCTCCTGGCGCTCGCGCTCCAGGCGCTCCTCCTCGGCCTTGCGGGCGGCCTCTTCCTCGGCCTTCCTGCGGGCCTCCTCCTCGGCCTTGCGGCGGGCCTCCTCGGCGGCCCTGACCTCGGCCTCGGAGAGCGGCAGGACCCGGTCGAGACGGTGGCGCACCACGGTGGTGACGGCCTCGGGGTCCTGCCCGGCGTCGACGACGAGGTAGCGGCTCGGGTCGGCGGCCGCGAGGGCGAGGAAACCGGCCCGCACGCGCGCGTGGAACTCGGGCGGCTCGGACTCCAGCCGGTCGGGCGCCTCGGTGAACCGTTCCCGCGCGGTGGCCGGGGAGACGTCGAGCAGCACCGTCAGGTGGGGGACGAGGCCGTCCGTCGCCCAGCGCGAGATGCGCGCGATCTCGGTCGGGGACAGGTCGCGGCCCGCGCCCTGGTAGGCGACGGAGGAGTCGATGTAGCGGTCGGAGATGACGACGGCGCCCCGCTCCAGGGCCGGCCGGACCAGGGAGTCGACGTGTTCGGCGCGGTCGGCCGCGTACAGCAGGGCCTCGGCCCGGTTGGACAGCCCGGCCGAGGACACGTCGAGCAGGATCGAGCGGAGCCGCTTGCCGATGGGGGTGGCGCCGGGCTCCCGGGTGACGACGACCTCGTGGCCCTTGGCGCGGATCCACTCGGCGAGCGCCTGGACCTGCGTGGACTTCCCGGCGCCGTCACCGCCCTCCACGGCGATGAAGAAGCCGGTCGGGGAGGGGGCCTGGGCCGGGTCGGCGCCGCGCAGCGCGTCGCGCAGGTCGCGGCGGAGCGGGACGCCCGCCCGGTCGTCGGCCTTGGCGAGGACGAGCGCGGCCACCGGCAGCAGCAGGGCGCCGACGAGGATCAGGGTGAAGGCGGCGCCGCCGTGGGCGAAGACGAAGCTGCCGGACGCGAGGCGGTGCGGGCCGATCGCGGCGGCGAGCAGCGGGGCGGCCAGCGCGCCGAGGCCGACGCCGACGCGGGCGGAGGCCTGGAGGTGGTCGGTGGTGCGGTCCCGGCGGGGTTCCTCGGTCTCCTGGTCGACGAGGGTGTGGCCGGTGTGGGCGGCGACGCCGGCCGCGTAGCCGGTGAGGACGGCGAGGAACAGCACGGTCGCCGTGTCCGGCACCAGGCCCATGGCGATGAGCGCGACCCCGGTGACGGCGGTCGCGAGGGCGAGCAGCCGGCGCCGGGACAGCACGGGCAGGACCGAGCGGGCCGTGCGGATGCCGAGGGCGGTGGCACCGCTGAGCGCGAGGACGAGCAGCGCGTACGTGACGGGGCCGCCGCCGAGGTCGTGGGCGTGGAGGACGGCGACGGAGGCCGCGGCGGCGACGGCTCCGGCGACGGTGGCGCAGGTCAGGACGAGCAGCGGCAGGGCTCCGGTGCGGCCCTTCTCGGCCGCCGGGCGGCGCAGTCCCTCCAGGGGCGAGCGGGGCCGCGGGGTCCGGCCGCCGGGCAGCGTCATGGCGTACAGGACGCTCGCGGAGGCGGCGAGCAGCCCGGCGGCGACGTACGAGCCGAGCGCGGCCTGGTGCCGGGAGAACCAGTCGATCCCGGCGCCCAGGAGGTTGCCGACGAGGGTGGCGAGGAGCAGTGCGGCGGCGGCGGCCGGGACGGCGAGGAAGCCGGTGCGCTGGGAGAGCCGGCGCAGGGCGCCGAGGTGGTCGGGCAGCGGCCGCACGGCGTCGCCCTCCACGGGCGGCGCGGGCAGCAGCCCGGGCGCGGCACCCTCGCGGCAGACGGTCCAGAGGCGTTCGGCGGCCCCGGTGACGAAGACGGTGCCGAGCAGGAACCACAGGGCGCTGCCGGGGGTCCAGTCGATCCACAGGGGCGCGACGACGAGCAGGGCGATCCGCAGGCCGTCGGAACCGATCATGGTCCAGCGCCGGTCCAGAGGGCCGCCGGGCGCGGTGAGCGCGGTGAGCGGTCCGAGGAGGACGGCTCCGAAGAGGAGCGAGGCCAGCAGCCGGGCGCCGACGACGGCGGCCACGGCGAGGGCGGCCCCGCGCTCTCCGCCGCCGAAGGCGTCCCCGGAGGCGGCCGCCTGGAGGCCGAGGAGGACCAGGACCAGCAGGGCGAGGGCGTCCCCCGCCCCGCCGGCGGCGTGGGCGCTCCACAGCCGGCGCAGCGGCTGATGGCGCAGGAGGGCCCGTACGGCACGTTCCCGGGAATCCGCGACGAGTGCGGCGTCGGAGTCGCCCAGGCGGTCTGGCTGCTGCTCTGCTCGCGTCATCCGTCCACCCTATCCGGACGGCCCTGGCCACCGTGGGGGGACCGGATCCCGGGGAGGACGGCGGGCAGGGGGAAGGGGCGGGAGCACCGCTTCCGCCCCTTCCCCCGCACGGGAACCGTGGTTCCGCGCGGTGCCTACTCCGGCTGGGCCGCCGTCTTCTTCGCCGCGGTCTTCTTCGCGGTCGCCGTACCGGCCGTCGTCTTCTTGGCGGCGGTCTTCTTGGCGGCCGTGGTCTTCTTCGCCGCGGTCTTGGTGGCGGTCTTCTTGGCCGCCGTCTTCTTCGCCGGGGCCTTCTTGGCGGTCTTCTTCGCCGGCCCCTTGGCCCGCTTCTCGGCGAGCAGCTCGTAGCCGCGCTCGGGCGTGATCGTCTCCACGCTGTCGCCGGTCCGCAGGGTGGCGTTGGTCTCGCCGTCCGTCACGTACGGGCCGAAGCGGCCGTCCTTGACGACGACGGGCCGCTCGCTGACCGGGTCGGTGCCGAGCTCCTTCAGCGGCGGCTTGGCCGCGGCCCGCCCGCGCTGCTTGGGCTGGGCGTAGATCGCGAGCGCCTCCTCCAGGGTGATGGAGAACAGCTGCTCCTCGTCCGTCAGCGACCGCGAGTCCGTGCCCTTCTTCAGGTACGGGCCGTAGCGGCCGTTCTGCGCGGTGATCTCGACGCCCTCGGCGTCGGTGCCGACGACGCGGGGCAGCGACATGAGCCGCAGCGCGTCCTCGAGGGTGACCGTGTCGAGGGACATCGACTTGAAGAGTGAGGCGGTGCGCGGCTTGACCGCGTTCTTGCCGGTCTTCGGGGTGTCCTCGGGCAGGATCTCCGTCACGTACGGGCCGTAGCGGCCGTCCTTGGCGACGATCTGGTGACCGGTGGCCGGGTCGACGCCGAGTTCGAAGTCGCCGCTCGGCTTGGCCAGCAGCTCCTCCGCGTACTCGACGGTGAGCTCGTCGGGGGCGAGGTCCTCGGGCACGTCGGCCCGCTGGTGGCCGTCCTGGTCCTTCTCGCCGCGCTCGACGTACGGGCCGTAGCGGCCGACGCGCAGCACGATGTCGTTGCCGACGGGGAAGGAGGAGATCTCCCGGGCGTCGATCGCGCCGAGGTCGGTGACGAGCTCCTTGAGACCGCCGAGGTGGTCGCCGTCGCCGTTGCCCGCGTCGGCCGCCGCCCCGGCACCCGCCGCGCCGCCCTCGCCGAAATAGAACCGCTTCAGCCACGGCACGGCCTGGGCCTCGCCGCGGGCGATGCGGTCGAGGTCGTCCTCCATCCGGGCCGTGAAGTCGTAGTCGACGAGCCGGCCGAAGTGCTTCTCCAGGAGGTTGACCACGGCGAAGGAGAGGAAGGACGGCACGAGGGCCGTGCCCTTCTTGAAGACGTAGCCGCGGTCGAGGATGGTGCCGATGATCGACGCGTACGTCGACGGGCGGCCGATCTCGCGCTCCTCCAGCTCCTTGACCAGGCTGGCCTCGGTGTAGCGGGCCGGGGGCTTGGTCGCGTGGCCGTCGGCGGTGATCTCCTCGGCGGTGAGCGCGTCGCCCTGGGCGACCTGCGGCAGGCGCCGCTCGCGGTCGTCGAGCTCGGCGTTCGGGTCGTCGGCGCCTTCGACGTACGCCTTCATGAAGCCGTGGAAGGTGATCGTCTTGCCGGAGGCCGAGAACTCGGCGTCCCGGCCGTCGGCGCTGGTGCCGGCGATCTTGACGGTGACCGAGTTGCCGGTCGCGTCCTTCATCTGGGAGGCGACGGTCCGCTTCCAGATCAGCTCGTACAGCTTGAACTGGTCACCGGTCAGACCGGTCTCGGCGGGGGTGCGGAAACGGTCGCCCGAGGGGCGGATCGCCTCGTGCGCCTCCTGCGCGTTCTTCACCTTGCCCGCGTAGACGCGCGGCTTCTCCGGCAGGTAGTCGGCGCCGTACAGCTGGGTGACCTGCGCCCGGGCAGCGGCGACGGCCGTCTCGGACAGCACGGTGGAGTCCGTACGCATGTAGGTGATGAAGCCGTTCTCGTACAGCTTCTGCGCCACCTGCATGGTCGCCTTCGCGCCGAAGCCGAGCTTGCGGCTCGCCTCCTGCTGGAGGGTGGTCGTGCGGAAGGGGGCGTACGGGGAGCGGCGGTACGGCTTCGACTCGACCGAGCGGACCGCGAACGAGGTGTCGGCGAGCGAGGCGGCGAGCGCCCGTGCCTTCTCCTCGTCCAGGTGCAGGACGCTCTCGGACTTGAGCCGCCCGTCGGCGCCGAAGTCACGGCCCTGCGCGACGCGCCTGCCGTCCACGGTGGCGAGGCGGGCGGTCAGCGACGAGGGGTCGGAGGGGTCACCGGCCCGGCCGGTGGCGAAGGTGCCGGTGAGGTCCCAGTACTCGGCGGAGCGGAAGGCGATGCGCTCGCGCTCCCGCTCGACGACCAGCCGGGTGGCGACGGACTGCACGCGGCCGGCGGAGAGCCGGGGCATGACCTTCTTCCACAGGACCGGCGACACCTCGTAGCCGTAGAGCCGGTCGAGGATCCGGCGGGTCTCCTGGGCGTCGACCATGCGCTGGTTGAGCTCGCGCGGGTTGGCCACGGCGGCCTGGATCGCGTCCTTGGTGATCTCGTGGAAGACCATCCGGTGGACCGGGACCTTGGGCTTCAGGACTTCCTGGAGGTGCCACGCGATGGCCTCGCCCTCGCGGTCCTCATCGGTGGCGAGGAAGAGTTCGTCGGACTCGGCCAGCAGCTCCTTGAGCTTCCTGACCTGGGCCTTCTTGTCGGCGTTGACGACGTAGATGGGCTGGAAGTCGTGTTCGACGTCGACACCCAGGCGGCGCACCTCACCCGTGTACTTCTCGGGCACCTCGGCGGCACCGCTGGGAAGGTCGCGGATGTGCCCGACGCTCGCCTCGACGACGTAGCCGGGGCCGAGGTAGCCCTTGATCGTCTTCGCCTTGGCAGGCGACTCGACGATGACGAGTCGGCGGCCGCCGTGTGCGGTCTCGCTGGTCGGGGACAACTTCGCTCTTCTCTCCGGTCGGCACTCTCTGGGCCCGTGCGGGCACGCTCGGCGCGCGGCGCTGGCACGCACGGCACGACAGCGGCACGGACGGTGACGCTCCCGTCGCTGCGGAGTGTGACGGTACAACCCGCCCCCGTGTCAAACGGCAAAAGCCCGCAACGGCCACTCGAACGGTAACCCGAGTCCTGGCATTCCTGCCGCCCGGACTCCCGTACCGGCGGGGCGGGGCCGTGCCGGGGGCGGCGCGCGGAGCGCCGTCGGAGAGAGGTGGGGGCCGCCTCAGAGGCGGCCGAAACACCAGATGCCGAGAAGGAGGAAGAGGGTGCCGGAGAGCGTCGTCAGGGTCGCCGCCGCCACGGGGCCGACCCCGTACGCCACGGGCTCCCGGTCCCTCAGCCGTACCGTGGTCCACAGCAGCAGCGCCGCTCCGAACAGCGTGAACGCCGCTCCCGCGAAGATCGCCGGCCCGCTCTCCATGTCCGTACCCCGTTCCGTTGCCCGTGCGACGTTCGTCTCCCCGGGCGAGGCTGGCACCTCCGGGCGTCAGAGACGCGAATTCCGGGTGAACGACGCGGACGGGAGCGCGCGGTTTCACGAGGACGGCGGGTACGGCCGACGCTCCGGCCCGCGTGCGCCGCCTCGCGCCGGGGCCTGCCGTCGCCGTGGACGCACGAGGTGGAAGCCGCAGGAGCGGTGTCCGGACCGGGCGGTGACGGCCGTCGGCGGCGCCGGACCCCTGGCCGGGGGAGACGGAGGAAAGCACCGGCGGAGGCGTGCCGACCAGCGGTGTTGCGCGGAAGGCGCGCGGTGTCCGCCGCTGCACGGCCCCCGGTGGGAGAGCGCTCCGCCCCCCGGGGGGCGAGCCGGGCGGCGGGCGTAAACGGAACGTCTCCGGTGGCACCGCGGGACCACTGTCCAAGGGCTCACGAGGGGGAGGCTGCCCCGGTCGCGGGACGGCGCGGCCGCCCGTGGTCCCGGCGGTGACGGGGCGGGCCGGTCGCGCCCCGCCGGTCTCAGACGGCGTCGCTCCCCTCGGCGGGCGGCAGCAGGGACTCGGGGATCAGGAACCCCTCCTCGACCAGCAGCCGGATCGCCTGCGGGGTGCGGTCCCGCAGCATGACCGGGTCCTCGCCCATGAGCTGGCCGATGGCGTCGAGGATGCGGCCCGCGGTGAGCGTGCCGTCGCACACGCCCGCGAAGCCGGCGCCCACGTGGTCCACCCGGGTGGCGCGGCGCATCCCCCGGTTCTGGCGGAGGACGACGTGCTCCGGGTCCTCGGCGCCCGGCAGGCCGACCTGCTCCTGGACGACCTCGGGCGCGAGCGTGAACCGGTCGGCGAGCAGGGCGGCGTCGTCCCGCGCGCGCAGGTAGTCCTGCCGCTCGAAGTGGGCGCGTACGGTGTCGCCGAGGGGCTGCTCGACGGGGTGCGGCCACTCCTCGATCACCACGGACGGCTCGACGGCGCCGGAGGCCACGGCCCCGCTGCGCCGGAGGGTGATCCAGCCGAAGCCGATCGCCTTGGTGCCACTGGCCTCGAACGCGTCCAACCAGCGGTCGTAGGCCCGCCGGTACTCCTCCGGGTCGCCCCGGTGCTCACCGCTGTCCCGGAGCCACAACTCGGTGTACTGGGTGACGTCCTGGACCTCGCGCTGCACGATCCAGGCGTCGCAGCCGCGCGGCACCCAGGACCGCAGCCGGTCCTGCCACTCCTCGCCCTCGACGTGCTGCCAGTTGGCGAGGAACTGGGCGTACCCGCCGTCCTCCAGCCGGTCCCCCGCCTGCTGGACGAGGGTGCGGCACAGGTCGTCCCCGCTCATCCCGCCGTCCCGGTAGGTCAGTCCGCTGCCGGGCGAGATCACGAACGGCGGGTTGGAGACGATCAGGCCGTACGCCGCGTCACCGACGGGCTCGTAGAGGGAGCCTTCGAGCAGCTCGGCCTCGTGGGCCCCCGAAAGGGCGAGGGTGAGCCGGGCGAACTCCAGGGCGCGCGGGTTGAGATCGGTGGCGGTGATCCGGGTGGCGTGCTGGGCGGCGTGGAGGGCCTGGATGCCGGAACCGGTACCGAGGTCGAGCGCCGCGCCCACCGGCGTACGGACGGTGATGCCGGCGAGGGTGGTGGAGGCGCCGCCGACACCGAGGACCACCCCTTCGTCCTTGGTGCCGATGCCGCTCGCGCCGCCGACGGCGCAGCCCAGGTCGGAGACGATGAACCAGTCCTCGCCCCCGGGGCCGCCGTACGGCCGCACGTCGACGGTCGCGCGCACGGTGTCGCCGTCCCGGACGGCCCAGCCGTCGGCGAGGGCCTCCGCCAGCGGGAGCGCGGCGGCGGCCCGCTCGTACGCGACGGGCTCCTGCAGCAGGAACAGCCGGACGAGGGTCTCCAGCGGGGAGTCTCCGCGGGTGGCGCGCAGGGCGGGCACGGTCTCGCTGCGCGCGAGCGCCGCGTAGGCGGGGGCGCCGAGCAGGTCGAGCAGGCCGTCCGCGGTGAAGTCGGCGGCGAGCAGGGCCCCGCGCAGACGGTCGGCGTGCGCGGGCACCGGGAGGCTGGTGGTCAGGCTGGTCGTACTCACGCTGCCCATTGTGACGGCCGCCACCGACATCGGGGCGGCCGACCCGGCGGTGACGACCGATCAGACGGCACCGGCGGGGTGTTCCCCGGCGTGTGCCGGACGCCGGACGGACGCGGGCGCGCACCGGCGGGGCCTCTCCGGGCGGGTACCGGACGCGGCCGGCCGTCGTCGGACGGACGCGCGCCGTGTCACCGCCGACCGCTCACCGCCCCCGGGGGCCGGGGCCGACAACCGGTGGCCGCCGGCTCGCGGTTCCGGACGGCCCCCGGTCCGGCCCTTCTCCGCCTCCCGCTCCCGCGCTCCTCCCGCGCTACTCCTGGCTCGCCGTCGCGGACGGCGTGACCGAGGAGCCGCCGGTGGACCGCGCCGGGGTGCTCGCGGGGGCGCCCGGCTCGGGCGAGGCGGTGCCGGAGGCCGGAGGGGTGGACGCGGTGGGCTTCTGGCAGCCCGGCTGCTTGGCCATGGCCCGGCCCAGCTCGCCGCTCTCCAGCTTGGCCAGGGCGGCCTGGTCGGACTTCTCGATCTTCTCCAGGCCCTCGGCGACCCCCTGGAGGCCGTCCGCGAACTTCTGCTGGTTCGTCGGGTCGAGCGCGTCGACCTGCTTCTTCAGACCCTCGTAGGAGACGGCCGTGGCGTTGAGCTCCCGTACCGCGTCCTGCTGGATCTTCTGGCCGTTCTCGACCGGCGGGACCCCGGCGCTCTCGACCGCCTTCGCGAGCGCCCGGTCGGCGTCGGCGATGTCCTGGAACGCCTTCGAGTCGGCGGCCTGGATGTCGGCGGGCTTGCTGTCCGCGGCCGTCGAGATGATGATCTGGTGGGCGTCGGCGCGCTTCTGGATCTGGGGCTTCGCCTGGTCGCAGAACGTCTTCGCCCAGTTGCCCACCTTGTCCTCGTCGTCGCTGCACCCGGACAGCACGAGCATGAGTACCGCGCCGCCGGACAGTGCGGCCGCAAGCTTCTTGTTCACCGGATCGGTCCCTTCCAAGGCTCTCGGCCCCGGAACATACACGCCGTACGGGCGGCATCCACCGTTCGTGGGACCGATTCATTCCACAATGAAGCCTTTTGAACCAAGGCCGACACGGCCGGACGGTCCCGGAAATGAGACGGACACCACGTCAGGAGACCGCCACCGAACGGCGCTTGGAGGCCCGGACGGCGATCACCACGACGAGCAGCGCGAGGCCCGCTACCAGTGCCCGTAGCCAGGGGCTCGCGTCGTCTCCGTACCCGAAGCGGACGACGGCCGGGGCGATCAGCAGCGCGACCAGGTTCATCACTTTCAGCAGCGGGTTGATCGACGGCCCGGCGGTGTCCTTGAACGGGTCGCCGACCGTGTCACCGATGACGGTCGCCGCGTGGGCCTTGCTGCCCTTGCCGCCGTACCGGCCGTCCTCCACCAGCTTCTTCGCGTTGTCCCAGGCCCCGCCCGAGTTGGCGAGGAAGACCGCCATCAGCGCGCCCGTCCCGATCGCCCCCGCGAGGTACGCGCCGAGCGCGCCGACCCCGAGCGTGAAGCCGACCGCGATCGGGGCGGTCACGGCGAGCAGACCGGGCGTGGCGAGTTCGCGCAGCGCGTCCTTGGTGCAGATGTCGACGACCCGCCCGTACTCCGGTTTCTCGGTGCGGTCCATGATTCCCGGATGCTCGCGGAACTGCCGCCGCACCTCGTGGACGACGGCCCCGGCGGACCGGGAGACCGCGTTGATGGCGAGCCCGGAGAAGAGGAAGACGACGGACGCGCCGAGGATCAGGCCGAAGAGGTTGTTGGGCTGCGAGATGTCCATCGAGAGCGTCACCTCCCCGGCCCTCGCGCCGACTTCGGCGACCGAGGTGGCGATGGCGTCCCGGTACGAGCCGAAGAGGGCCGCGGCGGCGAGGACGGCGGTGGCGATGGCGATGCCCTTGGTGATGGCCTTCGTCGTGTTGCCGACGGCGTCGAGATCGGTGAGGACCTGCGCGCCGGCGCCCTCGACGTCCCCGGACATCTCGGCGATGCCCTGGGCGTTGTCGGCGACCGGCCCGAAGGTGTCCATGGCCACGATCACCCCGACGGTGGTGAGCAGGCCCGTTCCCGCGAGGGCCACCGCGAACAGCGCGAGCATGATCGAGGCGCCGCCGAGCAGGAACGCCCCGTACACGGCCAGGCCGATGAGCAGCGCCGTGTAGACGGCGGACTCCAGGCCGAGCGCCACACCGGCGAGGACGACCGTGGCCGGGCCAGTGAGGGCGGACCGGCCGATGTCCTGCACAGGGCGGCGGCGCGGCTCGGTGAAGTAGCCGGTGAGCTGCTGGATCAGCGCGGCGAGGACGATGCCGATGGCGACCGCGACGAGGGCCAGGACCCGGGGGTCACCCGCGTGGTCCTGGATGCCGGGCTCGGTGACGCCGCGGAGGTCGGCGAAGGAGGACGGCAGGTGGACGAAGGCGGCGACGGCGACGAGGACGAGGGAGACCACCGCCGAGACGAAGAACCCGCGGTTGACCGCACTCATGCCGCTGCCGTCCGCGCGCCGCGGGGAGACCGCGAAGATGCCGATCACGGCCGTGACGACGCCGATCGCCGGAACGATCAGCGGGAAGGCGAGGCCGACGTCCCCGAAGGCGGCCTTGCCGAGGATGAGCGCGGCGACCAGGGTCACGGCGTACGACTCGAAGAGGTCGGCCGCCATGCCGGCGCAGTCGCCGACGTTGTCGCCCACGTTGTCGGCGATGGTGGCGGCGTTGCGCGGGTCGTCCTCCGGGATCCCCTGCTCCACCTTGCCGACCAGGTCCGCGCCGACGTCGGCGGCCTTGGTGAAGATCCCGCCGCCGACCCTCATGAACATGGCGATGAGCGCGGCGCCGAGGCCGAAGCCCTCCAGGACCTTCGGCGCGTCGGCCGCGTAGACGAGGACGACGGTCGCGGCGCCGAGCAGCCCGAGGCCGACGGTGAACATGCCGACGACCCCGCCCGTCCGGAACGCGATCCTCATGGCCCGGTGGGAGACCTCCGAGAGCTTCTTCGCCGGTTCCCCCGGCCCCGGAGTGGCCTCTCGCGCCGCCGCGGCGACCCGCACGTTCGCCCGTACGGCGAGCCGCATGCCCACATAACCGGTGACCGCCGAGAACAAGGCGCCGACCAGGAAGAACAACGACCGCCCGGCCCGCTCCGCCCAGCTGTCGGCGGGCAGCAACATCAGCAGGAAGAACACCACGACGGCGAAGATTCCGACCGTACGGAGCTGCCGCGCGAGATAGGCGTTCGCCCCTTCCTGCACGGCCGCGGCGATCTCCCGCATCTTCGCGGTCCCCTGCCCGGCGGCGAGAACCTGTCGGACGAGCAGCTGCGCGACGACCAGCGCGGCGAGGGCGACGGCCGCGACGACGACCACGATCGTCCGGTTCCCACTCGTGAGGACCGCCGCGGCGAGAGAGGTGGGGTGCATGGGGACGGATCATAGGGAGACAAACCCCACCGAACGGGGATCTTCCACCGGCCCCGCGCGGATGCACCAACGGGGTGGGGCCGCAGCGGGAGCGGGCCCGGGCTGTGCACGGCTCGCATGCGGCGGGAGCGCAGGGGGGGCTGGGCGGGCCGGTTCCGCCGCCCGGGCTCGTCCCCGCCGGACGACGGGGCGGGAAGGACTCGTTCCCTTGCGGCGGCATGCGAAAGAGGCCCTGCGCGCAGGGCCTCTTCACGGGCTCGACGGGACGGCCGCTCGGGCGCGTCGCGTCGGGCTCGTCAGGACAGGATGTCCGCCGGGCTCGTCGGCCAGCTCATCCGGATGGTGCCGCCGTCCGCGCCGGCGGACACCTCGACGTCGTCGACGAGACCGCGGATGACCGCGAGCCCCATCTCGTCCTCGCCGTCCGCGTCGTCGAAGTCCTCGGCCGGGGCCGCGGAGCGCGCGCCGGGCACACCGACGGCATCGGCCGCCGCCACCCCCGCACCCGGCACCTCGTCGCCGACCTCGATGGAGAACGCCTTCTCCTCCTCGGTCAGCACGACCCGGATGGGCGTGGTGACGCCGTTGCTCCGGTGCAGACCGACCGCTCGGGAACAGGCCTCACCGACGGCGAGCCGCACCTCGTCGAGGACCGCCTCGTTCACCCCGGCCCGGCGGGCGACCGCGGCGGCCACCAGGCGGGCCGTACGGACGTGCTCGGGCTGGGCGCTGAAGCGGAGTTCAACGGTGGCCATGGGATACCCCCGGTCAGTCGACCGCGTTGACGGCCTCGTCGACCGAGGTGTGGATCGGGAACACCTTGGTGAGACCCGTGATCCGGAAAATCTTCAGAATGCGCTCCTGGTTGCAGACCAGGCGCAGCGACCCCTCGTGCGCGCGGACGCGCTTCAGGCCGCCGACGAGCACACCGAGGCCGGTGGAGTCGAGGAAGTCCACGCCCTCCATGTCGACGACCAGGTGGTAGCTGCCGTCGTTCACCAACTCGACCAACTGCTCGCGCAGCTTGGGCGCGGTATACACATCAATCTCGCCACCGACCTCGACGACCGTACGGTCGCCACCAACGCCGGTCACAGTGCGAGTCGACAGGGACAGGTCCACGGATCCTCCAGCACCTTGCTATCGGGCGATCGCCCCCTCGTGTCTCCCGGTCGGAGCCAGGGGACTGATCGCCAGCCGCGATGGCATTCAATCACTTACCAGCAGCCATGCACGACGCCTTGGAGGCATTGTCCGTCATGGCAGTGACACACTCGGTGCCGATGGCCAAGAATCACCGCCCCAGTCGTCCCGCCGGGGACACGGGCAAGCGCCCCTCCCCCGGCACGGTCCTCGGCCGTCTCTCCTCGGGGGAGAGCCGGGCCTCGCGCATCACTCATACGGAGCACATGCCCGCCCGGGAGGGCCGGCATGCCGTCTGGCCGGACCGGATCCGACCCGAGGTGATCGCCGCGATTCAGGAGGCCGGTATCGGCCATCCGTGGGCCCACCAGGCGGAGGCCGCCGAGCACGCCCTGGACGGCCGTTCCGTGGTGATCGCCACAGGAACCGCCTCGGGGAAGTCCCTGGCCTATCTCGCCCCGGTCCTCTCCACCCTCCTGGACGGCTCGGAAGCCCCCAACGGGCGCGGGGCCACCTCCCTCTACCTGTCCCCCACCAAGGCCCTCGCCGCCGACCAGCGGCGCGCCGTGAAGGAGCTGGCCGCCCCGCTCGGCAACCGGATCCGACCCGCCGTCTACGACGGGGACACGCCGGTGGAGGAACGCGAGTGGGTCCGGCAGTACGCCAACCACGTGCTCACCAACCCCGACATGCTGCACCGGGGCATACTGCCCTCCCACCCCCGGTGGGCCTCCTTCCTGCGCGCCCTGCGCTACGTCATCGTCGACGAGTGCCACACCTACCGGGGCGTCTTCGGCTCGCACGTCGCCCAGGTCCTGCGGCGGCTGCGCCGGGTCTGCGCCCGGTACGGCTCCGAGCCGGTCTTCCTCCTCGCCTCCGCCACCTCCGCCGACCCGGCGCGCGCCGCCCACCGGCTCACCGGCCTGGACGTCGTGGAGGTCGCCGACGACGCCTCCCCGCGCGGCGAGCTGGTCTTCGCCCTGTGGGAGCCGCCGCTCACCGAGCTGCGCGGCGAGCGCGGCGCGCCGGTCCGGCGCACGGCCACGGCCGAGACCGCCGACCTGCTGACCGACCTGACCCGCCAGCGGGTCCGCACGGTCGCCTTCGTCCGCTCCCGGCGCGGCGCCGAACTGATCTCGGTGATCGCCCAGGAACGGCTCGCCGAGACCGACCGCGCCCTGGCCCGACGCGTCGCCGCCTACCGGGGCGGCTACCTGCCCGAGGAGCGGCGGGCCCTGGAACAGGCCCTGCACTCCGGTGAGCTCCTCGGCCTGGCCGCCACGACCGCCCTGGAACTGGGCGTGGACGTGTCCGGCCTCGACGCCGTCCTGATCGCCGGCTACCCCGGCACCCGGGCCTCCCTGTGGCAGCAGGCGGGCCGGGCAGGCCGCTCGGGCGAGGGCGCGCTCGCGATCCTCGTGGCCCGGGACGACCCGCTGGACACCTTCCTGGTCCACCACCCGGAGGCGATCTTCGACCAGCCGGTCGAGTCGACCGTCCTGGACCCCGACAACCCCTACGTCCTCGCCCCCCATCTGTGCGCTGCGGCCGCCGAGCTGCCGCTGACCGAAGCCGACCTCGCCCTCTTCGGGCCCGCCGCGCCCGGGCTGCTCCCCCAGCTGGAGTCCGCCGGGCTGCTGCGCCGCCGATCCGCGGGCTGGTACTGGACCCGCCGGGAGCGGGCCGCCGACCTCACCGACATCCGGGGCGGCGGCGGCAGCCCGGTACGGATCGTGGAGGCCGGCACGGGCCGGCTCCTGGGGACGGTCGACGAGGCCGCCTCGCACGCCGCCGTCCACGAGGGCGCCGTCCACCTCCACCAGGGCCGCACCTACCTGGTGCGGGAGCTCGACCTCAAGGACTCCGTCGCCCTCGTCGAGGAGGCCGCCCCGCCGTACTCCACCACCGCCCGCGACACCACCTCCCTCACGGTCCTGGAGACCGACACCGAGGTCCCGTGGGGGGACGGCCGGCTCTGCTACGGCTCCGTCGAAGTCACCCACCAGGTCGTCTCCTTCCTGCGTCGCCGTCTGATCACCGGCGAGGTGCTCGGCGAGACCAAACTCGACCTGCCGCCCCGCACCCTGCGCACCCGGGCCGTGTGGTGGACGGTCACCGAGGACCAGCTCGACGCCGCCCGGATCACCCCGGAGATCCTCGGGGGCGCCCTGCACGCCGCCGAGCACGCCTCCATCGGCATGCTGCCGCTGTTCGCCACCTGCGACCGCTGGGACATCGGCGGGGTCTCGGTGCCGCTCCACCCGGACACACTGCTGCCCACCGTCTTCGTGTACGACGGGCACCCGGGCGGCGCGGGCTTCGCGGAGCGGGCCTTCCACACCGCCCGCGCCTGGCTCACCGCCACCCGCGAGGCCATCGCCTCCTGCGAGTGCGAGGCCGGCTGCCCCTCCTGCATCCAGTCCCCCAAGTGCGGCAACGGCAACGACCCGCTCCACAAACGGGGCGCCGTCCGCCTCCTCACGGAACTTCTCCGCGCGGCCCCGCAGGACCCTCCGGCGACCCGCCCGGAGGAGGGCCCGGAACCCATGCCCCCGGGGGAGCCGGGAGTCCCGGCGGAGGGCCGGCGGGACCCGCGCGGGACCTGACCTCGGGCGCGTACGGTCCGCCCGCCACCCGGGCGGTCACCTCCGCGACCTCGCCCCGCACCTGGCACCGCACCAGCCCGGCGCCCTGGGCCTCGGCGACCCGGACGGCCGCCGCGCAGGCTTCCGCCTCGCCCCACAGGGCCCGGTCGGCCGCGGCGAGGGCGGCCAGATCGGCGGCGGCGCCCGCCCGGTGCCGCGCGGTGACCGCCTGCCCCAGCGCGAGCACCGCCCCGAACACGAGACACAGCGCACAGCCCGCGAACGCCGTCCACACCGTCGCCGAACCCCGGTCGCCCCGGCGCGCCCTCATGCCGGGCCTCCGTACGGCGCGTCCTCGGCGAGCGCCGCCGCACCGGCGCGGAGGGTGAGCCCCATGCCGCCCGGCCCGGGGGCCGCCGCCTCCACCGTCACCCGCCACAATTCACCCGCACGGGTGACCGTGACCCGGGCGCCCTCGGGAGCGGCGGCCCGTGCCGCCTCCTCGGCGGAGGCCACCGGCTCCGAGCGGGCCACCGCCCGTGCCCCCGCACGGGCCGCGTCCACGCACCGGATCTGCGCGGCGGCCGCCGCCAGGCCCCACAGGAGGGCCACCGTGAAGAGGGCCAGCACCGGCAGGACCAGCGCCGCCTCGACGGTCACGAAGCCCCGGTCAGAACGGCGCATCGAGCGCCTTCCCGATCACCGATTCCAGGGCGGCGGACACTCCCCCGCTGGTGACGATCTTGTACAGCACGGCCGCGAACCCCGCTGCCGCGATCGTCCCCATCGCGTACTCGGACGTGGTCATACCGGCGTCGGACCGCACCGCCGCCCGCCGGACGCGCCACCATCCCCGCGCCCACTGCCGTACCCGTGCCTTCATGCCATTCGTCATCCCGCTCTCCTTGTCCGTCGTGTTCTGTCGTGTCGCGCGTGTCGTGCATGTCGTGTGCCGTGCGGTCGCGTGGTCCGTACGGCTCGTCGTCGTGTCGCGTGCGTCGTGGTGTCGTGGTCACCGCGCCATCAGCTCCGTCGCCAGGCCGATCACCACCGGGGCCACTCCCACCGCGAGGAAGGCGGGGAGGAAACAGAGCCCCACGGGCGCGCTGATCAGAACCTGGGCCCGGCGCGCCCGCGCAGCGGCCGTACGGGCCCGGGCTGCCCGGAGGCCGGCCGCGTGCCGGGCGACGGCCTCCGCGGACGGCGCTCCCGACGCACCCGCCCGCTCCATGCAGCGGGCGAGCCCCTCGGCGCCCGGTATCGCGCCGAACCTCCGCCACACCTCGGCCGGCTCACCCCCGAGGCGGAGTTCGGCTGCGGTCCTGGTCAGGCGTTCGCCCAGCGGTCCGCCCATCGACCGCCCCACGGCCAGGGCCGCTTCGGCCGGTCCCGCTCCCGCCGCCGCGCACGCCGCCAACAGGTCGGCGGCCAGCGGAAGGTGGCGGGCCGTCTCCTCGTCGGCCGCAGCCGCGCGAGCCCTGCGGCGCCCCGCCCCGCGCAGCCGCACCACACCCAGGGCCAGGCCTGTGGCGACGAGGGCGGCGAGCGGACCCGCCAGCGCCCATCCGCCCGCCACGGCCAGGAAGGCCACCGCTCCTTCCCTCGCCCACGAGGGCGCCGGCGACCGCCGGGGTCGCGCCGGGCGCCGCAGTCGCTCCGCCGGCGCGCCGAGCAGCGACGCGAGCCGCCGCCGCCCGTGGCGTGCCCGCCGCTCGCGGGCCATCCCGTACAGGGCCTCCCCGGACAGGAGGAGCAGCACGGCCGGCACCCCGGCCTGGGTGATCGCCGGTGTCACGGCCGCTCACCTCCCCGGACGATCCGTGCGGCCCACCAGAGACCGGCCGCTTCCAGGGCGCCGCCCACGGCGAGGCAGGCCAGCCCGGCCGGTGTGTGGAGCAGCACCCGCAGGGGGTCGGCGCCCAGTGCGGTGCCCATGGCCAGCCCCGCCGCCGGGAGGACGGCCAGGACCGCCACGGTGGCCCAGGCTCCGGCGAGTTCGGACCGCAGCCGCTCGCGTTGCTCGTGGTGGTCGCGGAGCGCTCCTTCCAGCCGGTCCAGGCCGGCGGCGAGCCCCGCGCCGCCGTCCACGGCCACCTGCCAGCAGGCGGCGAGGCCCGCGAGCCCTCCCGCACCGTCCGCGCGGGCCGCGCCGCGCAGCGCCTCCGGCACGTCACCGCCGAACCGGGCCGCCGCCAGGACGCCTGCCTCGTGGTCGCCGAGGGCGCCGGACTGCCGGGCCGCGAACTCCAGCGCCCGCACGGGCTGCCACCCGGCCCTCAGCTCGCCCGCCGCCACGGCGCACAGGTCCACCACGCGTCTGGCCCGCGCCTCCTTCTCCCTGCGGAGCGCGGCCGTCCGCAGGCGGCGGCGCAGCAACGGCACGGCCACGGCCCCGAGCAGCAGTGGCAGCGGTGACGCGCCGAGGACGGCGAGGGCCGCGGCCACGGGAAGGCACCACCACGCTCGGCTCTCGGGCACCCGGCCCCAGGCCCGCAGGGCAACCGCCCACGGCGCGTCCCTCCCCCGGCCCGGCACCCCGGGCGGCGGCCCGGGTGTGACGAGGTCCAGCACCCCGCGCAGTCTGCGCAGTCCGCGCCGCCGCTCCACCTCCCACCACAGGACGAGCGCCACGCAGAGGGCCGCCACCGTGGTCAGCCCCGCTCCGGCCGCCTCACCGGTCGTCACGGTCACCACCGGCCCCTCCGATCAGCGCGCTCAGCCGCGTCCAGCCCCGCTCGCGCGCGAACCCGGTCGCGGTCCACCGCAGCGCGGGCACCGTGCGCACGAGCCCCTCACGGTCCCGTTCCAGGACGTGGACCTCGGCGATCCGCCGCCGCCCGCCCCGTTCACGTACGAGGTGCAGGACGGCCGACAACCCGGCCCCCAACTGGCTGTGCAGGGCCGCCCGGTCGAGCCCGGCAGCCGTGCCCAGGGCCTCCAGCCGGGCCGGCACGTCCGCCGCCGTGTTGGCGTGGAGCGTTCCGCAGCCGCCCTCGTGGCCGGTGTTGAGGGCGGCGAGCAGGTCGACGGCCTCTCCACCACGGACCTCGCCGACCACCAGCCGGTCGGGCCGCATCCGCAGCGCCTGCCGGACCAGGTCCCTCAGGGTGACGAGGCCCGCGCCCTCCTGGTTCGCCGGCCGCGCCTCCAGACGGACCACATGCGGGTGGTCCGGCCGCAGCTCGGCGGAGTCCTCGGCGAGCACGATCCGCTCCCGCTCGCCCACCAGGCCGAGCAGGGTGGCGAGCAGCGTGGTCTTGCCGGTGCCCGTACCACCGCTGACCAGGTACGACACGCGCGCTTCGATCAAGGCGCGCAGGATCGCGGCGCCACCGGGCGGCACGGTGCCCGCCTCGACCAGCTCCTCCAGGGAGAAGGCGCGGGGCCGCATCACCCGCAGCGACAGGCAGGTCGAGCCCACCGCGACGGGTGGCAGCACCGCGTGCATGCGCGTCCCGTCGGGCAGCCGCGCGTCCACCCAGGGCCGTGCGTCGTCGAGCCTGCGCCCGGCGACGGCCGCCAGCCGCTGGGCGAGCCTGCGGACGGCACCGGCGTCGGGGAAGGACACCGGCGCCCGTTCGAGCCCGGCACCCCGGTCCACCCACACCCGGTCGGGCGCCGAGACCAGGACGTCGGTGACCCGGGGGTCGGCGAGCAGCGGTTCCAGCGGGCCCGTGCCGATGAGCTCCCGCCGTAACTGTTCGGCCGCGCCGAGCACTTCCGCGTCCCCGAGGAGCCGGCCCTGTGCCCGGAGCGCCGCCGCCACGCGGGCCGGTGTGGGTTCCGCGCCGCTCGCCGCGAGCCGCTGCCGCACGGCGTCCAGCAGCCCCGCTCCCCCGCCCGGGTCCCCGCCGGTGAACCCGGCCGCCCCGGTCATCGCGCACCGCCGGGGGTGAGCGCCCGGTCCCAGAAGGCCGAGCAGAACCGGGCGAGGGGGCCGCGTGGCTCGGCGCCGGGCGGCGCGCCCACGTCCTGGTCCGCCACCACGCCCGGGTCGTAGGGGAGTTCTCCGGCGAGCGGCAGCCGCAGGGCCTCGGCGACCCAGTGGTCGTCGAGTCCCGCCGCGTACGGGCCGCGGACCACGGCCCGCAGGTCGCGGACGACGGCGCGGAGGGTCGACGCCACCCGGTGCGCGGCGGCGACGGCCCGCAACTCGCCCGGGACCACCAGCAGGCCGAGGTCGAGCTGCGCCAGCGCCTCGGTGGTGGCCTCGTCGACGCCGCGCGGCAGGTCGACCACGACGACCCCACCGCGCCGCCGGGCCGCGGCGAGGACGGACCGTACGGCCTCGGGCGTCACGGCGGCGGCCAGCTCCCGGCCCCAACTGAGCACCCGGACCCCGCGGACCGCGGGAAGAGACTCCTCCAGGGCGCCGCCGGCCAGGCGCCCCTTCGAGGCGGCGAAGTCGGGCCACCTGCGGCCCTCTTCCCGCTCGCCGCCGAGCAGTACGTCGAGCCCCCCGCCGAGCGGGTCGGCGTCCACGAGCAGGGTGCGGCGGCCGGTGCGGGCGGCGGCGAGCGCGAGACCGCAGGCCAGGGTGGACGCCCCGGCACCGCCGCGCCCGCCGACGACCCCGACGGTCAGCGCCTGCCGGCCCACGCCCTCGGCGGCGTCCGCGATGCGGTCCACGAGAACGTTCTCGGCCTCCGGAAGCCGCAGGACGCTGTCGGCGCCGATCTCGACCGCCAGCCGCCACACCACCGGCTCGTCCGGCCGGCGGCCGACGAGGACGACGCCGGGCCGGCGCACCGCGCCCCGGCAGCGGAGCGCCGCGTCCTCCCCGATCAGGACGAGCGGCGGGTCGGTCCAGTCCGCCCTGCGCTCCGGCACCGCGTGGTGCACCTCGGGATCCGCTCCGGCGGCCGCGCACAGCCGCAACAGGTCGTCGAGAAGCTCGAGATCCTCCGTGACGATCAGCGGCCCGGTCCCGCGTGCCTCTTCCCGGCTCTCCGCGACCGCGCTCGGCGCGGCGGCCCCCGCCGCCTCTGCCCTGGTCCGTTCCATGACGCGACACCCCTCAGGTGATTCCCGTACGCCGCGAACTTCACGGCTGGAATCACCATGGGGCCCTAGGGAAAATCTTCCCGATCCCACCAAAAAACTGTGGATAACCCCAGGCCTGTGAATATCTCGACCACCCCTTCGGGGGCTGCCCGGAACGCGACTCGACGATTACTGTGTGTAGCGATCGAAGGCTGCGACTGCTGCGCTGGCAGGCGGCGGACATCCACGCGAACGAAGGGAGAAGAGGATGAAAACGAGAGCCAAAACGGCTCCGGACATGCGACGACCCCCGCCGGGGGGGAGAGCGGGGGTCGTCTCTCCGGCCGACTCGGGGGGGGAGGAGCCGGTCCGGGTTAGCACGGTCGCGAACGATCCGTGACTTCCATGGTGTACCCGAGAGCCTTCTCAGGCAAACCCACACGCAGGAGGGTACGCCGAATGGCGGGCACCTATGCTCGGGCTTGTGGAAAACCACTCCTTGCCGCGCGCAGCCGCCTTCTTCGACCTGGACAAGACGGTCATTGCGAAGTCATCGACGCTGACCTTCAGCAAGTCCTTCTACCGGGGCGGACTGATCAGCCGCCGCGCCGCCCTGCGGACGGCGTACATCCAGTTCGTCTTCCTCGCGGGCGGAGCCGATCACGACCAGATGGAGCGGATGCGCGAATATCTTTCCGCGCTCTGCAAAGGATGGAACGTCGCACAGGTCAAAGAGCTCGTCGCCGAGACCCTGCACGATCTGATCGACCCGATCATCTACGACGAGGCGGCCTCCCTCATCGAGGAACATCACGCCGCGGGGCGCGATGTCGTGATCGTCTCGACCTCGGGCGCCGAGGTGGTCGAGCCGATCGGCGAGATGCTGGGCGCCGACCGGGTCGTCGCCACCCGGATGGTGGTCGGCGAGGACGGCTGTTTCACCGGCGAGGTGGAGTACTACGCCTACGGCCCGACGAAGGCGGAGGCCGTCCGGGAGCTCGCGGAGTCGGAGGGATACGACCTGTCCCGCTGTTACGCGTACAGCGACTCCGCCACCGACATCCCGATGCTCGAGGCGGTGGGGCACCCGTACGCGGTCAACCCCGACCGCACCCTGCGCCGGGAGGCGGCCGCCCGGGAGTGGCCGGTGCTGGCCTTCGAGAAGCCGGTACGGCTCAAGCAACGGTTGCCCGCGTTCCGGATGCCTCCCCGTCCGGCCCTGGTCGCCGCGGCGGCGGTCGGCGCGGCGGCTGCGACGGCCGGGATCGTCTGGTACGCCTCGCGCCGCCGCCAGGCGGCGGCGCTCGTCACCTCCTGACACCGCACGCGCGCCGGAGGCCCGGCCGGTCTCCGACACGCGCTCACCGCAGCGGGCGGACCGGCCGGCTCCCGTCTGCCGCCCCCGACGGCACGGCCGGGCAGCCGCCGGGTTCACCGGACGACAACCAGGGCGAGCGGGCGCCCCTCCACCGGACCGCGACCGGGCGAGCGGGCGCCCCTCCACCGAGGCCCCTCCACCCAGGCCCCTCCACCGGCGCCCCTGCGCCCGCCACCCCTCTGCCGGCACCCCTCCACCGCTGCCCGCCCGACCCGGCACGCCCCGGGCAGGCGCCAGGAAATGAGTCCCTTCAAGGCCCGCGGCAAAGAAGTGGAGTCAGCACTTTCGCTTCCACCGGGACAGGAGTAGAAAGGAATCAGGCCCGCGAGACCTAGGACATCCGAGAGGATCACCTGTTGAGCATGAAGGCCCCACGGACCTGAGCACGGAAACCTGGCACCCACGCGACGTCGACCCGTCGATTACGGGCCAGCCGCACCAGGCGAAGGGCAAAGTTCCCCGCCTGATGGGCACATATCGAGGACGCTTGGTAACTGGGTGGACGTGCCAGCGGCGGTACCGCTCCTCGGTACCGCCGCAACCCTTGTCCGGGGGCCGTCAGGCGGCGCCGCGCTGAAGCGCCTCGCAGACCGCCGTCGACTCACGGACCCCCAGCTCCACCGAGCGGCCGCAGTGCGCGATCCAGGCACCGACGCCTTCGGGAGTTCCCGAGAGATAGCCCTCGAACGCGGCCAGGTACGCCGCCCGGCCCTGCTCCGCGTGGCCGACCTCGGCCGGGCAGATCGCCTTCGGGTCGAGACCGCTGCCGACCAGGACGATCCGCTCCGCCGCCCGCGCGACGAGCCCGTTGTGCGAGGTGAACGGCCGCAGTGCCAGCAGCTCGCCGTGCACCACGGCGGAGGTCACCAGGGCGGGGGCGTCGCCGCCCGCCACGATCAGTTCCGCCAGGCCGTCGAGCCGGGCCGCGACCTCGGAGGGCGCCGGCAGCGGGGCCTCGACGAGCGGCTCGTCGACCGGTTCGCCGTCCAGCCGGGGGCGGCCCACCGAGTCGAGCTGTTCGCCCGCCGCGACCAAGTGGAGACGGGCGAGCACCCGCAGCGGTGACTGGCGCCAGATGGAGAGGAGCTGCCCCGCCTCGGCGCTCAGCCGGAGCGCGGCACCGACCGTGCGGGCCTCCGGGTCGGCGCTGAAGTCGGTCCGCCGCCGGACCTCCTCCAGCGCCCAGTCGGCTCCCGAGAGGGCGGCCGAGCCACGCGCCCCGCGCAGCGCCGCCTCGGAGGAGATCTCGTTGCTGCGGCGCCGCATCACACGGTGGCCGTAGACCCGGTCGACGGCCTTGCGTACGGAGTCCACCGCGTCGGCGACGCCGGGCAGGGAGCCGAGCGCGGCCAAGGGGTCAGAGGCGTGCGTACTCATAAGTAGGGAGGCTACGCGCCCGACCGCCCCACCCCACGAAGGAGTGGTCTTCTTCACGCACTCCGGCCACCGGGCGCAGTCATGCCACTACCCTAGGTGAACATGAAGATCGCTTTCGTCGGGAAGGGCGGCAGTGGCAAGACGACGCTGTCCTCCCTCTTCATCCGCCATCTCGCCGCCTCCGCCTCCCCGGTCGTCGCCGTCGACGCCGACATCAACCAGCACCTGGGCGCCGCGCTCGGCCTCTCCGAGGCGGAAGCGGCCGCGCTGCCCGCGATGGGCGCCCATCTGCCCCTCATCAAGGAGTACCTGCGGGGGTCCAACCCGCGGATCGTCTCCGCCGACACGATGATCAAGACGACTCCGCCCGGGGAGGGTTCGCGGCTGCTGCGCGTCCGCGAGGACAACCCCGTCTACGAGGCCTGCGCCCGCCCCGTACGGCTCGACGACGGCGAGATCCGGCTGATGGCGACCGGACCGTTCACGGAGTCGGACCTCGGGGTGGCCTGCTACCACTCGAAGGTCGGCGCGGTGGAGCTGTGCCTGAACCACCTGGTGGACGGGCCCGACGAGTACGTGGTCGTCGACATGACGGCGGGCTCGGACTCCTTCGCCTCCGGCATGTTCACCCGGTTCGACATGACCTTCCTGGTGGCCGAGCCGACCCGGAAGGGCGTGTCCGTGTACCGCCAGTACAAGGAGTACGCCCGGGACTTCGGCGTCGCCCTGAAGGTCGTCGGCAACAAGGTGCAGGGCGCCGACGACGTGGACTTCCTGCGCCAGGAGGTCGGCGACGACCTGCTGGTCACGGTGGGCCACTCGGACTGGGTGCGGGCCATGGAGAAGGGCCGGCCGCCGCTGTTCGCGCACCTGGAGGCCGAGAACCGGGCGGCCCTGCGGACCCTGCGCGAGACGGCGGACGCCTCGTACGCCCACCGGGACTGGAAGCGGTACACGAGCCAGATGGTCCACTTCCACCTGCGCAACGCCGAGAGCTGGGGCAACGCGAAGACCGGGGCCGACCTGGCGGCCCAGGTCGACCCCGGCTTCGTCCTCGACGAGCGCCTGGCCGTTCCGCAGCCCAGCTGACGCGGGTGCCGAGCGGGGCCCGGTGCCGGGCCCCGCTCGGCGCGGGCTCAGGGGGTCAGGGGCGTACGGCCGCCGGGGCGGCAGGAGCGACCGCGGGAGCCGCCGGGGCGGCGGGGGCCGCAGGCTGCGGGGCGAGGAAGGCCTTCCAGCCGCCGGGCGGGGCCTCGCCCACTTTCAGCGTCCGCATCTTGGCGATGACCGCGGGGTCCTGGGCGTCCAGCCAGTCCGCGAGCTGGCGGAAGGAGACGCACTCGACGTCCTTCTGCACGCACACGGTGGCGATGGTCTCCTCGATGGCCCGCATGTACGTGCCGCCGTTCCAGGACTCGAAGTGGTTTCCGATGATCACCGGCGCCCGGTTGCCCCGGTACGAGCGCTCGAAGGCCTGCACGAGGCCGTCGCGCATCTGGTCACCCCAGTACCGGTGCATGGAGGGGTCGCCCTGGGTCGTCCCGGGGGACTGGTTGACCAGGAAGTTGTAGTCCATGGACAAGGTCTGGAAGGCGCGGCCCGGGACCGGCACGAGATGCATGGAGAGGTCCCACAGGCCCTGCTCCTTCTCGGGCCAGATCTGGTCGTTGACGCCGCTCGTGTCGTAACGGAAGCCCATCTGCGCCGCGGCCCGGACGAAGTTCTCCCGGCCCTCCAGGCAGGGGGTGCGGGCACCGACGAGTTCCTTGTCGTAGTCGAAGGGGAGCGGCTGCTCGGCACGCAGACCGGCGTTGGTCTTCCAGTTCTTGACGAAGGACTTGGCCTGGTTGATCTCGCTCTTCCACTCCTCCACCGACCAGGTGCCGACACCGCCCTCCTTGCCGCAGAAGTGGCCGTTGAAGTGGGTGCCGATCTCGTTGCCCTCGAGCCAGGCCCCGCGGAGCTCGCGGACGGTGGCGCGGATGCCCTCGACGTCGTTGAAGCCGATGTCGGAGCGGCCGCTGGCGTGCCGGGGCGGTTCGTAGAGGGCCCGCTTCTCCTCGGGCAGCAGGTACACGCCGCTCAGGAAGTACGTCATCGTGGCGTCGTACTTTTTCCCGACCTTGCGGAAGTGGGAGAAGAGTTTCTGGCTGTCCTCGCCCGCCCCGTCCCAGGAGAAGACCACGAACTGCGGCGGGGCCTCGCCGGGCTTGAGCTTCCGCCACGCCGGCTGGTGGGGCTGCGCGCCGGTGTGGGCGGTGGAGCCGTCGCCGATCAGTCGCACCGGGCTCTGCGGAGCGGGGGCCGGGCCCTTCTTGGCGCCGGCGCCGCCCTGGGCGGGCCCGGCGCCGGTGTCGCCGGAGCCCGAGCAGCCGGCGAGTGCGGTGACCAGCGCGGCGGCGAGGGCGCCGGCGGCCAGCACCCTGCGCCGGACCGTGGTCCGCCGGACCGTGGTCGCGGCGGCGGTGACGGGCGCGTCCCCGGTGGTCGTCCGTGCGGCGGCCGTCCGTCCGGCAGCCGTCCATCGGGCAGGGGTCCTTCGGGCCGTAGACCTTCTTCCGGCGGCTGACATCCGCCCACCTCTCCTCTGAGCCTCGGGGCACGGAGCCCCTGTTGCGAGCGGCGTCAACGTCGCACCACGACGACCGGAGAGATGAAACGACAAGCGGAGAAGTCATACCGGTTCACCGGAACAGGTGAACCATTGCCCTATTTGCCCCGAAGATCCCACCCCTGTCTTTACTTTCCATTACGATTCCATTACCCAGCGTTGATCCTCCGTCGGGAGGACCCGCACGGATGATCCCGCCGCAACACCCCGTACGAGCCGCGAGAGCGCTGCCCCGGAGGAGACGGGAATGACCCTCTGCACCCCTGCCCGCACCACAACCCGCCCGGAAGTCCAGCGGCCCCACAGCCCACCGGGCGGACCGCGCCGCTTCCGCGTCGCCGGCGCCGACGTCTCCGCGTCGGTGGCCGTCTTCCTCATCGCCCTGCCGCTCTCCCTCGGCATCGCCCTCGCCACCGGAGCCCCGCTCCAGGCGGGTCTGGTCGCCGCCGCCGTGGGAGGCATCGTCGCCGGCCGGTTCGGCGGCGCACCGCTCCAGGTCAGCGGCCCCGCCGCCGGCCTCACCGTCGTCACCGCCGAACTCATCCAGCGGTACGGCTGGCGCACCACCTGCGCCATCACGGTCCTCGCCGGACTGAGCCAGCTCGCCCTCTCCGCCCTGCGCGTGGCCCGGTCCGCGCTCGCCGTCTCACCGGCGATCGTGCACGGCATGCTCGGCGGCATCGGCGTCACGATCGCCCTCGCCCAGCTCCACATCGTCCTGGGCGGCACTCCGCAGAGCTCCACCGTCGCCAACGCGACCGGCCTGCCCGCCCAGTTGGCGGACGCCGACGCGGCGGCCCTCGTCATCAGCGCCCTCACGGTGGCGGTCCTGCTGGCGTGGCCCCGGCTGCCCGGCCGGATCGGCCGCCGTGTCCGGGCCGTCCCGGCCGCCCTGGTCTCCGTGGCCGGCGCGACGGCCGTGGCGGTCGTGGCCGGACTCGCCGTCCCCCGTGTCGACCTGCCGTCCTGGAGCAGCCACGCCCTGCCCGGTCTGCCCGAGGGCCCGGTCCTCGGGATCGCGGCCGGCGTGCTCACGATCACCCTGGTCACCAGCGTGCAGTCGTTGCTGTCGGCGGTCGCGGTCGACAAGCTGATCGCCGCCCGCGAGGACCGCGGGCGGGGCATCCCCCGTTCGGACCTCGACCGCGAACTCCGCGGCCAGGGCGCGGCCAACATCGTCTCCGGCGCCCTCGGGGGCCTGCCGGTCGCCGGGGTCGCGGTCCGCAGCGTGGCCAACGTCTCGGCGGGCGCGGTCAGCCGGGCCTCCACCATGCTCCACGGCCTGTGGGTGGTGCTCGCCTCCCTCCTGCTCGTTCCGCTGATCGACCTGATCCCGCTGCCCGCCCTCGCCGCCCTGGTCATGGTGGTCGGGGTGCAGATGGTGAGCATCACGCACATCCGCACGGTCACCCGGCACCGCGAGGTGGTCGTGTACGCGGTGACGCTGACCGGCGTCGTCCTCGTCGGCATCCTGGAGGGCGTGGCCCTCGGCATCGCCGTGGCGGTCGCCGTCTCCCTGCACCGCCTCGCCCGGACTCGCATCACGCGCGAGGAGCGGGACGGGCACCAGCTCCTGCGGGTGCGGGGCCAGTTGACCTTTCTGGCCGTCCCCCGGCTGAGCCGGGCGCTGCACCAGGTGCCGGCCGGCTCCGACGTGGTGGTGGAGCTCGACGGCTCCTTCATGGACCACGCCGCCTACGAGACGCTGAACGACTGGATCTCCGGCCACCAGGCGCACGGCGGCACCGTGGAACTGGCCGGGCGCTCCGGCGGCCGGATCGGTGAGCCGGGCTCCACCGCCACGCAGCCCTGCTGCCGCCCCTGGACGCCCTGGCACAACCACCAGTGCGGACAGCCCGCGCCGGTCGAACAGGAGGACACGGAGGGTCCGCAGCCGTCTCCGACACGACATCAGCTCGCCACGGGCATCGGCACGTTCCAGCGGAACACCGCCCCGCTGGTCCGCGGCGAACTCGCCCGGCTCGCCCGCGAGGGGCAGCGGCCGTCGCAGCTCTTCCTCACCTGCGCCGACTCCCGCCTGGTGACCAGCATGATCACCGCGAGTGGCCCGGGTGACCTCTTCACCGTGCGGAACGTCGGGAACCTCGTCCCGCTCCCCGGCGAGGAGAGCGGGGACGACTCGGTGGCCGCCGCGATCGAGTACGCGGTGGAGGTGCTGCGGGTCGAGTCGATCACCGTCTGCGGCCACTCCGGATGCGGCGCGATGCAGGCCCTCCTGACCGCCGCGCCCGACGAGCCCCTGGCCGCCGCGGCCCCGCCGTCCCCGCTGCACCGCTGGCTGCGGCACGGCCGGCCCAGCCTGGAGCGGATGGCGAGCCGCCATCCCGTCGAGCCCCGGATCGCCGGCCGCCCGCCCGCCGACGCGGTCGAGCAACTGTGCCTGACCAACGTGGTCCAGCAGCTGGAGCACCTGCGGGCGTACGAGTCCGTGGCACGGCGCCTGGCCGACGGCAGCCTGACCCTCCAGGGCATGTACTTCCACGTGGGCGAGGCGCAGGCGTACCTGCTCACGGAGACGAGCGGTACGGATCCGGGCGTCACGGAGCCGGGCCGTACGGCGCCGGGTGGTACGGATCCGGGCGTCACGGAGCCGGAGGGTACGGAGTCCGGCGGCGCGTCAGGGCCCGGGGAGGCCGTCTTCGTCCAGGTCCCGCCGACGGCCCTGGAGCCGGCCCGCGCCTCCTGAACCGGCGCCGCCCGGCCCATCCGGCGGCGCGGGCCCCCGGGCCCGTGCCCCTGCGCCCGTACACCGGCCCGCTCCGTACCCCGGGCTCCCTCACCTCGCCATCTCGCCGCGCGGCTGAACCGGCCGGTCACGCCGTCCGTGAGAGTGTGTGGCCCCTTCTCCCTCCGCTCGGGACGAGGGGGCCACCGCACGTCGAGACGCTCACAGGTCTAAACCAATTGGCTGGAGACTCTTGTCACCCGGGCATCCGCCTGATGAGCTATGACGCGGGACACATACGCACAGAGGACGCCCTGGGAAAGGGAGATGTCGTGAGCAACGAGAGCCTGGCCAACCTGCTCAAGGAAGAACGCCGATTCGCGCCGCCCGCCGAGCTGGCCGCGCACGCCAACGTGACGGCGGAGGCGTACGAGCAGGCCGCGGAGGACAGGCTGGGCTTCTGGGCCGAGCAGGCCAAGCGCCTGACCTGGGCCACCGAACCGACCGAGATCCTCGACTGGTCGAACCCGCCCTTCGCCAAGTGGTTCGCCGACGGCGAGCTGAACGTGGCGTACAACTGCGTCGACCGGCACGTCGAGGCCGGGCACGGCGACCGTGTCGCCCTCCACTTCGAGGGCGAGCCCGGTGACAGCCGTGCGATCACCTACGCCGAGCTCAAGGACGAGGTCTCCAAGGCCGCCAACGCCCTGACGGAACTGGGCGTCCGCAAGGGCGACCGGGTCGCCGTCTACCTGCCGATGATCCCCGAGGCGGCCATCACGATGCTGGCCTGCGCCCGCGTCGGCGCCGCCCACTCGGTGGTCTTCGGCGGCTTCTCCGCCGACGCCGTCGCCTCCCGCATCCAGGACGCCGACGCCAAGCTCGTCGTCACCGCCGACGGCGGCTACCGGCGCGGCAAGCCGAGCGCACTGAAGCCCGCCATCGACGAGGCCCTCACCAAGTGCCCCGACGTCGAGCACGTCCTCGTGGTCCGCCGCACCGGCCAGGAGACCGCCTTCACCGAGGGCCGCGACGTGTGGTGGGACGACATCGTCGCCCGCCAGTCCGCCGAGCACACCCCGGAGGCGTTCCCGGCGGAGCACCCGCTGTTCATCCTCTACACCTCCGGCACCACCGGGAAGCCCAAGGGCATCCTGCACACCTCCGGTGGCTACCTCACCCAGGCCGCCTACACCCACCACGCCGTCTTCGACCTGAAGCCGGAGACCGACGTCTACTGGTGCACCGCCGACATCGGCTGGGTCACCGGCCACTCGTACATCGTCTACGGCCCGCTCGCCAACGGAGCGACGCAGGTCATGTACGAGGGCACCCCGGACACCCCGCACCAGGGCCGGTTCTGGGAGATCGTGCAGAAGTACGGCGTCACCATCCTCTACACGGCGCCGACCGCGATCCGCACGTTCATGAAGTGGGGCGACGACATCCCCGCGAAGTTCGACCTGTCCAGCCTCCGGGTGCTGGGCTCGGTCGGCGAGCCGATCAACCCCGAGGCCTGGGTCTGGTACCGGGAGCACATCGGCGCCGGCCGGACCCCGATCGTGGACACCTGGTGGCAGACCGAGACCGGCGCGATGATGATCTCGCCGCTGCCGGGCGTCACCGAGACCAAGCCGGGTTCCGCCCAGCGCCCGCTGCCGGGCATCTCCGCGACCGTCGTGGACGACGAGGCGAACGAGGTCCCGAACGGGGGTGGCGGCTACCTCGTCCTCACCGAGCCGTGGCCGTCGATGCTCCGCACCATCTGGGGTGACGACCAGCGCTTCATCGACACCTACTGGTCGCGCTTCGAGGGCAGGTACTTCGCGGGCGACGGCGCCAAGAAGGACGAGGACGGCGACATCTGGCTCCTCGGCCGGGTGGACGACGTCATGCTCGTCTCGGGTCACAACATCTCGACCACCGAGGTCGAGTCCGCGCTCGTCTCCCACCCCGCCGTCGCCGAGGCGGCGGTGGTCGGCGCCGCCGACGAGACCACCGGCCAGGCCATCGTCGCCTTCGTCATCCTGCGCGGGACGGCGAGCGAGGACGAGAGCCTGGTCGCCGAGCTGCGCAACCACGTCGGTGCCACGCTCGGCCCGATCGCCAAGCCGAAGCGGATCCTGCCGGTGGCGGAGCTGCCGAAGACCCGCTCGGGCAAGATCATGCGGCGTCTGCTGCGGGACGTGGCGGAGAACCGGGAGCTGGGTGACGTCACCACCCTCACCGACTCCTCCGTGATGGCGCTCATCCAGAACCAGCTGCCGTCGGCGTCCAGCGAGGACTGAGCCCCGCGCGACCCGGGGGCCCGTCCCGGTCCTGGCCACGGCCACCGGGGCGGGCCCCGCGGCGTACCCGGCGCCCCGTACCACCACCCCGCTCCCAACGGGACGAAATGCGCGGATCCACCTAAGGTGAACGTGGCCGGGCACACCCCGGGCTCGTTAGGTAAGGTAAAGATCGCGCCCGTGACGACACCGGGAGACCGGGGAGGATCGGCCGTGGCGCGACGCAAGACCTAGGTGCGCCGGGAAGTCTGGTCGGCATGTGCTTCGCCCTGCCCATCCGACCGGAGGTTCTCCCCCGTGGCCGCGCCCTCACCCACCGACCGCGACGACCGTGACGACCGCCCCGGCGGCAGCGGCACCGGCCGCACCTTCCTCGGCCGTCTCCCGCTCCCCGAGAGCCGCTACCTCGCCGACGCCCTGCGCACGGAGACCGTCGGCGGCGTGCTGCTGCTCCTCGCCGCGGTCGTCGCCCTCGTCTGGGCCAACAGCCCGGTCGGCGACAGCTACGCCTCCGTACGGGACTTCCACTTCGGCCCCGCCGCCCTCCACCTGGACCTGTCCGTCCAGCACTGGGCCGCCGACGGACTCCTCGCCGTCTTCTTCTTCGTCGCCGGCATCGAGCTCAAGCGCGAGCTCGTCGCGGGCGAACTGCGCGACCCGAAGGCCGCTCTGCTGCCCGTCATCGCCGCCCTCTGCGGCATGGTCGCGCCCGCGCTCGTCTACGTCCTGGTCAACACCGCGGGCGGCGGCCCGCTCGACGGCTGGGCCGTGCCCACCGCGACCGACATCGCCTTCGCGCTCGCCGTCCTCGCCGTGATCGGCACCTCGCTGCCGTCCGCGCTCCGCGCCTTCCTCCTCACCCTCGCCGTCGTCGACGACCTCTTCGCGATCCTGATCATCGCCGTCTTCTTCACCGGCGACCTGAACTTCGCCGCGCTCGGCGGAGCCGCCGCCGGACTCGTCCTCTTCTGGGTGCTGCTCCGCAAGGAGGTCCGCGGCTGGTACGTGTACGTCCCGCTCGCCCTGGTCATCTGGGGGCTGATGTACAACAGCGGCGTCCACGCCACCATCGCCGGTGTCGCCATGGGGCTGATGCTGCGCTGTTCCACGCGGGACGGCGAGGAGCACTCCCCCGGCCAGCACATCGAGCACCTGGTCCGGCCGCTCTCCGCCGGATTCGCCGTTCCGATGTTCGCCCTCTTCTCCGCCGGTGTCAGCGTGTCCGGCGGGGCCCTGAGCGACGTCTTCACCCAGCCCGTCACCCTCGGTGTCGTCCTCGGCCTCGTCGTCGGCAAGGTGATCGGCATCTTCGGCGGCACCTGGCTCGCCGCCCGCTTCACCCGGGCCGAGCTCAACTCCGACCTGGCCTGGCCGGACGTCTTCGCCGTCGCCTCCCTCGCCGGCATCGGCTTCACCGTCTCGCTGCTCATCGGCGAACTCGCCTTCGCGGGCGACGCGGACCTCACCGACGAGGTGAAGGCCGCCGTCCTGACCGGCTCGCTCATCGCGGCCGTCCTCGCCTCCGTCCTGCTGAAGCTCCGCGTCCGGAAGTACCAGGCGCTCTACGCCGAGGAGACCCGCGACGACGACCAGGACGGCATCCCCGACATGTACGAGCAGGACAACCCGGAGTACCACCTCCGGATGGCCGAGATCTACGAGAAGAAGGCCGCGGAACACCGGCAGCGCGCCCGACTGGCGGGGGCGTCGCGCGATGAGGGCGACCGTCCGGCATGATCTGAGTCGGACCGTAGACGAGGACGAGGAGAGGGATCAGCGATGAGCGACCCGTTCGACGGAACCGAGCGCAGCCTCGGTCAGCTGGTCGCCTCGGCGACCGCCGAGATGTCCGCCCTGGTGCACGACGAGATCGCCCTGGCCAAGGCGGAGATCCGACAGGACGTCAAGCGCGGGGCGATCGGCGGCGCGGCCGGCGTCGCCGCCGCGGCGGTGCTGCTGTTCTCGCTGCCGCTGCTGAGCTTCGCGCTGGCGTACGGCATCCAGGCCTGGAGCCACTGGCACCTGTCGGTGTGTTTCCTGCTGTCCTTCGCCGCGAACGTGTTGCTGGCGCTGCTGCTCGGCACGGTCGCGTACGCGAAGTTCCGCAAGGTCAAGCCGCCGGAGAAGACCATCGCCTCCGCCAAGAAGACGGCGGCGGTGATGGGCAACGTGAAGCCGCACCCGCGCCCCGCGCCCCGGACCGCCCTGGAGAAGGCCGACTCTGTGGCACGCTCGTCCGTATGACCCTTCCCGAGAGCAACGGCAACGGCGGGCCCGTACGGCTCGACGGGCCCTGGACCCACCGCGACGTGGCCGCCAACGGCGCGCGTTTCCACATCGCGGAGATGGGTGACGGCCCGCTGGTGTTGCTGCTGCACGGTTTCCCGCAGTTCTGGTGGACCTGGCGCCACCAGCTGCCGGCGCTCGCCGAGGCCGGCTTCCGGGCCGTGGCGATGGACCTGCGCGGGGTCGGCGGCAGCGACCGCACGCCCCGGGGTTACGACCCGGCCAACCTGGCCCTGGACGTCACCGGCGTGATCCGGTCACTCGGCGAGCCGGACGCGGCGCTCGTCGGCCACGACATGGGCGGCTATCTCGCCTGGACGGCGGCGGTCATGCGGCCGAAGCTGGTGCGCCGGCTCGTCGTCTCCTCCATGCCGCACCCGCGCCGCTGGCGCTCCGCGATGCTCTCCGACTTCGCCCAGTCGCGGGCCGGTTCCCACATCTGGGGCTTCCAGCGGCCGTGGCTGCCGGAGCGTCAGCTGGTCGCGGACGACGCCGCGCTGGTGGGTGAGCTGATCCGCGACTGGTCGGGGCCGAAGCCCGTGGACGAGGAGGCCGTGGAGGTCTACCGGCGGGCGATGCTGGTGCCGTCGACGGCGCACTGCTCCATCGAGCCGTACCGCTGGATGGTGCGGTCGCTGGCCCGCCCGGACGGCATCCAGTTCAACCGGCGGATGAAGCGGCCGGTACGGGTTCCCACGCTGCACCTGCACGGCTCGACGGACCCGGTGATGCGGACCCGCAGCGCGGCCGGCTCGGGTCAGTACGTGGAGGCGCCGTACCGCTGGCGGCTGTTCGACGGCCTCGGGCACTTCCCCCACGAGGAGGACCCGGTCGCGTTCACGGCCGAGCTGGTCAACTGGCTGAAGGACACCGAGCCGGACCGCTGACCGGCTGTCACCTTCCGGCCACGCACGCGCGTACGAGGAACGGCCATGTGCCCGGCGCATACTCCAATTGGCGGGCCCCGGGGCGGTTACCGACCTCGGGGCCCGGGCACACGTCGAGGTATGGGCTGGACGCACGACTACGGTGACACGGCACGCGATCGCCGCTCGGCCACGGCGCCGGGCTCCCGCGAGAGGGGCGGACCCCCGGAGCCGGGGCCCGCGTACTCCGCGCAAGACGTCGGTATCTCGCGCATGCTGCGCCGCCGTGCCCGCTGGGTGTCGGCCCGGCTGAGGCATCCGCGCGACTGACGCGACCGGGCGACGTTCCGGGATCACGCCCAGCGGCGGACCCCGGGACCGGCCCGGGCGCCGCGAGCCCGGCAAGATCCGAACGACACGGCCTAGAGGGCGCAGCCCTGCGTGTCGACCTGCTGCACGGCGCTGCGGCCGCGTTCGATGTCCTCGCGGATCTCGTCCACGGTCAGCGCGTAGCCGGTGTTCACGTCGTCCAGCGAGCGCGCGAAGATCACGCCGTACACCTCGCCGTCCGTGGTGAGCAGCGGCCCTCCGGAGTTGCCCTGGCGGACCGTCGCGTACAGCGAGTACACCTCCCTGCGCACCTCGTCACGCCGGTAGATGTCCGGTCCCGTCGGGCTGATCCGCCCCCGGACGCGAGCCGACCGCACGTCGTACGCGCCGTTCTCCGGGAAGCCGGCGACGATCGCGCCGTCACCGCTGCGCGCGTCCTCCTCGGAGAACCGCAGCGGGGTCGCGTCGAGGTCCGGCACGTCCAGGACGGCGATGTCCCGCCGCCAGTCGTAGAGCACGACCTTGGCGTCGTACAGCCTGCCCTCGCCGCCTATCTGGACGGTCGGCTCGTCCACGCCGCCGACCACGTGGGCGTTGGTCATGACCCTGCGTTCGTCGAAGACGAAACCGGTGCCTTCGAGAACCTTGCCGCAGCTCTGCGCCGTGCCGACGACCTTGACGATGGACCGCTTGGCGCGGGCGGCGACGGGGCTGCCCGCGAGGGCCGGGTCCGGCGGCAGGACCTTGGTGATGGGCTCGTCGGCGAACGGGCTGAACACCTGCGGGAAACCGTTGCGCGACAGGGTCGAACTGAAGTCGTCGAACCAGCGCGAGGCCTGATCCGGCATCACCTCGTTGACCCCGAGCAGCACCTTCGAGCCGCGTACCTCCTTGCCCACGGTGGGCAGCGAGGTCTGGGCGAGGAGGGAGCCGAGCAGCCAGGCCACGAGCAGCATCGCGACCACGTTCACCAGCGCGCCGCCGGTGGCGTCGAGCGCGCGCGCCGGTGACCAGGTGATGTACCGGCGCAGCCCGTTGCCGAGGTGGGTGGTGAGGGCCTGGCCGACGGAGGCGCAGATGATGACGACCATCACGAAGACGACCGTCGCCGTGGTCGACACCTCGCTGTTGTCCGTCAGCTGGTCCCAGACGACGGGAAGCAGCAGAACGGCGAGCAGACCCCCGCCGAGGAAACCGATGACCGACAGGATGCCGACCACGAAGCCCTGGCGGTACCCGATGATCGCGAACCACACGGCGGCGAGCAGCAGCAAGATGTCCAGCACGTTCACCGTCAATAGCCTCGCAGATTCGTTCCGGTCGCCGGTCGCCCGTAGGTCGGCCTGTCTCGCCCGTGGGTCAGCCTGTCATGAGCGCCAGTCGAGCGGGACCTGTCTCGTACGGTCCCAGGGGCGCTCCCAGCCCGCGTAGTGGAGCAGCCGGTCGATCACTCCGGCGGTAAAACCCCAGACCAGAGCGGATGCGACGAGGAAAGCCGGGCCCGCGTGGCCCCGCGGGTGCACAGCGGTGGCCCGGTTCGCGGGATCCGTGAGATCGGCCACGGGGACGGTGAAGACCCGGGCGGTCTCGGCGGGGTCGACGACCCCGACCGGGCTGGGGGCGCGCCACCAGCCGAGGACCGGGGTGACGACGAAGCCGCTCACCGGGATGTAGAGCTGGGGCAGGACGCCGAAGATCTGGACACCGGCCGGGTCGAGGCCGGTCTCCTCCTCCGCCTCGCGCAGCGCGGCGCGGATCAGGCCGCCGTCGGCCGGGTCGCCGTCCTCCGGATCGAGGGCGCCGCCCGGGAACGACGGCTGGCCCGCGTGGGAGCGGAGGCTGCCGGCCCGCTCCATGAGGAGCAGCTCGGGCCCGCGCTCCCCCTCGCCGAAGAGGACGAGCACGGCGGACTGGCGGCCCGCGCCGCTCTCGGGCGGCAGGAAGCTGCTCAGCTGCTCGGGCCGGACCGTGCGCGCGGCGCGGTCGACCGGACCGAGCCAGGCGGGCAGGCCTTCCCGGTCGATCAGACCGCCGGTGCCGGGGCCGTAGATGTCTTCGTCAGTGCGCGTCATGGGCACCCCCGTGTCTCCCAACGCCCTCGCGGTGCGCCATCGTTCCCAGCCGTCCTCCGGGGCGGGGCCGGGTTTCCGTTCCGGGTTCCGTTCCCGGCTGCCCGGCGGTCATTCCCCCGCTCCGGGCGCGACGCCCGGGGCGGGCGGGGCGGGGCGGCCGGGATAGTCCGCGGGCGGGTTGAGCCGCTGGCCGGGGAGGCCGCCCATCTCGTACTTGAGCAGCTTCCGCGCCTTCTCGGGGTCGGTCTCGCCCTCGCCGTACGAGGGGCAGAGGTGGGTGATCGGGCAGGCGCCGCAGGCGGGCTTGCGGGCGTGGCAGATCCGGCGGCCGTGGAAGATCACCCGGTGCGAGAGCATCGTCCACTCGCTCTTGGGGAAGATCTCGGCGACCTCCGCCTCGATCTTCACCGGGTCGTCGGATCCGGTCCACCGCCAGCGGCGGGCCAGGCGCATGAAGTGGGTGTCGACGGTGATGCCGGGGACGCCGAAGGCGTTGCCGAGGACGACGAAGGCGGTCTTGCGGCCGACGCCGGGGAGCTTGACCAGGTCCTCCAGGCGGCCGGGGACCTCGCCGCCGAAGTCGTCCCTCAGGGCCGCGGCCAGGCCCATGATCGACTTGGTCTTGGCGCGGAAGAAGCCGGTGGGGCGGATGAGCTCCTCGACCTCCTCGGGGACGGCGGCGGCCAGGTCCTCGGGCGTCGGGTAGCGCGCGAAGAGGGCGGGGGTGGTCTGGTTCACCCGCAGGTCGGTGGTCTGGGCGGAGAGGACCGTGGCGACGAGCAGCTCGAACGGGTTGCGGAAGTCGAGCTCCGGATGGGCGTACGGGAAGACCTCGGCGAGCTCCCGGTTGATCTTGCGCGCCCGGCGCACCATCGCGAGCCGCGACTCCGGCTTGGCCGCCCCGGCGGCCCTCACGGACGTCACCGCCTCGGGCGCCTTGGCGCTCTCGGCGGCCTTCGCGCCCCCGGCAGGCGCCTTGGCGCTCCTGGCGGCCTTGGCTGCCTTCGCACCCTTGGCAGCGGCCTCACCGCTCCTGGCCGCCTTCGCACCCCTGGCAGGCGTCCTGCCGCTCCTGGCACCCTTCGTCGGCTCGGCCGTCCCGGCGGTCCCGGCCGTGGCTCCGGCCGGACGGCCGGCGGAGCCCGCCCCGGCCCCGGTCGCCGCGCCCGCCTCCCGATCCGTACCTTTCACGGCTTTCGCCCGCTTCGACACGCCGCGTTCGCCCACGGCGGAATTACCTTCGGCCGACACTCTTCCAGCCCCCTTGGCCTGCGCTCTCACCGGCGAGTTGGACACCCGGCCAGCCTAGGGGCCGCTGCCGACATCCGCCCCGGGCACGGCCGATCAGACCCCAATCGGGCCCCTGACGTACGGAAAGGCCGTCCGGTGCGTCAAACTTGTTGTGATTGATCGCACTGTTTTGTACGTCCGGCATCATGGGACGAGGTCCCAGGAGCAGGTCGACAAGTAGGAGAGAACTCGTGGACGACGTTCTGCGGCGCGCCCCCCTCTTCGCGGCGCTCGACGACGAGCAGGCCGCCGAGCTGCGTGCCTCGATGAGTGAGGCGACGCTCGCCCGTGGCGACGCGCTTTTCCACGAGGGCGACCCCGGTGACCGCCTGTACGTGGTCACCGAGGGCAAGGTGAAGCTGCACCGCACTTCCCCCGACGGCCGCGAGAACATGCTGGCGGTCCTCGGCCCCGGCGAGCTCATCGGCGAGCTGTCCCTCTTCGACCCGGGCCCGCGCACCGCCACGGCGACCGCGCTCACCGAGGTCAAGCTGCTCGGCCTGGGGCACAACGACCTCCAGCCCTGGCTGAACGCCCGGCCCGAGGTCGCCAGCGCCCTGCTGCGCGCGGTCGCCCGCCGGCTGCGCAAGACCAACGACCAGATGTCCGACCTGGTCTTCTCCGACGTTCCGGGCCGTGTCGCCCGCGCGCTCCTCGACCTGTCGCGCCGCTTCGGCGTGCAGTCGGAGGAGGGCATCCACGTCGTCCACGACCTCACGCAGGAGGAGCTGGCCCAGCTGGTCGGCGCCTCGCGCGAGACGGTCAACAAGGCCCTCGCCGACTTCGCCCAGCGCGGCTGGCTGCGCCTGGAGGCCCGCGCCGTGATCCTGCTCGACGTGGAGCGCCTCGCGAAGCGCTCGCGGTAGGCCGCGCGCCCGCAGGTACGCGGAAGGCCGCCCCGGTCCGAGGACCGGGGCGGCCTTCCGCGTACCTGCGGGGACGGGCGTCAGCGCTTGGTGCCGTCCACGATCACCGGGGCGGAGCCGGCGTTGCCGCAGGGCACCGCGTAGACCGGGTTCTTCGCCGCGGCCTCCTTGTAGGCGTCGATGCACTGGTTCAGCAGGACCTTGTCCGACAGCGACTCGTTGAGGATCTTGTTGGCGCGGGCGATGCCCTCGGCCTCGATCCGGCGCCGGTCGGCCTCGGCCTTGGCGGTACGGGCGGCCTCGGTGGCGCGCTCGGTGGCCTGCTGCTGCTGGATCTTGCGGTCGATCTGGTTCTGCAGGGCGTCGGAGGGCTTCACGTTCCGCAGGTTGACCGTGGTCACGTCGATGCCGCGCGGGGCGAGGCGCTCCTTGATCAGGGCACCGATCTCGGCGTTGATCTTCTCGCGGTCGGTGGCGTACCCCTGCTCGCTCGTGTACCGGGCGAAGACGTTGCGGACGATCTCCCGGCTGTCCGGGTAGACGAGGCGCTGCTGGATGGCGTCCTCGCTGCCCGCGAGCTTGTACAGCTCGACCGACTTGGACGGGACGACGGCCCACTTCACCGTCACCTCGGCGTACATGACACCGCCCTGCAGGGAGCGGACCTCCACCACGTCCTTGTCCGAGAGGTTGAGGTCCACCGGACGGGTCGAGAAGGTCGTGACGTCCGTGAACGGCGACTTCAGGTGCATGCCCGAGGTCATGGGCGAGCCGACCTTGCCGAACGCGACCGGCACGCCGACCTCGTACGCGCTGATGACGTAGGTCGTGCTCGCGACGAGCGAGAAGACACCGGCGATCACGGCACCGAGGGCGCCGAGCCTCAGCCCCTTGGAGTCGTTGGCGCGGGCGACGAAGAACAGCACCACTGCGGCGATGAGCAGCAGGATGGCGACGACGAACATGGGCGATCCCCCCGAAACTACGGCCAGAAGTAAACGGAGCGTAAAGCACGCGGGGGTGCGGAGACGAGACCGGGGGCGGCCGGACGCACGTCCGGACCGGCGGCGGGCCCGGGGCGCCGCGGCGCCCCGGTCAGATCAGGCCGCGCTCCGTCAGGTACTCCAGCTGCGCCCGCACCGACAACTCCGCCGCCGGCCACAGGGAGCGGTCGACGTCCGCGTACACGTGGGCCACGACCTCCGCCGCCGTCCGGTGCCCCTTCTCGACCGCCGTCTCCACCTGGGCCAGCCGGCTCGCCCGGTGCGCCAGGTAGAACTCCACGGCCCCCTGGGCGTCCTCCAGGACCGGCCCGTGCCCCGGCAGCACCGTGTGCACGCCGTCGTCCACGGTGAGCGAGCGCAGGCGTCGCAGCGAGTCCAGGTAGTCGCCGAGCCGCCCGTCGGGGTGGGCGACCATCGTCGTACCGCGCCCCAGGATGGTGTCGCCCGTGAGCACGGCCCGGTCGGCCGGGAGGTGGAAGGAGAGCGAGTCCGAGGTGTGGCCGGGCGTCGGGACCACCCGCAGCTCCAGGCCGCCGGTGGTGACGACGTCCCCGGCCGCGAGCCCCTCGTCGCCGAGCCGCAGCGCCGGATCGAGCGCGCGCACCGCCGTCCGCGTCAGCTCGGCGAACCGGGCCGCCCCCTCGGCGTGGTCCGCGTGCCCGTGGGTGAGCAGGGTCAGCCCCACGCGCTTGCCCAGCCGCTCCGCCGTGGCGATCACCTCGCGCAGGTGGCCCTCGTCCAGCGGGCCCGGGTCGACGACGACGGCCAGGTCGGAGTCCGGTTCGGCGACGATCCAGGTGTTGGTGCCGTCGAGGGTCATGGCGGACGGGTTCGGCGCGAGCACGTTCACGGCGCGGGCGGTCGCCGGTCCGCAGACCACGGCGCCGCGCGGCTGACCGGGGAGGGCCGACGCGTCAGTCATCACGGCCTCCCGCCGGAACGCGCTTGGTGAACTCCTCGTGCCCCGGCCAGCTCAGGACGACCTCGTCGCCCGCAAGGCGCGCCCGGGCGAGGACGGGGGTCATGTCCTGGTCGGCGGCGGCCACCAGGACCTCCTTGGCGCTTCCGTACGGCTCCAGGGTCCGCAGGGTCGAGATCGTCGGCGGCATCATCGTCAGTTCGCCCCGGTCGTAGCCGGCCGCGGCCTCCGCCGGGCGGATCCACACCGTGCGGTCGGCCTCGCCGGAGACGTCCCGGGTGCGCTGCCCGGCCGGGAGCGCGGCCACGAAGAACCAGGTGTCGTACCGCCGCTGCTCGAACTCGGGGGTGATCCAGCGGGCCCAGGCGCCGAGCAGGTCGGAGCGGAGGACGAGGCCGCGCCGGTCGAGGAAGTCGGCGAAGGACAGGTCGCGGGCGACGAGGGCCCGCCGGTCCCGCTCCCAGTCGTCGCCGGTGGTGTCGCCGACGACGGTGTCCGGGGTCTCTCCGGCGAGCAGGACGCCCGCCTCCTCGAAGGTCTCGCGGACGGCGGCGCAGACCACGGCCTGGGCCTGCGCGGGGTCGTCGAGGCCGAGCCGCCGGGCCCAGTCGCCGAGGGAGGGCCTGGCCCACCGCACGGGGTGCTCGTCACGCGGGTCGACACCGCCGCCGGGATAGGCGTACGCGCCGCCGGCGAAGGCCATGGAGGTGCGCCGGCGCAGCATGTGGACGTCCGGTCCCGTCTCCCCGTCGCGCAGCAGCAGGACGGTCGCGGCGCGCCTGGGCTCCACCGGGACGAGTTCCCCCGCGGCGAGGGCGCGGATGCGGTCCGGCCACTCCGGTGGGTACCACTGGCCGTTGGTCCGGGTGTCCTGCCGGTCGTTCCCCTGAGCATTCGACATGGCCGGATGCTATGCGCATCGAACGGAATGCACGAGAGCCGGCCGCCTCGCGCGCGGGGGCGCGGAGGGGCCGGCTCCGTGGTGGTCGCGTACGGCGGCCGGGTCAGTCCTCGATCAGCTCGACCTGGACCTCGACCTCGACGGGGGCGTCGAGCGGCAGCACGGTGACGCCGACGGCGCTGCGCGCGTGCACGCCCTTGTCGCCGAGGATCTCCCCGAGCAGCTCGCTGGTGCCGTTGATGACGCCGGGCTGGCCGGTGAAGTCGGGGGCCGAGGCGACGAAGCCGACGACCTTGACGACCCGCTTGATGCGGTCCAGGTCCCCGGCGACGGACTTCACGGCCGCGAGCGCGTTGAGCGCGCAGCGGGCGGCGAGTTCCTTGGCCTCCTCGGGCGTGACCTCCGCGCCGACCTTGCCGGTCGTCGGAAGCTTGCCGTTCACCATCGGGAGCTGGCCCGAGGTGTAGACGTACGCGCCGGAGCGCACGGCCGGCTGGTAGGCGGCGATCGGGGGCACGACCTCGGGAAGGGTCAGGCCGAGCTCCGCGATCCGCGCCTCGACGGCCCCGCTCACTGCTTGGCCCGCTTCAGGTAGGCCACGAGCTGCTCGGGGTTGTTCGGCCCGGGCACGACCTGGACGAGCTCCCAGCCGTCCTCGCCCCAGGTGTCCAGAATCTGCTTGGTCGCGTGCACCAGAAGCGGCACCGTGACGTACTCCCACTTGGTCATGGAGCCGACTGTAGCCGCTGCCGGGCGACGCCCCTCCGAGGTCCCCCCAGGAACTACCTAGGGGACTTTTCCGGGGCGGCCACCTGATTGTGCGCGGCGGTCAGTGGTTAGGCTCGACAGCGTGAGCAGGCTCCAGGTGGTCAGCGGCAAGGGTGGTACCGGTAAGACGACGGTCGCCGCCGCCCTCGCTCTCGCTCTCGCGACGGAGGGGAAGCGGACCCTCCTCGTCGAGGTCGAGGGCAGGCAGGGCATCGCACAGCTCTTCGAGACGGAGGCACTTCCCTACGAGGAGCGGAAGATCGCCGTCGCTCCCGGTGGGGGCGAGGTGTACGCGCTGGCGATCGACGCCGAGCGGGCGCTCCTCGACTACCTGCAGATGTTCTACAAACTGGGCGGCGCGGGGCGGGCCCTGAAGAAGCTCGGCGCGATCGACTTCGCGACGACGATCGCCCCGGGCGTGCGGGACGTCCTGCTGACCGGCAAGGCGTGCGAGGCGGTCCGGCGGCGCGAGCGGAACGGCCGCCCCACCTACGACCACGTGGTGATGGACGCGCCCCCGACGGGCCGCATCACCCGTTTCCTGAACGTCAACGACGAGGTGGCGGGCCTGGCCAGGATCGGCCCGATACACAACCAGGCGCAGGCCGTCATGCGGGTCCTGAAGTCCCCGGAGACGGCGGTGCACCTGGTGACGCTCCTGGAGGAGATGCCGGTCCAGGAGACCGCCGACGGCATCGCCGAGCTGCGGGCGGCCGAACTGCCCGTGGGCCGGGTGGTGGTGAACATGGTGCGTCCGCACGTGCTCGACGAGGCGGCGGTACGGGCCGCCTCCGGCGACCACCGGGAGGCGGTCGCCCGGACACTGGTCTCCGCGGGCGTGGCGGGCGGCGCGCGCCTGGTGGAGCCGCTTCTGGACCAGGCGGCCGAGCACGCCCGCCGGGTGGAGCTGGAGCGGGCGCAGCGCGCCGTCCTGGAGGGCGTGGGGGTCCCCTCGTACGAGCTGCCGTACCTGGGCGACGGGGCGGACATCGCCGGGCTGTACCGGCTGGCGAAGGAACTGCGGAGACAAGGGGTGGGCGCGTGACGGAGCAGACGGCCGGGGCCGGCCACGGTCCCGACGACGGCCCCGGCAACGGCGGTGGCGGCGGTGCCGGAGGCGGGGCTTCCGGCGGTGAGGGGCTGGACTCCGTACCCGCCCTGGAGCTGGATCCGATCCTCGACGACCCGGGCACCCGCATCATCGTCTGCTGCGGCGCGGGCGGCGTCGGGAAGACGACCACGGCCGCGGCGCTCGGCGTCCGGGCGGCCGAGCGGGGACGGCGGGTCGTCGTGCTCACCATCGACCCGGCGCGCCGGCTGGCCCAGTCCATGGGCATCGACTCCCTCGACAACACCCCCCGCAAGGTCGAGGGCATCAAGGGCAGTGACGGCGGCGAACTGCACGCCATGATGCTCGACATGAAGCGGACCTTCGACGAGATCGTCGAGGCGCACGCGGATCCCGAGCGGGCGCGGGCGATCCTGGAGAACCCCTTCTACCAGTCCCTGTCGGCCGGCTTCGCCGGAACGCAGGAGTACATGGCCATGGAGAAGCTGGGGCAGCTCAGGGCCCGCGACGAGTGGGACCTGATCGTGGTCGACACCCCGCCCTCCCGTTCCGCCCTGGACTTCCTGGACGCGCCGAAGCGGCTCGGCTCCTTCCTGGACGGGAAGTTCATCAAGCTGCTCATGGCCCCGGCGAAGGTGGGCGGCCGGGCCGGGATGAAGTTCCTGAACGTCGGCATGTCGATGATGACGGGCACGCTGGGGAAGCTGCTGGGGGGTCAGTTCCTCGGGGACGTGCAGACGTTCGTGGCGGCGATGGACACGATGTTCGGCGGTTTCCGGACCCGCGCGGACGCCACGTACCGGCTGCTCCAGGCGCCGGGGACGGCGTTCCTCGTGGTCGCCACGCCGGAGCGGGACGCGCTGCGCGAGGCGGCGTACTTCGTGGAGCGGCTCGCCGCCGAGAAGATGCCCCTCGCCGGGCTCGTCCTCAACCGGGTTCACGTCAGCGGCGCCGCCGGGCTCTCCGCGGAGCGGGCGCGGGCCGCGGCGGAAAATCTTGAGGAGGGCCGCATTGTGGATCAGAGGCCCGGGAATGCTGGACTGCGTGGCTCCCCGGCCACATCGACCGAGTCGCAAGCCCTCGCCACCGCCGCCACTTCTTCCGTACCCGAGGCTGCCCCCACAGCCGGCCCGCACATCCCCGCGGGCGCAGAAGCAGACGCACGCAGCGCAGCAGACGCAGGCGCCGACACAGGAACGGACGTGAACGCCTCCGCCCCCACGGACGCGTCCGCGGACCCCGCAGCAGGGGACGTACGTCATCTGACCGCCGGCCTGCTCCGTCTCCACGCGGAGCGGATGCGGGTGCTCGCGCGCGAGCAGCGCACGCGCGACCGCTTCACCACCCTGCACCCGGAGGTGGCGGTGACCGAGGTGACCGCCCTGCCCGGCGATGTGCACGACCTCGCCGGGCTGCGGGACATCGGTGATCGGCTCACGGCCGGGCGCACGCCCTCGGCCTGAGCCTCTCCCCGTACGGGGCCCTGGCAGGAGACCCTCTCAGGAGGTTCCCGCTCGTGGCCCTGGTACGGGGCCCCGGTGCGAGCCGGGGCTACCCGACCGCCGCGTACGCCTCGTACGTCGCGTCGTCGTCCATCGCGACGGGCAGCAGGCCCGCGCCGCGCTCGTACTCCGTCCGCGCGGTCTCCAGGAGCCGGCGCCACGAGGTGACGGTCGGCCGCCGGCGGAGCAGGGCACGGCGCTCGCGCTCCGTCATGCCGCCCCACACGCCGAACTCGACGCGGTTGTCGAGCGCGTCGGCCAGGCACTCGGTCCGCACCGGACAGCCGGTGCACACCGCCTTCGCCCTGTTCTGCGCCGCTCCCTGCACGAAAAGTTCATCCGGATCGGTAGTGCGGCAGGCCGCCTGCGCACTCCAGTCAGCTACCCAGCCCATACCGGCGCCGTCCTCTCCCGAATCGAGGCTCCCCCACGGCGGCAGCGGCATATTCACCGCTGCCAGTTGGGACGTTACGGAAGGTGGGCACAGCGCAACACCCCCTTCGGGCCCAATCTTGAATGGTCCGAACGGACTATGCGTGTACGTCAGATCACCCAGGGGAGTGACCGGAGGACATACGACAGGTAGCGGACATGCCGCGCGTACCTGCCCTTCCTCCGCGGGGACACGAGGGGCACCGTGTGACGCAGGGGCCGGAAACGGACACGAGATTCCCGTGTTTCGGGGTCACGGGAATTCACGCCGATGTCATGCACGGGTCTTGATGCGGAACCACACTGCTGTGACAGTTGGGAGCAGCTTAGGCCAACGCCTGCCCGTCTGTCCGGCGATTCGTCACGCGGACGCCAGGCGTCGCCACGCCTCCGGAAGGAACCGCCAGGGCCGCCCCCCGGGCCGCCCGGATGTCACGGTCTCGTACGCGAACGCTCCGAGAGACCCCTGCTCCTGCGGAACGCCCAGTCCTACGGATTAGGCTGCCCCCATGGCAAAGAAGCGCTCGGGCGGTGGCCTGACCGGGACCCAGCAGGCCGCCAAGTTCCTCGGTGTCAGTGTGCTCTCCGGAGCCGTGCTGGCAGGCATCGCCCTGCCCGCGGCCGGGGCACTCGGACTGGCCGCGAAGGGCACGGTCGAGGGGTTCGACGAGATCCCCGCCAACCTGAAGACGCCACCGCTCAGTCAGCGCACCACGATCCTCGACTCCGAGGGCGGCCTGATCGCGACCGTGTACTCGCGGGACCGGAAGGTCGTACCGCTGGAGAAGATCTCCCCGTACATGCAGAAGGCGATCGTCGCGATCGAGGACTCGCGCTTCTACGAGCACGGGGCGATCGACCTCAAGGGCGTGCTGCGCGCCATCAACCGCAACGCCCAGTCGGGCGGGGTCGCGCAGGGCGCGTCCACGCTGACCCAGCAGTACGTGAAGAACGTCTTCGTCGAGGAGGCCGGCGACGACCCCGAGAAGGTCGCGCAGGCCACCCAGCAGACCATCGGCCGCAAGGTCCGCGAGCTGAAGTACGCGATCCAGGTCGAGGAGGAGCTGGGCAAGAAGAAGATCCTGGAGAACTACCTCAACATCACGTTCTTCGGGCAGCAGGCCTACGGCATCGAGGCCGCCTCCCAGCGCTACTTCTCCAAGCCGGCCGCCCAGCTCGACCTCGGCGAGGCCGCGATGATGGCCGGCCTGGTCCAGTCGCCGAGCCGCTACGACCCGGTCAACGACCTCCAGGAGGCGACGAAGCGGCGCAACATCGTCCTCCAGCGGATGGCCGACGTGAAGGACATCAGCCAGGCGGAGGCGGACAGGGCCAAGGCCAAGCCGATCAAGCTCAAGGTCAAGACCCCGCGGAACGGCTGCATCACCGCCGTCGACGGCTCCGGCTTCTTCTGCGACTACGTCCGCAAGACGATCCTCAACGACCCCGTCTTCGGCAAGACGGCCGAGGAGCGGCAGAAGCTGTGGAACCTCGGCGGCCTGACCATCCGGACGACGCTGGACCCGCGCGCCCAGGCCGCCGCCAACGAGGCCGCCATCGCCAAGATCTACAAGGACGACCCGGTCGCCGCCGCCGTCGTCCAGGTCCAGCCGGGCACCGGCAAGATCCTCTCCATGGGCCAGTCCCGCCCGTACGGCCTGGACCAGAAGCAGCACCAGACGACGCTCAACCTCTCCGTCGGCAGCAAGATGGGCGGCACGACGTACGGCTTCCAGGTCGGTTCGACCTTCAAGCCGATCACCGCCGCCGCGGCCCTGGAGAAGGGCCTCAGCCCGGCGCAGACCTTCGACGACCCGTGGAAGATCAAGATCCCGGAGAAGGACTACACCCGCTGCGACGGGAAGCCCGCCGGCTACGCCACCTGGGAGGTCGGCAACGAGGTCGAGTCGGAGAAGGGCCTCTACGACATGACGAGCGCCCTGGGCAAGTCCATCAACACGTACTTCGCCAAGCTGGAGCAGATGGCCGGCCTGTGCGAGACGATCACGATGGCCAAGAACGTCGGCTACGAGCGTGAGCTCGGCAAGAAGGTGCAGGAGCTGCCCTCCATCACCCTCGGCGCCCAGGAGAGCACCCCGCTCGACATGGCCGCCGCCTACGCGACCTTCGCCAACCGGGGCATCTACTGCGTCCCGGTCGCCATCGAGTCGATCAAGGCCGCCAACGGCGACAAGCTGAACGTGCCGCAGACCTCGTGCAAGCGCGCGATGAGCGACCGTACCGCCGACACGATCAACCAGATGCTGAAGGGCGTCGTCGAGGACGGCACGGGTACGAAGGCGGGCCTGAGCGACCGCGACAACGCGGGCAAGACGGGTACGACCAACGACCGCAAGGACGCCTGGTTCGTCGGCTACACGCCGAACCTGTCGACCGCCGTCTGGGTCGGTGACGACATCGGCGAGAAGAAGTCGATGTACGACATCCGGATCGGCGGCCAAGTCTACGACAAGGTGTGCGGTGGCTGCCTCCCCGGCCCGATCTGGCGGATCGCCATGACGGGCGCGCTGGAGGCGGGCGAGACGCCGTCCTTCGCCCCCATCTCGGTGCCGCGCGGCGACAAGCCGAAGCAGCCGGAGAACGGCCCGAACAAGCCGAAGAAGCCCGGCGACAACAAGCCGGCCGGAAACAAGCCCGGTGACACCAGGCCGCCGGCCGACCTCTTCCCGGGCATCTCGATCCCGGAGGACCTGTTCGGCGGGAACGGCCGGGGCAACGGCCGCGGCGGAAACCACTGACCTCCCGGCACCGGAAAGGGCGCCCCACCTCGGGTGGGGCGCCCTTCGCCGTACGTCCTCGGTGCTGGTCCGGCGGGCTGGTCAGCCCGCGAGGAGCTTCTTCACGACCGCGGCGACGCGGCCGCCCTCTGCGCGGCCGGCGACCTTCGGGTTGACGATCTTCATGACGGCGCCCATGGCCCGCGGCCCCTCGGCGCCGGCGGCCGTCGCCTCCGCGACCGCCGCCGCGACGATGTTCTCCAGCTCCTCGTCACCGAGCTGCTTCGGCAGGTACGCGTCGAGGACGGCGCCCTCGGCCAGCTCCCGCTCGGCGGACTCGGCGCGACCGCCCTGGGTAAAGGCGTCCGCGGCCTCGCGGCGCTTCTTCGCCTCGCGGGCGATCACCTTCTGCACCTCGTCGTCGGAGAGCTCGCGCTTGGTCTTGCCGGCGACCTCCTCCTTGGTGATCGCGGCGATGGTCAGCCGCAGGGTCGAGGAGCGGAGCTCGTCACGCTCCTTGATCGCGGCGTTGAGGTCGTCCTGAAGCTTGGCCTTGAGGGTGGTCATGGGGTCAAGTGTGGCAGGTGCCCCGGCCCGCCCGCCCGCGCATTTCCGCCCGCCGGGTCTGCGACGATGGGGGGATGCGCGCACGGTACGGGATCCCCCTGAAGATCACGGCAGGTGTCACGGCGACGGCCGCGGCCGGACTCGTCTACGCGGCGGGCTTCGAAGCCCGCTCCTTCCGGCTCCGCCGGATCACGGTCCCGGTGCTCCCCCGCGGCATGGGCGACCTGCGGGTCCTGCAGGTCTCCGACATCCACATGGTGAGCGGCCAGCGCAAGAAGCGGGCCTGGCTCCAGAAGCTCGCCGGGCTCCGCCCCGACTTCGTCGTCAACACCGGTGACAACCTCTCCGACCCCGACGCGGTGCCGGAGCTCCTGGACGCCCTGGGGCCGCTGATGGACCACCCCGGCGTGTACGTCTTCGGCTCCAACGACTACTACGGGCCGCGTCTGCGCAACCCCGCCCGCTACCTGCTGGAGAAGGCGCAGGGCCGGTACGGCCTCAACGGCAACAAGCCGGTCGTCGGCGCGCTCCACAACCCCTGGGAGGGCATGCGGGACGCCTTCGACGCGGCGGGCTGGGTGAACCTCACCAACAGCCGTGGCCGGCTCAAACTGCCGCAGGCCGACCTGGCGTTCACCGGCCTGGACGACCCGCACATCAAGCGGGACCGGTACGCCCGCGTGGCCGGCGGCCCCGACACCACCGCCGACTTCACCATCGGCGTGGTGCACGCGCCGTACCTCCGCTCCCTGGACGCCTTCACCGCCGACGGCTACGAGCTGATCCTCGCCGGCCACACCCACGGCGGACAGCTGTGCATCCCCTTCTACGGAGCTCTCGTCACCAACTGCGACCTGGACACCGACCGGGTGAAGGGCCTCTCCTCCCACACGGTGGGCGCCCGCACCTCCTACCTGCACGTCTCGGCGGGCTGCGGCACCAACCGCTACACCCCGGTCCGCTTCGCCTGCCCCCCGGAGGCCACCCTCCTCACCCTGACCGCCCGCCCCTGAGCCCTGCCCGGGACCGCGTGCGACCTGCGGCGCGGCCGCGCGAAAACCGGATTTCGTCTCAGCGCGCGCGTGGGCTAAAGTAATCGATGTCGCCGCGACGTGAAGAGCAGAGCAGCGACATCGGGGTGTAGCGCAGCTTGGCAGCGCGCTTCGTTCGGGACGAAGAGGTCGTGGGTTCAAATCCCGCCACCCCGACAGCCGTAAGACCAGCTCAGGGCCTGATTCGAGAGATCGAATCAGGCCCTGAGCTGGTTTTCCGCTCGTTCCGGGGAAGTCATGGGGCGGACCCGCCGCCCGCCCCGGGTGGGCGGACGGCGGGTCCCGGTCGGTGCGGGGGCGCCGGTCAGTCGGGGAGGCGGTCCATGATCCAGGTGCACAGTTCCTCGGTGATGGCCGTGTGCGCGGTGGTGGTGGACGAGCAGAGGAAGTCGTCCAGCTCGCTCTCCTCGGGGCTCAGCTCGTAGATGTCCGTGTACAGGTCCGCCTGCTGGTCGAGGGCGCGGACGGCGACCGCGCTGACCGAGGGGACGAAGCACACGTCCTCGTGTCGCAGGTCCGCCTTGCCGCCGAGCTTCTCCAGGGTGTCGGCGAGGATCTTGTACGTGTGCAGCGTTCCGCCCGGCGCGCCGTCCAGTTCCGGGAAGCCGCTGGTGGTGACGGTCTTCTCGGCCTTGGGGAACCTGCGGTTGAGGAAGGCGGCCGTCACGTCGTCGCCCTGGGCCTGGGTGTAGAAGGTGGTGCCCGGGTAGATCTGCTCGATCCGCAGCGCGACCTCGCCGGGCTTCACCTCCGGCAGGCCGACGCCGTCGCCGCGGCCGTTCGCCACGCCGATCAGCCGTGGGATCCTCGGCCACCCGCCGGCCCGGTCCAGGGCGGACAGGAACTCCGTGCGCAGCGGGGAGACCCCGGTCTTGCCGGTTTCGCCGTCGTAGTGCTGCCACAGCATCTGCTGGGCGGCGGGGCTGTTCATCTGCCGGGCGAAGTCGTTCGGGAACGGGATGAAGTGGGAGAACGCCTGCACGCCGACCGGGATGGTGGCGCCCCGGTGGGGGCTGTCGTAGGAGAAGTACAGAGCCGTCCGGTGGTCGATGCGGTCGGCCTCCATGCGGGCCAGCGCGTAGCGGGTGACGATGCCGCCCATGCTGAAGCCGCCGACGGCGAGGCGGGCGTCACCGTGCTGCTCCGCGATGGCCCGCATGATGGCGGCCTGGGCGGCCTGCGCGTTGTCCAGGATCGACGCGCTGCGCTCCTCGAAGCCCAGCAGGATCACGTCCCTGCCGCGCCGGCGCAGCTCGCTGATGAAGCCGTAACCGCTCTCCAGCCCGTGGTAGAGCACGTCGAGCTTGCTCCGGCCGAGGTTGAAGCCGTCGGCCATGATCACGGGCCGCCGGACGGCACCGCCGTTGCCGTCACCGGGGAACACCCAGGCGAAGCCGTGGGGCAGGGGCCACTCCTGGTGCTCCGGTACCGCCGGCGTCCCGGTGGACCCGGCGGGTTCGGCGGACAGCGGGGTGGCGAGAGTGAAGGAACCGGCGTTCGGCTCGGTCTCCTGGGACATGGTCGTCCTCCTTGGGGGGTGGGCGAAACGTCGCCATCTTGGCGGCCGCCCGGGCCGCGCCACTCCCCTGACCTGGGAAGTTCACCCCATCCGGTGGACGAAGGGCGGGGAATGTTTGACCCGCCCGTCAGGCGGCCACGGCCGGTCCCCGCCGCTTGGCCGCTGCCGTTCGTCAGATGATCGGGGGGCGGCCCAGGCGGGTCATGCGGAGGACCGTGGACCAGCGCATGGGGTGGCGGGGCCCGCAGGGGCGGCGGAGGCCCTCGGCGAAGCCGGCGAACCAGGCGCGGAGGCCCGGGAGGGAACGGGTGCGGGCCAGGGTGAGGAGGGTCCAGACCGCGAGGTAGAGGGGGACCAGGAGGGCCGGGAGGTTGCGCTTGGCGAGCCAGACGCGGTTGCGGGCGGTCATCCGGTAGTAGACGGCGTGCCGGGCCGGGGAGGTCTTCGGGTGCTGGAGCAGCAGCTCGGGGGCGTACCGGACCTTCCAGCCCGCGTCGAGCGCGCGCCAGGCCAGGTCGGTCTCCTCGTGGGTGAAGAAGAACTCCTCCGGCCAGCCGCCGACGCGGTCGAGCATCCGCATGGACAGGCCGTGGCCGCCGCCGAGGAAGGTGGTGACCTCGCCGCCGCGCATCGGGTCCTTGGCACCCAGGCGGGGGACGTGGCGGCGCTGGGTCTCGCCCGTCTCGTCGGCGATGCGGAAGGAGACGATGCCGAGGGCCGGGTCCGCCTCGTACAGGTCGGCCAGGCGGCGGAAGACGTCCGTGTCGACGAGGAGGCCGTCGTCGTCGAGGTCCACGAGGACGTCGACGTCGCCGAAGCCGCGCAGGGTCTCGATGGCGACGTTCCGGCCGCCCGACACGCCCCGGTTCTCGGGGAGTTCGACGCCGGTGACGCCGTCGGGGAGCTCCGGGAGGGAGCCCGTGCCGTTGCCGATGACGACGACCCGGGTGGCGGGTTCGTCCTGGCGGGCGACCGAGTCGAGCAGCGCCCTCAGCTCGGCGGGCCGCGTGCCCATCGTCAGCACCGCCACACCCACGCGCGGTCGCGCCACGGCCCACTCCGTCCCACGGTTCTCAGCAAGGTCCCGGGCCGAGATGCTAACCGGCCGCGCCACCCTCCGTTCACCTGGCGGGCACCCAGGTGACGGCCTGACCGCTTTCTCCGCATGGTCCGGGACGGTGGCGCGTCACCCGGGGGGTGCGCGGCGAAGCGGGGGTCCGCGCGGCTCTACGCTGGTTCCGTTCCGTCAAGTTGAACGATCGTCGAAAGGGTGGTCTCCAGGTGCTGGTCGCGGACCGATATCGGCTTCACATGTGTATCGGCCGTGGCGGCATGGGCGAGGTGTGGCAGGCCACCGACGAGGTGCTCGGGCGGTCCGTGGCCGTGAAGCTGATGCTGGGGCACGAGGCGGACCCGTCGGCCGGTGACCGGTTCCGGCTGGAGGCGCAGACCGCCGCCCGGCTGAGCCACCCGCACGTGGTCGGTGTCTTCGACTTCGGTACGTGGGACGGGAAGCTGTATCTCGTCATGGAGCTGGTCGAGGGCGACAGCCTCGCCAGCAGCCCCTCCCAGCCGCTCGTGCTGCCCCCCGAGCGGGTGGCCGTGGTGGCCGCGCACGCCGCCGCGGGGCTCGCCGCCGCGCACCGGCAGGGGGTCGTGCACCGCGACATCAAGCCGGGCAACCTGCTCGTCGACGCCGAAGGGACCGTCAAGCTGGCCGACTTCGGCATCGCCCGCTTCGTGGACGACCCGTCGGCGGCCCTCACCACGACCGGCCAGATCGTCGGCACCGGCCTCTACCTGGCGCCCGAACGGGCCCTCGGCAAGCCGGCGTCACCCGCCTCCGACGTGTACTCGCTCGGCTGTGTGCTCTACCAACTCCTCACCGGGCAGCCGCCGTTCCGGGCCGACACCGCGACCGCCCTGCTCTACCAGCACATCGACACCCCGCCGACACCGCCCGGCCGTCTCGGCGTGGCGCTGCCGCCCGCCTTCGAGACGTACCTGCTGAGCCTGCTCGCCAAGCAGCCGGAGCAGCGACCCCCGGCGCAGGCGATCGCCGACTGGTTCTCCTCCGGCGCCTGGCGCGACTACGCCCGCCCGCAGATCCCCCAGCAGCCGCGGGGCCCGCAGCACCACGCCCCGCAGATCCCTCACCAGAGGCAGGCCGGGCACTCCCAGGCTCACCAGGTCCCGCAGCACCACACGCCCCCGCCGCAGCCCCACCACCAGCAGCACCAGGCCCCCCAGCACGCTCACAGCGGGCCGTCGCCCGTCCCGGCCGCGTCCGCGCCCCTGCCCATGCCGGCGCCGCGCCCCGTGCCCCGGCCCGTCCCCGCCGCCCCGGCCGCTCCGGCCTCGCGGCGGCGGGAGCGGCCGGGCACCGGCGCCTCCACCACCGGCGCGCTCGCCGAGCTGTCGCGGCGCAGACCGCGCAAGACCGCCGCCGTCGCCGGGGCCATCGCCTTCGTCGTCTTCCTGATCATCGGGATGTCCTGGCTCTCCTGAGCGCGGGCCCGCCCTCAGTACGCCCTCGGCGCCATCACCAGCGGCTCCTCGCCCTCGTCCGGCAGCAGCAGGCAGCGCGGTACGCCCGGCCCGTGGACGGCGCGGACCGTCACCGTCCTCGGGGGCTCCGTGGGCAGCTCCACGGCGGCCGTCAGCGGACGGTCGCCGGCGGCCGTGGTGTACCCGGTCTCCTTGCCGTCGACCAGCACCTCCAGGACGGACCGGCGGCCGGTCTCCACCGTCGCCGTGACCGAATGCCCGAGGTGGTCGATGTGGAAGTGATGGCGTCGCCTCATGGGGGCACCTCCGTACCTCCAGGGTAGGGAGGTGCGCCGCTTTCCGGGCGGGTCCGTGCCCTGCCACGGACCGTTCCCGCAGGTCACGGCGGGTGTACGGGTCAGACCTCGGCCGACAGGGCGAACAGGCCGCGCCGCGCCCCCTCCTCGTACGCCCGGCGCAGCTCCGGGTCGTCCAGCAGGTCCCGCAGGGCCGTCCCGCCCCTGCCGCGCGGGCCCGCGCAGTAGGCGGCGGGGCGGTACGAGGTGTTGAAGACGGAGGTGCGCAACAGGTCCACCGCGCCGAGCAGATGCGCGGCGGAGGTGTGCCGGCCGTCCAGCGCCCGCATCTGCGCGAGGAGTTCCGCCGCGCAGGCCGCGCCGACCGCCGAACCGATCCGCAGGTGCTCGCGCAGCGCCCGCCGGGCGTACTCGGCGGCCCGCTCCGGCACCCCGTCCCAGGCCAGCAGCTCGGCGCGGGCGTGGTGCGCCCAGGCGTCGGCGGCCAGGTCACGGCCCGCCCAGGCGCGCCGGGCGTCGTACTCCCGGTCGGCCTCGTCCAGGGCCTCCTGGGCGCCTTCCGGGTCGGTCCGGCACAGGGCGAGCGCCAGGGCGACGCGGCAGCCCTGCCGGGACGGCCCGAACTCCGGCTCGGCGCCCATCAGCGCCAGTGCCTCCCGGAACTCCTCCGCCGCCTCCCGCATGCGCCCCCGGTAGAGCGCGGTCGCGCCCCGCAGGTGGGCCAGCAGGCCGAAGCAGCCCTCGTCCCCGTCCCGTACGGCGGCGGCCCACGCCCGGGAGAGGAGCGGGTCCGCCTCCTCGGGGCGCCCGGACTCCAGCTCCAGGAAGGCGGCGAGCCACAGCGCGCGGGCCGGCTCGGGGCCGGGGTGCAGGGCGAGCGCGTGCCGCAGCCGGGTGCGGCCCTCGGTGACCCGCCCGCAGGCCACCCACAGGAACCAGAGCGAGACGACGATGTCGACGGCCGCCCCGGCCGCCTCGGTCTCCGCACCCGGGGAGAGGGGCGCGGTGGTCGGGTCCATGGCGGCGGCCAGGCCGGGGAGTTCACGCAGGGCGAGGTCGCGGGCGTCGATCTGGCGGCCCAGCTGCCACCAGTCGGCGGCCCTGCGGGCGACCTTCACGCACCAGGCGCGGTGGCGCGGGACCACGGTGCCCCGGTCGCCCCGGGCGGTGAGCCGCCGGGCCCCGACGGCCCGCATCGGGTGCGGCATCCAGTAGCGGGGACCGACCGGTTCGCCGTCGAAGAGGTCGTCCACGGGGAGCAGGGCGAGCGGGGCGACCCGTTCCAGGACCTCGGCGACGCGCTCGGCGGGGAGCGCGCCGTAGGCGCAGACCTCGTGCACCGCGTCCGGCCCGAAGGCGCCCTCGAAGACGGAGAGGCGCTCCCAGAGGAGGCGTTCGGCCGGGCCGCAGTCCAGGTAGCCGCGTTCGGCGGCGGCGAGCTGGTCGGCGGCGACCGGCTCGCCCCACAGGTGCTCGACGGACGCGGGCTGCTCGGCGGGGCGGGGCACCACCGGGTCCACGGGGCGCAGGAAGGGCACGCCCCACGGCCCGCGCCGGCGCGCGGCGCCCTCGCCGGCCGCGCGCCCGGGCCCCGGCTCCCCGTCCGCGCCCGGCAGCGTCCCCGGGCCCTGCTCCGTACCCGTCGTCCCAGGCCACGGCCCCGCGACCGGTGGCGGGACCTCGATCGCGCCCGGGACGCGGAGCGGAACCGGATGGGGCCGCGGGGGCGTCGTCGCCCTCGTCACCGTCTCCCGTCCCGGCTCGGGCCCCGCGCCCGGTCCCGTACCCGTGCCCGTCCTGCCTCCCATACGCCCAGCCCCCGTGCTCGTACTCTGTCCGACACCTGTGACTTATGCCCGACTCGATGGCGGACGGCCACCGTTACGGCTTGAATGCATACGTCCCGGCACCCATCCTGGAGCGCTCCGGTGCCCCCGTCCGAGGTTTGCCAGGGATCGGCCAAGGAGGGAAATGCGTACCGGGGAATCCGTCCTCGGAGAGGCGGATCTGTCATTGATCCACGCACTCCAGATAGCCCCACGCGCCAGCTGGACGCAGCTCTCGTCCGTCCTGGGGGTGAGCCCCGACACCCTCGCCCGCCGCTGGGAGCACCTCACCGCCGGTGGATACGCCTGGAGTTCGCTGCTCGCCGCCCGGCGGGGCGCGGACGCGGCGCTGTACGCCTGGATCGAGCTCGAGTGCGTCGCCGCCCGCACCGAGGACACGGCGGTCGAGGTCGCGGGCGACCCGTGCACGCTCGGCGTCCACCAGGTGACGGGCGACGCCGACCTGGTGCTGCTGGTGGTCTGCCCGGACCTGTACGCGCTCGACGGCTATCTGGCACGCCGGGTGCGCCGCCTGCCCGGAGTGATCCGTTCCCGTACGCAGGTGGTCACGCGGCTGCACAACCGGCCGTACCGGTCGCGGATCGAGCAGCTCACCCCCGGCCAGGTGGAGCTGCTGCGGGAGCTCACGGGGGCCGACCGCCGGAACCGGGCGCACGCGCGCGGGTACCCCCACGTCACGGAGCTGGACCGGCGGCTGATCGCGGAGCTGGCGGGGGACGCCCGGCGCAGCGCGGCGGAGCTGGCCCGGCAATGCGGGACGAGCGAGTCGACGGTACGGCGGAGGCTGGACGTCCTCGCGGCGGGCGGGGCGCTGCACCACCACTGCCTGCCGGCTCCCCGGTTCTCCGGGCGGCCGGTGTGGGCGATGGTCACCGCCGAGGTGCCGCCGGCGGAGGAGCCGACGACGGTGGCGGCGCTGAGCCGGCTGCGCCGCACCCGGCTGATCACCTCGGTCACCGGGCCGTGCAACCTGGCCCTCGCCATGTGGCTGCGGACCGTCGACGAGCTGCACGAGGTGACGGCGACGCTGGTGCGGGCGGCGCCGGCGCTGCGGATCACGGGCACGCTGCTGTCCCTGCGCACCCACAAGATAGGGGCGCAGGTCCTCGGTCCGGACGGCCGCCGGGTGCGTCATGTCCGCCCGGACACCGGCGACTGACGGCCGCGCACTCAGGACACCGGGCGCGAGGCCTTGAGCGAGTACATGAGAGGGACGCGGGGGCGCCCGGCCGGGAAGCGGTAGTAGCCGTCGTCGTGCCGCTGGAGCGTCCCGTAGCGGGGGAACAGGGTGGCGTCGTGCTCGTGGAGGAACTCGACGCGCAGGCCCGCCTTCGCGACGGCCGTGACGACCTCGCCGACCGGGTGGACCCACTCCACGCTGCGGTTGTGGACGGTGGGGGCGTCGAGGTCCGCGTACGTGCCCGGGGTGCTGTCCACCCACGGGTCGCGGACGAAGTAGTCGTGCACGACCCGGGTGCCGGTCTCGTCGTCCAGCGAGTCGGTGAGCGGGTGGAACTCCGCCACGTACAGGAAGCCGCCCGGGGCGACGAGCGAGGCGGCGGTCTCCGCCCAGCGGTCGAGGTCGGGCAGCCAGCACAGGGCCCCGCCGCCGGTGTAGACGATGTCGTACGCGGGGTCCGGGACGGCCTCGGCGGCGTCGTGCACGTCGGCGGCGACGAAGGCGGCGCGGTCGGGCGTCAGGCCGAGGCCGGCGGCGAGGGAGCGGGCGGTCTCGACGGCGGGCTCGGAGAAGTCCAGGCCGACGACGTGCGCGGCGCCGTGCCGGGCCCAGGAGAGGGTGTCCAGGCCGATGTGGCACTGGAGGTGGAGGAGGGAGCGCCCGGTGACGTCCCCGACCTCCGCGCGTTCGAAGTCGCGCAGGGGGTCCTTGCCCGCGCGGAAGGAGTCGAGGTCGTAGAACGCGCTCGCCGCGTGGATCGGGACGCGTTCGTCCCAGCGGGCGCGGTTTCCCTCGAACCAGTCCTCGGGCGTCGGAGAGTACATGGCGGCGAGGTTATCCACAGGTTGCGGAGGGCGCGACCGCATTACGGGCCGGGCGGAGCATGATGGGGGGCATGACTGAGAGCAAGGCCACCGGCACCCCGGTCTGGGAGCAGCGCTTCCGGGCCCCGCGCGTCTCCCTGCCCGAATGGGCCGAGGAGGCCCCCGACCGCTCGCTGTTCGTGTCCAACGCGACGGGGACGTACGAGCTGTACGCCTGGGACCGGGCGACCGGCGAGCAGCGGCAGGTGACGGACCGGCCGAACGGCACGACGGACGGCACGCTATCCCCGGACGGGGCGTGGATCTGGTGGTTCGCGGACACCGACGGGGACGAGTTCGGGGTGTGGATGCGCCAGCCGTTCGGGGGCGGCCCCGACGAACCGGCCGTGCCCGGTCTCGCCGCCTCCTATCCGGCGGGCCTGGCCCTCGGCCGGGACGGGACGGTGGTGGTGGGCCGTTCCACCGACGAGGAGGGCTCGACGGTGCATCTCGTGCGTCCCGGCGCGGCGGCCCCGGTCGAGATCTACCGGCACCGGGAGTCGGCCGGGGTCGGGGACCTGTCGCACGACGGCGCCCTGATCGCGGTCGAGCACACCGAGCACGGGGACGCGATGCACTCGGCGCTGCGGGTGCTGCGGGCCTCGGACGGGGGCGTGGTGGCGGAGCTGGACGACACCAAGGGCGGCACCGAGGAGCTGGGGCTCGCGGTCCTGGGCTTCGCGCCGGTGGACGGGGACACCCGGCTGCTCGTCGGGCACCAGCGGCGGGGGCGCTGGGAGCCGCTGCTGTGGGACGTGGTGACGGGCACCGAGACGGACCTCGGGCTCGACCTGCCGGGTGACGTGTCGGCGGAGTGGTATCCGGACGGCACCGGCCTGCTGATCGTGCACAGCTTCGAGGCGCGCAGCGAGCTGTGGCGGTACGACATCGCGACGCGCGCCCTGGTGCGGGTGGAGACCCCGGCCGGTTCGGTGTCGAGCGCGACGGCCCGGCCGGACGGCTCCGTGGAGTACCTGTGGTCCTCGGCCGCGCTGCCGCCGGTCGTGCGGTCCACGGCGGGCGGGATCGTCCTCGACCCGCCGGGGCCGAAGGCGCCGCCGTCGGTGCCGGTGGAGGACGTGTGGGTGGAGGGGCCGGGGGGTCGGGTGCACGCGCTCGTGCAGCGGCCCGAGGGCGAGGGCCCGTTCCCGACGGTCTTCGAGGTGCACGGCGGTCCGGCCTGGCACGACAGCGACGCGTTCGCGGCGGGCCCGGCGGCCTGGATCGACCACGGGTACGCGGTGGTGCGGGTCAACTACCGGGGTTCCACCGGGTACGGCCGGGAGTGGACGGACGCGCTGAAGCACCGGGTCGGTCTCATCGAGCTGGAGGACATCGCGGCGGTCCGCGCCTGGGCGGTGGGCAGCGGCCTGGCCGACCCGGAGCGCCTGGTCCTGTCGGGCGGCTCGTGGGGCGGATACCTGACGCTCCTCGGTCTGGGCACGCAGCCGGACGACTGGGCGGTGGGGCTCGCGGCGGTCCCGGTCGCGGACTACGTGACGGCGTACGAGGACGAGATGGAGGCCCTGAAGGCGCTGGACCGGACGCTGCTGGGCGGCTCCCCCGAGGAGGTGCCCGAGCGGTACGCGGCCTCGTCGCCGCTGACGTACGTCGACGCGGTGAAGGCCCCGGTGCACATCTCGGCCGGCGTCAACGACCCGCGCTGCCCGATCCGCCAGATCGACAACTACGTGGACCGGCTGGCGGCCCGGGGCGCGGTGCACGAGGTGTACCGGTACGACGCGGGGCACGGGTCGCTGGTGGTGGAGGAGCGCATCAAGCAGGTCGCCCTGGACCTCGCCTTCGCGGCGAGGCATCTGGGGACCCGGCCGGTGGGGAGCTGAGCCGGTTTGCGTACCGTGGGGGGCGTGTACCGGTTCCTGAGAACGCCCCGCTGGTGGGGGATCAACCTCTTCGTGCTGCTCGCGATCCCGTTCTGCGTGTTCATGGGGACGTGGCAGCTGGGCAAGTTCGAGGACCGCGTCGACTCCCACCAGGAGACGGAGCGGCGGCCGGCCGCCGGGACGGGGAAGCCGGCGCCGCTGGACTCGCTGCTGCCGGTGGACAAGGAGACCTCGGGCCGCCCAGCCGAGGCGCGCGGCCGCTTCGGTGAGCAGTTCCTGGTCCCCGACCGGGAGCTGGACGGCCGGTCCGGCAGTTACGTCCTGACGCTGCTGCGGACGGACGGCGGCCGGTCGCTCCCGGTGGTCCGGGGCTGGCTCCCGCAGGGCGCCCAGGCCCCGGCCGCGCCGTCCGGCGAGGTCACGGTCGTCGGCGCGCTCCAGGCCTCGGAGAACCCGGGCACGAAGGGGGTTCGCGCGGCGGGCGGGCTGCCCGAGGGGCAGCTCGGCATGATCAGCGCGGCGGCCCTGGTGAACGTGGTGCCGGACGACGTGTACGACGCGTGGATCACGCTCACGGAGTCCCCCGCGGGCCTCACCCCGGTCCCGGCCTCGGCCGCGGCGGGCACCGGCCTGGACGCGAAGGCCTTCCAGAACCTGGGTTACACGGCCGAGTGGTTCGTCTTCGCCGGCTTCGTCGTCTTCATGTGGTTCCGCCTGGTCCGCCGCGAGGCGGAGGCCTCCCGGGACGAGGCGCTGGGCCTGACGGAGGCGTAGACGCGGCGCCGCCGCGTCCCGCTCTCCGCGTCCCGTGGCGGCGCTCCCCTGCCGGCAGGTGCCCGGCCCGCGGCCGGGCGGTCGCGGGCGGGCGGGCCCGGGGGCGAGCCGGCCGGTGGCCCTGTCGTCCCCGTCAGGCGCTCGGGAGCAGGCCCGTGCGGTAGACCGTGCCCGCGCAGGCGTGGGGAACCGTCACCGTGGCCGGAGGGGCCGCGGGGGCGGGGATGTGGGTGAGGGAGACGCTGCCCTCGGCGGGGGTGTCCGCGCGGAGGAGCTGGGGACTCGTGCCCTCGGCGTCGGTGCCCGTACCCGTGTCGCCGCTCGCGCCCGAGCCGGATCCGCCGGAGCCGGTGCCCGTGTCGCCGGTGCCGCCGTCGCCCGTGCCGGAGGTGGGCTCGGTGCCACCCGTGCCCGTGGACGGCGTGGCCGTCGACGGCGGGGTGGCCGTCGGCTCGGTGGGCGGGGAGGTCGGCGGCTCGGTCGGCCCCGTCGTCGGACAGGTGTCGCTGGGGATCCAGGCGAACCGCACCTCGTACGCGGCGTTCGGCTCCAGCAGGAGCGAGGTCACCTCGCGCGTGGGATCGGGCAGGCCGCCCGCCGGGTCGCCGGCGGTGTGCCGGACGACCGAGATCCGGGCCGGGTCGGCGGCGCCCCTGGCCTCGAAGCCGATGCCCCCGCCGCCGTCGACGACACAGGCCCGCGCGGAGACGTTGGCGATCCGGAAGGTGCCGTACACCGCGCCGTCGGCGCCGGGAGCCCCGGCCTCCGCCGCGCCGACGCCCAGCTGGCCGGCCGCGCAGCGGGGCGCCGAACCGGGCGGCAGGGACGCGCCGGCGGAGACCGTGGTCCCACCGGCGAACGTGGGCTGCTGCGGACCCGTGGCACCGGCGCTCACGCCCTGGCTGGGCGACGCGCTGCTCGCCGGTGTCTCGGACGTCCGGCCGCCGCCCTCGACACCGGTCTCGGTGCCGGTGCCGCCCTGGGCCTGCTCGCCGTGCCCGGCGTTGACGGGGTTGGCCGCGGTGACCCCCTCGGAGGAGGCGACGTGCACGAAGGCGGGGACGGCCGTGCCGATGAGGACGGCCGCGGCGGCGACGCCGACGACGGCCTGCCGCTTGCGGGCGCGGCGCGCGGGCACGGCCCGGCGCAGGTGCTCCAGGGCGCCGCTGGAGGGCTCCAGGCCCGCCACCGCGCCCTGGAGCAGCCGCCGCAGCGCCGGCTCGTCGTCGCCGTCCGGGACACCGCCCGCGACGCCGCCGCCCGGCAGGCCGTCCGCGCCGTCGCCGGCCTCGCCGGACCGGCCGGGCTCGATGTTCAGCATCCGATGTCCACTCAGGTCGTCGCGTTCCGCCGGGCCGCTCATGTCGTCGCCTCCATCGCGACGCGCAGCGCCGCGATGCCCCGTGAGCCGTACGCCTTCACCGAACCCAGGGATATCCCGAGGGTCTCCGCGACCTGGGACTCGGTCATGTCCGCGAAGTAACGGAGGACGAGCACCTCGCGCTGGCGCCGCTGGAGCCCGCGCATGGCCTTGATGAGGTCGTCGCGCTCCAGCTGGTCGTACGCCCCCTCCTCCGCGCTCGCCATGTCCGGCATCGGCTTGGACAGCAGCTTCAGTCCGAGGATGCGGCGGCGCAGCGCGGACCGGGAGAGGTTCACGACGGTCTGGCGCAGGTAGGCGAGGGTCTTCTCCGGGTCGCGCACCCGCTTGCGGGCGGAGTGGACGCGGATGAACGCCTCCTGGACGACGTCCTCGCAGGAGGCGGTGTCGTCGAGGAGGAGCGCCGCGAGGCCCAGGAGGGACCGGTAATGGGCCCGGTAGGTCTCGGTGAGGTGGTCGACGGTGGTGCCGGCGGCGGCGGTGCCGAGGGCGGAGACGCCGCCGGGGAGGGCCGTGGCGGGGGTGGCGGAGTCGTCGGCGCCGCCGCGCGGCGCCGGAATGCCGTGCACCTCGCCGGTGCGGGATCCGATGGGCACGGGGGCGATCACCGGCATGCCGCCGAGCGCGCGCGGCCGTCCGAGGGGACGGGCCGCGGCGGCGCGTGCGGGAACGGCGCCGGCGTCCCGGACGGGGAGCACGGCCGTGCCCGCTCCGCGCGGGGCGATCGCCACGATGTCGAGTACCTCTGCCACGCCTGTTGGACACGTCTTCCCCCGGCAGGGTTGTACGCGTACGCCACCGTTTTTGGCGGTGAGCCGAATGTCCTCATGCGTAACCGTTCTCCCCCTATGCCCCGCTTCCCAGCGTGTTCCGCGTCACATGGTCGTGAGTGCACGCAGAGACGCACCCCTCCCGACTACTGGTTGCAGCAAGGGGGAAAAGCATCGTCAGTCACGGCATCGCCGCAGTTCAAGAGCGTTCCAGCAATATCTGACGCTTCTTTGCTCACAGGTCGTTCACAGATCCTACAAAAACCGACTCCGCGGTCGCGGCGACGACCGTCTCCGCGATCTGGAGGGCGTTGAGGGCCCCGCCCTTGCGGAGGTTGTCGGCGCAGACGAAGAGGTCGAGCGCCCGCTCGTCGTCCATGGAGCGCCGCACCCGGCCGACCCAGGCGGGGTCGGTGCCCGCGACGTCGGCGGGGGTGGGGAAGCCGCCCGCGGCCGGATCGTCGAAGAGGACCACGCCGGGCGCGGTGGCCAGCACCTCGTGGGCGCGGCCGACCTCGACGGGCCGCTCGAAGCGGGCGTGCACGGTGACGGAGTGCCCGGCGACCACGGGGACGCGCAGACAGGTCGCGGCGATCCGCAGGGCCGGCCGGCCGAGGATCTTGCGGGTCTCCTCCCTGATCCGCTCCTCCTCCGAGGAGGCACCGTCGGCACCGGCCGTACCCGACCAGGGCAGGACGTTGAGCGCGAGGGGGCCGGGGAAGGGACCGGTGCCGTCGCCGACGGCCCGGCGGACGTCACCGGGCCGGGTGCCGAGTTCGCCGCCGCCGGCCACCAGGCCGAGCTGCGCGCGGAGCGTCGCGACGCCCGCCCGGCCGGCTCCGGCGCCGCCGGCGGCCTGCTGGGCGGTGACGACGAGTTCGGTCAGCCCGAACTCGGCCTGCAGGGCGCCCACCGCCATGATCAGCGCGAGGGTGGTGCAGCCGGGGCTGGCGACGATGCCCCGGGGCCGTACGCGGGCGGCGTGGGCGTTGATCTCGGGGACGACGAGCGGCACGTCCGGCTCGTCCCGGAAGGCCGCGGAGGTGTCCACCACGACGGCGCCCTTGGAGACGGCCACGGGCGCCCACCGGGCCGCCACCGCCTCGGGCACGAGGAAGAGGGCCAGGTCGACGCCGTCGAAGACCTCCTCGCCGAGCGCGAGGATCTTGCACTCCTCCCCCCGTACCTCCGCCTTGCGGCCGGCGGAACGGGGGGAGGAGACGAGGCGTATGCCGCCCCAGACGTCCGCGCGCTGCGTGAGCATCCGGAGCATCACCGAGCCGGCCGCCCCGGTCGCTCCCACGACCGCGAGCGTCGGCTTCGGGGTCATCGGCCGGTGCCTCCGTAGACGACGGCCTCGTCCGAGTCGCTGTCCAGGCCGAAGGCGGTGTGGACGGCGCGCACGGCCTCGTTGACGTCGTCGGCGCGGGTGACGACCGAGATGCGGATCTCGGAGGTCGAGATGAGCTCGATGTTCACGCCCGCGTCGGACAGGGCGCGGAAGAAGTCCGCGGTGACGCCCGGGTTGGTCTTCATCCCCGCGCCGACCAGGGAGATCTTGCCGATCTGGTCATCGTAGCGCAGCGAGTCGAAGCCGATCGAGGCCTTCGCCTTCTCCAGGGCGTCGATGGCCTTGCGGCCCTCGGCCTTGGGGAGGGTGAAGGAGATGTCCGTCAGGCCGGTGGAGGCGGCGGACACGTTCTGCACGATCATGTCGATGTTGATCTCGGCGTCCGCGACGGCCCGGAAAATGGCCGCGGCCTCGCCCGGCTTGTCCGGGACGCCGACGACGGTGATCTTCGCCTCGGAGGTGTCGTGGGCGACACCGGAGATGATGGCCTGCTCCACCTTCTGGTCCTTTGCGTCGGAGAGCGGTTCGTTGCTGACCCACGTGCCCTGGAGGCCCGAGAAGGACGAGCGGACGTGGATCGGGATGTTGTAGCGGCGCGCGTATTCGACGCAGCGGTGCAGCAGCACCTTGGAGCCGGAGGCGGCCAGCTCCAGCATGTCCTCGAAGGAGATCCAGTCGATCTTCTTCGCCTTCTTCACGACCCGCGGGTCGGCCGTGAAGACGCCGTCGACGTCGGTGTAGATCTCGCAGACCTCGGCGTCGAGCGCGGCGGCCAGGGCGACGGCGGTCGTGTCCGAGCCGCCGCGGCCGAGCGTGGTGATGTCCTTCTTGTCCTGGGAGACACCCTGGAAGCCGGCGACGATGGCGATGTTGCCCTCGTCGAGGGCGGTACGGATCCGGCCCGGCGTGACATCGATGATGCGCGCTTTGTTGTGGACCGAGTCGGTGATGACACCCGCCTGGCTTCCCGTGAACGACTGGGCCTCGTGGCCCAGGTTTTTGATCGCCATGGCCAGCAGGGCCATGGAGATCCGCTCTCCGGCGGTCAGCAGCATGTCGAACTCACGGCCGGCCGGCATCGGGGATACCTGCTCGGCGAGATCGATCAACTCGTCCGTCGTGTCGCCCATCGCGGATACCACGACGACCACCTGGTGGCCGTTCTTCTTGGCTTCCACGATCCGCTTGGCGACGCGCTTGATGCCTTCGGCATCGGCAACGGAGGAGCCTCCGTACTTCTGCACGACAAGGCCCACGTGCGCTCCTCGCTCAGTCTCTGCCGCAGCTGTCACTGCGGTCGGTTCAGTCTAACGAGGGACCGGAAAACGCCGACCTGATACCGCATGGTGAGACGAGGTGCTCGCCCAGTGATCACCGGGGTGGGCCGGGACGGCACACGGCGGCGGGGACACCCGGTGGATGTCCCCGCCGCCGTGCCGTGTGCCGGACGGTTACCGCAGTTCGCGCAGGCCCAGCGAGGCCCCCAGCTCGCGGACCATCACCCGGCCCGCCTCCTCCGCCAGGTCGTCCTCGGTCAGGTCCTCGTCCGTGTCCAGGCCGTCGAGCGCCGCGAGGGGCTGGTCGAGGCGGACGTGGGCCACGAGGGACTGGAGGGCGCGGAGGGTGGCCGAGGCCGTCGGTCCCCAGTTGGAGAAGTACGAGAACTGCCACCACCACAGCGCCTCGCTGACCCGCCCCGCCCGGTAGTGGGCGAGGCCGTGCCGCAGGTCGGCGATGATGGTGGCGAGGCTGTCGGAGATCCGCGCCGGGACGGGCGCCTTGCGGGGCTCGTACGGGTCGAAGACCTCCGAGTACACGTCGACCGGTTCCAGGAGCGCCGCGAACCGCTCCCGCAGCTCGTCCACGTCCGGCTCCGGGCCCGTGTCCGTCTCGTACCGCTCGTCCGGGACGATGTCCTCGTGCGCCCCGAGCCGGCCGCCCGCGAGGAGCAGCTGCGAGACCTCCAGGAGCAGGAACGGCACCGCGCTGTCCGGCTCGTCGCCCCTGGCGACCTCGGTGGTCGCCACGATGAAGCTCTCGATGGAGTCGGCGATCTGAACCGCGAAGTCGTCGGGACTCTGCGTGACGGAGTGCAGCGTGGGGTCAGACATCGAGGGGCCTCCCTGAGAGCGCGCCGGGCCGGACGTGGTCATACATCTAGCAGCCTCCGTCCCTCGAAGGCACGGCCGAGGGTCACTTCGTCGGCGTATTCCAGGTCACCGCCGACCGGCAGGCCGCTGGCCAGCCGGGTCACCCTCAGGCCCATGGGCTTGATCATCCGCGCCAGGTACGTCGCGGTGGCCTCGCCCTCCAGGTTGGGGTCGGTGGCGAGGATCAGCTCCGTGACGGTGCCGTCCGCGAGCCGCGCCAGCAGCTCGCGGATGCGCAGGTCGTCCGGGCCGACGCCCTCGATCGGGCTGATCGCGCCGCCGAGGACGTGGTACCGCCCCCGGAACTCGCGGGTCCGCTCGATCGCGACGACGTCCTTCGGCTCCTCCACGACGCAGATCACCGTCCGGTCGCGCCGCTCGTCCCGGCAGATGTTGCACCGCTCCTGCTGGGCCACGTTGCCGCAGACCTCGCAGAACCGGACCTTCTCCTTGACCTCCAGGAGCGCGTGCGCGAGCCGCCGGACGTCCGTGGGCTCCGCCTGGAGGATGTGGAAGGCGATCCGCTGGGCGCTCTTGGGCCCGACGCCGGGCAGCCTGCCCAGTTCGTCGATGAGGTCCTGGACCACGCCTTCGTACAACGGAACGCCCTTCTCGGGGGGTGCTTGATTCTTACGGTAGTGGCTGAGAGCGGCCCTGAGTAAGGGAGCGGTCAGAAGCCCAGGCCCGGCATGCCGCCGAGGCCCTGCGCCAGCGGGCCCAGCTTGGTCTGCTGGAGCTGGTGCGCGTTGTCGTTGGCGGCCTGGACGGCGGCGACGACGAGGTCGGCCAGGGTCTCGGTGTCCTCCGGGTCGACCGCCTTGGGGTCGATCACCAGGCCGCGCAGCTCGCCGTTGCCGGTCACGGTCGCCTTGACCAGGCCGCCGCCGGCCTGGCCCTCGACCTCGGTCGCGGCGAGCTCTTCCTGGGCCCGCGCGAGGTCCTGCTGCATCTTCTGGGCCTGCTGGAGAAGCTGCTGCATGTTGGGCTGGCCACCACCGGGAATCACGGTCACTCCTGAGGGTCGGTCGTCCGGACCGTCGTCCGGATGTCGGTATGCCGAGCCTACGTGGTCGCCGCGCGCCCTGCCTCCACCACTCTTTCGAGTGAGAAACTGCGGGCTCCTCTACCTGATCAACACCCTCTTGCGGGCGGAAATCCCGGGATTCCGGGCCCATCGCCCTCCATTCGGCGGTAGGAAGGGCAGGCACCACGTGCACCGCACGTCACAGCAGGACACGAGCGACACGCGCGCTGAGCTGAACAGAGGAGTCCCCCGGTGAGCCAGCAGCCGGAGATGCAGCCACCGGGGCAGCCCGGGGGAGACGTCCGCCGAGATCTGACCGGTACGCCCTTCCCCCTGGGCGACTGGGGCGAACCGGCCGAACGGCTCGACGAGCTCTACCGGTGGGTGGAGGGGAACGCGCTGCGCACCGCCGAGTGGTACCTGTCCGACCGGGGCGGGAAGCGCCGTGGTGCCCGTGCCCTGCGGTTCGGCACGGCCGCCGGGGTGATCGCCGGCGCCGCGCTGCCGCTGCTCGACGTGAGCGGGGTGGCCGAGGGCACGACCGGCTGGGGGTATCTGTCGCTGCTGCTCGGCGCCGCCTGTCTGGCCTGCGACCGGTACTTCGGGCTGACCTCGGGCTGGATGCGGGACGTGGCCACGGCGCAGGCGGTGCAGCGCCGCGTCCAGGCGCTCCAGTTCGACTGGGCCTCGGAGAGCGTCCGCGAGGTGCTGGGCCCGACGGAGGGCACGGCGAGCGAGGCGGCCGAGCGGTGCCTCGGGGTGCTGCGCCGCTTCTCGGAGGACATCACCGAGCTCGTACGGGCCGAGACGGCGGACTGGATGGTCGAGTTCCGCTCGGGCCCGGCGCCGCTCGCACTCCAGTCGGCGGGCGTGGTCCCGGCCCGGCCGGAGCCCGCCCCATCGCCGGGCCGCTTCCCGCTGCCCCCGGGCACCCGCCCGAACATGCCGCGCCAGCGGCCCCCGGAGACCCGCTGAGGGCCTGAGCGCCGCCGGGCGGCCCCCGGGGAGGGGCCGCCGGGGTCGCCGCACGCCGACGGCCGGTCCCGGGCCCCGGGACCGGCCGTCGGACCGAGCTCGCCCCGGCTCAGCTCAGAATGATCATCGAGCCCTGGGCCAGGCTGCGGGTCGCCGCCGCGTGCAGGCCGAGCCACACATGGCGCTCCCGCGCGAAGGGGCTGCCGTCGAGCGGGGCGGTGGCGGCCGGTTCCTCCAGCTCGGTCGGCCGCTCCGGAGGGGCGGGCGCGGCCGGCGGGTTCGCCGGGTCGATGCCGATCGCGGGTGCCACGTACTCCAGCTCGCGCAGCAGCCCGTAGGAGGAGCCGAGCGGGCCGCCGCCCTCCAGGAGTTCGTCGCTGGAGAGCGGGACGGGGAAGTCCACGGGCACGTAGGCGCCCGCGTGGTCGTAGTGCCACACCAGGTGGGACTGCTGCGCGGTCGTCTCGAACATCTCCAGGAGCTGTTCGTAGTCCCCGCCCAGTTCACCGACCGGCTCGACCGGCAGTCCGCAGATCTGGAGCAGGTAGGCGCGGCGCAGGAAGTGCAGGGCCTCGTAGTCGAAGCCCGCGACCGGGGCGACGTCCCCGGAGAGACCGGGCATGTAGGCGTAGACGGGCACGGTCGGCAGGCCCGAGGCGCTGAGTACGGCGTCGTAGGCGGCGATCTCTTCGGCGAAGGGGTTGTCGGGGCTGTGGCACAGCACGTCGACGAGGGGGACCAGCCACAGGTCACAGGCCAAGGGAGGCTCGCTCTCCGTCAGTTGCAGGGAGGGCAAGGGTAGTCGGCGCCGCCGGCCACGCCCACCCGTGGACCACCTGCCCCTGGAAGCCTGGCCTCAACCCGCCGCCGGGGGCGGCTCACCGCTCACCGGACCGGCGCGCGGGCCTCCAGCCGGTCGGCCCACTCCAGGGAGTGCGCGTTGTACTCGCGTACGACCGTGAGCGCGGCCTCCCCGTCGCCGCGCGTGATGGCGTCGACCAGCTCCACGTGCCCGGCCCACAGCCAGCCGTGCATCTCCCGCTCGGCGCGCAGGTAGGGCACGGAGAAGACCCAGGCCTGGACGCGCAGCCGGTGCAGGAAGTCGGCGATGTGCTCGTTGGACGAGATCAGCCGGGCGAGTTCGCGCCAGTAGCGGATGTCGTAGCCGATGAGGACGTCGAGGTCCCCGGCGCGGGCGGCGCGGGCGGCGGCCTCGCCCCGGCGGCGTACGGAGACGAGCGCGACGCCCAGGCCCACGTCGGGCACCGGGGAGGCGGGCGGGGTGCGGGGGGCGTGGCGGCGGAAGATGCCGTCCACGACGAGCATCCGGGCCTCGACCATGTCCCGGTAGTCGGCGACCGTGAAGGCGTGGACGCGGAAGCCGCGGTGCTGGTCGGAGTCGAGGAGCCCCTGGGCGCAGAGGTCCACGAGCGCTTCCCGCACGGGGGTGGCGGAGACGCCGTACTGCTCGGCGATCTGCCGGACGGTGAACTCCTCCCCCGGCTGGAGACGCCCCGCGAGCACCTCGTCACGGAGCGCGTCCGCGATCTGCCGCCGCAGGGTGTTGCGGGTGACAGCTCCGCTCGCGGGCATGTGGGCCCTCCTCCGTCCGGCTCCCGGAGAGCCTAGTCGAGACGGAGGAGGGGCCCGGGGGCCGTCGTTACGCGGTGTGCTCGTCGGCCACGGCGAGGGCGGCGTCGAGGGCGGCGAGGCCCTCCTTGGCCTCCGCCTCGGAGACGGTGCAGGCGGGGACGGCGTGGGTGCGGTTCATGTTCACGAAGGGCCAGAGGCCGTTCTTCCTGGCGGCGGCGGCGAAGGCGGCCATGGGCGCGTTGGCCTCACCGGCGGCGTTGTACGGGACGAGCGGCTCGCGCGTCTCCTTGTTCTTCACCAGGTCCAGCGCCCAGAAGACCCCGAGGCCGCGGACCTCGCCGACGGAGGGGTGGCGCTCGGCCAGTTCGCGCAGGCCGGGGCCGAGGACGTGCTCGCCGATGTGGGCGGCGTGCTCGACCACCTTCTCGTCGGCCATGACGTTCAGGGTGGCGACGGCGGCGGCGCAGGCGAGCGGGTGGCCGGAGTAGGTCAGGCCGCCGGGGTAGGGCCGCTTGTCGAAGGTGGCGGCGATCTCGGCGCTGATGGCGACGCCGCCGAGCGGGACGTAGCCGGAGTTGACGCCCTTGGCGAAGGTCAGGAGGTCGGGCACGACGTCGAAGTGGTCGGCGGCGAACCACTTTCCGGTGCGGCCGAATCCGGCCATGACCTCGTCCAGGATGAAGACGATGCCGTACTTGTCGCAGATCTCGCGCACGCCTGCGAGGTAGCCGGGCGGCGGGGTCATGATGCCGGCGGTGCCGGGCACGGTCTCCAGGATGATCGCGGCGACGGTCTGCGGACCCTCGAAGGCGATCGTGTCCTCCAGGTGCTGGAGGGCGCGGGCGCTCTCCTCCGCCTCGGTGGTGGCGTAGAAGGGCGAGCGGTAGAGGAAGGGCGCCCAGAAGTGCACGACGCCGGCGGAGGCGGTGTCGGAGGCCCAGCGGCGCGGGTCGCCGGTGAGGTTGATCGCGGTGGAGGTGGCGCCGTGGTACGAGCGGTAGGCGGAGAGCACCTTGGTGCGGCCCGTGTGCAGGCGGGCCATGCGGACGGCGTTCTCGACGGCCTCGGCGCCGCCGTTGGTGAAGAAGATCTTGTCCAGGTCGCCGGGGGTGCGCTCGGCGATGAGGCGTGCGGCCTCGGAGCGGACGTCGATGGCGAAGGCGGGCGCGAAGGTGGCGAGCTTCCCGGCCTGCTCCTGGACGGCGGCGACGACCTTGGGGTGCTGGTAGCCGATGTTGGTGTAGACGAGGCCGCTGGTGAAGTCGAGGTAGCGGTTGCCGTCGTAGTCCCAGAAGTACGAACCCTCGGCGCCGGCCACGGCGAGCGGGTCGATCAGTCCCTGGGCGGACCAGGAGTGGAAGACGTGCGCGCGGTCGGCGGCCTTGACGGCCGCGCCGGCCTGGGGGTCGGGTTCGATGACATGAGGGGTCATGGGTCCGAGGGTAAGGAAGCGCAGGTGAAAGCGGCCATGGCCATCTTGTCCACCGAGACCGGCCGGGACGCGACACCTTGGGTGCCCGCCTTTTCCCGTGGACAGCGCGCGCCCGTCACTGCCAGCCTTTCGCCATGACCACAGGGACCGGAAACACGACCGTGCACCTCGCCGTCTACGACACCCTCGCCGACTGGGAGACGGGACACGCGACGGCCTGGCTCGCCCGCGCCGGCCACACGATCAGGACCGTCGGTCCGGCCGCCGGGGAGCCCGTCACGACCCTCGCGGGCATCCGGATCGTCCCCGATCTGGCGCTCGGCGACCTCCGCCCCGAGGACAGCGCCCTGCTGATCCTCCCCGGCGCCGACACGTACGACGAGGGCGACGGCCTGGCCCCCTTCACGGCCAAGGCCCGGGCCTTCCTCGACGCGGGTGTGCCCGTCGCGGCGATCTGCGGCGCCACGGCCGGGCTGGCCAGGGAGGGCCTGATCGACGGCCGCCGGCACACCAGCGCCGCGCGCTCCTACCTGGCCGCCACGGGCTACCGGGGCGGTGACCACTACGTGGAGGCGGACGCCGTGCGCGACGGGAACCTCATCACGGCGGGCCCGACGGAGCCGGTGGCGTTCGCGCGGGAGATCTTCGTCCGCCTCGGCGCGTACGAGGGGCAGCGCGACGCCTGGTACCGCCTCTTCCACCACTCCGACCCGGCGGCCTACGAGGAACTGAACGGGTGACCGGGGGGCGGGAGCGCGTGGGTCCGGCCGCGCCGGGGGCTCAGCCGCCGATCACGTCCACCGGGCAGCGGATACCCGACGCCCGCGCCAACCGCCCGTCCGCCGTCACCAGTGCGCCGCCGTACACCTCCGCCGCGGCGACGTAGGCCGCGGCGGAGGCCGTGAGGTTGCCCCTCAGTTGCCAGATGCGGGGCAGGAGCACACGGGACAGCGGTACGGCCGGCTCCAGCCTCGCGAGGGCGTCGACGGCGTCCTCCGCGTGGTCCTTCGAGATCTTGCCGCCGAGCAGACTGCCGCGGATCACCGACAGCACCTCGACCGTCCAGTGCTCCGGTGCGACCCACCTGCTGTCCGCGGCGAGGGCGGCGCGGCACCGGTCGCCCATGGGACCCTCGTCGAGCAGCGCGAACGCGAAGACGGACGCGTCGACGACGATCACCCCTCTGCCCCCGGCGCACCAAGCACCTCGTCGCGCTCGGAACGCCCGCTCCGCAACGAGTCCAGAACGTCCGCCGTGTCGAGCCGCGTCCCGTACCGCCCGGCGGTGAACCTCTGCAGCACGGCCAGATTGTCACGGCGCCGCACTTCGTCGGCCAACACGTCGAAGAGGTAGGCCTGCAAGGACTGCCCCCGCTCGCCCGCTATGGCCGACAACCGGTCCCGCATCTCTTCCGGTACGTCCCGAACCTGCAGTGCAACCATGCATGCATGGCTGCATGCAAGCTTGCATGCACGGCGCGGTCGCGTCTCGGGCACACTCTCCGGTCGTCGGGTCCGAGCAGGTCGGCGCGGGTCCGGAGGCGGTCCCTACGGGGTGCTCTCGTGGAGGGCGCCCGTCACGTAGCGCATCGCGGCGGTGAACTCCGGGTCGGTGAGGCGGCGGCCCATCTCCGCCTCGTCCACGTCCTCGATGTGGGTCTGGATCCACCAGAGGTTGCCGTACGGGTCGCGGACGCGGCCCACCTTGTCGCCGAAGAACAGGTGCGTGACCTCGGTGACGGAGGTGCCGCCCGCCTCGACCGCGCGACGGTGGACGGCTTCCGCGTCCTCCACGTACAGCCGGACGAAGGCGGGTGTCGGCCCCCAGCCGGGCGGGCTGTCGAAGGCCATGATCCGCCCGGTGCCGATCCGCAGCTCGGCGTGGCCGACGGAACCGTCCTCCATGACGAAGCGGCCCACCTCCTCGGCCCCGAAGGCCCTCTCCAGGTAGTCGATGAGCCCGGCGGTGTCGCTGCCGATGACCCAGGGCGTGACGGTCGTGTAGCCGTCGGGAACGGCCTTGACGGCCTGCTGGTCCTCGTTGTCGCTCATGCGGTGAGGCTAGGAGGCGAGTAGGTCGGGCCATGACCTACTTCGCCGCGCGTCAGGAGAGAAGTTCGCGCACCGCGCTCCGGAGGAGGAGGGGGTGGACGAACCGGTTCGGGCCGCTCGGGAGGCACCGCCAGGACAGCGGCCAGGTCTTGCCCGTGAGGGCGGGCACCGGTACGTAGCTCACGTGCGCCGGGCCGGAGTTGAAGCGGGTGACGCCGCGCGGCCAGGCACGGTGGGCCGTGGTGCCGGGCGGCAGGAGGAAGTAGACCCCGCGCCGGCCGTTGTCCTCCATCACGACCGGACCGGGGTCGCCGCCGGTGAGCACCTCCATCCAGTCGGCCAGCCGCCGCCCCTCCTCGCCGTCGACGCGGACCGCGTCGAATTGCACCCCCGCCTTGCGGAGATGGAATCCGGAAAGTGGAATCCAACTCACATGGACATCCCGATTCTCTGCATTCACGAGGACATGTTCCCGCGTCACCGCTAGCGTTTTCCACGACTGCGGAGGGCGCGTCGGCAACCCATTGACCTGCGCCAACTGCCCTCGTACGCGGTCGAATTCGGCGGGGAGCAGTTGAGATCGATCGAGATCGGTTGAGTCCGAATGGGGAACAGAATGGCGCGAGCCGAGAACAAGGAACCGGTAGGCCCCGTGGCGCGCATGGCGGCGACCGTGGCCAAGAGAATGCGGTTGAAAAGGGGACTGACGCAGGATCAGCTCGGGGCGCTCATGGGGTACACCGGCGCGGCGATCAGCGCCATGGAGCGGCTGCTGCACCCGGTGAGCGACGAGATGCTGGTCCAGCTGGAGCGGGTCCTCGGCGGTGACACCGGCATCTTCGAGGAGATGCGGGACCTGCTGCGCCTGGAGCGGCTGCCCGAGCAGTTCCGTGGGTATGCACCGATCGAGCAGAAGGCGCTCGCGCTGTGGCTGTACGCGAACCATGTCGTGCACGGCCTCTTCCAGACGGAGGCGTACGCCCGCGCGCTCATCGCGGGCGGCTACCCGGAGCCCACGCCGGAGCGCGTCGAGGAGCTGGTGATGGCACGGATGGCGCGCAAGGCGCTGTTCGACCGGAGCCGGGTGTGCGAGATCGAGCTGGTTCTGGACGAGTCGGTGCTGCGGCGGCCGATCGGCAGCGAGGAGATCATGCGCGAGCAGCTCCTGCACTTGGCGGAGTGCGCGCGGAGGAGGAACGTGAACCTTCAGGTGCTGCCGCTGGATGCCGGCCTGGACGACGATTACGCGGGCGATCGAGGCAACCTGACGGTCATCGAGACCCCGGCCCATGACCGGGTGACCTACCTGGAGATCCAGGGCGAGAGCCTGCTCATCACCGACCGGGCGAAGGTCAGCACACACATGCAGCGGTATGCGAAGATCCGGGCACAGGCCCTGGATCCACGCAGGTCGCTGGGTCTCATCGAGGAGTTGGCGGGAGTACGGAGATGAGCGACACCCTGCACTGGTTCAAGTCCAGCTACAGCGACAGCGGCGGCGGGGAGTGCGTCGAGGTCGCCTTCGACTGGCACAAGTCGTCGTACAGCGACAGCAGTGGCGGCAACTGCGTCGAGGTCGCCTCGTGCGCCCACGCCGTCCACGTCCGCGACTCGAAGGTCGGCGACGGGCCCACGTTCGCCGTGGAGCCCGCCGCCTGGACCGCGTTCCTCGCGTGGCAGGACTGACCGGCTAGCAGTACAGGTTGGCGCCGGCGGGGACACCCAGGATCTGGGTGAACTGCTGGTACTTGGTGACCCGGCTCTGCACCTGGGCCGGGTTGCCGCCGTTGCACTCCAGCGCGCCGTTGATCGCGCGGATCGTCTCACCGAAACCGGCGCCGTTCACCATGGCGTTGTGGGCGGTCATCGTGCCCGGGCCGTTCTGGGTGTTCCAGTACCAGAGGCCGGTCTGCATGGCGACGGCCGGCTCGCGCTCGACGCGCCAAGGGTTGTTCAGCAGGTCGATGCCGAGGGCGTCACCGGCGGCCTTGTAGTTGAAGTTCCAGGAGAGCTGGATCGGGCCCCGGCCGTAGTAGGCGGCCTGCCCGGCGGGGCAGCCGTAGGGCTGGCGGGCGTCGCAGTAGTGCGGGTAGTTGGCCGTGTTCTGCTCCACGACGTGGACCAGGCCACCCGTCTCGTGGTGCACGTTGGCGAGGAAGGCCGCGGCCTCCTGGCGCTTGACCGTCTCACCGCCGGTGGTGGCGAAGGCGGGGTACGACTTCAGGGCGGCGGTCAGCCCGGCGTACGTGTAGAACGGGTTCCGGTTCGGGAACATCTGGTTGAACTGGGCCTCGGAGACCACGAATCCGGTGGTCGGGGGCGGGGTGGTGCCGCCGCCGTCGGTGCCGCAGACACCCTCGTCGCGCCAGACGTCGGAGCCGCCCGGGCGCTCGTTCTGCGTCCACCACTTCGCGTACCAGTTGTGGCCGTTGTACGAGGCGGTCATGCCTCCCGTGTAGACGCTGGAGGAGTTCCAGGCCGTCACACAGGCGGGGGCGGCGCCCGCCGGGGCGGCGGGGAGGAGAAGGGCGAGCCCAACTGCCGTACAGAGGGCGGCGAACAGGGAAACCAGGCGTCGCATGCGCGCGTCCTTCCGGTGGGGGGAAGGCCAGCGAAGCGGTATTGGTCTGAACCTGTCAAGGTCTAGACCAGGATTGGCCGGTCGACCGCTCCACGGGAGGACGGCACGATGACCGACGTACGGCACCCCGCACGGCCGGGCGGGAGCGGAGCGGCACGGCGCCCGCGCCCCGCCCGGTGACGTGCGCGGCCTGACCTTCGCCTTCGTCTGCACGGGAGGCGGCACGGTGGGACTGGCCTTCACGGTCGCGGACCGGGAGGTGCCGTCCGCCGCCGGGGCCGAGGTGTGCGACGGCTCCGTCCACCAGCGGATCCTCGACCTCCCCCGCCCCGGAGCCCTCGGCTTCACCGCCACCGTCACCGGCTCCCGGCAGGGCGGGTACGCCTACCGCTACGTCACCGACCGGGAGCGGCGTCTCTGACCCCACGCGCGCACGGTACGGCCCCGGATCCCCGCACAGGGGGCCCGGGGCCGTACCCGCTCCTGAAGGGGGACCGGGTCAGATCAGGAGGACCATCCGGCCGGGGCGGTGACCCGCCTCGGCGCGGCGGTGTGCCTCGGCCGCCTCCTCCAAGGGCAGCACATCGGCCACCCGGGTGATCAGTTCACCGGCCGCGACCTGCTCCAGCATCCGCTTGAGCCGGGCGGCGTCCGGGCGGCCCCGGGCGAGCGAGACCCGGATGTCCCGCTGGGCGACCGGCGCGCTGTCCTCCCACAGGGTGAGGAACGCGCCCCCGTCACGGACGGCGGGCAGCAGCGCGTCGGAGATCAGGGCCGTGTCGAACACCGCGTCCACCCCGCCGGGCGCCTCGCGCAGCACCCCGGCCACGACGTCCGTCGGCGTGCCGCGCGGCACCACCGCCTCCGCCCCGAGGATCTTCAGCTCGGCCTCGTCACCCGGATCGGCGACGGCGATCACCCGCAGGCCCAGGGCGGCGGCGTGCTGGACGACGTACCGGCCGATGACCCCGGCGCCGCCCGTCACGAGCAGGACGGAACCGGCCGGCAGGTTCAGCTCGTCGAGTGCCTGCGCCGCCGTCAGGGAGGCCAGCGGCACCACGGCCGCCGAGGTGAAGTCGACCTCGTCCGGGATCGGGGCCAGCCATGCCGGGTCGGCGAGGATCATCTCGGCGTACGTCCCCGTGCCGCCCTCCTCCCGCCACGGCACGAAACCGGCGACGCGGGTGCCCTCGGGCAGGCCGGGCGCCGGGTCGACGAGCCGGCCCGCGAAGTCGTAACCGAGGACGAACGGCGGCTTCAGGTCACCCAGGGCGTCGGCGAGCCGCCCGGACCGGATCCTCAGGTCCGCCTGGTTCACGGAGGCGGCCTTGAGCCGCACCCGTACCCTGCCCGGGACGTCCCCGGCCTCCGGCTCCGGCCGGCGGCCCATCCTGAGGACCTCGGGACCGCCGTAGGCGGACACTTCGACGACACGCATGGGGTACTCCTCCGTCGGAAGGCCCCCTCGTGGCCATTACACCCACGCTCCCGACCCCCGGCAACCGCTGATCACCCGCCCGCGCACCCGCCCCGCCGGGGCCGCCGGGCGACCGCGCGCACCCGCCGGAGGGCACCGGTCCCGGCCCGGTCGACGGAAGGGAGAACTCCAGGTGGCGGCCGGCGACATCCGCCCCGCGCCCGCACACCCGTCCGTACCGTCGGCCCCGTGGACTGGCTCACCGCTGAGAACCTCATCGCCGTCGTCACGGCGCTCCTCGGCGTCCTCGTCTCGGCCGGTGCCGTCTGGTACGAGCGGCGGGTGCCGCACCAGCGGCGCGTCGGCTACCGCGTCCAGCTCGACACGGCCATCGGCGACGGCACCGCGGACCGGGCCGCCACGAGCCGGGGCGCGACCGTGCGGCGCGGCTTCTTCGACGCCACCCGCGACCTGGCCCACGCCAGCCTCGTGCTCCTGCGGATCGAGAACGACGGCGCCCTCGCCATCGGCGCCGAGCACTACACGGACGGGGACGACCACGGGCTGACCGTCGAGTTCACCGGACGGCGGGTGAAGGCGGTCGTCGTCACCGCCCCCGACCACCCCCGCCTCCTGAGCCACTTCCCCGACAGCTGGACGGGGGCCCCGGACGGCTGGGCGGGCACCACGGGCGCCGCCACCATCCAGCTCCCCAAGGTGCCGCTCAACCGGGGCGCCCACTACAAGGTGCTCGTCCTGCTGACCGGCGGCCGGGTCGGCGACGAGGTCACCGTCGACGGCAACATCGCCGAGGGCCACGTGCACGTCAACCGCAGTACGACCCCCGACGACACCCCGCCCGTCTTCAGCCGGGCGGCCAGGACCGTCACCGTCGCCCTCACCGTCTGCGTGGTGGCCCTCGCGGCCCTCGTCGTCCACGAGCGCACCCCGCCGCCCATCGGCTGCGCCCGCGGCACCCTCACCGTCACCGGCTCGACCGCCTTCGCCCCCGCCGCACGGGACGTGGCGAGGAAGTACGAGAAGGACTGCCCCGGCTCCCGGATCGTCGTGGAGGCCCACGGCTCGGCCTCCGGCATACGGAGGCTCGCCGAGGAGGGCGCGCGGGCCTCCCACGGCTCCCCCGCCGTCATCGCCCTCTCCGACGGGCGCAAGCCCGGCGGCCACCCCCAGCTGCGCGAGAGCACGGTCGCCGTCTCCCTCTTCACCCTCGTCGTCAACGACTCGACCCCCGTCCACACCCTCGACCGCGACCGGATCCGCCGCCTCTACCGGGGTGAGATCACCGACTGGAGCGAGATCACCGGCGGCCCCCGGCAGCCCGTCCTGCTCGTCAGCCGGAACGCCGGCTCGGGCACGCGCGAGGTGTTCCAGCGGCGGGTCCTCGGCCGCAACGAACACGCCCACTCCTCCCAGGACTGCCTACGCCGCGACGACCCCGAGGCCCGGGTGATCCGCTGCGAACTCGACTCCACCGAACAGGTCCTGGCCACCGTCGCCGCCCTGCCCGGCGCCCTCGGCTACACCGAACTGCGCGCCGGAACCGGCCTGAAGGGCCTCCACCGGGTGGCGATCGACGGGCGGCTGCCGTCCCCGGAAGAGGCCGGCACCTCGCCCTACCCCTACCGGGAGACCGAGTACGCCTACACCTGGGGCGAACCCCCCGCCGACTCCCTGGCCTCCAGCTTCCTCACCTACCTGACCCGGGGCGGCGGCCAGGACGTCGTCCGCGTCCACGGCCATCTGCCCTGCGCCTCTCCGAAGGGCCTGCGGATCTGCGCGGACGGGTGAGGCCCGGTCTGGCATCCTCTTGCCCCGTGGAGCCTTTGAACGCGGAAGACCCGGTCGCCGTCGGTCCGTTCCGCCTGCTCGGCCGGCTCGGGGCCGGGGGGATGGGCCGGGTGTTCCTGGCGCGTTCGGCCGGCGGACGGACCGTGGCCGTCAAGGTGGTGCACGCCGAACTCGCCGCGCAGGACGAGTTCCGGCGCCGGTTCGCCCGGGAGGTCGCCGCCCTCGAACGGGTCGGCGGCACCGGCACCGCGCCCGTGCTCGGCGCGGACACCACGGCCGGGGCGCCGTGGGTCGCCGTCGGGTACGTGCCCGGGCCTTCGCTGCGGACGGTCGTCGCCGAGGAGTACGGGCCCCTGCCGCCCGCCACCGTACGGGCGCTGGCCGGCGGCCTCGCCCGCGCCCTCGTCCACATCCACGACGCCGGGCTCGTCCACCGCGACCTCAAGCCGTCCAACGTGCTGCTGACCGTCGACGGCCCCCGGATCATCGACTTCGGCATCGCCCGCGCCGTCGACACCGTCACCGACGGCGGCCTCACCACCACCGGCGCGCTCGTCGGCTCCCCCGGCTTCATGTCCCCCGAGCAGGTGCGCGGCGAACGGCTCACGGCCGCCTCCGACATCTTCTGCCTCGGCTCCGTCCTCGTCTACGCGGCGACCGGCCGGGGCCCCTTCGGGACGGCGGACAGCGGCGTCCACGCCACCCTGTTCCGCATCGCCCACGACGAACCGGACCTGGCGGACCTCGCGCCCGAGCTGACCGGGCTCATCCGGGCCTGCCTCGCCAAGGAGCCGGGCGCCCGGCCCTCCGCCGCCGAGATCGCCGCGACCCTGCCCGTGCCCGACCCGTGGCTCCCGGCCGGCGTCCTCGCCCGGCTCGGCCGGCACGCGGCCCTCCTCCTGGAGGCCGAGGCCGGGGCCGGTGACCCCGTGGCCGGGGACCCGACCCCGGCCACCCCGCCGCCCCCGGCCGCTCCACCGCAACCGCCACGGGGCCGGGGGCGCACGGCCCTCGTCGCCGCCCTCGCGGCACTCGCGGTCGCGGTGACGGCGACCGCCGCGTACACCCTGTGGCCGCAGGGCGGGCCGTCCGGCGCGGGCGCCGACGGAAAACCCCGGACGGGCACCGGGGCGGCCGGGGGGACGGGCGGAGGCTCCGCGCGACCCGCCGGGATCGTGCCGGCGGGCTTCCTCGGCGCCTGGGAGGGCGTCCTGCGGGGGGACGCCGACAACCCGCGCGAGACCACCCGTATCGAGATCGCCCAGGGCGCGGCCGGCAGCAAGGCCGCCGTCTACACCCACGTCACCCCGGAGCGGTTCTGCATGGGCCGGGCCCGGCTCGCGCAGGCCGACGAGGACCGGCTCGTCCTCGGCGACGCCGACGTCACCGCGAGCGTCCCCGCCCAGCGCTGCACCCCGGCGGCGGGACAGACCCTCGCCCTCGTCTCCCCGAACGTCCTCACCTGGACCTCGGGCACCGCGAAGGCCACCTTCCGGAAGGTGCCGGCAGGCCCCGAGGTCGTCCCCGCCGCCTACCTCGGCACCTGGCGGACCGAGCCCGACACCGACGTGTACGGCCCCCAGGCGGAACGCTGGTCGCAGGAGCTGACGGTCACGCAGGGGCCTGTCGGCGCCCCGCTGGTGCGCCACCACACCAGCTCGCCCCGGCTCTCCGAGGACGGCACGCCCACCGCCGACGTCGTCAACTGCACGGCGACCGCCGTCCTCGCCGGCGCCGGCACCACGCTCGTCCTCTCCCCGCAGACCCGCGTCCCGCAGGCCTGGGACCCGGAGTGCGGCGAGCAGGAGTCCAACTTCCTGGTGAAGGACCGCCACCAGGGGCGGGACCGGCTGCTGCTGTACCCGATGGCGGACAGCGAGCCGGCCGAGTTCTTCCGCGACTGACCTCCGCGGCCGGGTCAGGACTCCGGCCGCGCGAGCCCGGCCGCCGCGCGCGCGTAGGCGGCGACCAGGACGCGGGTGTCGTCCGCGCGCCAGGCGAGGGCGAAGCGGCTGGGCGAGAGGCCGGTGACCGGGACGGTGACGACCCCGCCCCGGGTGAGCAGCGGCGCGTTGCCCTCGGCGACCAGGCAGATCCCGAGGCCGCCGACGAGCGCCTCGTACGTCTCGTCGGCGCTGGCGATCTCCGCGCCGATCCGGGCCGGCCGGCCGGCCCGCTCGTCCAGGGCCAGCCAGTGGTCCCGTAATTCCGGGCCCGTCGCCGGCAGGGCGAGGAACGGCTCGTCCAGGAGCTCCGAGAAGTCCACGCGGTCCCGGCCGGCCAGCGGGTGGGTGTCGGGGAGCGCGACGAGCCGGGGCTCGGCGGCGACGACGGTCCAGCGGAAGCGGGCCGCCCCGGCCAGCGGCAGCCACACGAACGCCACGTCGCTGGAGCCGTCGGCGAGCCCGGCCGTCGGGTCCTCCCAGCCGACGTGGCGCAGCCGCAGCCGGGCCTCCGGGTGGGCCTCGGTGAACCGGGACCGGATCGCGGGCAGCAGTCCGCCACGGCCCGGGCTCGTGCTCATCCCGACGGTCAGCGTGCCCTCCGCGGCCTCCCGGGCCCGCCGGACCGCCGCCCGGCCCTCCTCCCAGGCGGCGAGCGCGGCCCGCGCGTGCGGCAGCAGGGCCGTACCGACGGAGGTGAGGGAGACGCCCCGCCGGTCCCGGTCGAAGAGGGGCGCGCCGAGCTGGCGTTCCAGGGCCCGTATCTGCTTGCTGAGGGCGGGCTGGGAGACGTAGAGCCGCTCCGCCGCCCGCGTGAAGTGAAGCTCCTCGGCCACCGCGAGGAAGTACCGCAGGTCGCGTCCGTGCACGTCCGTGGTCGTCATGCCCCCGGGTTATCACGGCAGGTCTTGGACCGACAACTACCTTCTCCCGCAAGCTCGTTGTGTCACCGAACGAGGGAGTCACGGACATGAGCAAGGTCTGGCTGATCACGGGCGCCAACAGCGGCTTCGGGCGCGCCTTCACCGAGGCGGCCGTCGCCGCGGGCGACGTGGTGGTCGCCGCCGCCCGCCGCACGGAATCCCTGGACGACCTGGTCGCCGCCCACCCGGACCAGGTGGACCCGGTCGCCCTGGACGTCACCGACCACGCGGCGATCGACCGGGTGGTGGAGGAACTGGTCGAGCGGCACGGCCGGATCGACGTGCTCGTCAACAACGCGGGCCGCACGCACGTGGGCTCGGTCGAGGAGACGGCCGACGAGGAGCTGCGGTCCCTCTTCGACGTGCACGTCTTCGGACCCGCCGCCCTCGTCCGGGCCGTCCTGCCGCACATGCGGGCCCGCCGCTCGGGGGCGATCGTGCAGCTCAGCAGCGTCGGCGGGCAGATGTCGATGGCGGGCTTCGGTGCCTACAGCGCGACGAAGTTCGCCCTGGAGGGCATGTCGGAGGCGCTGGCCGCCGAGGTCCGGCCGCTCGGCATCGACGTGCTGATCGTGGAACCCGGCGCCTTCCGGACGAACCTCTTCGGCAACCACAGCCTCAGCGGCGACTCCGTCGCCGACTACGCCGGGACGGTCGGCGCGACCCGCGACTACGTCCTCACCGGCGGCGGCACGCAGGAGGGCGACCCGGCGAAGGCCGCGGCGGCGGTCCTCGCCGCCCTGGACGCGGAGGAGACCCCGCTGCGGCTGGCGCTCGGGGACGACGCCATCGACACGATCCTCGGCCACCTGGAGCAGGTGCGCGGGGACCTCGCGGCCTGGGAGAAGACCGGCCGGGACACGAAGCTGGACGCCTGACGCAGGGCGGACGCGGAAGGGCCCGCCGCCCCGGTGACCGGGGTGGCGGGCCCTTCCGCGCGCACTCCTAGAGGAAGGAGTTGATCTCGATCGTCTCGGTGCGGCCGGGGCCGACACCGATCGCGGAGATCGGCGCGCCCGACATCTCCTCCAGCGCCTTCACGTACGCCTGCGCGTTCTTCGGCAGGTCGGAGAAGGTCTTCGCCTTGGTGATGTCCTCGGACCAGCCCGGCAGCATCTCGTAGACCGGCTTCGCGTGGTGGAAGTCGGTCTGCGAGTAGGGCAGCTCCTCGACGCGCTTGCCGTCGATCTCGTACGCGACGCAGACCGGGATCTGCTCCCAGCCCGTCAGCACGTCGAGCTTGGTGAGGAAGAAGTCGGTCAGGCCGTTGACGCGGGTGGCGTACCGGGCGATGACCGCGTCGAACCAGCCGCAGCGGCGGTCACGGCCGGTGGTGACACCGCGCTCGCCGCCGATGCGGCGCAGGTCCTCGCCGTCCTGGTCGAACAGCTCGGTCGGGAACGGGCCGGCGCCGACACGCGTGGTGTACGCCTTGAGGATGCCGATGACCCGGGAGATCTTCGTCGGGCCGACGCCCGTACCCGTGCAGGCACCGCCGGCGGTCGGGTTCGAGGAGGTGACGAAGGGGTACGTGCCGTGGTCGACGTCGAGCAGCGTGCCCTGGCCGCCCTCGAACAGGACGACCTTGTCCTCGTCGAGCGCGTTGTTGAGGATCAGGGTGGTGTCGGCCACGTAGGGCCTGATCTGCTCCGCGTACTGGAGCATCTCCTCGACGATCTGGGCCGCCTCGATGGCCCGGCGGTTGTACAGCTTGGCGAGGAGCTGGTTCTTCGACTCCAGCGCCGCTTCGACCTTCTGGGTGAGGATCGACTCGTCGTAGAGGTCCTGGACCCGGATGCCGACGCGGTTGATCTTGTCCGCGTAGGTGGGGCCGATGCCGCGACCGGTGGTACCGATCTTGCGCTTGCCGAGGAACCGTTCCGTCACCTTGTCGAGGGTGACGTTGTACGGCGTGATGAGGTGAGCGTTACCGCTGATCAGCAGCTTCGACGTGTCGATGCCGCGCTCGTTCAGTCCGCTCAGCTCGGAGAGCAGGACCGCCGGGTCGACGACGACACCGTTTCCGATCACCGGGGTGCACCCCGGCGAGAGGATTCCGGAAGGGAGAAGGTGCAGCGCGTACTTCTGGTCGCCGACGACGACCGTGTGGCCGGCGTTGTTGCCGCCCTGGTAGCGCACCACGTAATCAACGGATCCACCGAGCAGGTCGGTGGCCTTTCCCTTGCCCTCGTCACCCCACTGAGCACCGAGCAGCACAAGTGCGGGCACAGGCGTACACCCCTTCCGGGTGGGGCATGTCCAAGGTCAGGGGCATACGCCGCCTCACCGGTGTGCCCCGGAATAGACGAAGCCCCTGGCGCAATAGCGCAAGGGGCTCTTGCACAAAGATGCTACCCGAGGAAGGACCGAGGTGTCGGATCACGACCAGCTGCTGGTCATCGTCGACCCGGTCGCCCGCCGAAGTGACGGCGAGTCCGTACGGATCGCGAAGGATGTCCTGTCCGCCGGCGCGGAAGCGAAGATCTGCCTGCCGGACAGCCCCGAGGAATTCCTCCGCGCCCTCCAGCGGCGCGGTTCCCGGCGCCCCGTCGTCCTCGGCGACGACCGCGCGCTGCTGCGCGCGGTGACCCTGCTGCACCGGGAGCGCGAGCTCGCCGGTGCCGCGCTCTCCCTGGTCCCTATCGGCGCGCCGGAAACCCTCCGGACGGCCTACGCCCTCGGCGTGCCGCCGGGGCCCGTGGCGGCGGCACGGGCCGTCCTCGACGGGTCCGTGCGGCACCTGGACCTGCTGGTCGACGACAGCGACGGGGTGGTCCTCGGGCACCTGCGGCTGCCCGCCTTGCCCGCCCCGGCCGCGCCCGCCCCCTCCGTGTGGGGCACCTGCCGCTCCCTCGTCCGTACGCTGGTCCGTCCGGCGCCCGTGGTGCCCGGGGCGCGCACCCACCGGCTGCGGGTGGAGGCCGACGGGGTGCTCCTCGCGGACGTGGGCGCGCCCGTGGCGGGGGTCTCGGTCCGCTCCGTGGGCGGTACGGCGGAGGTGACCGTCCACCCGCCCGTCGCCCCGCCGCACCAGGCCACGGCCCGGGTCCTGACCGTCTCGGGCCCCGACTTCCGCTACCGGGCCGACGGCCATGTCACCGGCCCCGTCCGCCGCCGGACCTGGACGGTCCGCGCGAGCGCCTGGGGCCTGACGCTGCCCCGGGAGGAGGCGGGGACGTAGCGGGCCGGCGTTTCCTCCGCGCCGGGTCCTCGTTGGCCCGCGTGACGGGGCGCGCACCGGCGTCCCGCCTTCCCGCGCACATCCACGAGGAGCGGCCATGACCGACCGGGACTTCCTGACGGCGAAGATCGAGCACGGCTTCGACCAGCTCGACGCGAACGGCGACGGTGTCCTCACCGAGGAGGACCACGTGGAGATGGGCCGCCGGGTGGCGGACTCCCTCGGCCACGCCGAGGACTCCCCCGAGGCCGAGCGGATCGTCCTCGCCTACACCGGCATCTGGCGGGAGGTGCACCTGCCGTTCGTCCCGGCCGGCGCCCCGGGGATCGGGAAGGACCGGTTCGTCGCCTCGACCCGTACCCTCGCCGACGACCCCGGGACCGCGCGGGCGACCCTGGGCCGGCTCGCCGAGACGTACCTGTCGATCGCGGACACCGACAGGGACGGCCGGATCAGCCCCGCCGAGTTCCTCGCCTTCCAGCGCGGCCACTTCCCCCGCTTCACCGAGGAGGAGGCCGCCGAGGCCTTCCGCCACCTCGACACGGACGGCGACGGCAGCCTGTCGCCCGACGAGTTCACGAACGCGGTCGTCGAGTTCTGGTCCAGCCCGGACCCGCAGGCCCGGGGCAACTGGTGGATGGGGCGCCTGCCCGGCGCGCGGGACTGAGAGGGGCGGAATCCGGCCGCTCAGACCTCCACCAGGAGTTCCCCGAAGCCCCGGATGACGTATCCCGGCTTCCAGGCCGGTTCCGCCGCGAGCCGCAGCCCCGGCGCCTGCCGCAGGACCTCCCCGAAGAGGGCGTGCAGTTCCAGGCGGGCGAGCGGGGCTCCGAGGCAGTAGTGGACGCCCGCGCCGAAGGTGACGTGCGGGTTGTCGGGCCGGGTGAGGTCCAGGTCGCCGGCGGTGGGGCCGAAGCGGGCCGGGTCGCGGTTGGCCGAGCCGAGGAGCAGGGCGACCTCGGCGCCGCGCGGCAGGGTGACGCCGCCGATCTCGATGTCGTCGAGGACCCAGCGCTCGAACATCTGGAGCGGGGTGTCGTACCGCAGAAGTTCTTCCACAGCTGTGGACAACTTTTCCGGAGCGGGATCCGGCCGCACCCCGTGGCGCAGGAGCGTCCACCAGCCGTTGACGGCCGTGTTCACGGTGGCCTCGTGGCCCGCGTTCAGGAGCAGCACGCAGGTGGAGATCATCTCCTGTTCGGTCAGCTCCTCCACCCCGACCAGCGCCGAGATCAGGTCCTCGCCCGGCTCCCGGCGCCGGCGCGCGATCAGCTCCCGCAGATAGTCCGAGAACTCGACCGAGGCCCGCACCGCCCGCCGGGCCGTCTCCTCGGAGGGGTTCAGCTCGAACATGCCGCAGATCGCCGCCGACCAGGGCCGCAGCCGGGCCCGCTCCTCGTCCTCCTCCGGCACGCCCAGCATCTCCGCGATCACCGCGACGGGCAGCGGCTCGGCGACGAGCGCCAGCAGGTCGCCCCCGCCCCGCGCGACCAGCTCCCCCACCAGCCCGGCCGCGAGCCGCCGTACCGCCGGCGCCAGCCGCTCCACCCTCGCCGGGGTGAACGCCTTCGACACCAGCCGCCGGACCCGGCTGTGGTCGGCGCCCTCCAGATCGAGCAGCCCGTGGTCGTTGAGGGTGTGGAACGGCTCGTACGCCGGGTCCGGCGCCGCACGGCCGAACTCCTCGTGGGTGAAGCGGTGGGTGTACGTACGGCCCAGGCGCCGGTCCCGCAGCAGCGCCGACACGTCCGCGTGGTGCGGGATCAGCCACTGCCCGGTGGGGGCGAACCAGTGCGCGCGGCCGGTGGCGCGCAGCTCGGCGTAGGCGGGGTACGGATCGGCGACGAACTCCGGGGACCAGGGGTCGAAAGCAGCGTCCATGGACGGACGCTACCCACGACGGGCCCCGGGCGCGCCCCCGCGCGGAGGTCCGGGCGCGGGAACCCGGTGGGAGGTCCCCAGGGGGCGGGGCCCGGTGCGAGGCCCGGGCGCGCGGGCCCCGGCCGGGGCTCAGCCCCCGACCCGTACCAGCCGTGCCTCGTACGCGAAGACCGCCGCCTGTGTCCGGTCGCGGAGGCCCAGCTTCACCAGGACCCGGCTCACATGGGTCTTGATCGTCGACTCGGCGACCACCAGGTGGTCGGCGATCTCGGCGTTCGACAGGCCCTGGGCGATCAGCACCAGCACCTCCGTCTCCCGCTCGGTCAGCTCCCCGATCCGGGCCGACGCGGCCGGCCGGGTCTGGTTCTCGGGGGCCTTGGCGAACTCGGTGATCAGCCGCTTCGTGACCGTCGGCGCGAGCAGCGCCTCCCCCGCCGCGACCACCCGCACCCCCTCCGCGAGCTGCCGGGCGGAGGCGTCCTTGAGGAGGAACCCGGAGGCCCCGGCGCGCAGCGCCTGGTACACGTACTCGTCCAGGTCGAACGTGGTGAGGACGAGGACCTTCGCGTCCGCGTCGGCGGCGACGATCTCGCGGGTGGCCTCGATGCCGTTCATCTCCGGCATCCGGATGTCCATGAGCACCACGTCCGGGCGGAGGGCGGCGACCTGGGCCACGGCCTCCCGCCCGTTCACCGCCTCCCCGACGACCTCGATGTCCGGCATCGCGCCGAGCAGGACCGAGAACCCCTCGCGGACCATGATCTGGTCGTCCACGATGAGCACCTTGACCGTCACTCCGGGGCCTCCTCACGGCTCACGGGGACGAAAGCCGTCACCTCGTAGCCGCCGTCGGCGGTCGGCTCGGCCGTCATCTCCCCGCCCAGCATCGTCACACGCTCCCGCATCCCGGTGATCCCGTGCCCCGCCCCCGGCGAGGGCTTCACCGTGCCGCGCGGCGGCCCGTTGACGATCCGCAGGCCCAGACCGCCCAGCACATGGCTCACCTCGACCTTCGCCACCGCGCCGGGCGCGTGCCGCAGCACGTTCGACAGGGCCTCCTGCACGATCCGGTACGCCGACAGCTCCACGCCCTGCGGCAGCTCCCGCACCGCGCCCGTCACCGTCTTCTCCACCCCGAGCCCGGCCGCCCGCACGTTCTCCACCAGGGCGTCCAGGTCCGCGAGCGTGGGCTGCGGGGCGTCCGGCGCCTCGTAGTCCTCGGCCCGGACCACCCCGAGGATGCGGCGCAGCTCGGTGAGCGCGGCGACCGCGTTCTCCCGGATCGTGCGGAAGGCCTGCTCCAGCTCCGGCGGCGGGTTCTCCACCCGGTAGGGGGCGGCCTCCGCCTGGATGGCGACCACCGACATGTGGTGGGCGACGACGTCGTGGAGCTCCCGGGCGATGGTGGTGCGCTCCTCCAGGACGGTCCGCTTCGACCGCTCCTCGGCGGTGACGGTCCGCTCGGCGGTGACCTCCTGGCGGGCCTGCCGGCGGACCTGGACGACCGTGACGGCGAGGAGCGCGAGCGCGGAGGTGAACAGCAGCGGCAGGGTGTTGGAGCTCCTGCCCACGCCCAGGAGCATCTCCGCCAGGAGGGCGTACGCGGCGGTGACCAGCCACATCCAGCCGGCGGTCCTGGGCCGGGTCCGGGCGGCGGTCACGGCCAGGACGACGACATGGGCCGCGAAGACGTTCGCCACCCACGGCCAGCCGTCCTCGAAGCCGGAGAGGACCCCGAGGAAGGGGACGGAGGCGAGCGACGCCCAGAAGGCGAGGACCGGCCGGATCAGGGTCATCAGGACGATCACCGGCGACGCGAGGACGTACAGGGCCGACGCGGGCCCCTGGGCGCCGTCGACGCGTTCGAGCCCGATGGAGAGGACGATCAGGGCGAGCAGCCCCACCACGGCGTGCGGGACGTACCCGGTGTACGGGCGTATCCGCCTCGGTACGAAGCGGAGGCCGCCGCCCCCGGTGTCCACGCGCGGCAGCGGCCGGTAGGCGAAGGCGTCGTCGAAGAGTTCCTGGCGCAGCCCGCCGACCGCGACCTGGGCCAGGCGGTACTCGGGGCTGCGGCTCGTGTCGGAGGTCCGTGTGTCGGTCACGCAGGCCACCGTACGGGGACGGGCGAAGGCGGTCGTCCCGCTCGGTGCGGATCCTTCCGCCTCCCCCTTGAGGACTACCCGGCGGGGCGCCGTCCTCCGTGCGTGCCGGGCGGCACGGACAGCGGGGGCCCCGGGCCCCCGCTCCGCGTCTCAGAACGCGAGCTGGGCGATCTCCTCGGCGACGACCGCGCAGGCGTCCGCCGCCGGGTCGATCAGCGGGAAGTGGCCGACGTCCTCCAGGAGCGTGAGGCCGACCGTCTCGCCGGCCCGGGCGGCCGCCTCGACGAAGGCGTCGGCGACGGCGTACGGGACGTCCCGGTCCTCGCGGCCCTGGACGACGGTGGTGGCGATGCCGGTCGGGAGCAGCGCCGCCGGGTCGGCGGACACGGCCCGCTCCTCGTACGCTTTCTCGCCGCCGAGGAGTTGCGTCACGGCTCCCCCGCACACGTCCAGCTCCACCGCGCGCCCGAAGTGGGCGATCGGCGCGAGGGCCACCACCCCGCGCAGCGGCGCCGGTTCGGGCAGCCGCCAGGGCGAGCCGGGCGGCAGGACGTGCCGGGCGGCGGCCCACAGGGCGAGCTGGCCGCCCGCCGAGTGGCCGGTGAGCACGATCCGGTGCGTGTCGGCCTGCGGCAGGTGGGCCGCGGCGAGGGCCGGTACGGCATCCAGGGCGGCGGCCACGTCGTCGAAGGTCTCCGGCCAGCGGCCGGCCACCGGCGCCTCCCCGCCCTGCCGGGGGATCGGGGAGCCGCGCCGGTACTCGACGTTGGCCACGGCGAAGCCGCGCCGGGCCAGGAAGTCCGCGAACGGGGTGACGTGCCGCCGGTCGTACGGCGCCCGCCAGGCGCCGCCGTGCAGGACCACGACGAGCGGGGCCCGCTCGCGCCCGTCCCGCGGGGCGTAGAAGTCGACGACCTGGTCCGGGTGCGCGCCGTACACGGCGGACGCGTCGGGGGCGACGGCCGGGTGCGAGAAGGCCGAGGCTTCTTCGGCGGCATCGCGCGCGGCGGGGTCCGGCATGCTGTTGCAACCTCCTGAGTACGGGGCCGAATTGGCCTGACCTGCGGGGACGGTACCAGGACCGGGCCCCCGCGGATCAGGCCGTGATGCGGACCGCGCGCCCTCAGGCCGCCGGCTTCTCCAGCACCTCCGCGAGGATCCGCGCCGCGCGCTCCGCGTCCGCGAAACCGACGTACAGCGGAGTGAAACCGAAGCGGAGCACGTCGGGCCGCCGCAGGTCGCCGACGACCCCGCGCCGGATCAGCTCCGCCATCACGGCGGGCGCGTCCGGACAGGCCAGCGCGACCTGGCTGCCGCGCTCGGCGTGCGCCTCCGGTGTCACCGGGGTGACCCGGCCCCCGGGGACGTACGCCCGCACGCACTCCAGGAAGAAGTCCGTCAGGGCGAGGGACTTGGCCCGTACGTCCTCGATCCGCACCCCGTCCCACACGTCCAGCGCCGACTCCAGGGCCAGCATGGAGAGGATGTCGGGCGTGCCGACCCGGCCCCGGAGCGCGCCCTCGGCGGCCCGGTAGCCGGGGGTCATGGCGAACGGGTCGGCGTGCGAGTTCCAGCCGGGCAGCGGGGAGTCGAAAGCGGCCTGGTGGCGCTCGGCGACGTACAGGTACGCGGGCGAGCCGGGGCCGCCGTTCAGGTACTTGTAGGTGCAGCCGACGGCCAGGTCGACCCCGTGCGCGTCGAGCCCGACGGGCAGGGCGCCGGCGCTGTGGCACAGGTCCCAGGCGGCGAGCGCGCCCGCCGCGTGGAGGGCGGCGGTGATCGCGGGCAGGTCCCGGAGCCGGCCGGTGCGGTAGTCGACGTGGTTGACGAGGGCGAGTGCCGTGCGGTCCCCGGCGGCGCCGGCGATCCCCTCCGGGTCGACGGGCACGACGCGGTGCCCGGTCAGCCGGGCGGCGGACTCGGCGATGTACCCGTCCGTGGGAAAGGTCGTGGCGTCGACCAGGATCTCGTCCCGGCCCTCCCCGGCGAGCCGGGCACCGGCGACGACCGCCTTGAAGACGTTCACGCTGGTCGAGTCGCCCACGACGATCTGCCCGGCGGCGGCGCCGACGATCGGGGCGATCCGGTCGCCGATCCGCTCGGGGGCGGTCCACCAGCCGGACTCGTCCCAGGAGCGGATGCGCAGCTCGCCCCACTCACGGGTGATGACCTCGGCCATGCGGGCGGGGACGTGCGCGGGGAGCGCGCCGAGCGAGTTGCCGTCCAGGTAGACGGTCTCCTCGTCGAGCGTGAACTTCGCGCGGTACGCGCCCAGTCCGTCGGCGGCGTCGAGCGCCTTCGCGCGCTGTGCGTACGACTCAGACATGGCTGCGGGCCGTCCAGAGCTCGGGGAACACGTTCTTCTGCGCGCGCTTCTCCAGCCACGCGACGCCCGCCGAACCGCCGGTGCCGGTCTTGGCGCCCATCGCGCGCCGGGTCGCCACCAGGTGGTCGTTGCGCCATCGCCAGACCAGTTCCGCGACATCGCTGAGCGCCTCGCCGAGGCGGACCAGCTCGCCGTGGCCCTCGGGGTCGCCGTAGACCGTGGCCCAGACGGCCTCGACCTCCGCCGAGGGCTCGTACCGCTGCGACAGGTCGCGGCCGAGCACGGCGGCGGGCACGGGCAGGCCGCGCCGGGCGAGGAAGCCGAGGACCTCGTCGTACAGGCTCGGCTCCTGGAGGGCCTTCTCCAACTCGGCGTGGACGCGCGGGGCGCCCCGGTGCGGCACCAGCATCGACGCGGACTTCTCGCCGAGCAGGAACTCCATGCGCCGGTACATCGCCGACTGGAAACCGGAGCCCTCGCCGAGGGCGCCCCGGTAGGAGTTGAACTGGGCCGGGGTGAGCTGGGAGAGCGGCCGCCAGGAGTGGTTGAGGGCCTCCAGCTCGCGCACGGACCGCTTCAGGGCGTCCATCGCGACCGGCAGACGGTCCTCGCGCAGGGCACGGCTCGCCGTCTCCCACTCGTGGACGATCACCGTGAACCACAGCTCCATGACCTGGGTGGTGACCAGGAAGACCATCTCGCCCGGATCGTCCGAGCGGAGGTGCTGGAGGTGCGTGAGGACGTCGGCCTGGACGTAGTCCTCGTACGGCGTCGTGCCCGCGAAGTCGAGGTTCGGCGCGTCGGCGGCCGTACCGGCTCCGGAGGCATCGGGAGAACCTGGGAAGGTCGACATTTCTGTCTCCTCGATACGAACTACCGGGTAGCGGTCCGCTCCACCGTGCACGGTCCCTCCGCGCGCCACGGACACCGTGCGGCGCGGAGGGGGCACGGGAGCCCCGGTCCCCTCGGGAGGCGTGCTGCGGCGCGCGCCGTCCCATGCGCATCATGACACGATCGACCCGTCGGTGTAGATCCCTTCTTCGTCATACGGACAAGCGTTCGACAGGTGGTGCGCGGGTCCGGCCGAAAATCCCCCTGCCGGGACGGCAGGGGGATGTCGTTCCGCGCGCAGGAGCACGGAGGCCGCACCAGGCCCCGCGCGGCAGGGCGCGGGGGCGGGCCGAGGGTCAGCCGAGGGTTTCGGCGGCCGTCTCCGAGGAGTCCCGCAGGAAGGTCGTGCAGCGCTCGTACTCGTCCTTCTCACCGATCGCGCCGGCCGCCCGGGCCAGGGCGTGCAGCGCGCGGAGGAAGCCGCGGTTCGGCTCGTGCTCCCACGGCACCGGGCCGTGGCCCTTCCAGCCGTTGCGGCGCAGCGCGTCCAGACCGCGGTGGTAACCGGTCCGGGCGTAGGCGTACGACTCGACGACCCGGCCCGCCCCGAAGGCGTCGTCGGCGAGCTGGGCCCAGGCGAGCGAGGAGGTCGGGTACTGCGCGGCGACCTCCGCCGGCGCCGTCCCGTTCGCGAGCAGCTCGCGCGGCGCGGGCTCGTCGGGCAGATGGGTGGGGGCGGGTCCCCCCAGCAGGTTCTCATGGATGGCCATGGCCCCAGTCTGCCTCAGCGGCGGCGGGCGGCGGCCCGTACCGGCCACCGGCACGACCGGGAGGACCGGGCCGCGCCGGCGGACGGCCGCGTCACCCCCGCCGGTCCCCCGCACCCGGGTCCAGGGGCGGCGAGGTCACGCCGCAGTGGACACGGCAGTCGGGGTGGCAGTCGGCGCGCAGGGCGGGGCGCATCGTCAGCCAGGCGAGGACGGCGCCGGCCACGAGGAGGCCCGCGCACATCGGCATCGCGCGGCGGAAGGTCGCCCCGAACTCGGCCGCCGAACGGTACGCCTCCGGGCCCATCCCGGCCAGCAGCGGCAGCGCGGCCACCGCGAGGAGGCCGGCCGCCCGGGCCGCCGCGTTGTTGATGCCGCTGGCCAGGCCCGCCCGCCCCACGTCGACGGAGGCGAGGACCGTCGACGTCAGCGGGGCGACCAGCGTCGTCATGCCGAGGCCGAGCACCACCATGGCCGGCAGCACGTCCCGTACGTACGAGGCGTCCGGCCCGACCCGCAGCATCAGCAACATCCCGGCGGCGCACAGCAGCGGCCCCACCGTCAGCGGCAACCGGGGCCCGATCCGCTCCCCCAGCGCCCCGGCCCGCGAGGAGAGCAGCAGCATCAGCACGGTCGTCGGCAGCAGGGCCGTACCGGCGGCGAGCGCCGAGTATCCGGAGACCACCTGGAGCTGGAGGGCGGCCAGGAAGAAGAACCCGCCGAACGCCGCGTACACGGCCAGCGTCACCCCGTTCACCGCCGAGAAGACACGGGAACGGAAGATCGACGGCGGCATCATCGCCCGCTCCGCGCGCCGCCGCTCCACCCCCACGAACCCGGCCCCGGCGGCGAGGCCGGCCACCGCGGCCCCCCACGCCTGTGCGATCAGCGCGTACGTGACCAGGCCGAGCGCCGCCGCGCCGAGGACCGCGCCCAGCACGTCGAACCGGCCGTGCGCGGTCTCGTCCCGCGACTCCGGGACGTACCGCAGCGCCACCGGCACGCACACGGCGGCGAGCGGCACGTTCAGCAGGAAGACCCACCGCCAGCCCGGCCCGTCCACCAGCCAGCCGCCGACGAACGGCCCGACCGCCGCGCCGACCCCGCCGAAGCCGGACCACAGGCCGACGGCCCGGGCCCGGTCGTCCTCGTGGAATCCGGCCTGGATCAGCGCGAGCGAGCCCGGCGTGAGCAGCGCCCCGCCCACGCCCTGGAGCGCGCGGGCCGTGACCAGCACCCCGGCGTTCGGGGCGAGCCCGCACAGCAGCGAGGCCAGCGCGAACCACACCACGCCGACGACGAAGACCCGCCGCCGCCCGTACCGGTCGCCGAGCGCCCCGCCGAGCAGGATCAGCCCGGCGAGGGTCAGCATGTACGCGTTGACGGTCCACTGGAGCGCGGCCAGATCGGCGCCCAGGTCGGCGCCGATGTGCGGCAGGGCGACGTTGACGACGGTGGAGTCGAGCAGCGCCATCCCGGAGCCCAGGACCGTCGTGAAGACGATCCACCGCCCCGTTCCGGAGCTCAGCCGGATGTCCATGCCTGCATGGTCCCGCGAACGGCGGCCCGCTGCCTCCCCGTGGGGCACCGGCCTCCCGTCGCCGCGTCAGGCCGAGGCGAGCCGGCGCGCGGCCCGGACCAGGGCGTCCACGCCCCGCTCCGCCTTCTTCCGGGGGCAGCCGAGGTTCAGCCGGACGAAGCCCGGCGTCCCGTACACCCCGCCCGGCACGACCGCGACCTTCTCCCGCCGCACCAGCTCCTCCTGGAGCCGGTCCTCCGCGATGCCCAGCGGCCGCAGGTCGATCCAGGCCAGGTACCCGGCCCGCGGCGGTGTCCACGCCACCTCGGGCAGCCCGTCCGCGAGCCGCTCCGCGGCCAGCGCCATCGTGTCCGCCACGTACGCCCGCAGCGCGTCCAGCCAGTCCGCGCCGTGCCGGTACGCGGCGATGTGCGCGGTCAGGGAGAGCACGGCCGGCGAGGCCAGCCCCTCCCCGGTCTCCATGCGGCGTACGAAGACCTCCCGTTCCTCCGGGTCGCCGATGAGCCCGTAGGAGCCGGAGAGCGCCGGGAAGTTGAAGGCCTTCGTGCCCGAGGTGACCAGGGCCCAGCGGCGGCCGGGGCCCGGCTCGGCGATCCGGGCCCAGGGGACGTGGCGGTGGCTCCCGGCGGTCAGGTCGGCGTGGATCTCGTCGCTGACGACGGCGGCGCCGTGCCGCTCGGCCAGCCGGGCGAAGCCGGTGAGCTCCGCCTCCGTCCACACCCGGCCGGTGGGGTTGTGCGGGGAGCAGAGCAGCAGCATCCGGCTGTCCGGCCGGGCCAGCTCCCGCTCCAGCGCCTCCGGGTCGTCGAGCGGGACGCCGCGCAGCTCGCGCCCGAGGCCGGTGACGACCTTGCGGAAGCCGTCGTACGTGGGCGTGTGCACCACCACCCCGTCCCCCGGCTCCGTCCACATGCGCAGCAGCTGCGAGAGCTGGCTGAGCACGGAGGGGGCGTACACCAGCGCCCCGGTGTCGATCGCCGTGCCGTACCGGCGCGCGTACCAGTCGCGTATCGCCTCCCGGAACTCCCCGAGGCGCCAGTCGGTGTAGCCGAAGACGCCGTGGTCGACGCGCTCGCGCAGGGCGGCGAGGACCTCCGGCGGGGAGGCGAAGTCCATGTCGGAGACGGTGAAGGGCAGCAGGCCGGGGACGCCGAAGCGGTCGGCCGCCCCGTCCCACTGGACGGAGCTGGTGCCGTGCCGGTCGATCTCGTGGTCGAAGTCGTACATCGGTGGGCCCTTCCGGTGGGGACGGGGATGCGCGAGGGCCCGGCACCGCGAAGGGTGCCGGGCCCGGTGTTCGCGGGCGCGGCCGGGGTCCCGGCCGCGCCTCCAGCGCCTTACTTCAGCTTCTTGCCGGCGGAGCGCAGCGCGACACAGGCCTCGGCGACACGGGCGGCCATGCCGGCCTCGGCCAGCTTGCCCCAGGTGCGCGGGTCGTAGGTGGACTTCTTGCCGACCTCGCCGTCGACCTTCAGGACACCGTCGTAGTTCCTGAACATGTGGTCCACCACAGGACGCGTGAAGGCGTACTGGGTGTCGGTGTCGAGGTTCATCTTCACCACGCCGTTCTCGATGGCGGTGGCGATCTCCTCGGCGGTCGAGCCGGAGCCGCCGTGGAAGACGAAGTCGAACGGGGAGGCCTTGCCGAACTTCTCCGAGACGCCCGCCTGGAGGTCCTTGAGCAGCTCGGGGCGGAGCACGACGTTGCCCGGCTTGTAGACGCCGTGCACGTTGCCGAAGGAGGCGGCGAGCAGGTAGCGGCCCTTCTCGCCCAGGCCCAGGGCCTCGGCGGTGCGGATCGCGTCGTCGACCGAGGTGTAGAGCTCGTCGTTGATCTCGTGGCTGACGCCGTCCTCCTCGCCACCGGTCGGGGTGATCTCGACCTCAAGGATGATCTTGGCGGCGGCGGCCTTCGCGAGCAGCTCCTGGCCGATGGCCAGGTTGTCCGCGAGGGTCTCGGCCGAACCGTCCCACATGTGGGACTGGAACAGCGGGTTCTCGCCACGGGCGACGCGCTCGGCGGAGACGTCGAGCAGCGGACGGACGTAGCCGTCCAGCTTGTCCTTCGGGCAGTGGTCGGTGTGCAGGGCGACCGTGATGTCGTACTTCGCGGCGACGATGTGCGCGAACTCGGCCAGGGCGACGGCGCCCGTGACCATGTCCTTGTTGTGCTGGCCGCCCAGGAACTCGGCACCGCCGGTCGAGATCTGGATGATGCCGTCGCTCTCGGCCTCCGCGAAGCCGCGGAGCGCCGCGTGAAGGGTCTGGGACGAGGTCACGTTGATGGCCGGGTAGGCGAACTTGCCTGCCTTCGCCCGGTCGAGCATCTCGTTGTAGACCTCGGGGGTTGCGATGGGCATTCGTCCGCTCCTTGTGATGTGCGGGTATGGGCGTTGCTTGTCCCTGACCTAGGGGCGACGTCATCGTCGGGGCCATCTTTCCAGACTCTTCCCCGGGCTCCCACGGGCACCGTAGGCGAAGGGGTGGAGCGTTTCACGTGAAACACTCCACCCCCTCCCGACATCGCAGGTCAGAGCGGAGGAACCGGCACCGGTCCCCCGCGTCACGACGTCGCGGCGATTACGCCAGGCCGAGCTCGTCCAGCGCGTAGGCGTAGAGGTACGGCACTCCGGCCGTCCCGCTGATCTTCTCGCCCGCGCCGGTGGCCCGGTCCACGATCGTCGCCACGGCGACGACCTCGGCACCCGCGGCACGCGCCGCCTCGACGGCGGTCAGCGGCGAGCCGCCGGTGGTGGAGGTGTCCTCCACGATCAGGACGCGCCGGCCCTTGATGTCCGGCCCCTCGACCTGGCGCTGCATGCCGTGCGCCTTGGCGGCCTTGCGGACCACGAAGGCGTCCAGGCGCTCCCCGCGCGCGGCGGAGGCGTGCAGCATCGCGGTCGCGACCGGGTCGGCGCCCAGCGTGAGACCGCCGACCGCGTCGAACTCCAGGTCCTTGGTCAGTTCGAGCATGACCTGACCGACCAGCGGCGACGCGGCGCCGTCCAGGGTGATCCGGCGAAGGTCGACGTAGTAATCGGCTTCCAGACCCGAGGAGAGGGTCACCTTGCCGTGCACCACGGCCTTGTCCTTGATCTGCTGGAGCAGCTCAGCGCGTACGTCAGTCATGGTCAGCAGCTTAAGGGCGCCACCGCCTCCGCACTCGCCCGGCCTCACCGGCCCCGGGTCACGGGCGGCGCCAGCTCCACACGCTCTCGACCTCCAGCGGGTCGATCGGGGTGACCAGGCGCGGGTGGGTGTTGAGGCCGTTCGGCGGACCGGACTGCGGCTCGACGCAGACCGCCTCCGCGGGCTCGTCGTAGATCACCACCCACTCGGACCTGCCGGTGACCTTCAGCTCCAGCTCCCCGGGCCAGGTGAGGGTGACGTCCACACCGCCGGGCATGCCGAAGCAGTCGTCCCAGGGACCCGGGAGGGGGTCGATCCGGCGGCCGGTGGGAATGTGGTCCTCGCCGCGCTCCTCCTGCCAGGCGGGGGCGAAGTCGATGCGCACGTCCTCACCGCCGTGGCCGAGGTTCCGCAGGAACCAGGGGTGCCAGCCGGCCTGCGCCGGGAAGGAGTCCGCGTAGGCCTCGACCCCGAACCGGAGGGTGAGCGCGTCCTCCGCCAGCTCGAAGACCTGGGTGACCCGCCCCTTGTACGGCCAGGGGTCACCGAGCTCGCAGGTGAAGACGGCCTCGGTCGCGGAACTCCGGGCCGTCCGCCAGGCCAGGTCCCGTACGGTGCCGTGGATCGCGTGCGGGGCGGCGTTGACCGGCAGCCGGTGCTCGGTGGCACCGTCGAGGAAGCGGCCGAACGCGGTCCGCCCGCACCAGGGCACCATCGGGAAGCTGCCGTACCGCTCGCCCTGGCGCAGCACCTCGGTGCCGCCGATCCGCAGGCTCTCGATCCGGCAGCCGTTCTCGGGATTGATGGTCAACTCGGCGTCGCCCGCCGACAGTCGCGTCTGCATGCTCACGCCCCGACCCTAGCCTCCGTGGACCGCTTCAACGACGGCGGCGCAGCGCCCGTCCCACGACGACGGCCGAGGCGAGCGCGAGCGCGGCGGCGGGAGCGACCCAGCGCAGGGTGGCACCGGCGTTCGACGACTCGGGGGCGGGCACGGGCGCGTACCGGCCGCGCGGCGGCGCGTGGTCGACCTCCTCCGCGCTCCGGCCGATCATCGTCCGACGGGCGTGGGCGGCCTCGGCGGCGGGCTGGGGTGCGGGGAACTCCGCGGGGGTGTCGGGGACGTCGACGACGTCCGGGACGTCGTGGACGTCGGGGAAGTCCTCGTCGAGCAACGGGTCGAGCCCGGGGGGCGGGACGGGGGTGTCGAAGACGGAGGGCCGCCCCGGCTCCTCGATCCCGTCGTCCACGCCGTCGTCGTCGCTGTCGGCCTCGAGGCCCGGGTCGGCGGGCGTCCTCGGCTCCCCGGCGGTGCCGGGCCGGTCCTCCGCCGCCTCCGGCACCACGTCCGCTGCCGCTGCTGCTTCCGCTTCCGGCCGTGCGTCGCCCGCCAGAGCGGTGAGGGACTCCACGAACCGGTCGAGGACGCGGGCGCCCGCCGTGGCCCGCGCCTGCTCCGTGGCCTCGGCCAGCCGGCCGGTCGCCTCCAGGGCGCCGGTGAAGGCGAGACCGGTGCCCTCGGCCAGCCGGGTGAGGACGACGGTGAGCGAGACCTCGGCCGTCCCCGTGCCGCGCACCTCCGTGCCGCTGCCCTCGTACGTGAGGGCACCGTCCCGCTCGACGATGCGCAGCGACCCCCGGTACGTGATGGTGTGGCCGCCCACGCGGACCTTGAGCCGGCCCGACAGCGGGTCCGCCTCCGCGTCGGCGTCCCGCTGGAGTCCGGGTACGCAGCGCGCCACCCGCGCGGGATCCGTGAGCGTCGCGCGCAGGGCTTCGGCCGGGACCGGGACGAACACCTCATGCTCCATGGGAGCCGAGCCTACTCAGAGCGCGGCGCCCAGTCGCCTGTTCGCGCCGGGCGGCGCCGTCCGGTTCGCGTTCAGCCGCCGTACCGGGGATGCACCAGGGTCGACGGCGGCAGCCCGGTCCACCGGGTCCGCTCCGCCCGGTGCGCCGCCGCCGCGAGGGTGCCGGGCCCCAGGGAGCGGAGCCGGGGCGCGCCGGGCGCGAGTGCGAGGACGGGCGGGCGCGGTCCGGGGACGGCCAGGACGAACCCCCAGTCCCCCGACCCGCGCCCGGTCCCGCTGGTCCGGTCGGCGCGGTCGGGCCCCGCGGCGAAACCGGGCCTGCGGCCCCCGGCGCTGTAGGGCCGGGTGGCGTACCCGGCGGCGCGCAGGGTGGCGTCCACGGTCCAGTAGGCGCGGGGCCGGTCGGTGACCGAACCGGCGTGGACGACGAGCCGCCCGGAGGGGGCGAGCGACCGGGCCGCGAGTCCGTAGAACTCCTGCGCGTACAGCTTGGTGCTGGGGGTGATGCCGGGGTCGGGGAGGTCGGAGATCAGCACGTCGTACCGCTCCCGCGCGCGGTCGGCGGCCTGCCGCAGCCAGTGGAAGGCGTCCTCGTGGACCACCCGCACCCGCGGGTCCCGGTAGGCGTACCCGTTGAGGCGGGCGAGGGCCGGGTCGGTGCGCGCGAGCCGTACGACGCCGGGGTCGAGCTCCACGACGGTCACGGACCGGACCCCGGGGTAGCGCAGCACCTCGCGGGCGGCGAGCCCGTCCCCGCCGCCGACGATCAGGACGCGCGCGTGCGGGCCGTTCATCACCGGGTGGACGAGCGCCTCGTGGTAGCGGTACTCGTCGCGGCCGGAGACCCGCAGCCGGCCGTCGAGGAACAGGTCGGGCGGTCCCCCCGGGGCCCCGGTCAGCACGACCTCCTGCAGGTCGGTGTGGACGGCGACCCGCACCGCGTCCCCGTACACCGCCCGGCGCGCGGCCTCCTCGAAGTCGCCGACCAGCGCCGTGGCGGTGGCGAGGACGGCGAGCACGGCGAGATTGACGGTGAGCAGCAGGGTGCGGGAACGGGCGGTCAGTTCGCGCCGGAAGAACCACAGGACGAGCCCGCCGCCCGCGATCACGTTGACCGCGCCGGTCACGAGGGCGCCGGTGAGCTGCCCGAGCCAGGGCAGCAGGAGGAAGGGGAAGGCGAGCCCGCCGACGAGGGCGCCCACGTAGTCGGCGGCGAACAGGTCGGCGACGGTCCCCGCCGCGTCGTCCGGCTCCCCGGGCGCCCCGGACCCGCGCCCGCCGGCCGGGCGTCCCGCGCGCCCCGCCGCCGGGCCGGCCGCCCGGCCGGGATCCCGCTGCAGGAGGGACATGAGCAGCGGGATCTCGGCGCCGATGAGCACACCGATGGCGAGCGAGAACGCGACCAGCACGTAGCGTGACTCGCCGAGCCAGGCGAAGGCCGCGTACAGCGCCATGGCCGAGCAGCCGCCGATGAGCGCGAGCCCGCCCTCCACCAGGCCGAAGCCGACGGCGGCACGGCAGCGCAACCGCTTGGCGAGGAGCGAACCCACCCCCATCGCGAAGACCATCACGGAGAGCACGACGGAGGCCTGGGTGACCGAGTCACCGATCAAGTAGGAGGCCAGGGCGACGAGTTCGAGCTCGTAGACCAGCCCGCAGGCGGCGCAGACGAAGACCACGGCCAGGACCGGGTACCGCACCGTGTCGCGCGGCCGCACGGGCGGCCGCCGCCGCACCCTCGTGCGTGGCATGGTCACGGTCGGCTCGATCATGGCCGTAACGCTACGTCACGCCCTCTGCGCCCTTTGTCACCCACACGAGTGCATCTGGAGCGCCAGGAGGGCGCATCAGAGTGTTGCCGGCATACGCACGCCGATCCGGGTCCTGGTGACCACCAACTGTCCTTCCTGCGGGTAGGCGTGCCAGGTCCGCCAGCGCAGCTGCCCTTCGTGACGCTGCGCCAGCATCGCCGTGAAGGCGTGCGGGGAGCCGGGGAAGGTCCCCGCGAGGCCGTGGGGGTGGTCGGCCACCAGGGCGAGCAACTCCTGCGCACGGCCCGCGAAGGAGCCGTGCGAGAGCGTCTCGACGCGGGCGGCGAATTCGTACTCCCACTCACCGACGCGCTTGGAGACGCCGAGCGGGAGAGGTGTGCTGCTGCCCGGCATACATGCGACGGTCTCCGAACACGTCCGTCCCTCCTCCTCCAGGAGGACCTGATGGGAGGCGCCGAGCAGTCTCAACTGGAGCTTGGCGCCGGAGAGTTCGAGATCGAGCACGGCGAGGGCGGGCAGCGGCTCCCGCCCGAGCGCCCAGGCCAGATCGGCGGCGCGCGTATCGGTGTAGGAGGTCTTCAGGGTCGTGAGCATGGGTCGGCTCCGCAAACACGGTTTGACGGGTGGGCCGGGGGCGCCCCGGAGAAGGGTTTCAACGGGAGTGGGGGATCGCCGGCTCGGGTCCACACACGGTCCGAGGGCTGTCTCTGTCAGGAGCGAGAGAATCACGGACGCCGGACGACTCGCAGCGTTTTTACCCAACTTGCTGTGTTTTCCAACCCCTTCGGGGACATCTCAGTTCAATTGTTCAATCGGAATCGATCGTCTCCGACCAGTCCTGAGCCTCCGGCCGATCACTCGTCGCCGGTGTCTCAGTCACCTCCGCCCCCTCCTCCGCAGCCGCCGCCACCACCGCCCCCTCCTCCGCAGCCGCCGCCACCGCCGCAGCTCCAGGAGCCGCCGCAACCACCGCCCCCGCCGCCGTCCGCCCAGCCGCGGTGCTTGCGCCTCGGGCCGGAGAAGCGGTGACGGACGGTGGAGACCACGCCGACGAGGATGATCAGACCGAAGATCGCGACGAGAGCACCCATGGGAGCCACACACCTTTCAGCTGCACGAGGAGGACGAGCTGGAGCACGAGGACGAGCAGGAGGAGCAGGAGGAAGAGGAGGAGCACGACGCGGCGGCCGGGTCCCCCGACCCGCACGAGGACGACGAGGACGAGGTGGAGGACGTCCCGCCGGAGGCACCGGCCGGGCCCGCCCACCAGCTGTCCCCGCCGCGCGTGTGGACGGTGGTGCGCAGCCCCCGGGCCACGACCCCCACGACGGCCCCGAGCACCAGCGCGATGCCGAGGACGAACAGTGCGATGTTCATGCCAGGGCGATCCCCTCACGGGACCCGTGCCAAAGCGCACTTGAGCAACTCCAGAGCTTCCCCCCAGGATGACGGTCATGACACGACCGCCGCTCAACCGCCGCCTCGCCGAGTTCGGCACGACGATCTTCGCCGAGATGTCCGCGCTCGCCGCCCGGACCGGTTCGATCAACCTCGGTCAGGGCTTCCCCGACACCGACGGCCCGGAGGAGATCCGGGAGGCCGCGGTCCGCGCGCTGCGGGAGGGCCGCGGGAACCAGTACCCGCCCGGTCCCGGCGTCCCCGAACTGCGGACCGCCGTCGGCGACCACCAGCGCGAGCGGTACGGCCTGGTGTACGACCCCGACACCGAGGTCCTGGTCACGGCCGGCGCGACCGAGGCCATCGCCGCGGCGCTGCTGGCGCTGGTCGAACCGGGGGACGAGGTCGTCGCCCTGGAGCCGTACTACGACTCGTACGCGGCCTGTGTCGCCATGGCCGGCGGGACCCGCGTCCCCGTCACCCTCCGGCCCCACGAGGGCGCCTACGTCCTCGACCTGGACGAACTCCGGGCGGCCGTCACCGACCGCACCCGGCTGATCCTCCTCAACACCCCGCACAACCCCACCGGCACCGTCCTCACCCGGGCCGAGCTGACGGCGATCGCCGAGCTGGCCGTCGAGCGGGACCTGCTCGTCGTCACCGACGAGGTCTACGAGCACCTGGTCTTCGACGGGGCCGAGCACGTGCCGATCGCGACCCTGCCCGGCATGCGGGAGCGGACCGTCACCATCGGCTCCGCCGGCAAGACGTTCTCCTTCACCGGCTGGAAGGTCGGCTGGATCACCGCGAGCCCCGAGCTGACCGCCGCCGTCCGCTCCGCGAAGCAGTTCCTCACGTACGTGTCCTCCGGGCCGTTCCAGTACGCGGTCGCCGAGGCCCTGCGCCTCCCCGCCGCCTACTTCGACGGCCTCCGCGCGGACCTGAGCGCCAAGCGGGACCTGCTGTGCGAGGGGCTCGCCCAGGCCGGCTTCGAGGTCTACCGCCCGGCCGGCACCTACTTCGTCACCACCGACATCCGCCCCCTCGGGGCCACCGACGGCTTCGCCTTCTGCCGCTCCCTCCCCGAACGCGCGGGCGTCGTCGCCATCCCCAACGCCGTCTTCTACGATCACCGCGACCAGGGCGCCCCCTTCGTCCGCTTCGCCTTCTGCAAGCGGACCGAGGTCCTGGAGGAGGCCGTCACCCGTCTCAAGCGCCTCGCCTGACGAGGCCGGGGAAGCACGACGGAGCCCGGCCCCCCTCGCGGGGGCCGGGCTCCGTTCCGTGGTGCCGGGGAACCTACTGGTCGCCCTCGGCCTTGTCCTCCGGGGAGGCGAGGCCGAACTGCTCCACGATCCACTTGTCGAACTCGATCGAGGCGCGGACCCAGCTCACCGTGGAGGACACGAAGTGCTCCAGGGCGACGCCGGTGCCGATCAGCATCTGGGCCTCGCCGATGAGGCGGAGGGTGGCGGAGCCGTCCTCGTCCTCGTGGAGGTGCGTGTAGACCTTGGGCCACAGGGTGCGGCGGTTCCAGTCGTCGATCGCGTCCAGGATCTTGGCGCGGTCGTCGGCCGAGTGCGGGCGGTCGTAGAACGTCCGCACCGAGAAGACCTGCTGCTCGTCCTCTCCGCGGAACATGAAGTACGTGCGGAATTCCTCCCACGGCGCCGCGAGGTCACCCTCGTCGTCGACGACGTACTTCAGCTCCATCTGGTCGAGGAGCTGCTTGACCAGGTCCTGGTCGGGGACGACGGGGCCCGCCGGTCCTGCGGCCTGAGGCTGCGGCTGGCCCCCGAAATTCGGAATCGAGGACGGGTCGATGCTCACCGTGTATTTCCCTTCGTACGGATGCCCGCCATCCTCCCCCATGCCGGGCGGTCGGTGGCAAGCCCCGCCACGCGACATCCGCCGAGATCCGCTCCCGGCTGACACGATCTCGCCCGCGTGGGGGCGCCCGGGCCCCCGCGCGGGGGCCCGGGCGGCGGGCTCAGGCCGTGACCGGGCCGACGATCAGGCCGTCCTCGAAGCGGTCGACACGGACCGTGTCGCCGTCGCGGACCTCGCCCGCCAGGATCTCCCTGGCGAGCCGGTCCCCGATCGCCGTCTGGATCAGCCGGCGCAGCGGCCGGGCACCGTACGCCGGGTCGTTGCCCTCGTCGGCCAGCCACTCCAGGGCCGCGGGCGTGACGTCCAGGGTCAGCCGGCGCTCGGCCAGCCGCTTGGCGAGGCGGCCGATCTGGAGCTGCGCGATCCGGCCCAGCTCGGTCTTGTCGAGCGCGGAGAAGACCACCAGGTCGTCCAGCCGGTTGAGGAACTCCGGCTTGAAGCTCGCCCGCACGACCTCCAGGACCTGCTCCTTCTTCTCCTCGGCGGAGGACAGCGGGTCCACGAGGTACTGGCTGCCCAGGTTCGAGGTGAGGATCAGGATCGTGTTGCGGAAGTCCACGGTCCGGCCCTGCCCGTCGGTGAGACGGCCGTCGTCCAGGACCTGGAGCAGGATGTCGAAGACCTCCGGGTGCGCCTTCTCCACCTCGTCCAGGAGCACCACGCTGTACGGGCGCCGCCGCACGGCCTCCGTGAGCTGACCGCCCTCCTCGTAGCCGACGTAGCCGGGGGGCGCGCCGACGAGCCGGGCGACCGAGTGCTTCTCGGAGTACTCCGACATGTCGATGCGGACCATGGCCCGCTCGTCGTCGAAGAGGAAGTCCGCGAGCGCCTTCGCCAGCTCCGTCTTGCCGACGCCCGTCGGGCCGAGGAAGAGGAAGGAGCCCGTCGGCCGGTCGGGGTCCGCGATGCCCGCGCGGGTGCGGCGCACGGCGTCGGAGACGGCCCGTACGGCCTCGGTCTGGCCGATCAGCCGCTTGCCGAGCTCGTCCTCCATGCGCAGGAGCTTCTGCGTCTCGCCCTCCAGGAGACGGCCGGCGGGAATGCCGGTCCAGGCGCCCACCACGTCCGCGATGTCGTCCGGGCCGACCTCCTCCTTGACCATGGTGTCCTTCGACGCCTCCTGCTGGGCCTCGGCCTCGCTGGCCTCCTCCAGCTCCCGCTCCAGGGCGGGGATCTCGCCGTACAGCAGCTTGGAGGCGGTGTCGAAGTCGCCGTCGCGCTGGGCGCGCTCGGCGCGGCCCCGGGCCTCGTCCAGCCGCTCCTTCAGCTCACCGACCCGGTTGAGGGACTGCTTCTCCTTCTCCCAGCGGGCGGTCAGGCCGCGCAGCTCCTCCTCGCGGTCGGCGAGGTCGCGGCGCAGCTTCTCCAGGCGCTGCTTGCTGCCCTCGTCCGTCTCGTTCTTCAGGGCCAGCTCCTCCATGCGGAGCCGGTCGACCGAGCGCTGCAGCTCGTCGATCTCGACGGGCGAGGAGTCGATCTCCATACGGAGCCGGGAGGCGGCCTCGTCCACCAGGTCGATGGCCTTGTCCGGCAGGAAGCGGGAGGTGATGTACCGGTCGGAGAGGGTCGCGGCGGCCACCAGGGCGGAGTCGTTGATCTGCACCTTGTGGTGGGCCTCGTACCGGCCCTTGAGACCGCGGAGGATCGCGATGGTGTCCTCGACCGAGGGCTCGGCCACCAGGACCTGCTGGAAGCGGCGCTCCAGGGCGGGGTCCTTCTCGATCCGCTCGCGGTACTCGTCGAGCGTGGTCGCGCCGACCATGCGCAGCTCGCCACGGGCCAGCATCGGCTTCAGCATGTTGCCGGCGTCCATGGCGGAGTCGCCGCCGGCGCCCGCGCCGACGACCGTGTGCAGCTCGTCGATGAACGTGATGATTTGGCCGTCGCTCTCCTTGATCTCGGAGAGGACCGTCTTCAGGCGCTCCTCGAACTCGCCGCGGTACTTGGCGCCCGCGACCATCGCGCCGAGGTCCAGGGAGACCAGCCGCTTGTTCTTCAGCGACTCGGGCACGTCGCCCTTCACGATGCGCTGGGCGAGGCCCTCGACGACGGCGGTCTTGCCGACGCCGGGCTCACCGATGAGGACGGGGTTGTTCTTGGTGCGGCGGGACAGCACCTGCACGACCCGCCGGATCTCGTGGTCGCGGCCGATGACCGGGTCGAGCCGGCCCTCGCGCGCGGCGGCCGTGAAGTCCGTACCGAACTTCTCCAGCGCCTTGTACTGGCCCTCCGGGTCGGGAGTGGTCACCCGGCGTCCTCCCCTGGTCTTCTCGAACGCGTCGAGCAGCTTGGACGCGCTCGCGCCCTGCCGGTCGAGGATCTCACCCGCCGGCCCGCCCTTGGCGGCGATGCCGATGAGCAGGTGCTCCGTCGACAGGTAGTCGTCCCCGAGCTCCTTGGCCCGGCGGTCGGCGTCGGCGATGACGGCGAGGAAGTCGCGGTTGGGCTGCGGAGGCGCGACCGTGGACCCGGTGACGCTGGGCTGGGCGGCGAGAAGCCGCTCGGCGCCCGCGCGGACGGCGGCCTGGTCGGCCTCGACGGCGGCGAGCAGGTCGGTGATGTTCTCGTTGTCCTGACCTGCCAGCAGGGCGAGCAGGAGATGGGCGGGGGTCAGATCCGGGTGTCCGTCGGACACGGCGCGGCTCGTGGCCGCGTTGATCGCGTCCCGGCTCCTGTTGGTCAGTTCGGCGTCCACGGTGCGGTGCTCCTCCTCGACGTCGTGGGTCCTGGGGGGGTGTCCCTCTTATCTGACCCTTCCAACGTACACAAAGTTGAGTCTATTCCACTCAAGGTGCTGCTGGGAGTCCCGCGCCGGGGGTAGTTTCCGGGGCATGGCCACCGACCCGCGCAACCCCAGCGACTCGTATCTCGCCTTCTGGCGCGAGTACCACATGTGCACGCTCACCACACCCCGCCCGGACGGCTCCCCGCACGTGGTCGCGGTCGGTGTCACGTACGACCCGGAGGGCGGCGAGAAGGGCATCGCGCGGGTCATCACCGACAGGAACAGCCGGAAGGTGGCCAACGTCCTGGCGGCCGGCGCGGACGGGGCGCGCGTGGCGGTCTGCCAGGTCGACAAGAGGCGCTGGGCCACCCTGGAGGGCGTCGCGCGCATCCGCACGGACGCGGAGACGGTCGCGGACGCGGTCGCCCGCTACACCGAGCGCTACGGACGCACGCCCGGCCCGAACCCGGGCCGGGTCGTCATCGAGATCGCCCTCACCCGGGCGATGGGCCGCGCCTGACGCCCGGTGCGCGGAGCGCGGGCGGGCGGGAATGCGCGGGCGCAGCACAGCGGCGCCATCGCGTTTCAGGTCCGCGATGGCGCCGCTGTGTGGGGGAAGTGCCTGAGCGACTTGTAACGACGGGGGAATCGCTCAGGCACTGCGGGGGGTGGCGGTGATGGTCTCGGCCTCGATCAGCTGGTGGTCCCGCTGGTCGAGATTGACGAAGATCATGCCGTACCGGATGGCACAGCGGATGGGCTGCGGGGCGCCGCGGGGACGGCGCAGACAGCGGTAGGCGCGGATGTCCTCGTCGTCCTCGCGCCTCACGAGGATGGGCTCACCGAAGAGGGTGACCATCAACGACTCGCCACGGTGCGGCACCGCGGTGACGAGATCGATGAAGTGCCACCCCGAGCGGTAGGCGCTCGCCATCTCGCGTCGGAACCTGGGGTCGTCGGGAACGTTCATGTGCCCGCTTAGCTCCAGCCGGGGTCGTCGAGCTCGGCCGGCGCGACGTGCCAGCCCGGGTCGTCAAGGGCGGTCGTCACGTCGGCGGGTGCGAGATGCCAGCCCGGGTCGGCGGCCAGTACGCCCGCCGGGGCCGAGTTCCAGCCGGGGTCCTGCGTTCCCCCCACCACGCCCACTGCGGCAGCCGCGATGAAGGCGACTCCGGCCACTGCGCTTATGAGCTTCTTCATCATCACCGAACAACCTCACTTGAAGACAACGTCTCTCACAACGTCTCTTTCCGACCCCCGCGAGACAAGACGATGACTTACTCTCTGCGCCTGCACCACCAAACCCAGGCATCATGTTCCTGAGATGCAGGAGCCTGGGGGTGTACATATGCGGAAACAAGCGGACGAAACCGGTCACCCTCATTCGCATGCGGAGCTCTGTGACGCGGGCTCCGAGCTGTACGCGTCCGCCCTCCGGACCGGACGAATACCCCGGTCAGAAGCGGTCGCGGCGCCCTGCCTCCTCGACCTCTCCCTGCTCCACCCCGACCCGGACGACGCCCAGTGGCTCCGGCCGGTTCCGCCCTCCGCCGCGCTGGCACAGCTTCTGCAGCCCATCGAGCGCGAGATCCTCGAACGCCGGCGGCTCACGGTCGCCCTCTCCGACGCGTTCGAGCCGTTCATGGCCATCAGCGCCCTCGACTCGGCGAACACCCACGCCATCACCGTGCTCGAAGGCATCGACCGGATCAACACCACCCTCGACCGGGTCGTCGCCAACTGCCGCAAGGAACTCCTCACCGTCCAGCCCGGTGGCGGCCGTCCCGCCCACGCCCTGAGCGAGGCACTCCAGCGGGTCTCCCCGCTCCTCGGCCGCGGCATCGACATGCGCACGCTCTACCAGCACACCGCGCGCCACACCGAACTCACCCTGGCCTACCTGGAACACGTCGGCCCCGAAGTCCAGGTCCGCACGCTGGAGCAGATCATCGACCGGCTCATCATCGTGGACCGCGAGGTGGCCTTCATCCCGGCCCGCAGTGACCGCCAGGTCGCCCTGGAACTCCGCCACCCCGGCCTCGTCGCCTACCTCGGCGGCGTCTTCGACCAGTTCTGGCAGCTGGCCGTGCCGATCCGCGAGGAGATCCCCTACGACATCAAGACCGACGACATCAGCGGTGTGCAGCGCTCCATCGCCCGCCTCCTCGTCGAAGGCCACGTCGACGAGGCCATCGCCCGCCGGCTCGGCATGAACGTCCGGACCTGCCGCGCGCACATCGCCAAACTCGCCGCCGCCCTCGGCAGCGGCAGCCGCGCCCAGCTCGGCTACCTCATCGCCCGCTCCGGCATCCTCGACCAGGACGCCTGACCCCCGGACGCCGCGACCGGGACGCCCGAAACCCCTGGATCCCTCACCCCATGTACGTACAGATCGACCTCGACGGCCCCGCCGGCACCCTCCGGGTCTCCGGGCACGGCCTGCCCACCGTGGAGCTGGTGCGCGCGCCCGGGACCGAACCCGACGCCCACACGCCCATCGGCACCCGCAAGGCGGCCCTGCTGCGGCTCACCGTGGACGGGGAGCCCGCCGTCATCCGGCCGGCCCGTGGGCGGCTGCTGCGGCGCTCCTACCGGGTGGACGTACGCACCGGCGGCAGCCGCTACCGGCTCGTACCGACCTCCTACGACTCCAGCCGGCTGACCCGCGACGGGCAGCGGGCCGGCAGCCTGATCTGCTCCGGGGACGGGCGGGTCATCGACACCTGGGAGGACGGCGCGACGCCCCGGGACATCGCCGTCGGCACCGCCCTGGCCGCCGCCTTCGGCACCGGGGCCGCGCCCTGGTTCGAGACCGTCGGCGACATCGTCTCCGAGCTGATCCCCTGACCCCCGGACCCCGCGACGGCGAGAGGCCCCTCCACACCCGTGGAGGGGCCTCTCGGTTCAACCGGCAGCGGGCGAGGTCAGTCGCCGCGCTTGGGCCGCCAGACCACCAGCGCGCTCGCCTGCTGCACGTCCTGATAGGGCACCAGATCCCGCCGGTACGAGGCGTGGACCTGCGCCTCGCGCTGCCGGATCGCCGCCGCCGCGCCCTCGACCGCGGCGGTCAGCTCCGCGACCCGGTTCTGCAGCGCCGCGACCTGGTTCTCCAGCTCGATGATGCGCTTGATTCCGGCCAGATTGATGCCCTCGTCCTGCGACAACTGCTGCACCTGGCGGAGCAGTTCGATGTCCCGGGCCGAGTAGCGCCGCCCGCGGCCCGCCGTACGGTCCGGGGAGACCAGACCGAGGCGGTCGTACTGCCGCAGGGTCTGCGGGTGCAGACCCGAGAGCTGGGCCGCCACCGAGATGACGTACACCGGGGTCTCGTCGGTCAGTTCGTACGGATTGCGTCGGCGCCCTTCCACCGGGTCACGCTCCCTTCGCTGCCTGGAACAGCTCCGCCCTCGGGTCCTCCGAGGCCGTCGCCTCGCGGTAGGTCTCCAGGGCCTCACGGGCCTTGTCGTCCAGCTCCTTCGGCACCGCGACCTCGATCGTGACGAGGAGGTCGCCGCGGGTGCCGTCCTTGCGGACCGCGCCCTTGCCACGGGCGCGCATGGTGCGGCCGTTCGGAGTGCCCGCGGGCAGCTTGAGGGTGACCGCGGGGCCGCCGAGCGTCGGCACCTTGATCTCGCCGCCGAGCGCCGCCTCCGCGAAGGAGACCGGCACCGTGACGGTCAGGTTGTCGTCCTTGCGGCCGAAGACCGGGTGGGCGTCGACGTGCACCACGACGAACAGGTCGCCGTTGGGCCCGCCGCGCTCGCCCGGCGCGCCCTTGCCCCGCAGCCGGATCTTCTGGCCGTCGGACACGCCCGCCGGGATGCGGACCTGCATGGTGCGGGAGGACTTGGCCCGCCCGCTGCCCTTGCAGACCTCGCACGGGTTCTCGGCGATCAGGCCGCGGCCCTTGCAGTCCACGCACGGGTCGGTGAGCGAGAAACCGCCGCCGCTGCCGCGCGAGACCTGCCCGGTGCCGACGCAGGTCGGGCACACCCGGGGGGTGCCGTTCTTGTCGCCGGTGCCCGAACACGCCGCGCACGGCTGCTGGCTGGACATCCGCAGCGGTACGGTCGCGCCCTCGATGGCCTCGGTGAAGCTGAGCGTCACCTCGGACTCGATGTCCGCGCCGCGGCGGGGCTGGGTGCGGGCACCCGCGCCGCCGCGGTTGAACAGCCCGCCGAAGACGTCCCCGAGGCCGCCGCCGAAGCCGCCGGCCCCGGCGGGACCGCCCTGGGCGCCCCCGAAGAGGTCGCCCAGGTCGAAGTTGAACGAACCGCCGCCCGGGCCGCCGGCCCGGAAGCCGCCGTTCCCGAAGAGGGCGCGCGCCTCGTCGTACTCCTTGCGCTTCTTGGGGTCACCGAGGATGTCGTTGGCCTCGGAGATCTCCTTGAAGCGCTCCTCGGCCTTGACGTCACCCTTGTTGGCGTCCGGGTGGTTCTCGCGGGCGAGCTTCCGGTACGCCTTCTTGATCTCGGCCTCGGTGGCGTCCTTGGGGACGCCGAGGACCTTGTAGTAGTCCTTCTCGACGAAGTCCTTCGTGCTCATCGACGTCCCTCCTTCCGGACTGCTCCGGCACTCATGGCGTCACCCCTCGTCGGGGGCACCGCTCTCCTCGTCGGACGCCTTCTTCTCGTCCTTGGCACCCGACGTGCCGGCCGTGCCCGCCGCGCCCGGCTGGGGCTCGGCGACGGCGACACGCGCGGGCCGGATGGTCCGCTCGCCGATCCGGTACCCCGGCTGCAGGATCGCCACGCAGGTCGTCTCGGTGACGTCCGGCGCGTAGCTGTGCATCAGGGCCTCGTGGATCGTCGGGTCGAAGGGCTCGCCCTCCTTGCCGAACTGCTGGAGGCCCATCTTGGCGACGACCGTCTCCAGCGACTCGGCCACCGACTTGAAGCCGCCGACCAGTTCGCCGTGCTCCCGCGCGCGGCCGATGTCGTCCAGCGTCGGGAGCAGCTCGGTCAGGAGGCTCGCGACGGCGATCTCCTTGACCGTGACGCGGTCCCGCTCCACCCGGCGACGGTAGTTCTGGTACTCCGCCTGGAGGCGCTGGAGGTCCGCCGTGCGCTCGGTGAGCGCGGCGCGGGCCTGGTCCAGCTCGGCGGTGAGGCCGACGGCCTCCTCCGGCTGCTCGCTCTTCGCGTCCCCGGCCGGGGCCGCCGCGTCCTCGGGGGACTCGGCGGCCTCGGCGGCGTCCTCAGGGGTGGCGCCGGAGGGGACGTCGGGCTTCTCCTCGAAGCCCGGAGTCTCCTCGGTCACGCCTGGCCACCCTTCGGCTTGTCCTCGTCGACGATCTCGGCGTCGACGACGTCGTCGTCCTGGCCCTGAGCCTGGCCGGCGTCGCCGCCCGCGGCCTGGGCGGCCTGGGCGTCGGCGTAGAGGGCCTGGCCGAGCTTCTGCGAGACGGCCGCGACCTTCTCGGTGGCCGTGCGGATCTCGGCGGTGTCCTCGCCCTTGAGCTTCTCCTTCAGCTCGCCGAGCGCGGCCTCGACCTCGGCCTTGACGTCACCGGGGACCTTGTCCTCGTTGTCCTTGAGGAACTTCTCCGTCTGGTAGACGAGCTGCTCGCCCTGGTTGCGGGACTCGGCGGCCTCGCGGCGGCGGTGGTCCTCCTCCGCGTACTGCTCGGCCTCCTGGCGCATCCGGTCGACCTCGTCCTTCGGCAGCGAGGAGCCGCCGGTGACGGTCATCTTCTGCTCCTTGCCCGTGCCCAGGTCCTTCGCGGTCACGTGCATGATGCCGTTGGCGTCGATGTCGAAGGAGACCTCGATCTGCGGGACGCCGCGCGGGGCCGGCGGGAGGCCGGTCAGCTCGAACATGCCGAGCTTCTTGTTGTACGCCGCGATCTCGCGCTCGCCCTGGTAGACCTGGATCTGCACGGACGGCTGGTTGTCCTCGGCCGTCGTGAAGATCTCGGACCGCTTGGTCGGGATCGTGGTGTTGCGCTCGATGAGCTTGGTCATGATGCCGCCCTTGGTCTCGATGCCGAGGGACAGCGGGGTCACGTCGAGGAGCAGGACGTCCTTGACCTCACCCTTGAGGACACCGGCCTGGAGCGAGGCGCCGATGGCGACGACCTCGTCCGGGTTCACACCCTTGTTGGCCTCCTTGCCGCCGGTCAGCTCCTTGACGAGCTCGGCGACGGCCGGCATGCGGGTGGAGCCACCGACGAGGACGACGTGGTCGATCTCGTTGATGGAGATGCCCGCGTCCTTGATGACGTTGTGGAACGGCGTCTTGCAGCGCTCCAGGAGGTCCGCGGTCAGCTGCTGGAACTGGGCGCGCGTGAGCTTCTCGTCCAGGTGCAGCGGGCCCTCGGCGGAGGCGGTGATGTACGGCAGGTTGATCGAGGTCTCCGTGGAGGAGGACAGCTCGATCTTCGCCTTCTCGGCGGCCTCGCGCAGACGCTGGAGGGCCATCTTGTCCTTGGCCAGGTCCACGCCGTGGCCGTTCTGGAACTGGGTCACCAGGTAGTCGACGACGCGCTGGTCCCAGTCGTCACCACCGAGGTGGTTGTCACCGTTGGTGGCCTTCACCTCGACGACGCCGTCGCCGATCTCCAGGAGGGACACGTCGAAGGTGCCGCCACCGAGGTCGAAGACGAGGATCGTCTGGTCGTCCTTGTCGAGGCCGTAGGCCAGGGCGGCGGCGGTCGGCTCGTTGACGATGCGCAGGACGTTGAGGCCCGCGATCTCACCGGCCTCCTTGGTCGCCTGGCGCTCGGAGTCGTTGAAGTACGCCGGGACGGTGATGACCGCGTCGACGACCTTCTCGCCCAGGTAGGCCTCGGCGTCGCGCTTGAGCTTCTGCAGGATGAAGGCGCTCATCTGCTGCGGGTTGAAGCTCTTGCCGTCGATGTCGATCTTCCAGTCGGTGCCCATGTGGCGCTTGACCGACCGGATGGTCCTGTCGACGTTGGTGACGGCCTGGCGCTTGGCCACCTCGCCGACGAGCACCTCGCCGTTCTTCGCGAAGGCGACGACGGACGGCGTGGTCCTGGCGCCCTCGGCGTTGGTGATGACGGTGGGCTCGCCGCCTTCCAGAACGCTGACGACGGAGTTAGTCGTGCCCAGGTCGATGCCGACCGCACGTGCCATTTCGATTCCTCCAGCTGACTGACTTGAGTGGAACTGACTCAAGGATGCACGACGGGGTGGTGCGCGTCAACAGACCTGAGCGGGGGCGACTCAACTCTTCGTCGACGCTCCCACTCAAAGGAGCGGGCGGGGCGCGTCATTCCCGGCCCCCGGGACGCATGGATGAGAGAGTCCGCATGCCCCGCCAGGGGCAAAGCAGGCATATCCCCCGAACATCCCACGAAGATCGCACGACGAAGGGGTCCGGCGCATGACGGCCAAGCGCGCACTCGACCTCCTGGGCGGCCTCGCGCTGCTCACCGCCCTCTCCCCGCTCCTCGCCGCCGTCGCGGTCTCCGTCGCCGTCGGCTCGGGGACGCCCGGCGGCGGGGTGCTGCGCCGCAGGACCGTGGCCGGCCTGCACGGCCGGCCCTTCACGATGCTGACCTTCCGCACCCGCGGCCCGCTGGCCGCGCTGCCCCTGCTGCTGCACGTCGTCCGGGGGCAGATGTCCCTGGTGGGCCCGTGCCCGCTGGCGCCCGGCCACCGCGAGTGCGCCGGCGAGGGGCGCCGGCGGCTCTCCGTGCGCCCGGGACTCACCGGTCCGTGGCAGATCAGCGGGCGCTCGGAGCTGCCCTGGGAGGAGCGCGAGCTCCTCGACCTCCACTATGTGGACCACCACTGGCTGGGGATGGATCTGGCGATTCTGGCGCGTACGCTTCCAGCAGTGCGCAGACGTCGCGCAGGACGCACGGGCCGCACCGGCCGCGCGGACCACACGGGTCGTACGGGCCGCACCGGCCGTACCGGCCCCGAGGACCGTCCCGGCCGCGCGGCAAGGGTTGCCTGAGCGACACAGATCACCGCGAGGTCCGCTACAGTGCGCGGCCCCGAACGGGTAATCTCAGCACGGACTAAATAAGTTACCGCTTAGTAGGCCCGAGCCCGTGGCCCGCTCGAGGAGCCCGTCATGCAACTCGCCGCGATCATCGTGTCGCTGACGCTGACCGTGGTCGGCGTTGCCCTCTTCGCGCGAGCCATCGCGCAGATCTACCGGTTCGTGAAGCTCGGCCAGCCCGTCCCCAAGGGCAGCCGTACGAACGACTGGAAGGCCCGCACGGTCACCGTCGTCCGGGAGTTCCTCGGTCACACGCGCATGAACCGCTGGGGCATCGTCGGCTTCGCCCACTGGTTCGTCGCGGTCGGCTTCCTGACCCTGCCGCCCACGCTCGCCCAGGCCTACGGCCAGCTGTTCAACGCCGAGTACACCCTCCCGGTGCTCGGCGGCTTCCTGCCGTTCGAGCTCTACATCGAGTTCATCGGCGTCATGACGATCCTCGGCATCGCCGCCCTGATCGTCATCCGCCTGCTCAGCCTGCCCTCGCGGGCCGGCCGCAAGTCCCGCTTCGCCGGCTCCAAGGCCTGGCAGGCGTACTTCGTCGAGTACGTGATCCTCACCATCGGCCTCGCGATCTACGTGCTGCGCGGCCTGGAGGGCGCGATCCACCACGTCGAGCACTACGAGGCCGCGTACTTCGCCTCGTACCCGCTCGTCCTGGCCTTCAAGGGCCTGTCGGTCCCCACCCTCCAGACGCTGGTCTACCTGACCGCCATGATCAAGATCAGCACCTCGCTGATCTGGATGATCACGGTCTCCCTGAACACCAACATGGGTGTCGCCTGGCACCGCTTCCTCGGTTTCCCGAACATCTTCTTCAAGCGCAACGCCACCGGCGAGACCGCCCTCGGCGCGCTCCAGCCGATGACCTCGGGCGGCGAGCCGATCGACTTCGAGGACCCGGGCGAGGACGACGTCTACGGCGTCTCCCAGGTCGAGCAGTTCTCCTGGAAGGGCATCCTCGACTTCTCCACCTGCACCGAGTGCGGCCGCTGCCAGTCGCAGTGCCCCGCCTGGAACACCGGCAAGCCGCTGTCCCCGAAGCTCCTCATCATGTCGCTCCGCGACCACGCCTACGCCAAGGCGCCCTACCTGCTCGCCGGCGGCGGCAAGACCATGGAGGGCGAGGAGAAGGCGTCCGCCGAGGCCCTCAAGGACGTCCCGGCCGCCGCGCTCGCCGAGGCGGAGCGCCCGCTGATCGGCACCGCCGAGGAGAACGGCGTCATCGACCCGGACGTCCTGTGGTCCTGCACCACCTGCGGCGCCTGCGTCGAGCAGTGCCCGGTCGACATCGAGCACATCGACCACATCGTCGACATGCGCCGCTACCAGGTGATGATCGAGAGCGCGTTCCCGTCCGAGGCGGGCACGATGCTCAAGAACCTGGAGAAGAAGGGCAACCCCTGGGGCCTGGCGAAGAAGCAGCGCGTCGAGTGGACCAAGGAGGTCGACTTCGAGGTCCCGATCGTCGGCAAGGACGTCGAGGACCTCACCGAGGTCGACTACCTCTACTGGGTCGGCTGCGCCGGCGCCCTGGAGGACCGCGCCAAGAAGACCACCAAGGCCTTCGCCGAGCTGCTGCACATCGCGGGCGTCAAGTTCGCGATCATGGGCGGCGAGGAGAAGTGCACCGGTGACTCCCCGCGCCGCCTCGGCAACGAGCCGCTGTTCCAGCAGCTCGGCCAGGAGAACGTGGCCATGCTGAACATGGCGTTCGGCGAGGACGACGAGGACCCCGGGACGAAGAAGCCGAAGTCGGCGAAGAAGATCGTCTCGACCTGCCCGCACTGCTTCAACACCATCGCCAACGAGTACCCGCAGCTCGGCGGCGAGTACGAGGTCATCCACCACACCCAGCTGCTCCAGCACCTCATCGACGAGGGCAAGCTGATCCCGGTGACCCCGGTCGACGGCCTCATCACCTACCACGACCCCTGCTACCTGGGCCGGCACAACAAGGTCTACACGCCGCCGCGCGAGATCATGTCCGCCGTCCCCGGCCTGCGCCAGCAGGAGATGCACCGCCACAAGGAGCGCGGCTTCTGCTGCGGTGCCGGTGGTGCCCGGATGTGGATGGAGGAGCGGATCGGCAAGCGCATCAACACCGAGCGCGTCGACGAGGCCCTGTCCCTCAACCCGGACATCGTCTCCACCGCCTGCCCGTTCTGCCTCGTCATGCTGACCGACTCGGTCAACGGCAAGAAGAACGACGGCAAGGCCAAGGAGAGCCTGCAGGTCGTCGACGTGGCGCAGCTGCTGCTCGACTCGGTGAAGACCCCGGCCGACCCGGAGCCGGCCGAGCAGTCGGAACCGGAGCCCGAGCCGGCCTCGTAGAGGCCCCCAGGGGCGTACAGCAGGGCCGGAGGGCCGTTCCGCGCGGAAGCGCGGGGCGGCCCTCCGCCGTGTCCCGGACCGCCCTCACCCCCTCCGGGTGCCCCCTAGGGGATGTCACAGGTCAGCCGCAATGGCGCGAGGGCGGCCCGGAAGCGGGTACGTTCGATGACGTGGCTGGATTCAGGAACGGACGCGGCAGGGACAACCGCCCCCCGCAACAGCATCGACCGCAGCAGGCGCCGTACGGGTACGACGCGGCCCCGCCGCCGTACCCGCAGCAGCAGTGGCAGCAACAGCCACAGCAGCAGCCCCAGCAGCCGTACGGCGAGCCGGAGTACTTCGGCGACCCGCAGCACCACCGGAACGCGGCGGCGGCGAACAACCCGGGCCACACCCAGATGTTCAGCGTGGACGACCCGTACGGCCGGCCGGAGACGTACCACCAGGGCGCGCCGGCCGCCGCCGGCCCCCGGCTGCCCTGGAAGGCCCTCCTGAGCGGCATCGTGCTGCGCCCGGCGGACACCTTCCTCCGGATGCGCGACCACGCCGTCTGGGGCCCGGCGCTGGTCGTGACCTTCCTCTACGGGCTGCTCGCGATCTTCGGCTTCGACCAGGCCCGCGAGGAGGCGATCAACGCCACCCTCTCGACCGCGATCCCGTACGTCCTCATGACCGCCCTCGGCTTCGTCCTCGGCGGTCTGATCCTGGGCGCCGTCACCCACACCCTCGCCCGCCAGCTCGGCGGCGACGGCGCCTGGCAGCCGACCGTCGGCCTGTCCATGCTGATCATGTCGCTCACGGACGCCCCGCGCCTGGTCCTCGCCCTCTTCCTGGGCGGCGAGAACGGCCTCGTGCAGGTCGTCGGCTGGCTCACCTGGCTGGCGGCCGGCGCCCTCTTCACGGTCATGGTGAGCCGCTCCCACGACCTCCCGTGGCCCAAGGCCCTGGGTGCCTCCGCGATCCAGCTGGTGGCGCTGCTGAGCCTGATCAAGCTGGGCACGCTGTAGCCCGGCCCCGTACACGGAGGAAGGGCCCCCGCCGGGTCGCCGGCGGGGGCCCTTCCTCCGTACTCCTGCGTGCGCGCCGGTCAGGCGTCGAGGACCTGGCCCTCGCGCTTCACGACGGGCGGCTCGACCGACCAGGGGAAGTTGATCCACTCGTCGGTCTTCTTCCACACGTACTCGCACTTCACCAGCGAGTGCGACTTCTCGTAGATCACGGCCGAACGGACCTCGGCGACGTGGTCGACACAGAAGTCGTGGACCAGCTTGAGCGTCTTGCCGGTGTCGGCGACGTCGTCGGCGATCAGGACCTTCTTGTCGGAGAAGTCGATCGCGTTGGGCACCGGCGCCAGCATGACCGGCATCTCCAGCGTCGTGCCCACACCCGTGTAGAACTCGACGTTCACCAGGTGGATGTTCTTGCAGTCCAGGGCGTAGGCCAGACCGCCGGCGACGAAGACGCCGCCACGGGCGATGGACAGCACGACGTCGGGCTCGTAGCCGTCGTCGGCGATGGTCTGCGCCAGCTCGCGGATCGCGCGGCCGAACCCCTCGTACGTCAGGTTCTCGCGTACTTCACTCATGCCTGCGACCGCCTCACACCTGGGTCCGATGGAAGTTCATGTACGAGCGGGAGGCCGTGGGCCCCCGCTGTCCCTGGTACCGGGAGCCGTACCGCTCGCTCCCGTACGGGAACTCGGCGGGCGAGCTGAGCCGGAACATGCACAGCTGCCCGATCTTCATCCCCGGCCAGAGCTTGATCGGCAGGGTGGCCAGGTTCGACAGCTCCAGGGTGACGTGCCCCGAGAAACCCGGGTCGATGAACCCCGCGGTCGAGTGGGTCACCAGACCCAACCGCCCCAGGGAACTCTTCCCCTCCAGCCGGGACGCGATGTCGTCCGGCAGGGTGATGACCTCGTAGGTCGACGCCAGCACGAACTCGCCCGGGTGCAGGATGAACGCCTCGTCCCCCTCCGGCTCGACCTGCCGCGTCAGGTCGTGCTGCTCGACGGCGGGGTCGATGTGGGGGTGGCGGTGATTCTCGAACACCCGGAAAAAGCGGTCGAGACGCACGTCGATGCTCGACGGCTGCACCATGGATTCGTCGTACGGGTCGATGCGCACCCGCCCGGCATCGATCTCGGCCCGGATGTCCTTGTCTGAGAGAAGCACCCCCCCACGATACGCAGAGGGCGCGGGCCGCCCCCAATCGGGAAGGCCGCACGCCCCACCGCGCGTCAGCGCTGCTCAGCCTCCAGGGCCGCGGTCACCGGCACGGCATGCCGCAACCGCGCGCACCGCGGACACCGCACGAGCCGCCCGGGCCCGATCCGCCCGGCCCCGAGCTGTTGCAGCGGGAACGACGCGGTACTGAACACGTGCCCCTCGGCACAACGGACGACGGTGCGCTCCATCGGAACCATCAAGTCCCTTCCCCTACACACGTGGTGGACGAGACAGCCACATTAGGGGATCAACGGGACACCACCCACGAGCCCCGCCGCGACACCACGGCTCCCGCCGATCCGGTGAGCTTCGCCTCACCTGGCACATGGGGTACAGTGTGCAACGATGCGGCACAGATCATCGGGCCGCTGCGCGGATGTAGTTTAATGGTAGAACATGAGCTTCCCAAGCTTATAGCGCGGGTTCGATTCCCGTCATCCGCTCGCGAGAGAAGGCCCAGGTCAGCGACCTGGGCCTTCTTCGTTGTCTAGACCTGTCGGGGGCTGCCGTGCCCTCCGCGTGCCCCAACTCGGGGATATGCCCTGAGACCGGTCTGCCCCCGCACCACCTAGGTGGTGCGGGGGCAGACCGGTCTCAGAATGCGAGCGCGAGTTTGCTGTGACTCGCGCCACTTCCGACCGGAGGAACGTTCCTCCGCACACGCAAAGGCGAGTGTCAGCGCACGACGGAGAGCTGCGGTCTACGGGAGGCAGTCGTACGGGCGCCGCCGCGCCCGCCCTCCTGGGCGATGACCACCAAGCCGAAGATCAGGTCACTGAGGTCCGCCGGCCTCAGGTCGAGATCACGTGCGATTTCCGCCAGCGGGGTGCCTTCCGCTCGGAGAGCGGCGAAGACCTTGCCCAGCACCTGGGAAGTTTCCCGCGTGAGCGTGCTCTGGGGCTCCGACTTCCGGTAGCCCATGCGACTGAGATCGACACAGTGCGTGCGGTACTGCCATTCGGTGGTGAGGTTGAGTTCGTGCAGGCGGTGAGCGAGTGCCATGGCGGCGACTTTCCAGCGTCGCTTCGCCTGCAGGATCCAGGTGGTGCTCGGGTTCCGAGGGGCGTGTGCCAGAACGTCTGCCGCCGGCATGAGCAGGGCCGCAGCGAAGCGGTGTGCTTCGCCTTCGGCCTGGGGCCCGTGGGGCACCTGCTCCTCACCGTGCAGAACCAGGTGCCCCAGCTCGTGTGCGGCGTCGAAGCGTCCGCGCTCGGCGGTCTTCTCTGTGTTCAGCAGTACGAACGGAACGCCGCGGTCCCAGAAGGAGAAGGCGTCCACTTCCGGGCAGTCCCTGGACAGCGAGAACACGCGCACCCCGTGCGCTTCGAGCAGGTGAACCATGTTGGGGATCGGGGCCACTCCCAACCCCCACCGAGTGCGGACCAGTTCAGCTGCGCGCTCGGCGGGACAGTTCTCGGCCCCGGCCTCGCCGGGAAACACCGGTTCGTCGTCGCTGCCGAGACGGCTGAACGAGGTCAAGGACGGAAGATCTGGCGCCGGCAGCTTGAAGCGAGCCCGGATCCAGTCCTGCAAGATCCGGGCGAGGCGACCACTGCTCAGGGCGATGTCCCGTTGTGAGGCCGTCATCTTGCTGAGCGCCCTGAAGCTGACCGACTCGACAGGCAGGTCGGCGACCTCTTCGGCAAGGAAGAAGGACTCCGGGAACTCCAGAGCCTCAGCAAGGCTGGCCAGGGAGGCCGGGGGAGGGTAGGCCCGGCCGTTCTCGTAGTCGGACAACCGGCGGGCGGTGAGTCCGACCATCTGGGCGAGACGGGTGACGGTGAGCCCGCGGCGCTTGCGCGCCAGGACGAGCCGGGATGCGGTGGTCATGGGAGTGCCAATGGGTTGTGGGGTGGACGATCAGCCCAGACGCTCGATCGGGATGTCGATGCCGCCTTCGCCGTCGTCGTCGTTCGGGAACGGGTTGAAGCCCTCGAAGTCGATGTAGGGGAAGATGATCCGCTCGTGCCAGCTGTCGATCTTGCCACGGCTTCCCGGGTTGGTCGGCAGCGACAGCTCGTAGTAGAGCCGCGTGCCCGTCAGGGTGTTCACGTGCTGGTACAGGAGGAACCAGGTCGGGATTCCCTCTGCGACTCCCTGAGACTCGGGTTCGGCCTCGTAGCCAGGGAACACCAGCTGTCGATTGGTCTCAACCCGGCGGATGACCGCCGTGCCCTTCGAGTAGCGGGTGGCAGGAGTGAGCGCGGCGTAGCCGGTGGCCTTGTTGCCGCTGGAGGCGGTGATGGCGAAGTCCTCTTCCGGCGACAGCAGGAGCGAGACGTTGTGGGGGCTCACGCTGCGCCATCCGTCAGGGATGTACGCCTCGCGCAGGAAGCGGATAGTCCGGCCCCAGAAGATGTTGCCCGGGAGCGAGACCGGGTCGAGAGGCGTGCAGAAGTTGCGTTCCGCCTCGGCGCGCCGCAGCACGTTCTCGATGGTTTCGGCCGAGAGCCCCAGGTCCGCGAGACGGCTCTGGCCGCGTGAGTCCTCAACGTGCATGACTGCCATATTCAGCCCCTGACCACGGAGTGCGATTTCCGGAAATCCTCCCTCATTCGAGGGAGGAAATCAAGAAGCGCCGCTGGTCAGTAGGCTTCCAAGGTTCGGCCATCCCCGGTCAGAGCTGGTGTTCAACCGGTCTGACCGGGGACGTAACGGATCAGGCGGGCTCGGCGCCCGTCGCACGTCCGCGCAGCTCGCGGACCTTGGCGTCGATGCCTCCGGCGACCTCCTGCTGGCGGGTGTCGTCGGAGTGCTGGTAGATCATCGCGGCCTTCTCCGAGGACTGGCCGGCGCGGACCATCGTGTCCTTGAGGGTGGCGCCGGACTGGGTGGAGAGGGTGTGGCCCGTGTGCCGGAGGTCGTAGAAGCGGAAGTCCTTCGGCAGGCCGACCTTCGCGCGGGCCTTCGCCCACTTCCGGCCGAAGGTGGTCCGCCGGAAGGGCGCTCCCTTCTCCCCCACGAACAGGAGTCCGTCGGGCTCCTTCTCCGCGAACCAGTCCAGGTGCCGCTTGACCTCGATGTAGAGGAAGGCCGGCAGGTGGATGGTCCTGACACCGGCCGCAGATTTGGTGTCGCCCTCGACGCGACGTCCGGTGTTCAGTTCCGGAGCGGCCTCCGTGACCCGCACGGCGAGCGGGTCGAGGGTGATCGAGCTCCGGCGCAGAGCTGCCAGCTCCTCCGGACGCATCGGACCGTAGGCACCGAGGTACACCATCAGCCGCCAGCGGATCCCGATGGCCTCGGCAAGGGCGTCGACCTGCTCGACGGTGGCCGTCGTGCGCTCCTTGGCCTTCTCGCTGCCAGCGCCCCGGATCCGGCACGGGTTGCGGCGGATCAGCTCGTCGTCCGCCGCCGTCTCCATGATCGCCTTGAGCAGGCGGTAGGACTTGGCGACGGTGGTGGCCCCGGTGGCGGCGAGACGCTCAGCCCGCCAGGTCCGCACCGTGGGCGGGGTGATCTCGTCGAGGTCCAGCCCACCGAGGAACGGCAGGATGTGGAGTCGCAGGAGGCGGCGATACAGCTCGTCCGTCGTGGCGGACAGGCCGCGCTCCACCACCCACTTCAAGGCGTACTCCTCGAAGTTGACCGCCCCGACCTCCGGGTCCACCCAGACGTTCCGCTGGATGTCTGCCTTGGTGAGGGTCAGCCAGTCCTGGGCGTCCGTCCTCGTCTCGAACGTCTCCGGCGCGGTGCGACGGGAGCCATCCGGCGCCCAGTAGCGCGCCTGCCAGCGTCCGGAAGGAAGCTGGCGTACGGTGCCGAACTCGCGCCGCCGCTGCGGCTTGCGGCCCGCCATCAGGCCGCCTTCCCGAAGCGGGAGCGCGCTTCGCGGATCGTGGGGACGGTGCGCTCCTCGACGTACGCGGTCAGCACGCTGTGGGCGATGCGGACGTGCTTGCCGAGCTTCACGTAGCGGATCCGGCGTTCGGCGATGAGCCGGCGGACGAAGCGGACACCGGTGCCGAGGCGTTCGGCGGCCTCGTCGACCGTGAGCAGACGGTCGTTGTCGTTCACCTCCTTCGCCGTGCGGGACTGGGCGGAGGCATGGGGTATCGCCGTCTGGCGCAAGCAGGGTCCTCTCCTGGCCTCGGCTGATGGGGCGGCAACCCCGGCCGGGCCGTGTCGTTCAGGGATGGGATGGGCGTGTGGCGCGGGCCGTGGCCTGGGGTTTGCGGTCCAGGGCGGCCGGAGGAGCGGGCTACGGCTCGGGCGGCAGGCCGAACTCCTCCTGGTTGATCTTCATGGTGCTCTCGGCGATGGCGTTGCTGACCACCGCGTTGGCCTCCTCACGGATGTCCGGGTGCTCATCGAGGTAGGCGATGAGTTCGGCGTTGACCCGGCGGTACGCGTGCTGGGCGCGCTGGGCAGCCGCGCTGGCGGCCACGACGGTGTCGATCAGCTCCATGGCGCGGCCGGCGGCGGCCAGGGCCGGCGGGCCGACGAGGTTGGACAGCGACACCCCGAAGACCTCGGCGAAGCCGATGGCCTCGTCGAGATTGATGCGGCGCTTGCCGTTCTCGATCCGCCACACCGCCGACGGGTTCATCTCATAGCCGGCCTCGTTGAGACGGTCCGAGAGCGTGGTGGTGCTCCAGCCACGGTTTTCGCGCTCGGCCTTGATCCGCTTGGCGGCGTTGTCCTCGCCCTTGAGCAGGACGCCCTCGGGCGCGTCCTCGTGGTCATCGCGGTCGTCGTCGGGCATTACCCCCTCCTTCCTTTCGCAGCATGTCCCTGCAATTCGCACAGCCTAAACAGTACATCATGTTCTGCCGCTTGCATAGGTGCTCTGCGTGTGGCATGGTTGTTGTGCTGGACCGCTGCTGTCCGCAGGAGACCGCCAGCACCTCGCCAGACATGCAAAAAGCCCCCCAGTGCTTGCGACACCGAGGGGCTCAAAGCGCAAACCTCACGCCGCCCATCCCTGAACGACTAGCTGCATGGCCGGGATTGCCGTCCCGTATGGCCCGCAGATTGAGGAGCTCGATGTCCAGTATGGACGAAGCCACCCCGAACACGCCATCGCCTCCCGTCGAGTGGCCGCCGACCGCCATCCCCGGCCAGCCGACCGCCCTCTCACCCGCCACAGACCCCGAGGGCGTAGAGGTCCTGAACCTGCTCCGGGACGCCATCCGGCGCTACGTCGTCATGCCGAGCGACGAAGCCCTGACCGCGACCACGCTGTGGGCGGCGGCGACCCACCTTCAGACCGTGTGGCAGCACGCGCCGCGCCTGGCGGTGGTCGGCCCGGCCAAGCGCTGCGGGAAGTCCCGGCTCCTCGAAGTCCTGATCGAAGCCGTCCACGAGCCGCTCATCACGGTCAACGCATCCGCCGCCGCGATCTTCCGGTCGATCGGGGAGGGCAACCCGCCCACACTCCTCGTGGACGAGGTCGACACCATCTTCGGCAGCGCAAAGGTCGCGGAGAAGAACGAGGAGATGCGCGGCCTGCTCAACGCCGGCCACCAGCGCAACCGGCCCACCCTGCGGGTCACCGGCCCCAACCACGAGGTGGTCAAGTTCGACACCTTCGCCATGGCCGCCCTCGCCGGCATCGGCGACCTGCCCGACACGATCATGGACCGGTCGGTCGTCATCCGCATGCGCCGCCGAGCCGAGACCGAGAAGGTCAGCGCCTGGCGCTACGGCCGCGACGACCTGGCCGTACGCGAGATCCGGACGCGTCTGGCGGCCTGGCTGGCCTCCGTACGCGAGAAGGCACTCGCCCTGGAACCGAAGATGCCGGTCGAGGACCGCGCCGCCGACACCTGGGCGCCACTGGTCAGCGTCGCCGACCTCGCGGGCGGACACTGGCCCGTCCTGGCCCGCACCGCCTGCACCGCCATGACCGACTACGAGGCAGGGCGCGACGAGGACGGCGGGCTCAAGATCCGCATCCTCGCTGACATCCGCCGCGCCTTCGCCTCCGAGGGCGACCAGCCGGCGATCCGCACCGGCCGCCTCCTGGAGATCCTCAATGCCGACCCCGAGGCGCCCTGGGCCGAACACAGCCCCAACGGCCTCACCCCGCGCGGCCTGCAGATCCTCCTCCAGGACTACGGCATCAAGTCGGCCAACCGCCGCTTCCCCGGCGGACACCAGGCCAAGGGCTTCACCCGCGCCCAGTTCGCCGACGCCTGGACCCGCTACTGCCCGCCCGAGGCAGCCCCCACCCTCGCCGTCGCACCCGGCGCCTGACCCTCCCCGACTCGTCCCACCCGTCCCCGCGCAGGTCAGCGCGGGGACGAGTCACCGACCCGCAACGAGTCGACTCGACATCACCGCCCCACCCGTACCTGCCCTGACCAGCCACGGGACGAGTGGGACGAGTCCCAGCACTCATGGCCACCCACGCCCCGGCGGCCATACCCATCCCCTGGAGCACACCGCTTGACCCCGCCCACCCCCGCCGTCTCCGTGCCGGCGCCCCTGGCTCTCGCCATACGCACCGCCGTAGCCCTCCTGGCGCTGGCCGCCTTCGCGCTCTCCTACGACGCCCTGCGTCAGATGGCCGCCGCCAGCCACATCCACTGGCTGCTCACCTATGCCTTCCCTCTCGTCATCGACGGCTTCATCGCCATCGGCATCGGCGCCCTACTCGTCCTGCGCAGCGCGCCGCTGAGGCCCCGCCTGTACGTCTCGGCCCTGGTCGGCATCGCCACCGTCACCAGCATCTGGGCCAACGTCCTGCACGCCATCCGCCTCAACCAGCAGACCCGCCCGGGCGGACTCGCCCTCGACGACATCACCGTCGGCGCCATCTCCGCCATCGCCCCCCTCGCCCTCGCCGGCGCCGTCCACCTCTACCTCCTCGTCCAGCGCCGCCCCGCCCAGGCAGAGCCTCGCGACGAAGGCCGCCACATCGAGGCGGCCACCGCCTCGGAAGGTGGCGCGGCAGCAGCCGCCAATGAGCCGCCGTCAGACGACAACGTGGCCGAGGAGCCCGAGGAGGCGCCCGAGCAAGTGGCCCAGTCCGGGAAGCCGACCGCCAAACGTGGCGATCAGCGACCGATGGCCACGTGGGACCAGGTGGTCGAGATAGGACGTGCCGCTCCGCTAGGACGTGACGGCCGCGTCTCCCGCCGCCACATGGAAACGGCCATACGCGAGCAGGGCCTGAGGCCCGGCCGCCGCGAACGCTTGGAGAAGGCCAAGTCCTTGCTCCAGGCCGAGCGCGATCAGTCCTCCACCAAGGTCGCCGCGTAGGGCCAGAGCCCTTCCCCCGGACGCTCGCCCCGGAATCCCTCCGGGGCGAGACCGCTTCCGCAGTCCCCCTGATCAGAGAGCCCGCGCATGCACGAACAGTCCCTCCCCGACACCCCATACGCCGTCCAGCAGCCGACCACCACCTCAGCCCCGGGCGGAGCAAGGTATGGCGTTGGACCGTCCAAGGGCCGGTCCCACGCAGAAGCCTCCGCCCCGGGGGTGGCGGAGGCGGGTCCCCGGCACGAGGGCGCACCGGGGATAGGGGCCGTGCGAGCCGCCGACGAGGCCGCGCTGCACCGTGTCGCCCGCCGCCGCGCCCGCCAGGACGTGCAGCGCAAGGAGCGGGTCGACGTCCGCTACAGCACCGCCGAGAAGATCGTGATCCTCGCCGAAGCCCGTCGACTCGGCCTGGCCGGCGCGCACCTCGTTGGCGCCATCGTCATGGCCCACCTCAACGGCGACCTCGCCCTGCCCGACCAGCGCACCGCTGCCGACGACCTGATCGACGAGTACGCCGCGCTGCGTACCCAGCTCGCCAGGATCGGCACGAACGCGAACCAGATCGCCCACCGTCTCAACGCCGACGGCGAGGCACACCCTGTGGACGCTGCCGTGCTCGCCGAGGCCCGCCAGCTCGTGGCGGCGGTGAAGCAGGCGGTCGTGGCGGTCGACGCCGCCGCGGATGTGGCCGCCACGAACCACCGGCCGGCCTGATTGATCGCGAACATCGTCAAACCCGGCCACAAGACCCGAGGCGTCCTCAACTACCTCTACGGGCCCGGCCGCGCCAACGAACACGCCGACCCCCACCTCGTCGCCTCCTTCGACGGCTTCGCACCCGACCCCGGACGCGACCCCGACGCCACCCTCGCCCAGCTCGCCACCGTCCTCGACCTGCGCGTCAAGCAGGCCGGCCCGAAGGCGCCGAAGAACCACGTCTGGCACTGCTCGATCCGCGCCGCCCCCGAGGACCGCCACCTGACCGACGAGGAGTGGGCCACCATCGCCCGCCGCGTGCTGAACGCCACCGGCATCGCCCCTGCCGGAGACCCCGACGCCTGCCGCTGGGTCGCCGTCCGCCACGCCGACGACCACATCCACATCGTCGCCACCAAAGTCCGCGGAGACCTCCGCCCACCACGGAACTGGAACGACTTCCTGCGCGCCGACAAGGAACTCGTCGCCATCGAGAAGGAGTACGGGCTCCACCAAGTCCCACGCGGCGACCGCACCGCCGCCAAACGCCCCACCCGGGCCGAACAGGAGAAGGCCAGCCGCACGAGCAAGGCGCGGACCTCCCGCGAGCACCTGCGCACCACCGCCCGCACCGTCCTCGCTGCAGCCACGAACCCGGAGGAGTTCTTCCGCCTCCTCGAAGGCTCCGGGGTTCTCGTGGAGATCCAGCGATTCCCCTCAGGCGACATCCGCGGCTACAAGATCGCCCTCGCAGACGACACCAACAAGGACGGGCAACCGGTCTGGTTCTCCGGCTCCACCCTCGCCCCCGACCTCTCCTACCCCAAGATCCGTGAACGCCTCACCGCCACCGACACCAGCCCAGCAGCACCATCGGAGCCCCGTGCCTGGCGTCGCCTCGCCCGAGCCACCGACCAGGTGCCCGAGCTCCTCAACTACGGCGAGGACGAGGCCGGGCAGGCGCACATCGCCGTCCTCGCCGAAACCCTCGACATCCTGCCCCTCGCCGCCCCTCCGGCCCTGCGGCCCGAGCTCCTGCAGGCAGCCACCGCCTTCGAGCGGGCCAGCCGCTCCCGCATCCGCGCCCAGCACCAGCAGGCTCAGGCCACCCGCCGGGCAGTCAAGGCGATCCTGCGTGAACCCACCCCGAAGGACGGAGCCTTCCTCGCGGTCCTCCTCGACGCCGTTCTGCTGGCGGCCGTGGCCGCGCAGCACTGGCACCGCACCCGCGGCCACACCCAACAGGCGGAGGCCGCACGCCAGGCAGCCGAGCACCTCCGGACCGCGTACCAGGCCGCGGCAGCCGAGCCGCTGGCCGTGATGCACCAGCGAGGAACCGAGCTGCCCGAGTGGATTCGTCTCCAGCAGGCGGCGACCGTGCGCCGAGCGCTCCCGGAACAGGCCGACCAGATCCTCGCCGAGTCCGGCTGGCCCGCTCTCGCTGCCACCCTCGCCCAAGCCGGCGCCGCCGGCCACAATCCCGCCGCCCTCCTCACCGAAGCCACCGCCAGGCGAGAACTCGACACCGCCACCAGCGTCAGTGAAGTCCTCATCTGGCGGCTGCACCGCCTCGCCGACCTGTCGCAACGCACCACCAGCCGTGCCCCGGCACCCCAGTCGGCTCCCTACCGTCCCGTCCGCACCGACCAGCAGCGCCACACGCGCTGAACCCCGTCCCGCCATCCGACACGGAGCACACCCTGAAGATCCACCCCATCGCCAGCATGTTCCCGATGCTCGGCCAGGACGAGCTGCTCGACCTCGCCGAGTCGATCAAGACCGAGGGCCAGCACAAGGACATCGTCCTCGACGCCGACGGCGTCCTCCTCGACGGCCGCAACCGCCTCGCCGCCTGCGAGATCGCCGGCGTCGAACCCCGCTTCACCACCTACACCGGCAGCAACCCCACGGCAATGATCTTGTCCAACAACGTGTCCCGCCGGCACATCAGCAAGGGTCAGCAGGCAATGATCACCGCCATGGCTTGTTCCGTTTCGGGACACTCCCTGCGGGACCTGGCCAAGATCCACGGACTCAGCCGCAGCCGCCTGTCCGCCGCCAACGTCGTCCTCAAGCACTCCCTTGACCTCGCCGAACAGGTTCGAATCGGCGTGCTCAGTCTCGACAACGCCTACAACACCGTCTCCGAGGACAGAGCCCGGGCCGCCGCCCTCCAGGAGCAGTACGACCGCCTCCGCGAGCACGCCCCCGACCTCGCCGAACAGGTCACCGAAGGCCAGATCACCCTCGTCGACGCCACAGCCGCGCTGAACCAGCGGCTGGAGACAGAACGACTCCGGCAGTACGTGATCGACACCGATACCGTCCGCCAGGCCGATGGCGACACCACCCCGCACCTGACCGAACTCGTCGAACGGGGAGACATCACCTGGCCCGAGGCGTACCAGCGTGCCGAGGAGTTCACCGTTCGCCGACGGGACACCATCCAGCGATCCAGGCAGGCTCTCCATCTCATCGCCGAACACTGGACCGCCGTCCAGGACCTCGCCGCTCGACCCGACACCGTCTACGTCCAGGACGTTCTCGACGGCCTGGCGCCCGAAGCCCGCTTCCTCGCCCAGGCCCTGATCGCCCTGGCTTGATACGGCACACACTCCTTGGGGCCGGCGTCACATGCGCCGGCCCCAAGAGGCTTACCTCCTCCGAATGGGACGCTTCTCAGGCGGCCCATAAATCAGCGACTACGGCGGTGGCGGCCCCGTCCCCTCGCCCCAGAGCGGTGCTCGGGACCGTGCCCTGGAGACGGCTCGGGGCGAGCGGACGAGTCATGCGTCCGGAGGGAGTGCCAGATGCGTGCCTGGAGTTCTTTGATGCAGGCGCCGCAGGCGTACATGGGTGCCTGGGCCCCGGCGACGGTGGCCGGTCCGATCCACAGGACCCTGGTCTGCTGCTGCCCGCAGTAGAGCCAGCAGTCGCCGTCGACCCAGTCATTGCCGTCGTCGGTGGCCGGTGGGTCAGGCAGGCCGCCACGCGCGAACTCGGCGATGCCGGGGATCACCAGATGGTGCCGTAAGCCCGTCTCGGTGATCACCGGCTCACCTCTCCTGTCCACGGGCCGCGTCAGGCAAGATCGTGGATGGCCGACTTCCGGAGTCCACGCCCTCGATGGGCGTCCACTCGTGCTCCAGGATCGAGTACGTGATCGAGTCCCGCCACGCTCCGTGGACGAAAACATGGTCGCGGATGCGGCCGTCCTCGGTCATGCCCGCCCGCAGCAGGGTCCGCGCGGACGCCTCGTTGAGAGGCGAGCGAGCCGCCCAGATGCGGTGCAGGCCGAGCGTCTGGAAGCCGAGCGCGCACAGCAGGTGGACGGTTTCCGTGCCCAGGCCCTTGCCCCACTCGGCCGGGTGCAGGGCGAAGCCGATGGTGGCCGCCTGCTGCGGTTCGGTCGCCAGGCGCGCGTAGCCGATCAGGCGGTGGTCGTCGCGCCGGGTGATGGCGAGGCAGTACTCGGTTCTCGGGGTGTCCGTGGCGGAGGCGATGGACCGGTCGACGATCGCCTGTACCTGCTCGGGAGTGCGGGGCTCGAAGCTGAGGTGACGGGTGGCCTCGGGGTCGCCGTAGATGGCCAGGAGGGCGTCGGCGTCCTCGGTTTCGACTTCGCGCAGGGCCAGGCGGTGGCCAGCCAGGTGGACTGGGGTCATGGGCGCGGAGCCTACCTGCGGCTTCATCGGACGAGGACGGAGGTCGGAGTAGAAGTGAAGGCTTCGATCTCCTCCCGCAGACCGGCCGCCACGCCGACGTTCCGGCGCCCGTCGGCGTGCAGAGCGGCGTGGACACGCTGGGCGCTGCTGGTGATGCCGAAGTTCCGCTGTCCGATGGGGAGGTCGAGCACGGGTCGTACGGCCTCGGCGGCGCCCTCGATCTCGCCGCGGGCGATGCGGGCGAGGGCGAGGTCGGTCTGCGCGCCGGCCTCATCGCCGAAGGCCCACTCGTCTTCGGCGGCGTCTCGGTACGCACTGACGGCGGCCTCCGAGCGGCTCTCGCCGAGCGCCGGGTCCTGGCCGAGGTGCACGGTAGCCTCCGCGACGTAGTACAGCTGCCTGGGTACCGGGAAGGTCATGATGCCGCCGAAGGCGTCGAGGTCGTCGGGCTCGACGGCCGCGCGGGCGTCCTCCGCCTGCTGGATGGCGGTGCGGGTGGCGTCGGCGTCGCCGATCAGGGCGTGGGCGCGGGCGGAGAGACAGGCGAGCCAGACGCCGGTCGTGCCGCGCACGTTGCCGGCCGTGCTCTGGCCGAGGGTGGCGTAGTCGGCGGCCTCGGCGGGGCGGCCGGCCCAGTAGGAGATGAGGGACTGCAGGGAGCGGACCCAGGCGCGCATGGCGTGGTGGTCGGCGTTGTCGGCGCACACGAAGGCGGTACGGGCCTGCATCATCGCGGCGCTCGGGTTGCCCAGGTCGTGGCTGGCCTTGGCGAGCATGCCGGAGGTGATCCCGGCGAGCAGGTACAGCTCGCGGGCCTGGAGGGGCTTGACCCGGCCGTGCTCCAGGAGCCGGAAGGTGAGGTCCTGCACGTCGACCAGGTCGCCGAGCAATGTCGGCAACGCCAGCCTCGGGTACGCGGCGGTGAGGCGCCGCACTTCCTCATGGATCTGGCCCAGGGTCTCCGGGCCGATGCTGCTGCCCTCCGCCATCGCGGTGAACCGAAGCGCACGACGAGCCGCCATCGCGACCTGCCTTTCCAATTCCGTGGTGCCCGCGTCGAGACGGGGCTCGCTGTTGAAAGGGCCGCCGGCAGGCAGTGCCGCTGCCTGCTCGGTGGGGAGAAGGGCAGGGGCCGGCCGTGGCGGCGGGACGACGAGCGGAGGATCGGACGCGGGGGCGGTCCGTGGAGCGGCCGGCGGTGCGGGAGCGAGAAGGAGATCGACGCTGACGCCGAACATCGCTTCCAGCACCCGGCACTGATCGGGGTAGGGGCGGGTCTTCACCGCGCCGCCGTACCAGCGCTCGAACTGCCGCTTCGAGACCGACAGGCCCCGGAGCCGGGGATCGTTCTCGTTCTCGGCGATCGAGCTCGCCGTCGCCTCGAACCGGAGGCGGAAGGTCTCGTAGACCTGCCAGTGCCGCCGGAGCGTCAAGACCCGTAAGAGCGTGGGAGTTTCAGCCACAGCGGATCCTCTCCGTCCCCGTTCGTCTGCAACCGACGATAGCCCCGGCCGATCGGCAGGGGACCTGTTCGGACGGCTCCAGAGCCGAGATGACGGCGGCCATGACGGTGGTCATGACGCAGGATGACGCGAGTCGGACACCGGGCGGGCGCGGGCCGGTCTGCGGGTCGGTTGTGAGGGCGGTCCCGTGACGGCGACGACGTCGTATCGATGTCGCACCGCCCACGCCCATGCTGAGCGCCACTTCGCCTGGCGGGTGCTCCGACCGCGAGGCGTCAGACCGGGAGCCCGAGGCAGCGGCTCCGCCTGATCACCCCATCCAGCACCGCGTACCCACCGGTCCCTCTCTTCGTCGGGCCGGTGACGGGAGGGAACCGATGGACACCCTGACCGCCCTTGCCGGGCAGATCGCCCAGCTCGACGCCGTCGACCCCGCTCAGCTGGAGCGGATGCGCCACGAGGCCCTGACGGCCCGCGCCCCCTGGAAGGAGGAGTACAGCGCCTACCAGTCCGGGGGCTGGTGGACGACCTCGCTGATGAACGCCTCCGGCGACGCCGACGATGTGACGATCGGCGACTGCGCCGCCCGGCCGACCGACCTGCTGTCGCAGATGCCGGCCACCGCCGCGCTTCTGGCCGAGCTGGGCCTGAACTACATGTGGGTGCGGCTCGCCCGGCTGGAGGCCAACGCCTTCCTGTGGGAACACCGCGACTATGACGAGCTCGACCAGGTCGAGCGGCACCGTCTGCACATCCCCCTGCACACCAACGCGTCGGCATTCCTCGTCACCGGCGGCGCCAAGGTGCACATGACCGGCGGGCGGATCTGGCGTCTGACGCCGACGTACGCCCACGGCGTGTGCAACCTGCTGGGCCCGGACCGGATCCACCTGATCGCCGACGTGTACGCCGACGACGCCTACCGGCGCCTCGCCCGCCGACCCACGCTGCACCCCGGCTCCGCCGAACCGCTGCCCTCGGCCGACCAGGCGGTGCTCGCCGAGCGACTCCAGGCCGCCCGTGGCATGGCCGGCCTCGGCTACACCGACGCGGCCGAGCGGATGCTCCTGCGGCTCTTCTACACCTACGCCCTGCCCGAGGGCACGGTCTACGACCTGATCGCCGGGCTGCACACCTCGCTCGGCGACGAGGAGGCTGCCACGCGCTGGACGTCGGCCAAGCGCCGCCTCCTCGCCCTCACGGCCTGACCGCCACGGCCCACACGCCGAAATCCGATCGGAGGACGCACGTGCCCACCCTGCACCTGGCGGAACTCACCTTCGCCAACCGCCCGTCCCAACTCCCACTGCTGTCCCGGCTCGCCGACATCTTGGCCACCTCGCCGGCGGTCACGCACCTGATGGTGCGCGGGTCGCTGGCCTGCGGCACCGCCGACCGCCTCTCGGACGTCGACTTCGTCGTCGGCGTCCACGACGCCCAGCTGCCCACATTCGTCGAGGCCCTGGACGACCTGATGTCCATCGAGGCCGGAGCCCTGCTGCCCGGCTGGCGCGACACGATCGTCGCCGACCTCGGCGGTGTGGGCATGGTCTTCCTCGTGCCGGACGACGGACGCCTGCACCAGATCGACATGTACCTCGTGCCCGCCTCGCGTGTCCCGGGCCTGCGGGCAACGGTACCCACGGCCTTACTCCTCGACCGTGAGCCGGCACCTTCCACCGCGGAGGAGAGTGTGGTGGCCGCGCGCTTCGCGGCCGAGTTCCTCGCCCGGCCCCGTACCTGCGCCGAGCTGCTCATCGAGCACCTGGTGCTGGCCGTACTGCTGCACAAGCGCATCAAGCGCGGCCAGCGGTTCGTCGCGTACTCCGAGTGGCACCGCCTCCACACCGCGACGAAGGACCTGATCAAGACGGCTCTGGCGCCCACCTCGCGGTACTGGGGTTGGTACCAGCTGCGCGAGGAGATCGCCGTCACCCCGATCGGCCGGGCCTGCCTCGGCGACCTGGAGGCGGCGATCAGCGGACCGGCGGTCCCGCTCGCCGCTGACGTGGACGCCGCCGTCGAGCGGACGCTCGCCCTGGTCGAGCGGGCCTGTCCCGAGGCGCTGAGCGGGCTGGAGAGCCCGATCGCCGCGTATCGCACCTACCTGGAGCTGATGTGAACGCGCTCCACCTCGCGGGCCCGGCCTCCGACCGGGCCCGCGAGGGTCTGACCGCCGTTTTCTTCGGCGGGGTCCGTACCGCCTCCGGCGATGAGGAGAAGCTGGCCGAGGAGATCGGCCGGGCCCTGGCCCAGGCCGGCTACTCCCTCCTGCACGGCGGCTACAACGGTCTGATGGAAGCCGCCGCACGCGGGGCCGCGTCCAAAGGAGCCCTGGTCACCGCGGTCACCCTGATCAGCAAGCACGAGGAATGGGGACCGTTCAACCCGCACGCCTCCATGTCCGTCCACCTGCCCGACCTCGGCGCCCGGCTCAACCACTACTTGGACCACGCCGACCTCGTCGTCGCCATGGGCGGAGGCATCGGCACCCTCCACGAGCTGACCGCCGCCATGTACTACGCGACCACCATCCGGCCCGTACCGATCTTCCTCGCCGGGGCCTCCGCGCTGCGCCTGCTCGCCTTCCTGCGCGAGGAGAAGTGGTTGTACGAGACCCCGACCCGGCCCCTCGGCTTCCTCCGCACCGCCGAGTCCGCCGACGCCTTCCGCGACCGCCTCGCCGCTCTCGACGCGTTCGACACGGCACCGATCGGAGGAGCATGACCACCAGCACCCGGCTGTCCGACCTCACCGTCCGGCTCGCCGAAACCGCCCTCGTCAGGTCCCCCTTCCATCTCGCCGACGGCGCGAAGCTCGACAGCTACTTCGACGAGTACCGTCTGGCTGCCGACCCCGAGCTCCTGCGCGACACCGCTGCCGCCATGGCCACCCTCGTACCCGGCGACGCCCAGCTCCTCGCCGGCATCGAACTCGGCGGCGTCCCCCTGGTCGTCGCCCTGTCCGCCGCCACCGGCCTGCCTGCCGTCTTCTTGCGCCGCCGCCCGAAGGGATACGGCTCCCGTCGGCAGATCGAAGGAGCGCCCTTCGCCGGCCGCCGGACCGTCCTCGTCGACGACGTGGTCCGCTCCGGCGGACAGCTGCTCGCCATGGCCCGCATCCTGCGGATCGCCGGCGCCCCGGTCAGCGACGCGCTGTGCGTCCTTGAGCGCCCGCTCGGCGGCCGAACGCTGCTGACCGAGCACAACGTCGCGCTCCACCCCCTGCTCACCGAGTCCGACCTGCCGGAATCGCCCCGGAGGGGTGAGTCCGAGTGAAGAGGGCCGTGCTGTTCGACCTCGACGGCGTCCTCCTCGACAGCCGCCAGGCCCAACTCGCCACCCTGGCGGGCTTCGCGACCTCGGTTCTCGGCCGACGCGTCACCGTCGCCGACCTGCCGGCCGAGGCCGCGACCACCCCGCGGGAGCACGTGCTCGCCGAGCTGGGTTACGCGGGAGTGATCAGCAAGGACGGCTGGGACGCGGCGACGGCCACCGCCACCCTCACCGCCGAGGTGTTCCCGTTCGTCGTCGACACTCTCGCCGCGCTCCGCGCCGCCCAGGTCGGCACCGGCATCGTGACCCTGCGAAGCCGCCAACGGGTCAACTGGCTCCTGCCTCCCGGCATCCTCGATCTGATCGACGTCGTCATCTGCTACGAGGACGCGGCACCGAAGCCCGCGCCGGACGGTCTTCTGCTCGCTCTCGACAAGCTCTGCGTGGGGCCCGGCGACGCCGTGTTCGTCGGCGACATGGAGTCCGACATGCACGCGGCGAGAGCCGCCGGCGTGACCCCGATCGGTTCCGGCTGGGGCTTCTCCGACCCGTCGACGCTCACCCGGGCCGGCGCCGCCGTCGTACTCCCCTACGCCGACGACCTCGCCGAGACGCTCCTGTCCCTGACGGGCACCGGGCGACGGGCACGAGGCACGTAATCCAAGCGATCTTGACTCCAGGCCCGCTACGCTTGGTGGCACAGTCGCAGCGGATCGTTGCGTCCGATGGCGGCTGCGCCACCTCAAACGACGGATCTGGAGTCATGGTCTACACCGTGGGGGCGCGAGCTATCTGCGTCGAGCTGGAGAACTGAGAACCTCTCAGTCCCTGTTCTCGGCCCGGCTCGGCGTGTGATCGACCCCCATCTCTCCACGACTCTTCCGTGAGGGCCACACCACCATGCGCTCGACGCAGATCCGCTCCACTTTCCTGGACTTCTTCACCTCCCGCGGCCACCGCCAGGTCCCGTCCAGCCCGCTCATCCCCTCGGATCCGACCCTGCTGCTGGCCAATGCCGGCATGAACCAGTTCAAGCCGTATTTCCTGGGGGAGGTCACCCCGGAGTTCTCCCGCGCCACGACCATCCAGAAGTGCGCGCGCACCTCCGACATCGACAACGTCGGCCGTACGAACCGGCACGCCACGTTCTTCGAGATGATGGGCAACTTCTCCTTCGGCGACTACTTCAAGTCCGACGCCATCGCCTACGCCTGGGAACTCCTCACCCAGGACTTCCATCTGGAGAAGGACCGCCTCTGGATCACCGTCTACCAGGACGACGACGAGGCCGAGCGGCTCTGGCGCAAGATCGGCGTCCCCGCCGAACGCATCCAGCGCCTGGGCATGGAGGACAACTTCTGGTCCATGGGCGTCCCCGGCCCCTGTGGCCCCTGCGCGGAGGTCAACTACGACCGGGGGCCGGCCTTCGGCCGCGAAGGCGGACCGGCCGTCGACGGCGAGCGGTACGTGGAGATCTGGAACCTCGTCTTCATGCAGTACCAGCGCGGCGAGGGCGACAAGAAGGGCGACTTCCCGATCCTCGGCGACCTCGCCCAGCAGAGCATCGACACCGGCCTCGGCCTCGACCGGCTCGCCGCGATCCTCCAGGACGTCGAGAACGTCTGCGGCACCGACCTCCTCCGCCCCACCCTCACGACCGTCCAGGAGCTCGCCGGCCGCGACTACCCCGGCAGCGGCGAGGAGAAGATCTCCTTCCAGGTCGTCACCGAGCACGCCCGCTCCATCGCCTACTTGATCGCCGACGGCGTCCTGCCCGCCAAGGACGGCCGCGGCTACGTCCTGCGCCGCCTGATGCGCCGCGCGATCCGCCACGCTCGCCTCCTCGGCATCGACCAGCCCGTCCTCGCCCCGGCCACCAGCAGCGTCATCGCCAACCTCGGCACCGTCTGGCCCGAGCTGACCGCCCAGGCCGCCCTCATCGAGCAGGTCGTCACCGCCGAAGAGGAGTCGTTCACCCGCACCCTCGCCCAGGGCACCCGGCTGCTGAGCGCCGCCATCACCCGCAGCCGCGAGAGCCGGTCCACGACTCTGGCCGGCGACACCGCCTTCGAGCTGCACGACACCTTCGGCTTCCCCGTCGAGCTGACCATCGAGGCCGCCCGCGACGCCGGCCTCACCGTCGACGAGGACCGCTTTACCGACCTGCTCGCCGAGCAGCAGCGCCGCGCCAAGGCCGGCGGCAAGGCCAAGACCGCCGAGGCCCTGCGACGCCAGGACGCCTACCGCGAGCTGTCCGCCCGCCACGGCCGTACCGACTTCGTCGGCTACGACCGCCTCGACGCCGAAGCCACCGTCCTCGGCCTCATCTCTGACGGCACCGTCGTGCCCGGCGCCGACCAGGGAACCACCCTCGAACTGGTCCTGGACCGCAGCCCGTTCTATGCCGAATCCGGCGGCCAAGTCGGCGACACCGGCACCATCCGCACCACCGACGGCGCACTCCTTGAGGTCCTGGACACCAAGCCCGGCTTGGAGGGCTTCCACGTCCACACCGTGCGCGTCACCGAAGGCGAGATCCGGGTCGCCGAGCAGGTCGAGGCCCTCGTGGACGGCGCCCGCCGCGAGGCCGTCGCCCGCTCCCACTCGGCCACCCACGTGCTGCACGCCATGCTCCGCCGCACGCTCGGCGACCACGCCCGCCAGCACGGCTCCCTCGTCGACGCCGGCCGCCTCCGCTTCGACTTCGCCCACTTCTCCGCCGTCGACCGCCCCCAACTCGCCGTCATCGAGACCCTCGTCAACGACAACCTCCTCGCCGACCCCGAGGTACGCGTCTGGCACGCCTCGCGCGCCGAGGCCGAGGCCGCCGGCGCGACCGCCCTGTTCGGCGAGAAGTACGGCGACCACGTCCGCATCGTCGACATCGGCGACTTCTCCCGCGAACTCTGCGGCGGAACCCACATCGGCCACGGCTCCAACGCCGGCCCCGTCCGCATCGTCGGCGCAGCCTCCATCGGCTCCAACCTCCGCCGCATCGAAGCCCTCACCGGCCGCGACGCCCTTAACTACTACGACACCGAGCGCCGCCTCCTCGAAGAACTCTCCGCCCTCCTCGGCACCCGACCCCAGGACGCCCCCGACGCCCTCCGCAAGCGCCTCGACTCCCTCGCCTCCGCCGAGCGGGAACTCGGCCGCCTCCGCGAGGCCGAGCTGCGAGACCGCGCCCAGCAGCTCGCCGCCTCCGCCCGCACCGTCGCCGGCGGCCGGGTCGTCACCGAGAAGGTGACCGGCCTCGGCCCGGACGAGCTCCGCACGCTGGCCCACCACACCGCGGGCCTCCTCGACACTGGCCATGCCATCGTCGTCCTCGGCACCGAGCACGACGGCAAGGCCCTCCTGGCCGCCGCGATCACCCGCAGTCTCCACGGCACCGGCACCGAGGCCAGCCGCATCCTCCTCCCGGCCGCGCGTACCGTCGGCGGCGGCGCCGGCGGCAACGGTCCGGTCGCCAGCGCCGGCGGACGCCACACCGACGCCCTCGACGAGGCGCTCGCGATCGCCGCCCGGGACGCCGCCGGCGCTCTCGACCAGTAGCCAACCTCTTGCCGGTGCCGCAGCACGCGGCACCGGCAACCTCGATTACCGGTCGTGTCCGCCCGGCGTCAGCTCCTTCAGGAGCACAACACTCTCGTAGTTCGTCACGCCCCACGACCAGGACCCGACCGGCACGTAGCCGCGCCTGCGATACCAGCCGACCAGGTCAACCGCTTGGGCCGACGTGTCGATCACCACCTGCGCGGATCCGAGCTCGGCGATACGTTCCTCCGCCAAGGCCAGCAGCCGCTGCCCCAGTCCCGTCCCTCGATACGAAGGGTCCACCGCCAGCTGCCAGAACGACCCCGATCCCGCTGGAGCGGGGTACCCGTCAGGGGCCTCATACGGAACCGCCACCGTCACGGTGCCCACCAATTCACCCGCTCGCAGAGCCAACCAGCACTCGCCCATGCCCAACCTGTAGGCCGTGTCCTCCACCGACTGATACGAGGCAAAGAAGACTCGGCCTTCGGCAGCATGAGCGGAGTAGGCGCGGTGAAGCAGACGCGTCAGGTGCGCAACGGAGTCACCCTCGGCGAACGACCGAACCACGACCGATTCACGGCTGCCGAGCCGCTTCGACCTGCCTGCTGGTGATCCGTCCACGCGATCAAGTATCGGCCGGAACGAGATGCGCCGCCTGCCGAGCTGCGAGTACACCGTCGGCAGCATGAGGGCCGCGAGGTCTGGCGCCCCCGCCTGCAGGGGCGGTGCGACAGCAGACGACCGACACGCCATTGGCTGGTGTGATAAGTCCCGGCGACCGCTGCGGAGCGCGAGCGGCAGGGTGAGCCTGGCTGTGCGTGACAGCGCGGGTAGGGGCGGCGCTCGACATCGTCCGCGTCGCTCGCCTGTGCGGTTTGAGGGTCCGTCATGATCTCGGATCGCGTCACAAACCATTCCCGTTCCACCTTTGAGTGAGAACGAGTTCTGACAGTGAAACCGGGGTCCGGGCCGCTCCCGACCTTCCGATCTTGCTCCGGTAAAGGGTCGATTGTGAGAACCAGCGCAGAGGTCGACGACCTCCGTCGCGGACTGCGGCACGTACCGGCGCATTCCGGAATCTGCCTTCCAACCGTTCCTCATGCGGCCATGACATGACGCAGGGGTGATGGCCTGGCGCACTGGGATTCCAGTCCGATGACCCACCCTTCTGGCCGAAGAGATCATTCGAACTTGATCACCCAGGAAGGCACTTCGGACGTTGGAGCGGGCTGGCCTCCGACTGCCGGTGCAGATCTGGTTGTACGTTCCGATCTTGGCGTGTGCCGGGGGTGTGGGACGCCGTGAGATTCAATATTCAAAGGAGAAGGTTGTGAAGGCACTCAGGTATCTGATCGTTCCGCTCGCCCTGGGCATGGCACTGACGGGGGTCTCTGCCTCTGCTGCGGTCCCGGCGGATAGCATCCCGCTCGGGGTGGCAGACAATGGGACGTCCAAGGATGTCCGCGACGGTGAACTCGTGGTCGTGCGACTCGACGCGTACACCACTGAGGATGGGCTGACGTATACGTTTGGCGACCCGGCCTCCTCCGACGAAGCTGCCGTCGCACCGATCGCTGAAAACCCGGGGAATTTCCGCGTCACAGGCGCGGCGGAAGCAGCCACCGCCGACATCACTGCTCCAGCCACGTGCGTCGCGAGCGAGGGCGCCACTGCAGCGTGCCCGGACCCCGTCCTCGACTGGAAAGTCACGATCAACGTGGCTGCCAAGGTCCCCGCCGAGTAGGACCCCCGACGGGCGTGCGTGCTCTAGGAGCCTGGAGCGAGAGCAGTCAGGAGCCGGTCCGGGGCCGGCCACGGACACACGCGTACGGGTGTACTTCCCCTCCCGTACGTGAGCGTGGATGCCCGACCTGATCCGCACCGGCGACGGCTGGGGCCTTGCGGCTTCCCCGGGCAGCCCTGCCGCTCATGCCCCGTTGGCCGTGGTCTTCAGCGCCCGGCCAACGGGGCGAGTGGCCTACTGCCTCGTCCCCTTCACGGCCATCGCCACCCGTCTCCTCAGCACCGACGACTCACCGGGTGAAGCGACGTCCGAAGATCCGTGACCTGCGAATGCACGAACCGTTGATCATAAAGAATCGTCACTTTTGACAAGGTAGAGGCGGGCTTGTGAAGAAGATGATCCGGGCCAGGGCAGGGCTTGCGGCGGGCGTGACGGTGATGGCGCTCGCGGGCATCGCGCCAGTGAGCTCTGCTGCTGCGCCCCAGGCGGCGCAGGAGACGACGTGTACGGATACGGACACCTTCTGGGACAGCCGGCAGCCAGGGAAGAAGGCCGATGTCCGGCTGTGCGTGGACACCGACGGCACCAACGTCACGGTCCGCGGCTCGGCCGACTGCTACTCGGGCTGGGGCATGAGCCGGTACGACGCATGCAGGGTCAGCGGAAGCTGGCGGTTGCTCAAAGGTGAGGACGTGGTGAGCGAGGGCGACCTCGGCCAGAGCGTGCTGTACGCGGGCCCGGGCACCTACACTCTCGTCGCGTTGGTGGACGCGCGGGCGTTCCAGAGCGACGGCAGCGGCGGAACTTCCAACCTGGACGCCGGCGGCACGATGACGCGCACCGTCTCGCTGACCGAACCCGTCGCCGATGGTCCGCGTCTGCAGGGGAAGCTGGGCCGTGACCCGTACGCGGTGACGGTGACGAACAACGGCAACATGCCCGCAAGGTCGGTGGTGGTCGAACTCAGCGGCATGGGCATGAACGTCGAGGCGGACGTGACCAGCGACTCCCGCTGCGCAGTGGACCGGTGGGGTGCGATGGTCTGCGCGCTGGGCGACCTCGCCCCCGGCGCCACCGCGGTCGTTGCGCTCAACGAGGTGAAGGTCGATGACATGTGCCTCGAATCGGATGGGTTCGGCGCCGTCTATCGGGCTGAGAACTTCCGCGAGACCGCAGTGAAGCTCTGCTCCTGACCCGTCGGCTCCCAGGCAGCGAGCGATCAGGCCGTGAGAAGCCCCCCTGCCCCGGCGTCGCCGGGGCAGGGGGTCTGGGGTTTCAGAATGCCGTTTTCACCTGGGCTCGGCACTTTCACCGAGGCGGCCGACAGCGATATCCACAGCGGGGCACTGTGCTTTCAGGGGGCCTCGACGACGGTGAGACCGCTGGAGAGTCGGAGGCTCTGTCGGCGACGGTGCAGGTCGGCAGGAGGCTCCCGTTCAGATGCGGTTGGGCGAATCAGGACTTGGGGCTGAAGCTTGGGATCAGTGCCGCGAGGTCGAGTTCGAGTTCTCCGATCTCGGCGATGAGGTCCCCATTGGCCTTGGGCTTCGCGGGGACAGGGTTCGCCGTGCCAGAGTCATCGGCGGCCCAGGCCGAGGGCGAAGCGAGAAGTGCGGCAACACCGGCAGAGGCGATGACAATGGCGGCTCGCGCCTTGGTGATCTTCATGCTTGCCCTAACGTTTCTCCCACCCACCCGGTTACGCCTCCCTGCTTCACAGCGGGCCCCGCGCTCGCGTCGGGCGCGGCCACCTCTCCGCGGTGTCACCGCCGGTGGGGCAACTCCTGCTCGTTTTCCCGCGTTGCCCTCATCAGCCCCAGGGCCGGCATGGCGAGGGGGTATCAGACGTGTCCTATCCGACGGTACGCACGTTGATGAGGCGAACTGTGCAAACTGATCAAGGAATGAGGCAGTCTTGACCGTCCGGAAGCCTGTTGCGCCGCGCTGGGTCCTGTCCGCTGCTGCCACCGCCGCGCTCGTCGCGGTCGCAGCCGTCCCCGCCCGGGCAGACATCCCCGCCGCCGGCACCGTGTTCCAGCTCAAGACCGCGTTCGACGGGACGATGCTCTGCGTGTCCTCCACGAAGAAGGAACTGGCTTGGACGCTTGTCCCCTGCGACAAGGAAGACGCCAGCCAGCACTGGAAGAGCACCGCGAACGGCAACGGCATCAAGAGCGTGGCCACCGGCGAGTGCCTGGAGAACGAGTCTCTCATCGCGAAGTTGTGCAAGCACCGCGAACCTACGGCCAATCCGTGGCAGCAGGACCGTCAGGGCCGCGTCTGGCGCCAAGGGGACAACTCGATCACCCGGACGTTCCTGATGCCCCTGAAGCACAACTCGTACGGCAACATCCTCAGCTTCGGCACGCTCAGCGACGGCACTACTCCCGAGAGCGCAGGTCTGTTCGCCTTCGACAGCGTGCCGAGTTGATCGCACCGTCCTGGAGAGAGACACGGCGGGGTGGGTTCACCTCGACGAGCGGGCTGTGTCCGCCCTGTGCCGCCCATCCACACGCACACGCTTCGCCTCGCGCCTATCGCCGCGGCACCGTGCCCCAGCCGTGCCCTTCGGAGCGGTGAACAGCGGTCAACAGGGGTTCTCAGATGACTTCCGAAACACCTGCGGCGACTGGCATATCCGCAGGTCAGGTGCCACATCACCTCTCAAGGCGACGGTGATTCCCAAGCTTATAGCGCGGGTTCGATTCCCGTCATCCGCTCTTCCAAGAAGGCCCAGGTCAGCGACCTGGGCCTTCTTCGTCGTCCAAGCCTGTCTCATCATGGTGCGCCACTTCGCCACGACGCACACCACTTCCGGCCGACGGAACGCGGTCCGGGGCAGCGGCCCGTCACCGTCCGGCCTGCCGGCCCTCTTCTCCGAAACACCGCATTCGCATGAATACCTGTGCTCGCGGTCTGAGTTTTTGACGACCATCGCGGAGAGAGTATTTGCCGGCGACACCCAAGGGGAAGTATTCGACGCACGAAGACCACGGGGACGTGCTACTGTCTGTCCTAGTTGCAGTTTTGGTACCCAAAAAACTTCGAGCGCTCCCGTCGGCCATGTGCCGCTCGGAAGTGCTTTACATTTCCGGTATCTTCCGGGCAGGGCATCATCGCGGCGACACGGCATCCGTACGGTACGGATGGCCGGTGTACTGCCCCAAGGAGATATGACATGGCTGCTGGCACCGTGAAGTGGTTCAACGCGGAAAAGGGTTTCGGCTTCATCGAGCAGGACGGTGGCGGCGCTGACGTGTTCGCCCACTTCTCGAACATCGCCGCCCAGGGCTTCCGCGAGCTGCAGGAAGGCCAGAAGGTCACCTTCGACATCGCGCAGGGCCAGAAGGGCCCGACGGCCGAGAACATCGTCACCGTCTGACACCGACGTCTTGCAGCTGGGGCCCGCATCCCTCGGGGTGCGGGCCCCAGCTGCATGCATTTCCGCAGTGATGTGCCCTGCCGGAACACCACTTCAGGGTACGCGCCCCCCTCGGAGCCGTACCCTTCGACGCCCCGGATTCCCTTCCGCGCGCATTCTCTTTCCGTTCGTGCCGCCACGGATTATCCGTGCGCCACGTCCGCATTCGCTTCTCGAATTCCATCCGGTCCGTACCTGTGATTCCGCATGCTGCTCTCCCGCTGCGGACCTCCTTGATGCGTGCCGTATCAAGGAAGGTTCTGAATGAACCCCACACGTACGAACAGCCGCTCTTCCCGCACCCGCCGCACCAGCGCTCCCGCTTTCGGCTCCTCCTCCGGCTCGCCCCGGGGCGGTCGCTTCGGTGTGCCGTCCGCCCCGAGCCGTTCGGGTGCTCCCCGCCGCTCGGGAGGTCAGGGCCGACGGCCCGCCCCGGTGCAGGGCGAGTTCGCCCTGCCGAAGACGATCACTCCGGCGCTGCCCGCCGTCGAGGCGTTCGCCGATCTCGACCTGCCGAAGGCCCTGCAGGCCGCGCTCACCGCGCAGGGCGTGTCCGTCCCGTTCCCGATCCAGGGGGCGACGCTGCCGAACTCCCTGGCGGGCCGTGACGTTCTGGGGCGTGGTCGTACGGGCTCCGGCAAGACCCTCGCCTTCGGCCTGCCCCTCCTCGCCCGCACCGCCGGACAGGTCGCCGAGCCCCGTCAGCCGCTCGCCCTGGTCCTGGTCCCCACCCGGGAGCTCGCCCAGCAGGTCACGGACGCCCTCACCCCCTACGCCCGCGCCGTGAAGCTGCGCGTGGCCACCGTCGTCGGCGGCATGCCGATCGGCCGGCAGGCGAACGCGCTGCGGAGCGGCGTCGAAGTCGTCGTGGCCACCCCCGGCCGCCTGAAGGACCTCATCGAGCGCGGCGACTGCCGGCTGAACCAGGTCGCGATCACCGTGCTGGACGAGGCCGACCAGATGGCCGACATGGGCTTCATGCCGCAGGTCACCGCACTGCTGAACCAGGTCCGTCCCGAGGGCCAGCGGATGCTGTTCTCCGCGACCCTGGACCGCAACGTCGACCTCCTGGTCCGCCGTTACCTCACCGACCCCGTCGTCCACTCCGTCGACCCCTCCCAGGGCGCGGTCACGACCATGGAGCACCACGTCCTTCACGTGCAGGGCACCGACAAGCACCGGCTGACGACCGAGATCGCGGCGCGCGACGGCCGGGTCATCATGTTCCTGGACACCAAGCACGCCGTGGACCGCCTCACCGAGGACCTCCTCCGCAGCGGCGTGCGGGCCGCCGCCCTGCACGGCGGGAAGACGCAGCCGCAGCGCGCCCGCACCCTGGCCTGGTTCAAGACCGGACACGTCACCGTTCTGGTCGCCACGAACGTGGCGGCGCGCGGAATCCACGTCGACAACCTCGACCTCGTGGTCAACGTGGATCCGCCGACCGATCACAAGGACTACCTCCACCGCGGCGGCCGTACCGCCCGGGCCGGCGAGTCCGGCAGCGTCGTCACCCTCGTCACACCCCAGCAGCGCCGCGGCATGAACCGTCTCATGCAGGACGCAGGCATCGTGCCCGAGACCAGCCAGATCCGCTCGGGTGAGGCAGAGCTGAGCCGGATCACCGGCGCCCAAGCCCCCTCCGGCATCCCGGTCACCATCACGGCACCGGCGTCCGAGCGCCCCAAGCGCAGCACATCCTCCTCCCGCGGCCGCCGCGGCCCCGCCTCGGCCGCCCGGCGCGCCGGCGCCCGTCGGCCCGCCCTCGCCGCGGCGACGGCCTGAGAACCACCCGATCGGGACATCCCCATCTGCGCAGAAGCCATGACATGACGGTCGGGGTGGCCCTGGCCGTGACGGCCAGGGCGCGCCCCGGCGACCGAGGGCCGTTCGCCTCGCCCCCGACCACGACGAAGCCGAACACGCGATGCGCCACCGCGGGCTCGACGGAGGATCGATCACGAGCAGTTGCTCGCACGAGGTTCGCCGCCACGCCGGCACCGCGAGTGGCCCGGTCGGTGCAGTACGCCCTGACCGCGCGGAGCACTGACGAGTTCCGTCTTCCTGCTCCTGCGCAGCCCGGTAGCCGCGGGTGGCTCATGCCGCGAGGACCTCGGATCACTCAACCATGACGCCCGCTCGTCGTGGTCAGTAGGCGGCGAGGAAGATCGCGATGTAGTGAGCTGTGAAGGCCGCGACGGTCAGTGCGTGGAAGACCTCGTGGAAGCCGAACCAGCGGGGCGAGGGGTTGGGGCGCTGGAGGGCGTACACGACCGCGCCCACGCTGTAGAGAAGCCCGCCGGTCACGATCAGGGAGACCACGGCCACCCCGCCGCTGTGCAGGAAGTCGGGCAGGTACCGCACGGGTGCCCAACCCAGGGCCAGGTAGCAGGGGGTGTAGAGCCAGCGGGGAGCTCCCACCCACAGGACGCGAAAGGCGATGCCGACCACAGCACCCGCCCACACGATCCACAGCAGGAAGGACCACTTGTCGCGGGAGAGCAGAATCACGGCGAGTGGGGTGCATGTGCCGGCGATGATCAGGAAGATGTTGGCGTGGTCGAGGCGGCGCAGAACAGCCTCACCCAGGGGTCCCCAGGTGCCGAGGTGGTAGACGGCACTCGTCCCGAACAGCAGCCAGGCCGCCACGGAGTACACCGCGCAGGCCCACACGGCCTGCGGTGTCCCTGCCAGGCAGAGGAGAACGATGCCCGCTGCCAGCGACGCGGGAACCATGCCGGCGTGAAGCCAGCCACGCAGCCTCGGCTTGATCGGCTCCACCAGATCGGCCGCCCGCTCCACCACGGACTCCCCTCCTTCTCCCGCCGGCGGGGAAGCGGGACAGGTCACTTCGGCGCCGTCCCGGGCCACCGCATCCCGTCCCGAGACGGACCGCTGAGCTTCTCCGGCAACCATGCGCACATGCCAGGAACCGGCCCGAGTTGGCTACCAGCGGCCCACCTCGTCGCACATGGCCTGTTCACAGTCGCATCACGATTCCGGTCCTGGCTGCCTGGCAAGGACCAGGGGGTGTCTCCCGACCTGGGGTCGGTGCCTCTCGGCGGGACCCTTCTCGGCTCCCGCACGCTGCGGACGTGAACGGCGCAGCGCATCGACGTGGGGCGCATACTGGAAGCAATGACTAAGCCAAGTGCACCGAAGCGCATCCTGCCCACCAGCCCCTTCAAAGCCCCGGTCACGCCGCCTCCCAAGCAGTTCGCCGTGGGCGACCAGGTCACCCACGACGTGCACGGCCTCGGCCGGGTCATCGGCATCGAGGAAGGGATCGCGGCGGTCGTGGATTTCGGCTCGGCGCGAGAGCGGATCCCCAGTCCGTACGCCAAGATGAGCAAGCTGTAGGACCACCGTGCCCGGTCACGGCACACCAGATCCGTTCGCGGACCCACAAGGAAGAGGCCCCCTCTCATCGACCTGACCTCGCCGTTCTCCGCGCCGGAAGAGGCGTCCCGCGGCGCCGCCGCAGCAGCACCGCATCCCACCACACAGCCCTTCCAGGCGCCCGACTTCGGGGAGATCGACGCCTTCCTGCTCGACGAGGACGGGCAAGCGTCCGCCTCTGGCACGGGTGCGGCTCGACGCGAGGCAGGCTAGCTCCCACGCGTGACGACGGCTTCGGCACCGGGCCACGCGGCGCACCGTTTCCGTTTCCCTCCACGGCGAGTGCGTCGACCAGCCCCGTGCGGTACGACTCCGATCCGTCACGGCGCGTGGGAGGACCGGCCCTGATCGCGGCCGTGGCCGCGGCCGTGATCAAACCGCGGGCCCCTTCCTGTTTCCGCCGGTCTGGGTGAAGATGTCGTTGACGATCTTCTGCGCCAGTTCCTTCTCCTTCTCGGCGGTTTCCACGGCGGCCCACAGCAGGAAGGCGTGCCGCTTCCCTCCGTCGTCCTGGTAGCCGAAGTGCCGCCACAGCAGCATCTCGTAGCGGCGGCCGTCCTTGCCCGCATCCTCGCGTACGGCGTACCACGACGAGCCGTCGGTCTGCTTCCGGTCGAGCCCCCGCGAACGGCTCTCGCGCCCGCTCCGCAGCACGACTCCGGCCTCCTCACGGTCGCAGGACGGGCCGCAGGAGAGCAGAGCGAGGTCGATGCGGAGGTCGGGCGGGGTGACGCCGAGCGTTTCGCTCTCCTCCCGGGGCCCGCAGGCGCGCACGGTGAGCCCGTCGGTCTTGACGTCGGCCGAACCGGCCGCATAGGTACACACGATCCACTTCGGTGCCCGGAAGGCGAACGGGAATCCCGGCTGCAGCCACAAGTACGAACGCTCCCGGCCCTTCCAGGTCGCACCGTGGACCGACTCCTGCCACTCACGGTGGTAGGAGGCGAAGCGGTGCGGGGTTCGGTCCGGGATCCGGGTCTTCGGCAGGTCGGACAGGAGTCCGTCGGCGCCCGCCGCGTCCGTGATCCACTGCGGTCCCGCCGCGCGCAGCGCCTTGCGGAACAGGATCTCGGCGACCGCTGCGGTGCGCTTCTCGGTCGCGAACTCCTCCGCGTACTCGACGGTGATCGTGGCATTGCCGTAGCGCGCGAGCAGCCTGGCCCGTGGCGGCGCCACCTCCATGAACTCCGACAGCTGAAGGTAGTGCTTCCGTTCCATGACGGCGTACGCCTCGTCTCCGAGGCCGTCCAGCCTCCGCACCTCGGCGTCCCCGCTTCGCCGTGCATCGCGTGCGACGGCGTCGAGGACGTACGCGGCCGACTGGACGCCGTTGCGCCTCTGGTCCGACCCGTACAGCGCGGTCGTGATGCGGATCCGTACCTCCGGGGCGAAGGGCGACTGCTCGGCGGCCGCGCATGCCGTCCCCAGGAGAGCGTCGTACCCGTGCTCGACGCCGTCGGACGTGAGCTGCCGCAACTCCCGCGCGCCGAGCAGCGCGCACGCCTCGGGCAGCGTCCGCACCGGCAGCGCGGGGGTCATCCCCACCACACTGCTGCCCACCAGCAGCGCCCCCACCTCCCACACCGAGAGCACGCCGGAGAGAACCCTCGCGCGCCGCCCGTCCGCCACGCTTCCACGCCGCCCGCCACGGCCGCCGTCACGGCCGGTGTCCCCCGCGGAGGCGTCCTCGGCGAGCCGGTCCCGCAGCTCGATGTGCCGGAACTCGTAGAACCCCCCGGACTGCCGCAGCACCCCGCGCCGGTGAGCGTCGTGCAGGAACTCCATGAACCGCCACGGCACCTTCCCGGCCGCCGCGAGCGCGAGCCGCGCCACCGTGTACCGGCCCCAGGCGGAGACCGCGACGTTGTACAGCAGCGTGCTCAACAGCGACCCGCCCACGACGACGACCCAGTCCCGTACGGAGACGTGGTGCCGCCCGACTCCGTGCAACTGCCACCACAGCAGCATCGGCGCGGGCAGCACCAACAGGTACGCCCCGCCAATCAACTCGTGCCGCAGCGGGGCGAACATCCCCATGACGAGTACGCCGCGCCGGTCGGCCCGCAGCAGCCCGGCCGGTGACCCGGCCAGGGCCGTATCGGCGGGCCGCCACACGGCACCGGTCAGCCGCCTCGCCTCCGCCAGCAGCGCGCCCGCGCTCAGGAGCGCCATGACCAGCACAGAGGATGCGGAGCCACCTCTCAGAACCGCCCACCAGCCCGCGAGCAGCACACCACCGACCAGCCCCCACCCCCACCAGGTCGCCCGCTTCCGGAACGCCGCACGCAGCCGACGGACGGACAGCCCGGCCAGCAGGTACGGCGGCGTCAGCCACCGGTCCCGCCCCTGGGCCCCCGCCACCCCGGCGGAGCCCAGGGCAAGCGCTGCCACGACGGCATAACCGCCGAGCAGCGACACATCGACCCCGCTCCGCCACCACGGCTCCCCGAAGCCCGCGAGACCCAGTACGGCCCCGATCCCCACGACCGCGGGCACGAGCCCGAGCGTCCGCACCCACCACGGCACCTCCCGGTCGAGGTGCCACCAGGCGAACTGCGTCCGCCCCGCCGCCCGCATCCGCGCCGCCAGGAATCCGGCCCACTTGCGGGCCTCCTCCGACGAACTGCCGCCGTGCAGTTCCCGCCGGGACCGCGAGGCGCTGTAGACGGCGTCGAGGTAGGCGGCGTACAAATGGCCCCGCAGCTCCTCCGCGGCGCCGAACCGACCGGGTTCGATCAGTTCGTCCGGGTGCCGGTCCGCGCCGTGACCGCCGTACGCGGCCCGTGCGAGCCCCACCATCAGCGGTACGTCCAGGGCCCGTAACAGCATCCGCCCCTCGGACGAGCGGTCTGCCTCGACCTCGGCCTCGATCAGCCGGCCGACCACGTTCCGCCAGCGTGCCCTGCGTCCGCCCGCGCTCAGGTAGTCGCCGATCGCCCGCGCGGACAGCGGTTCCAGCCTGATCTCCGTGCGCAGGAAGTCGGAGTCGACGGGTATCTGTTCCGCGTACTCCTCGGGGCGGCTGGTCAGCACGAAGGGCCGTGACGCGGGCAGAGCGAGCAGGTCGTCGAAGGCCGCTTTCCGGGCGGCCTGCGGCAGTTCGTCGAAGCCGTCGAGGACGAGCAGCACCCGCTCGGTGTCCACGAGATGCGCGGCCACCCGTTCCGGCGGCACCCCCGGCACCGGCGTGCACGCCTCCGGGTGGTCGGCGGCGAGCTGCCCGGCCGCCCAGCTCTCGAGCCCTTGCCGGGTGTTCCAGGCAGCCAGCGGCACCACGACGGGTACGGGCACGGCCTCACCGCGCGCGGCGCCGCGTCGCAGCAGGTCCCGGGCGAGTCGCAGGGCGAGCACGGACTTCCCGGCCCCGGCGGCTCCGAGGACGACCAGTCTCCGGTCGGGCACCGCCCCGGGATCCTCGAACGCGTCGACGACGGACCCCCCGTGCGTTCCCGCCTCGTCCCCCGGCCCCCGCCACAGCACGTCGAGCATCCGCGGGTCGCCGGCCTGCCGCAGCCGTTCGTCATGCTCGTACCGCCGCAGCAGCGCCTCCGCGACAGCGGCCGCCGCACGGTCCAGCACCCGCGCCGACTCCCAGACCGCCTCCCTGCGCCGCCTCAGCGCGCGCCACGCCCACGTCCCCGCCGCCAGGACCGGAGCGGCCCCCAGGCAGAGCCACCCCGCCGCCACCGGGCCGATCCCCCACCCGGGGGAGAGCTGCGCCCCGGGCCCTGACAGCAGCAGTACGGCCCCGAACGCCGCAAGCAGCCCCGGCGCGCCGACCCGCACGTAGAGGGTCAGCCGCTCGATCACCCCGGCCTGGACGACCGTCTCCTGCCGCCCCCCGTACACCCCTTGGCGCACCCCACGGGGCGGCCTGCCACGGAGCACTCCCGCTCCTCTCCGTCAGGGCCTGTCCTCCGCCGCCGGCCGCTGGGACCCGCCGAGGTTCAGCGTCCCGATGTGCTGGGACTGCACCACGGTCCCCTGGGTGCCGCCGTAGATCCCCATGTGCACGCCGCCTCCCCCATGTCGGCTCAGCCAGCCTTCCAGCTCCCGGCCGAATTCCGCGTCCTGCCCCACCCGTACCGTCAGCGCCTCCGCGAGCGCACGTGCCCTCGCGGTGTCGCCGGGTGCGGCCCGCAGCTCCTCCAGCTCCCGCTGCCCGGCCGCGCCCTGTCCGTCCTCGTACCCGTCCCCGTCACCGCTCCCGGCGGGCCGCCGCCGCACCAGTGCGCACAGCGACTGCCACGCGCCCTGTCCGGCGGCCCCGGCGGTACCACCGGCGAGGGCCATGAGGAGTTCAACCGCTATCGCGTCCACTCAACGAGACTAGGGCCACGACGTGGGGGGCGGAACGGTCATGCATGCGTGCTGCCGGAGCAGTTCCGCGGGCGGGCAGCCCGGGGCCTTTGTGTCCGGGGTGTGTCGGAGAGGGCTCGGGCCGGTATCGGACCGCAGTGCCCGGCGAGTCGCCGGGCTGCCCGACCGGGGACTCGCCTGACGGTCGGCAGGGTCGTGACCTGCGGTTTCTTCGGTTGCGAGGAGGGTGGCCCCACGGCTTCGGGGGGTCCGCGCGGGGCGCCGCCCGTCCGTTGTCTGCCGTATCGTTCCGCATGCGGCGTGGTCACCCGCACGTCAGGGCCGTGCAGTCGGCCCGCCCGTCCGCCGCCTGGAACAGGAGCCCCCTTTGTCCTCGCCCGCCTCCTCCGCGCAGACCGCCCGGGTGCTGCTGGTCGAGGACGACGACCTGATGCGCCGGTCGTTCTCCGTCGCCCTGGATCGCTACGGCTACGAGGTGCGGGCGGTGGCCGACGGGCTCAGCGGGCTCGAGGCCTTCCGCGAGGAGGACTTCGACCTGCTGATCCTCGACGTCATGCTGCCCGGCCTCGACGGGATCGGACTGTGCCGCAGGGTCCGGGAGACCAGCCTGGTGCCGGTTCTGATGATGTCCGCCCGCGGCGACGGGCTCGACGTGGTCGCCGGGCTGGAGGCCGGGGCCGACGACTACGTCGTCAAACCGGTGGAGACGTACGTCCTGGTGGCCCGCATGCGTTCGCTGCTGCGCCGTGCCACGTACGCGCCCGTGCCCCCGAACGGACCGGGCCCGGCCGGGAGCCGGCCGGGCGACGAGGACGCGCTGGAGTTCGGAGACCTGAGGATCGACACCGCCGGAATGGAGGTGTCCCTCGCCGGGAGGCCCGTGGCGCTGACCCCGACGGAGCTCAAGCTCCTGCTGGAGTTCGCCGCCCACCCCGGGATCGTGCTGGAGCGGCACACCCTCCTGCGGAACGTGTGGGAGTACGGCTGGGACGGCGACAGCCGCGTCGTGGACCTGTGCGTGCAGCGGCTGCGCCGGAAGGTGGGCCGCGACCGGATCGAGACGGTCCGGGGCTTCGGATACAAGTTCCGGCGGTGACCGTGCGTCCCCTCCGCGGGCCGTGGTCGGGCCGTACCTCGCTGCGCCGGAAGATCGCCGCGCTCGCCGCGGTCACGGCCCTGTTCGTCGTGGCGGCGGTCGGCGTCCTGGTGCACCTGTGGACCGCGCAGGACATCCGCGCCCGCGGCGAGGCGCGGGCGGTGAACACGCTGTACGCCGCCATGGACGTCCACCGCCGCACCGGCGTCCTCACCGACGGCGCCGAGCTCGACCCCGCCGACCTGCCGGCGGCGCTGCGGGACCCGGCCGACGGCGCACGGCACCACGTCCACGACGGGCACGTCGAGGGAAACGTCGGACCGAGCGTCTGGGCGGCCCAGCGCACCGGCGGTCCGGGCAGCCCGGTCCTCGCCGTCCAGATCAACCTGGGCCCGGACCACGCCAACCTGGCGCGCCTCGACGCGGCCATGGCCGTCGCCTCGCTCGTCGCGCTCGCCACCGCCGTGCCCCTGGCCGTCTACGGTGCGGGGCTCCTGTCCCGAAGGCTGGGCCGGGTCGCCGAGACGGCGGTGCGGATCTCGGCCGGGGACCTGGACGCCCGTACGGGGCCCACGAAGGGCCGTGACGAGGTCGCGGACATCGCCGCGACCGTCGACCGGATGGCCGACAGCCTCGCGCTGCGGCTGCGCACCGAACGCCGGTTCACCGCGGACGTGGCCCATGAGCTGCGCACGCCCGTCGGCGGGCTGCTCGCCGCCGTCGACCTCCTGCCTCCCGGCGAGACCGAGGACCTGCTGCGGGCCAGGGTGCGCGATCTGCGCGACCTCGTCGAGGACCTCCTTGAGATCTCCCGCCTGGACGCCGGGGCCGAGGAACCGGTCCGTGTCCGGGTGCCGCTCGGCGCCGTGGTCGCCGAGGCCGTCGCCCGTACCGGCCTCGACACCGGGATCACCGACGACGGCAGCGCGCAGACGGTGGAGACCGACCCGCGCCGCCTGGAGCGGATCGTCGCCAACCTCGTCGTCAACGCCCACCGCCACGGGGCCGGCCCGGTCCGGGTCACCGTCGACGGACCGACGGTCGTCGTCCGCGACCACGGCCCCGGCTTCCCGGACGACCTGCTGCTCCACGGCCCGCGGCGCTTCCACACCGGTGCCCGGGAACGCGGCTCGGGCCACGGCCTGGGGCTCACCATCGCCTTCGGCCAGGCCCGGGTCCTCGGCGCCGAGCTGTCGCTGGCCGACGCCCCGGACGGCGGGGCCGTCGCCACCTTGCGGCTGCCCGCGTGACGGACGGCGGCCGTACGGCCGGTACACGGTGGAGCGGACGCCGATACACGGCGGTTCACGGCCCGATACGTCGCTCCGTCACCCTTCACAGGACGCCGCGTCCCGTGTCGGACCCCGGCGCGGAACCCACTGTCGAGGAGACCACCATGAACCCGTCCTTCCGCACCACCGCCCTGTCCCGCGGCGCCCTGGGCGCCGGCGCCCTCATCGCCGTCCTGTCCCTGCTGCTCGTCGTCGGCGGGCTCACCGCGAACACCGCGGCGGGCGAGACGGGGCAGCCCGCCGGAGTGCTCGGCGTGATCGGCCTGTTCCTCGGCGGGACGCTCCTGGCCGTCGGCGCGCTCGCCCGCAAGATCGTCGCACTGGGCGAACACCGGTAGAGGCGCTCCCCTTCAGGGCCTCCCCGCCGCCCGCGCTCCCGACGTGCGGCCACCGCGGGGAGGTCCCTGCGCGTACCCGGCCCGCTACACGTTCGCCGCACGCCCGAGCGGATGCCGATACACGGCGGCCCGGGCCCCGATACGTTCCCCGGACACCCTTCACGTGCGCTTTCCGTACGAGAAGAGGAGTCCCATGACCGCCGACCTCCTGCCACCGCACCCGACGACCGGCATCGCGGCCGCCACCACCGACCTCTCCAAGGTCTACGGCGGCGGCGACACCAGGGTGGTCGCCCTGGACCGGGTCAGCATCGCCTTCCGGGAGGGCGAGTTCACCGCGATCATGGGCCCGTCGGGCTGCGGCAAGTCGACCCTGATGCACTGCGCCGCCGGACTCGACACGCCCACCTCCGGGTCGGTACGCGTGGGCACCACCGAACTCGCCCGCCTCGGGGACCGGCAGCTCACCCAACTGCGCCGGGACCGCATCGGGTTCGTCTTCCAGGCGTTCAACCTGCTGCCGACGCTGACCGCGCTGGAGAACATCACCCTGCCGATGGACATCGCCGGCCGCCGGCCCGACCGCGCGTGGCTGGACCGGATCGTCGCCATGGTCGGTCTCGCCGACCGCCTGGGCCACCGGCCCGCCCAGCTGTCCGGCGGCCAGCAGCAGCGCGTCGCCGTCGCCCGCGCCCTGGCCTCCCGCCCGGCGATCGTCTTCGGCGACGAGCCCACCGGCAACCTCGACTCGCGCTCCGGCGCCGAGGTCCTCGGCTTCCTGCGGGACTCGGTGCGCGAGCTGGGCCAGACCGTGGTCATGGTCACCCACGACCCGGTGGCCGCCGGGTACGCCGACCGCGTCGTCTTCCTCTCCGACGGGCGCCTCGTCGAGGAGATGGCCCGGCCGACCCCGGACCGCGTCCTCGACCTGATGAAAAGCCTGGGCTCCCACTCCCACGACGGCTGAGCCGCACCCCGCCGCCATCCCGTACCGCCCCGTCCCCGGAAGTCCCCGACCTCCTCGGAACCCCTCGGAAAGCCCGGAAACCCCATGCTGAGAACAGCCCTGCGCAACCTCCTCGCCCACAAGGCCCGACTGGCCATGACCGTCATCGCCGTCTGCCTCGGCGTCGCGTTCGTCAGCGGCACCCTCGTCTTCGCGGACTCCACCGCCGCCGCCCACCGTGCCGCCGCGTCGAAGACCTTCGCCGGTATCGACGTCACCGTGACCGAGAGGGCTCCCGAACCCGGTACGGACTCCGGTCCGCGGGCCGGTGTGCTCGACGACGCGCTCGCCGCCCGACTGGCCCGGGTGCCCGGCGTCGCCGCCGTACGCCCGTCGGCCGACGGCACGGCGACCCTGAACGCGGCGGACGGCAGCCCCTTGCGGGCCGGCCGCGCCTGGTCGAACCTGGCCGGCGCGTACGTGCCGGGCAAGGACGGCGAGGACAGCCGCCATCCCCTGGCCGAGGGCCGTGCGCCCGCGCGCAGCGGCGAGATCGCCGTGGACCGCGGCACCGCCGCCGCGGGTGGTTTCCGGCTCGGCGACACGGTGACCCTGGCCACGGACGGGCCGGTCATGACCGCGCGCCTCGTCGGCACCGTGACGACGGACGACACCCGGGTCACCGCCGGCGGCACCCTCGTCCTCTTCGACAAGGCGACCGCCCAGAAGCTGTTCTCAACCCCTGGCCACTACACGGGCATCGACCTGACCGCCGCAGTCGGCATCTCCGCGTACGAACTCGCCGACCGGGTCACGGCCGTGCTGCCCGCCGACCGTGCCGAGGCCACCACGGGCCAGGCCCAGGCGGCCCAGCAGGCCGTCCTCGTCGACACCCTGACCCGCGGCTACGAGAAGGTGCCGATGGTCTTCGCCGGGGTCTCGCTCTTCATTGGTTCGTTCCTCATCGTCAACACCTTCACCATGCTGGTGAAGCGGCGTACCCGTGAGACCGCGCTGCTCCGGGCGATCGGTGCCTCGCGCCGCCAGGTGTCGCGCTCCGTCCTCCTGGAGGCCCTGGTGGTCGGTCTGGCCGCCTCGGTGACCGGCTTCCTGCTCGGGCTGGGGATCGCGGCGGTGCTGCCGCACGTCGTCGGCGGCGACAGCGCCCTGCCCGGCGGCCCCCTGGTGATCGGCCCGCGCTCGGTCGTGGCGGCGCTCGGCGTGGGCGTCGGCGTCACCGTGCTCGCCGCGTGGCTGCCCTCCCGCCTGGCCGCCCGGACCTCGCCCATGGAGGCCATGCGGACGGCGGAACAGCCGCCCGCGGCCCAGCGGTTCCGACTGCGCGGCGCGCTGGGCCTGGGCCTCCTCGCACTCGGCGCCGGCCGGCTGATCTCCCTCAGCGGCGCACAGGAAGCCTCCGAGGAGAACCTGCGCGACGCCATGGCCGGCTGCGCCCTGTTCGCCGCCGGCCTGATCGTGCTCGCGCCGCTGCTCGCCGCCCCGGTGATCCGGCTGACGGGGCGGCTGACCGGGCGGTTCGGCGTCACCGGCCGCCTCGCCCGGGAGAACGCCCTGCGCGACCCGCGCCGCACGGCGGCCACCGCCGCCACCCTGCTGATCAGCACCGGCCTCGTCACCGGCCTCGCCGTCATCGGACACTCCACCGGCCAGGCACTCGACCGCCAGGCCGCGGCCGGGCTCGGCGCCGACCACGTCGTCAGCACCCGCTCCACCATGACGGGCATCGACCCGGCCGCCGTACGACGGCTGGCCGGGACCCCCGGCGTGCGCGCCGCGCACCCGATCACCGACTCCACCCTGTTCACCGGCACCGGCGTCCGGCAGATCTCCGGCGTCGACCCCGCCACCGTCCGCGACACCATGAAGCTCGACTTCGTCTCCGGCTCCGCCGACGACCTGGCACCGGGCCGGATCGCCGTCTCCACCACCCTCGCCCGGGAGAACGGGGTGACCACCGGCGGCCGGTTGAACGTCCAGATGGGCCGCGCGGGGAAGCCCACCCCGTACCAGGTCGTGGGCGTCTACAAGGACAACCCCATCGCCCGCGACGCACTCGGCAGCCGCGCCGAGGTCGCAGCCGACAGCTTCCTGCCCGGCTCCGTCCAGCGCGTACTCCTGCGCACCGACGGCCCGGCGACGGCCGCACTGGAGAACCGGCTGCGCACCGCCGTCGGCAACAACCCCCTCCTCACCGTGCAGGACCGCGACCAGCTCGTCCGCGAGGCCGCCGGCACCATGGGCGACCTGCTGAACGTGATGTACGGCATGCTCGGCATCGGCGTCGTCATCAGCGCCCTCGGCATCGTGAACACGCTGGCCATGTCGGTCGCCGAACGCACCCGCGAGATCGGTGCGCTGCGTGCCCTCGGCATGGACCGCGCCGGAGTCCGCCGCATGATCCGCCTGGAGGCCCTGGCCGTCGCCGGCTTCGGCACCGTCCTCGGCCTGGCGGGCGGCCTGTTCTGCGCCTGGGCGGTCGGCTCCCTCGCCAACGGCGCCATCGATCAGTACGCCTTGGCCCTGCCCTGGGGCACCTTGCTCATGGTGTGCCTGTTCTCCCTGGCGATCGGCGTCCTCGCGGCCGCCGTCCCGGCCCGCCGGGCAGCCGCACTGAGCCCTCTGGAAGCCGCCGCGAGCACCTGACGTACGGCACGGGCCGGCGCCGCGCTCGAAGCGCCGTCGTCCCGGGTACCTGGAGGGCCGTTACGGCCGCGTCTCCGCGGTCGCCGGGGAATCCAGCTCCGCGACGAGGCGCGCGGTCGCCGGGGCGTCGATTCCGTGTGCGGCGGCGGCTCGGAGGACGGCTCCGCCGATGGCGTCGAGCTCGATCGGGCGGCCGTTCTCCGCGTCGCGCTGCATCGAGGACTTCATCGTGGCGGGGACGCGGTCGAAGAAGGAGAGCACGGACTCGGCGGTCACGGGGGCGCCCGCGGCGCGGGCCACGGCCGTGATCTCGTCGAGGACGGCGAGCAGTTCGGGCCGCCGCTCGTCCCGGATGACGCCCACGGTGGCCCGGTGGCGCGTGGTCAGCAGGGCGAACGGGGCGAGGAAGGAGAGCTTGTCCCAGAGCATCGCGCTCTCGTCGGTGCGCAGGTTCACGTCGATGCCGGCGCGGCGGAGGTGGGAGGCGATGCCGTCGAGCGGGGCGGCCAGGTCGAGGGCGTTGAAAGGACTGGTGTGCGTGATGTGTCCGGGGGACGTGCGGGTGGCCTCGACCCGGATGGTGCCGGCCACGACCCGGGCGGCCGGGTACTCCTGGCGCAGCGCCGCGACGTGGTCGATTCCGTTGAGCAGCGGGATGACGACGCCGTCGCCGACGGCCCGCGGCGGAACACGGTCGAGGGCGGCGGCCAGGCTGGTCTGTTTGACGGTCACGAAGGTGACGTCGGCCGGTTCGCGCAGCTCGGTGTCGGCCTCGACCGGTGTGGTGAAGTCGCCGTACCGCTCGCTCCGGACGCTCAGACCGTCACGCCGCAGCACAGCGGCGGTCTCCTCGCCGGCGAGGCAGATGACGCGGTGTCCGTCGCGGGCCAGCAGCGCGCCGATCAGGCCGCCGACCCCGCCGGGTCCGAGGACGGCCACGGTCATGGTGGTGCTGGTCATGTGCGTTCCTGTTCGTTCGTAGGGAGGCCGTGCCCCTGGGGCCGGCCTCGTCGCGGAGGTGTTCAGGTCGTATCGGCGTCGTGCGCTGGGGAGTTGCTCCTTCTGGTCACGCGACGAACCTACGGACGCGAGGGGCCGTCGGTAAGGTCCAATTCCGTACTTCTGGAGTGGTCCGGCGTCCCGGGCCGTTACCTGCTTCCGGCCTCCGCCAGGGTGTCGGCGACCAGGGCGTTGGCGTGGCCGTGGCCCAGGCCGTGTTCGGTCTTCAGCCAGGTCACCAACTCCATGTGCCTGGTCAGCGGCGAAGAACGGATGAGTTCCTTCCACTCGCCGATCGGACGGCCGTACTTCTTCTCGATGGACGGGAAGTAACTGGCAGGACCCTTCACGCTACTGTCGGTCATGGTGGGCCTTTCTCGCTCGAACGTGTCGCCTGTAGGACCGGGCTCGCGGAGCGGAGTGATCGGTCGGCCGGTGTGCGGTGGGTCACAGGGGGTACGCGCGCCTCGGGCCGTCGGCGCTCACCGACCCGGCCGCACGGTCGCCCGGCGTGCGCACGGGATCACCCACCGTCGCCGCGCATTATCTGTGGCGGCCGGATGAGAAATGGGGAAGCCGCGCGGCGAGGGTTTTTGGCGTTGAAAAAGAGTAGGACAGGAAATCCCGCGCCGGGCGTCAGGGCGTGCTACTGTCGATCTCAGTTGCAGTTGTGGTTCCCGAAACTTCGGTGTCGTATTCCGGCGGGGTAATCATCACGGCGACAAGCGCATCCGTGAAGTGCGGATGCCGAATTGCCCCACAGGAGATATGCATGACTACTGGTACCGTCAAGTGGTTCAACGCGGAAAAGGGTTTCGGCTTCATCGAGCAGGACGGTGGCGGCCCTGACGTGTTCGCCCACTACTCGAACATCGCCGCCCAGGGCTTCCGCGAGCTGCAGGAGGGCCAGAAGGTGAACTTCGACATCGCGCAGGGCCAGAAGGGCCCGACGGCCGAGAACATCGTTCCCGCCTGACGCTGACGCGCACGACGTAGCTGGGGCCCGCATCCTTCGGGGTGCGGGCCCCAGCTGCATGCGTTTTCCGCGGGGATCTCGCGGAAACGATTCTCGGTGGCATAACTCGTACGCCGGCGCCCGGTGATCCATCATCCGGCGGCCCGCGCTCCGTGCCCCATTCGGCTCCGTCCAGAAATTCCCCACGCACCGCTTTTCTTTTCTCTGCGGGGATTCCTTGATGCGCGCCGCACCAAGGAGGTTCCGCATGAACAGCACACAGACCCCCGACTCGCTCCCCGCCGTCGCGGCGTTCGCCGATCTCGCCCTGCCCGACCGGATGCGGGCCGCTCTCGCCGCCGAAGGCGTGACCGTGCCCTTCCCGATCCAGGGCGCGACCCTGCCGAACTCCCTCGCGGGCCGGGACGTCCTGGGCCGCGGCCGGACCGGTTCCGGCAAGACGCTCGCGTACGGACTCGCGCTGCTGGCCCGCACCGCCGGGCGGCGCGCCGATCCCCGGCGACCGCTCGCGCTGGTCCTCGTCCCCACCCGGGAACTGGCCCAGCAGGTGACCGACGCCCTCGCCCCGTACGCCCGCGCCGTCCAGCTGCGCACCCTCACCGTCGTCGGCGGGCTGCCGATCGCCCGGCAGGCGTACGCCCTCCGGAGCGGCGCCGAGGTCGTCGTCGCCACGCCGGGACGGCTCAGGGATCTCGTCGAGCGCGGCGACTGCCGGCTGGACCGGGTCGCGGTCACCGTCCTGGACGAGGCCGACCAGATGGCCGACCTGGGCTTCACCCCCCAGGTGACCGAGCTGCTCGACCTGGTGCCGGCCGACGGGCAGCGGATGATGTTCTCCGCCACCCTCGACCACACCGTCGACCAGCTGGTCCGCCGCTATCTGACCGACCCCGTCGTCCACACCGTGGACACCCCGGCCGGGGACGACGCCGCCCTTGAGCACCACCTGCTGTACGTCCACGCCGACGACAAGCACGCCACCACGGCGGAGATCGCCGCCCGCGAGGGCCGCGTGATCATGTTCCTGGAGACGCAGCACGCCGCCGACCGGCTCGCCGAGGCCCTGCTCGCCTGCGGCGTACGGGCGGCCGCGCTGCACGGCGGCAAGTCGCAGGCCGAGCGCACCCGCACCCTGGCCGGATTCCGCTCCGGGCAGGTCACCGCGCTGGTCGCGACGAACGTGGCCGCCCGCGGCATCCACGTCGACAGCCTCGACCTCGTGGTCAACGTCGACCCGCCCAGCGACCCCAAGGACTACCTGCACCGCAGCGGCCGCACCGCCCGTGCCGGGGAGTCCGGGAGCGTCGTCACCCTCGTCACCCCGAACCAGCGCCGCGGCATGTCCCGCCTCCTGACGAAGGCGAGCATCCACCCGCAGATCACGCGGGTCCGCCCCGGCGAGCCCGAACTGAACCGCATCACCGGCGCGCGGCCCCCGACGGGCATTCCCGTCCGCGTCGCGGCCCCGCGCCCGTCCACCCGCCGCAGGAGGCCCATGTGACATCCGCCGGGACACAGCCCCGCCCGCCGAGCAGCACCCCCGCGGACGGCGTGACCGCCGTCCGCACCGTCCCCGAGGCCGAGCCTCAGGTCTGGGACGACATGACCGTCGAAGTGGCCCTCTCGGTCATGGCGAGCGCCCGCGCCGGACACCTGGTCATCCGCGACGGCGACGGCCGCCGCACCGGCCTCGTCACCCGCGCCCAGCTCGCCGCCTTCCGCGCCACCGCGGCCTACACGGACCGGGTACGGCTCCGCGACCTCCTCGGCCGGCGCCTGCGCGCCGCCGCCGTCCGGACGTCGTGACCCCGCCCCGACCCCGCCCTCTTCCCCCCGCACCATTCGCTCACGGCACCTTGGAGGTCCCATGCGCTGCGTCATCGCCCGTTATCCGTTCGAACTGACGAAGAACGGCGTGCTGGACACGATGAAGGACGTGAAGCCCGAACCGGTCACCGCCGGCGCGTACGTCACCATCGGTCGCCGCCGCTACCCGGCCAAGCAGGTGGGGCGGGTCGTCACCCGCCAGGACCCGCGCGACTTCACCGCCCGTGAGGTCGTCCAGGCCATGACCCGGCTCGGTTTCACGTGCAACACCGTCGACGAGGCGCCGCCCGTGGTCTCCGCCGGCCCGGTCGAGCGGGCCTCCGCCCTGCTCGGCAGCGTCTCCGGCGGTCTGACGGCCGCCTGAGTCCCGAGGGAACCGTACGAGGAGGGCCCGACCGGCATGTGCCGGTCGGGCCCTCCTCGTACACGGTCCCGGTCAGTGGTCGGAGTAGCTGACGTCCCCCACCGTCCAGGCGCTCACATCGGCGATGGGCACCCGGTACATCCCGCCGGTCTCCGGGATGGCCATGGTGCCCTGGATGATCCGGGCCACGTGGAAGTGCAGATGCGTCGGCGGCCCGGCCTGCGCGGACGGCTTCGCGAAGACGTCGGCGAACTCGCCCAGGTTCGCGGAGTCCGTCAGCACCTCCGTCACCCGCTGGCGCCAGACCGCTTCGGGAGCCAAGCGGCCGGTGAGGACGGCCCCGCCGGTGACCACGGTCAGGGACATCTGATTGCTCTGCCCGGATTCCACCTTGGCGGCGATGTCAACGAGCAATTCGTCAAGCTTCGACATGAGATCGACTCTAGCCGCCGTCCATCCGGCCGTCACGGCCGCGGGCCCCCGGTGACCGGGAACGGCGCCCCCCTCGTGTGCGCGCCGGGCCGCCCCCGTGACGGCACTATGGTTTCAGGGGACGGGGCGTGACGGACACGGCAGAGGTGAGAATGACAGCGGACGATCCGATCGGCCGGCTCGAGGACGACGACTATCCCGCGTACACGATGGGGCGGGCCGCCGAGATGCTCGGCACCACCCCCGGGTTCCTCCGCGCCATCGGCGAGGCCCGCCTGATCACCCCGCTGCGCTCCGAGGGCGGTCACCGGCGCTACTCCCGCTACCAGCTGCGCATCGCCGCCCGAGCCCGCGAACTCGTCGACCAGGGCACCCCCATCGAGGCCGCCTGCCGCATCATCATCCTGGAGGACCAGCTCGAGGAGGCGCAGCGCATCAACGCCGAGTACCGTCGCGCGGCGGCCGAACAGCGGCCCGCGGGCGGTGGGTCCCCGACCGGGGGGTCTCCCTCCGGCGGACCGCCGGTGGCCGGCTGAGCCCCGGCCTCCTCACGTCCCGTAGAACCCGGCCAGGGCCCGCACCGCGGTCGTCATGGCCGTCCGGAGCGCCGGCGGGCCGAGGACCTCGACGTCCGGGCCCAGGCGGAGGAGTTCGCCGCAGGCGTGGTCCGTGCTCTCGACCGGGATGACCGCCTCCACCCAGCCGTCGTCGCCGGCGGGGGTCGCGGTCGCCTCGACCGCGCGGACCACCTCCGGAGGGAGGTTGTCGGGGAGACGGCCGCGCCCCCGCGGGGAGAGGCGGACGGTGGCGGTGCCGGTGAAGCGGCGGGACGAGAAGTCGGCGAGGTAGGCCGTCCAGTACGCGGCGAGGTCGAAGTCCCGGGGGCGGGTGAAGAGTGCGCCGGGCGGGGCCGGTACGGCGTCGAGGAGCTGCGTCACGCGGTACGTGGCGGGACCCGGGCGGTCGGATGCGTCGGCCGTCGCCGCCACCAGGTACCAGGTGCCGGACTTGAGGACCAGGCCGTACGGGTGGAGGCGGCGGCGCACCTCCTGCGGGGCGCGCCAGCGGCGGTAGCGCACGTCGAGCGGGCGGCGGGCGAGCACCGCGTCGACGAGGAGGGGGAGGTACGGGGCCGGCTCGGGGTCCCGGTACCAGCCGGGCGCGTCCAGGTGGAAGACCGCCGCGGCCCGCGCCGCCTCCTCGCGCGGGCCGTCCGGCAGCGCGGCGAGGAGCTTCAGCCGGGCCGCCGCCGTCTCCTCGGCGAGGCCCAGTTCGGCGGCGGGTCCGGGCAGGCCCGCGAAGAGGAGGGCCCGCGCCTCGCCCCCGGTCATGCCGGTGAGGCGGGTGCGGTAGCCGTCGAGGAGGCGGTAGCCGCCGCCGCGGCCGGGCTCCGCGCAGACCGGGACGCCCGCCGCCTGGAGGCGGGCCAGGTCCCGGTAGGCGGTGCGGACCGACACCTCCAGCTCCTCGGCGACCGCCCGGGCCGACATCCGGCCCCGTGCTTGCAGCAACAGCAGGACCGACAGCAGGCGGGTGGCAGACATGCGCGCATTCTCCTCGGAAACCCTGACAGCATCTGGCACACGGTGGTCCTACCGTCGGCCGTACGCACCCGCTGATGCCACGAGTCCCAGGAGCCCCGCCGTGCCGTCCTCCCCCGCTCCCGTCCCGCCGCCCGCCGTGATCGAGCTGCGCCGTTACACGCTGCGTCCCGGCCGGCGCGAGGAGCTGATCGCGCTGTTCGAGCGGGAGTTCACCGAGACGCAGGAGGCGGTGGGGATGAGTGTCCTCGGGCAGTTCCGGGACCTGGACGACCCCGACCGCTTCGTATGGCTCCGGGGGTTTCCCGACATGGCCGTGCGGCACCGGGCGCTGACCGACTTCTACGGCGGGCCGGTCTGGGCCGCGCACGGGCCCCGGGCGAACGCCACCATGGCCGACTCCGACGACGTCCTCCTGCTGCGGCCCCGCGCCGCCGGGAGCGGCTTCCCCGCCTCCCCCGCCGCGCGGCCGCCGGTCGGGGCACCGGCGCCGGACCGGTTCGTGGCCGCCGTGCTGTGGTCGTTCCCCCCGGGGCGGGACCACGGCGTCGAACTGCTCCGGGACGGACTCCTGCCGGTGCTCCGCGCGACCGGGCCCGAACCGCTCGCCCTGCTCTCCACCGAGGACGCCCCGAACACCTTCACCCGGCTGCCCGTCCGGACCGGCGAGAACGTGGCCGTCGTCCTCCTCTCCTACGCCGACGAGGACGCCCACCACCGGCACGCCGCCGCCGTCCGGGCCGATCCCCACGCCCGCGCGGAGATCCTGCCGGGCCTCGCCCGGGAACGGACCGCCCCGACCAGGCTGCTGCGCCTCGCCCCCACCGGGCGTTCCCTGATCGTCTGACGCCCGCAAGGGTCCACCCCCCGGGGGCCGCCCCGGAGGCTGCCCTGAGAAATCCACCGGGCCCTGACGGCACGGACACGGCGCCTCTAGGATCGCGGCATGGCGCTGATCACGAGTGACACCGACCGGTTCGAGGCCGCGCGGCCCCGGCTGGAGGCCATCGCCTACCGGCTGCTCGGCTCGGCGAGCGAGGCGGAGGACGCCGTGCAGGAGACGTACCTGCGCTGGCAGGCGGCCGACGCGGGGCGGATCGAGATACCCGAGGCCTGGCTGACGAAGGTCCTCACCAACTACTGCCTCAACCAGCTCTCCTCGGCCCGCGCGCGGCGCGAGACGTATGTGGGGAGATGGCTGCCCGAGCCGCTGCTCGCGGGGGACCCGATGCTCGGCCCGGCCGACACGGCCGAGCAGCGCGAGTCCGTCTCGTACGCCGTCCTCGTCGTGCTGGAGCGGCTGACGCCCAACGAGCGGGCGGTGTACGTGCTGCGCGAGGCGTTCGACTATCCGCACCGGGAGATCGCCGAGATCCTCGACATCAGCGAGGCCGCCAGCCAGCAGATCCTGCACCGGGCGAAGAAGCACGTCGCGGACGGCAGGGCGCGCACCGAGATCGACGGGGCGGCGGCCCGGCGGATCGTGGAGGAGTTCTTGGCGGCGGCGACCAGCGGCCGTACGGAGCCTCTCGTCCGGCTGCTCACGCAGGACGCCGTCGCGGTGGGCGACGGCGGCGGGAAGGTGCCGGCCCGGGCGAAGGCGTTCGAGGGGGCGGTCGCGGTCGCCACGTTCCTGCGGGGTCTGTTCAAGCCCGGGGACGCGAAGCGGAAGCTCGTCGGCGGGACGCCCGACGTCTACGCCTCGACGGCCAACGGCGAGCCGGCGTTCGTGGTGGTCGTGGACGGGCGGGTCGTCGCGGTCACCTGCCTGGAGGTCACGCCGGAGGGCATCGTGGCCGTCCGCAGCCAGGTCAACCCGGACAAGCTCGTCCGCGCGACCGAGCGGTGGGCGGCCCGGACGATCAAGGAGGAGCCGCTCCACACCCTCTGAGGCGATGTGACGCGGGTCACATACTGCTTCTGTCAGGGATCGGCGGGCTGTCCGGTTCAAGAGGCGACACCGCGCAGACAGCGGCCGAACCTCGCAGACAGGAGCAGGCACATGCAGCACCGCATCGTCGTCCTCGGAGCCGGCTACACCGGAGCCGTCGCGGCCGGCCGCCTCGCCCGGCGGCTGCACCGCGCGGACGTCACCATCACCCTCGTCAACCCCGAGCCCGACTTCGTCGAGCGCGTCCGGCTCCACCAGCTCGCCGTCGGACAGGAACTGAAGCCCCGGCCGTTCGAGGAGATCTTCGCGGGCACGGGCGTCACGCTGAAGCTCGCCCGCGTCACCGGTGTGGACGTGGACCGCCGCACCGTCACGGTCACGCCCACCGGCCCCGCCGGTGCCGCCCCGGCGGGCGGCGCGGAGGTGCTGGAGTACGACACCCTCGTGTACGCCCTCGGCAGCACCTGGAACGACGGCGGGGTCCCCGGCGCCGCCGAACACGCCCACGAGGTCTCCAGCCGTCCCGGCGCCCTCCGCCTCCGGGAGCGCCTGGCCGCGCTCGGCGCCGGCCGGCCCGTGGTCGTCGTGGGTGGCGGGCTCACCGGTCTGGAGGCCGCCACCGAGATCGCCGAGGCCCGCCCCGACCTCCGCGTCACCCTGGCCACGCCCCGCGTCCTCGGCGACTGGCTCTCCGACAAGGGCCGCGCCCACCTGCGCACGGTGACCGACAGGCTCGGTATCGCCGTGCACGAGCACACCACCGTCACCGCCGTCACGGCGGACGGCGTCACCACCGCCGGGGGCGGCACCCTGTCCTCCGACGCCACCGTCTGGACCACCGGCTTCGCCGTCCACCCGCTGGCACGGGCGACGACCCTGCACACCACCGACCACGGACAGATCACCGTGGACGCCTCGATGCGCTCGCACTCGCACCCCGACGTGTACGCGATCGGTGACGCCGCCCACGCCCTCGGCCCCGGCGGCAGGCCGCTGCGCATGTCCTGCGCCTCGGGGGTGCCGATGGCCTGGCAGGCGGCCGACGCCATCGCGGCCCGCCTCACCGGCACCAAGGTCCCCTCCATGACCATCCGTTACTTCCAGCAGTGCGTCTCCCTGGGCCGCTCCGAGGGCCTCATCCAGTTCGTCACCGCCGACGACCGGGCCCGGGACAGCGTCCTCACCGGCCGCCTGGCGTTCCACTACAAGGAGCTGATCTGCAAGGGCGCCGCCTGGGGTGTCGCCCACCCCACCGCGGGCCTCCCGACCCGCCGGCGCCGCCTCGTCCCGCGCCCGGCCCCGGCCACCCGTACCGCCGCCCGCGCCGAGGCCTCGGCCTGACCCCCGCGCGCACCGACGCCCCGGCCGGCCCCCCTCCGGCCCGGGCGTCAGGCGTCCGGGCCGCGCAGGGGACGCAGGAGGCCGAACGGGACGGAGCGCCACAGACCGTGGACCGGGGACGCGGTCACGTCGGCGAGCCGGTCGGCCGGGACCGCCCAGACGCGGGCCGGGGTGGCGGTGGCGGTGACCGGCGGCCAGCCCGGTTCGCCGCCGGCCGCGAAGTCCGCCCAGGCGCGGAGCATACGGCGGGAGAGGGCGCGGTCCTCCTCGTCGGGCGCGCCCCCGAGGAGGAAGTCCGCGCCGGGCACGTCCAGGTTGCCGAAGGCGAACGGCACGTCCGCGGTGTGCCAGGGCCTGACCCCCGTACGGGCACGGGCGAAGCGGGCCAGGTGGGCACGGCCGCCGGCCCGCGCGTGGGTCTCGGCCAGCCGGGTGGTGTACGCGCCGAACTTCGCGTCCCCGAGGACGGCGAGGGCGCGGTCGAGCACGGGCGCGCCCGGCATCACCGCCCGGTAGGCGTCGGCCAACCCGTCCGGCAGGCCCAGGGCCCGGGTCAGCTCGCCGAGCTCCGACTCGGTGGTGACCTCCCGTACGGCCCCGACCGTGTGCAGGAACCAGTACTCCTCCTCCGCGTGGCACAGCAGCAGGTCGATGTCCCGCGCCGCCCCCGAGGCGAGGGCGCGCAGCGGGTCGGCGGGCAGCACCTCGCCGTCCACCACGGGTTGGAAGATCACGGATTCGAAGGCGTGGACGGCGGCGACGGGGTCGGTGGCACACGCGGCGGACACCGCGTCGGAGGCGGCGACCAGCGCACCGGGCGATGCCGACCGCAGGCCCTCGGCCGTCGGGGCGACCCCCGCGGCGGCGGCGATCCTCCCGGTGACCGCCGTGGCGAGCGCGACCGAGTGGAAGGCGCTGGGCACGCTGTGGGCGACGGCCCGCCGGAACAGGCCCCGGGCCCGTTCCATGGCCATCAGGCAGACCACCGCACCGGCCCCGGACGAGTGCCCGGCGACGGTGACGTTCCCCGGGTCCCCGCCGAAGGCAGCGATGTTGTCACGGACCCAGCGCAGCGCGGCGGCCTGGTCCAGGAGCCCCCGGTTGTCGGGGTGGCCGGGGACATGGCCGAAGCCCTCGAAGCCGACGCGGAAGTTGCAGCTGACGACGACCAGCCCGGCGCGGGCCAGGGCCGTACCGTCGAAGTCGGGCTGGGCGGAGGAGCCGAAGGTGTTGGCGCCGCCGTGGATCCAGAAGAACACCGGCAGCGGCCCGGGGCCGGTGGCCGCGTCCTCGGGTGCCCATACGTTGACGGTGAGGACGTCCTCGTCCCCGGGACGCCACACCGGCGCGCCCGGCAGCTCCGCCGACTGCGGGGCGACGGGGCCGAAGGCCGTGCAGTCCCGGACGCCGTCCCAGGGCGCCGCCGGCTCCGGCGCACCGAACCGGCGGGCGCCGAAGGGCGGGGCCGCGTAGGGAATGCCCAGGACGGCGGTGACACCGCCGGCGGCCTCCCGGCCCCGTACGGGACCGTTCTCCGTCCGCAGGACCGGCCCGTGTCCGCGCGGCGCGTCCTTCCCGCCGTGCTCGTCCGCCCTGTCACTGCTTGATCGTTTCTCCATTCGGCACAGTCTTCCGGGCGGAAGAGGGCTGGTCAGTAGTACCGGCTCATGATCTCGGTGGCCCATTCCGGCTGCGTGACCGGGCCGCGGGGGCCGAACTCGGACATGTAGGGCTTGATGTCCAGGACGGGGGTGCCGTCGACCGCGTCCAGGCCCTCGACGTGGAGTTCCCGGCCGTCGACCCGCAGGAGACGGCAGCGGGAGACGCCGAGGCGGTTGGGGCGGTTCTTGCCGCGCTGGGCGAAGATGCCGACGAGCGGCCAGCCGGCGTTGCCGCGCGGATGCCGGGCCCCGGTCTCCACCTTCTCCACCGGTACGCGGTCGAAGTGGTAGACGACCTCCACGTGCGAGAAGGCGTCCAGGCCCGCGAGGGCGTCCGGGCCGAACCGGTCGTCCAGCCGGATCACCGCCGCCACCCCGCCCCACGCGTCGTCCAGGACGTCGGCGCGCCCGCCGACCACCCGGCCGACCGGGGTCGTGACGACCGGCTCGGGAGTACCGCTGTCCGTCATGCGAGGAGCCCTTTCACGCGGGAGGTACGGATGATCACCGACCGTCCCACCGTATGCGGCCCGCGCCGGCGGTGGACCGCTTTCGGTCATCCGCCCCCGCCGGGCGGCGGGCACCGGCCGTCCGGGGCCCGCGTCTCAGGCGACGGCCTTGCGCACCAGTTCGGCGATGCGGGCCTCGTCCGCGGGGGTCAGGCGGGTCAGCGCGTAGGCGGCCGGCCACATCGCACCGTCGTCGAGCCGCGCCAGGTCGCTGAAGCCGAGCGTCGCGTACCGCGTCTTGAACTTCTGGGCGCTCTGGAAGAAGCAGACGACCTTGCCGTCCCTCGCGTAGGCCGGCATGCCGTACCAGAGCTTCGGCTCCAGCTCCGGGGCGTTCTCCTTCACGAGGGCGTGGATCCGCTCGGCGAGCACCCGGTCCTCGTCCGGCATCTCGGCGATCTTTGCGAGGACGCCGGCTTCCGCCTCGGCGGCCTTGGCGGCGCGGGAGGTGCGGCGCGAGGAGGCCTTCAGCTCCTTCGCGCGCTCCTTCATCGCCTCCCGCTCCTCCTCCGTGAAGCCGTCGTACGACGCCGTCTTCCCCGCGGTCTTCGTCCCCGCCTTCTTCGCGGCGGTGGTCCTCGGCGTGTTCGTGGTGCTCGCGGTGCCGGCCATGGCGGGTTCCCTCTCGTACGACTCGGTGCGGGGTGCGGGGACGTCACGTACCTCTCGGGCACGCAAGGCGGTCAGGTGCGCCTCGGTGCGGGCGCGCGCCCATCCGGGAAGGCACATCAGCGCAGCTCCTGGATGCGGATCAGGTTGCCCGCGGGGTCGCGGAAGGCGCAGTCCCGGATGCCGTACGGCTGCTCGGTCGGCTCCTGGACGACCTCGGCGTCGGTGGCCTGGATCTTCTCGAAGGTGCCGTCCAGGTCGGGGGTGGCCAGCAGGATCCAGCCGTAGGTGCCCTTGGCCATCATCTCGGTGATGGTGCGGCGCTCGGCCTCGGTGATGCCGGGGTCGACGGCCGGCGGGGCCAGGAGGATCGACGTGCCGGGCCGGCCCGCGGGGCCGACGGTGATCCAGCGCATCGCGCCCTGGCCGACGTCGCTGCGCACCTCGAAGCCGAGAACGTCCCGGTAGAAGGCCAGGGAGGCGTCCGGGTCGGTGTGCGGGAGGGCGGTGGTGTGAATGGTGAGGTCCATGACGGAAACGTTAGGCGCGGCCCCCCGGCCTGCGCTTCTCGAATCCTGACCGATGCGGGAGGGGACCCCCGGCACGCGGCCCGCGCATGCGGGGGCCGCGAGGGGGGCACTCGCGCGGTGTTCCGCCGCCGACCGCAGCAGGAGGCAACCGTGCCCCGCTTCCGGAGTGAGCCGTCCCTCGCCGTCGCGACGTCCGCGCCCCCGGCCACCGCGCCCACCACGGACCCCGGGGGCCGCACGACCACCCCGAGCACCCCCCACAGCCCGGCCGGCACCGGCTCCGCCGGCAGCCCGGCCGCCGCGACCGCCGCACCGCCCGTCCGGTCGCACAACGAGTGGGACCCGCTGGAGGAGGTCGTCGTCGGCCGTCTCGACGGTGCCACCATCCCCTCCCGCCACCCCGCCGTGAGCTGCAACATTCCGCGCTTCGCGGCCAGGCTCCAGGGACTCGCGGCGGGCTTCCGCTACCCCCGGGCACTGCTCGACCGGGCGCAGGAGGAGCTCGACGGCTTCATCGCCCTCCTGGAGGAGGCCGGCGTGACCGTACGGCGGCCGGACCCGGTCGACCACCGGCGCCGGTTCAGCACCCCCGACTGGTCCTCGCACGGCTTCTGCACCGCATGCCCCCGGGACTGCATGCTCGTCGTCGGCGACGAGATCATCGAGACGCCGATGGCCTGGCCCTGCCGCTACTTCGAGACCCACGCCTACCGCACGCTCCTGAAGGACTGCTTCCGGCGCGGCGCCCGCTGGACGGCGGCGCCGAGGCCGCAGCTCACCGACGAGCTGTTCGACCCGGACTTCCGGATCCCCCGGCCCGGTGAGCCGATGCGCTACCTGCTGACCGAGTTCGAGCCGGTCTTCGACGCGGCCGACTTCGTCCGGGCCGGGCGCGACCTCTTCGTGACGCGCAGCAACGTCACCAACCTCAGCGGCATCGAGTGGCTGCGCCGCCACCTCGGCCCCGGCTACCGCATCCACGAGATCGAGAGCCGCTGCCGCACCCCCATGCACATCGACACCACGTTCATGCCGCTGGCGCCCGGCCGGGTGCTGGTGAATCCGGAGTACGTCGACGTCGACCGGCTGCCGGACGTGCTGCGCAACTGGGACATCCTGGTCGCCCCGCCGCCCGACCCGATCCACGACCGGCTGCTCAAGGTCACCTCCATGTGCGGCACGTGGCTCAGCATGAACGTCCTCATGCTCGACGAGCGCCGGGTCGTCGCGGAACGCCACCACACCGGCATGCTCCGCGCCCTGGAGTCCTGGGGCTTCGAACCGGTCCCGTGCGACCTGATGCACTACGCGCCCTTCGGCGGCTCCTTCCACTGCGCGACGCTCGACCTGCGGCGGCGCGGCACCCTGGAGTCGTACACCGACTGAACGCGAGCCCCACCGCCCCCCCACCACCGGGAGACCAGCTCCATGGACACCGACCGGCTCGTCGGCAGGCTGCTCCGCGCGCACGGCCGCACCTACGCCGAGGAGGCCGGGATCGCCCTCCACGACAAGCCCGCGCCGCTGTACCGGCTGCTCGTCCTCACCGTCCTCCTCTCGGTGCGGATCAGGGCCGGGACGGCGACCGCCGCCGCCCGCGAGCTGTGGGCGGCGGGCCTGCGCACCCCCCGGGCGATGGCCGCCTCCGCCTGGCGGGAGCGGGTGGACGCGCTGGGCCGGGCACGGTACGTCCGGTACGACGAGAGCACCGCGACCGCGCTCGGCGAGGGCGCCCGGATGGTGCTCGACCGCTTCCACGGGGACCTGCGCCGGCTCCGCACCGAGGCGGCCGGCGACACGGCGGCGCTGCGCGCGCTGGTGCGGGAGGTGCCCCGGATCGGGCCCGTCGGCGCGGACATCTTCTGCCGGGAGGCGCAGGCGGTGTGGCCGGAGGTGCGGCCCTTCTTCGACGCGCGCTCACGGGCGGCGGCCGGGGACCTCGGCCTGCCCACGACCCCGGCCGGCCTGGCGGAGCTCGTGCCGGGTGACGACCTGGCCCGGCTCGCCGCCGCTCTCGTCCGCGTGAGCCTCACGAAGGACGCGGTGCGGGAGCTCCGCGACGCCTGACCGGGCGCGGCCCGCAGACGTACGGACGGCTCCGGGCGGGCCCGGGTACGGCGGGGGGCCGGGGACACCGGTCCCCGGCCCCCCGCTCAGGCCGTCGCGGCCGGCCGGCGGCCCGGGGCGACGGGCCGTGGGCCCCGCCGCCGCAGGCCGGTCGCGCGCCGGGCGCGGTCGGGTCAGGCCGTGGGCGCGCCGCCGCCGAAGCGCTCGCGGTAGGACTCCATGTCCTCCTCCGTGATCTTCGCGAAGAGGACCGGCGGCACCGTGAACGGCGTGCCCGCCGGGACCGCGTCCAGGGCCCTGGCCTGCTCGGCGGTCACCCAGGTCGCGGTGTCCCCGGCCAGGGTGAAGGCGCCGCGCATGGCGGCGGCCGAGGCCGGGATGAAGGGCTCGGAGACCACGGCGTACAGGTGGATGAGGTTCATCGCCGTGCGCAGGGTCAGGGCGGCGCCGTCGGCGTCCGTCTTGATCTCCAGCCAGGGGGCCTTCTCCTCCAGGTAGGAGTTGCCCGCGGACCACAGGGCGCGCAGCGCGGCCGCGGCCTTGCGGAACTGGAGGGCCTCCATGTGCTCCTCGTACTCGGCGAGCAGCCGCGCGATCTCCTCGCCGAGCCTCGCCTCCGCCTCGCCGGCCGCGTGGCCCGCCGGGACCTCGTCGCCGAAGCGCTTGCGGGAGAAGGACAGGACCCGGTTGACGAAGTTGCCGAGGGTGTCGGCGAGGTCCTTGTTCACCGTGGCGGTGAAGTGCTCCCAGGTGAAGGAGGAGTCGTCCGACTCGGGCGCGTTGGCGACGAGGAAGTAGCGCCAGTAGTCGGCGGGCAGCAGGGAGAGGGCGGTGTCGGTGAAGACGCCGCGCTTCTGGGAGGTGGAGAACTTGCCGCCGTAGTACGTGAGCCAGTTGAAGCCCTTGACCAGGTCGACCTTCTTCCACGGCTCGCGCACGCCGAGCTCGGTGGCGGGGAACATCACCGTGTGGAACGGGACGTTGTCCTTGGCCATGAACTGGGTGTAGCGGACGGTGTCGTCGGCCTCGTACCACCACGACTTCCAGTCGCGCGTCTCGCCGTCGGGGGCGGCGTCGGCCCACTCCTTGGTGGCGGCGATGTACTCGATGGGCGCGTCGAACCAGACGTAGAAGACCTTGCCCTCGGCGGCGAGCTCCGGCCAGGTGTCGGCCGGCACCGGCACGCCCCAGTCCAGGTCCCGCGTGATGGCGCGGTCGTTCAGGCCCTCGGTCAGCCACTTGCGGGCGATGGAGGTGGACAGGTGCGGCCACTCGGGGCTGACGCGGTCGATCCACGCCTCGACCTCGTGCTGGAGCTTCGACTGCAGGAGGAAGAGGTGCTTGGTCTCGCGGACCTCCAGCTCCGTGGAGCCGCTGATCGCCGAACGGGGCTCGATCAGGTCGGTGGGGTCGAGGACGCGGGTGCAGTTCTCGCACTGGTCGCCGCGGGCCTTGTCGTAACCGCAGTGGGGGCAGGTGCCTTCCACGTACCGGTCGGGCAGGAAGCGGCCGTCGACGGGCGAGTAGACCTGGCGGATCGCCCGCTCCTCGATGAAGCCGTTCTCGTACAGCTTCCGCGCGAAGTGCTGCGTGATCTCGGCGTTCTGCGGCGAGGAGCTGCGGCCGAAGTAGTCGAAGGCCAGCGCGAAGCCGTCGTACACGGCCTTCTGCGCGTCGTGGGCGCGGGCGCAGAACTCGTCGACGGGCAGACCCTGCTCCTTGGCGGCCAGCTCGGCGGGGGTGCCGTGCTCGTCGGTGGCGCAGATGTACAGGACGTCGTGACCGCGCTGGCGGAGGTACCGGGAGTACACGTCCGCCGGGAGCATCGACCCGACCATGTTGCCCAGGTGCTTGATCCCGTTGATGTAGGGAAGTGCGCTGGTGACAAGGTGTCGAGCCATCCTGGGATGCTCCATTCCAGTGGGGTGCGATGCCGTGGTCGTTCCGACAGCAGGGTCAAATTCTATGGGTACGGGGGCGGGGGCCGTCGTGCGGTCGCCGGCGGGGCGGGGCGGTTCGCCCGGTACGGGACCCGCCGGGCGCCCGTGGCCGCCGGAGCCGTCACCCCTCCGGTGCCTCGACGATCACCAGCGTGCCGTGGCTGCCGGGGCGGACGGCGTGGCGGGTGCCCGCCGGCACCCGGTACATGCCGCCGGGGGCCACCGTCACCGCGGTGTCGTCCACCAGCAGTTCGAGGCGGCCGTCCAGCACCAGGAGCACCTCGGGGGCGCTGTGGGTCTCGGCCGGGAGGGGGCGCCCGTCCATGCGGAGGACCTTCACCCCGGCCGTTCCCACCCGCGCCAGCAGGTGGGAGCTCCAGGCGTCCGGCAGCGCGGACGCCGTCGCCGGCAGGTCGAGCTGGTGCATGGCATACCTCCCCGGCGGCCCGGCCCGCCCGGGTGGGAGGCCGCCCGCGGTGCGTGTCGACGGATACGCCGAGGACGCTACGGGAGCCGGGGCGGCGACGGGTCGACCGTTCGGCAAAATCCGCCGGGCGGGCGGGTCACGCCAGTGAGGTCCGGGCCAGTTCGAGGAATTCCGCCTCGCTGAGGCCCAGTTCGCGGGCCTCCGCCGCCGCCTCGCGGAGGCGGCCGAGCAGGCGGGCGCGGTCGGGGGCGGTGGCGCCGGGGACGATGACGGCGCCGCGGCCCCGGCGGAGTTCGATCAGGCCCTCCTCCCGCAGCCGCTGGTAGCCGCGCAGGACGGTGTGGACGTTGACGCCGAGGGAGTCGGCGAGGTCGCGGGCGGCCGGGAGGCGCTCGCCGGGCGCCGCGGAGCCGTCGGCGAGCGCGCCGCGGACGCAGGCGGCGATCTGGTCGCCGAGGGGGACGGAGGAGGCTGGATCGACCCGGAAAAGCACCGTCAGACCTTCCCATGCCGTGCGGTGAGCGTGTTGAGCAGGGCGGCGGCGGTCCGCGCGTCGGGCACGGTGACCGCGAACTCGCGACCGCCCGCGCGCCGGACCACCAGGGCCTCGCCGGAGCGCAGCACCAGAGCGGTGCGGTGGGCCCGGACCCGGTATCCCCAGCCACCGAAGTCGGCCACCGCGCGCACGTCCCGCGCGTCCGCGCCCTCGATCTCGTCGAGCGGGACACGGAGGCGGGGCCGGCCGGTCACGGCGGGCGCGACGGTCAGGCCGCGCCGGTCGGCCGTGACCCGGACGCGGGCGAGCCCGAGCCCCGCCGCACCGGCCGCCACCAGGAACGGCGCCACCGGCCACCACCCGGCGGTCAGGACGGCCGGGCCCGCCAGGGCCAGGCCCGCGCCGAGCACGGTCAGCGCCGGGGAGCCGGTGTGGCGGGACCAGCCGGCCACCTCGCCCGGGCCGAGCGGCAGCCGCTCGTACGGCTCGCCCTCCGGGGCGGGTGCACCCGGCCGCTCCTCGTCGACCACGAGCCGGCTCACCGCCCACCCGGCGAGCGCGGCGAGGCCGGCGACGGCCGCGCCGGCCACCAGGTGGCCGGGGGGCAGGGTGGCGGGGTCCGGACCGGTCGCGTCCAGGTTGGCGCGGAGCATCAGGACGGGCAGCGCGCCGAGGAATCCGGCCGTCGCCCAGGCGCCGGCGAGCGCGGGCCCGCGGACGAACGCCGTCCAGGCCGCGCCCGCCACGGCCAGCAGGACCGCGCCGGTCACGGCCGTGCCGGTGCGGGAGGTCCAGCCGTCGGCGCGGCCGTCCGCCCCGGAGAAGTGCGTGGCCACGGGGTCCGGCAGCCGCTCCCACCAGAGCGCGAGGGCCACCGCGTACCCGGCGAGGGCGAGCAGGAAGGGCAGGGCGGCCCAGGGCCGGCTGCCCCGGAGGCGTGCTCCCGTGCGGGCGGGGCGGCTCGGTTCGGTCGTGTCGTGGGTCATGGTCTCCCCCTCCTCCGGACCGGACGGCCCGGGCACCTGTTCCACTTGTTTGCACTCTACTAGAACAAGCTCGACGGGCAACCCACTCCACGAACCGGCCCTCCTCCACGGAGGACGGACACCCGCCGACGAGACGAAGCGTCTTGCCCGGGCGTGGACCTTCCCGTACTCTCAAAAAGACGAGACGTCTCGTCTCGTATTCTACGGCCCGGGAGGCGCCCTTGTTCCGTGCACAACTCACCGACGTCACCCGGCGCTTCGACGACCGGGACGTCCACCACCGCACCGTCCTCGACCGGGTCTCCCTCACCGTCCGCGCCGGCGAACGGCTCGGCGTCGTCGGGGACAACGGCTCCGGGAAGTCGACGCTCCTGCGGCTCCTCGCCGGACTCGACACCCCCACCGACGGCACGGTGACCGTCGACGCCCCCGGCGGCCTCGGCCACCTCGCCCAGACCCTCGACCTCCCGCCCACCGCCACCGTCGGCGAGGCCGTCGACCACGCGCTCGCGGAGGTACGGGAACTGGAGCGGGCCATCCGTACCGCCGAGGCCGCCCTCGGCGACACCGGCGACCTCGACGGCTACGCCCGGCTCCTCGCCGCCTACGAGGCGCGGGGCGGCGCCGGTGCCGACCGGCGCGTCGAAACCGTCCTGCGACGCCTCGGCGAACCCGCCCCCCTCGACCGCGCCCGCACCCTGGGCACCCTCTCCGGCGGGCAGCGCTCCCGCCTCGCGCTCGCCGGCGTCCTCGCCGCCGAACCCGAACTCCTGCTGCTCGACGAACCCACCAACGACCTGGACGACGAGGCCGTCGGCTGGCTGGAGGAACGGCTGCGCGCCCACCGGGGCACGGTCGTGGCCGTCTCCCACGACCGGACGTTCCTCGAACGGGTCACCACCGCCGTCCTGGAGGTGGACGAGGACCGCCACACCGTCCGCCGCTACGGCGACGGCTACGCCGGCTACCTCACCGGCCGCGCCGCCGAACGCACCCGCCGGCAGCGCGCGTACGAGGAGTGGAAGGCCGAACTGGCCCGCCACACCGCGCTCGCGGACACCCACATCGACCGGTTCTCGGCGATCCCCCGCAAGGCCCCCGCCTCCTTCAGCGGGGCGGGCGCCTTCCGGGCCCGGTCCCGGGCGCACGGCGCGATGAGCCGCATCCGCGCCGCCCGCGAACGGCTCGCCCGGCTCACCGCCGACCCCGTGCCGCCGCCCCCGGACCCGCTGCGCTTCCACGCGGACCTGACCGGCGAGGGCGCGGCCGTCGACCTGACCGGGGTACGGGTGAACGGCCGGCTCCGGCTCGACGCCCTCCACCTCGAACCGGGCGAACGGCTCCTCGTCACCGGCCCCAACGGCGCCGGCAAGACCACCCTCCTGAAAGTCCTCGCGGGCGAGATCACCCCGGACGCGGGCACGGTGCGCGCACCCGGCCGGGTGGGACTGCTGCGGCAGGACACGGCCCCGCCCACCGACCCCCGTACGGTGAGCGAGGCCTTCGGAGAGGGCCGCGAGGAGGAGCTGCTCCGCCTCGGCCTGTTCCCCGCCCGGGACCTCGCGACCCCGGTCCGGCTCCTGTCGGCCGGACAGCGCCGCAGGCTGGAGCTGGCCCGCCTGGTGACGGAACCGGCCGACCTGCTGCTCCTGGACGAGCCCACGAACCACCTGTCACCGGGACTGGTGGAGGAGTTCGAGGCCGCGCTCGCGGCCTACCGGGGCACGCTGGTCGTGGTCACCCACGACCGCCGGCTGCGGGCGTCCTTCCCGGGCCGCCGGCTCGCCCTGTCACCGGACCGCACCCTCACCCACCGGTGAGCCGGGACCCGGTCCCGCGCGAGGACGCCGGCCGGGCACCGGGACGCGCGCACACCGCGCCGCTCCCGGTCCCGGCCCGGCCGGCCTACGCCTCGTCCCCCGAACCCTCCAGGTCACCCTCGGTCTCCAGGAACACCTGGCGGAGGGCGGCCAGCGTCTCCGGGTCCGGCTTCTCCCACATGCCGCGCGACTCCGCCTCCAGGAGACGCTCCGCGATGCCGTGCAGCGCCCACGGGTTGGCCTCCTTGAGGAAGGCCTGGTTCTCCGGGTCGAGCACGTACTCCTGCGTCAGCTTGTCGTACATCCAGTCGGCGACCACGCCGGTCGTGGCGTCGTACCCGAAGAGGTAGTCCACCGTCGCCGCCAGCTCGAACGCGCCCTTGTAGCCGTGGCGCCGCATCGCCTCGATCCAGCGCGGGTTGACCACCCGCGCCCGGAAGACCCGCGACGTCTCCTCGACCAGCGTGCGGGTGCGGACCGTCTCCGGGCGGGTGGAGTCGCCGATGTACGCCTCCGGGGCCGTGCCCTTCAGCGCGCGGACGGTCGCCACCATGCCGCCGTGGTACTGGAAGTAGTCGTCGGAGTCCGCGATGTCGTGCTCACGCGTGTCCGTGTTCTTCGCCGCGACCGCGATCCGCTTGTACGCCGTCTCCATCTCGGCCCGCGCCGGACGGCCGCCCAGGCCGCGCCCGTACGCGAAACCGCCCCAGACCGTGTACACCTCGGCGAGGTCCGCGTCCGTCCGCCAGTCGCGCGAGTCGATCAGCTGGAGGATGCCCGCGCCGTACGTGCCCGGCCGCGACCCGAAGATACGGGTCGTGGCACGCCGCTCGTCGCCGTGCTCGGCCAGGTCGGCCTGCGCGTGCGCCCGCACGTAGTTCTGGTCGGCCGGCTCGTCGAGACCCGCCACGAGCCGTACCGCGTCGTCCAGCAGACCGATGACGTGCGGGAAGGCGTCACGGAAGAAGCCCGAGATGCGCAGGGTGACGTCGATGCGCGGGCGGCCCAGCTCCTCCAGCGGGATCGGCTCCAGGCCGTTCACGCGGCGCGAGGCCTCGTCCCAGAGCGGGCGCACGCCGAGCAGCGCGAGCGCCTCGGCCACGTCGTCACCGGCCGTCCGCATCGCGCTCGTCCCCCACAGGGACAGGCCCACGGAGGTCGGCCAGTCGCCGTTGTCCGTGCGGTAGCGCTCCAGGAGGGAGTCGGCGAGCGCCTGCCCCGTCTCCCAGGCGAGGCGGGACGGCACCGCCTTCGGGTCGACCGAGTAGAAGTTCCGGCCGGTCGGCAGGACGTTGACCAGGCCGCGCAGCGGCGAACCGGACGGACCGGCCGGCACGAAGCCGCCGTTCAGGGCGTGCACCGCGTGCGTCAGCTCGTCCGTCGTGGCGGCCAGGCGCGGCACGACCTGCTCGCAGGCGAAGCGCAGCACGGCGGCCACGTCGGGGCCGTGACCGGCGGCGACCCTCTCGACCGCGTCCACGGACCAGTCCGCCGCCTCCATCGCCTCGACCAGCTCGCGCGCCTTCGCCTCCGCCTCGTCGGCGGTGACCCGGGTCGCGGCCGACTCGTCCAGGCCGAGCGCCTCGCGCAGGCCCGGCAGCGCCTGCGTACCGCCCCAGATCTGGCGGGCGCGCAGGATGGACAGCACCAGGTTGACCCGCTCCGGGCCGGCGGGCGCGCCGCCGAGGACGTGCAGACCGTCACGGATCTGGGCGTCCTTGACCTCGCACAGCCAGCCGTCGACGTGCAGCAGGAAGTCGTCGAAGCCGTCGTCCTCCGGCCGCTCCTCCAGGCCCAGGTCGTGGTCCAGCTTGGCGGCCTGGATCAGCGTCCAGATCTGGGCGCGGATCGCCGGCAGCTTCGCCGGGTCCATGGACGAGATCTGCGCGTACTCGTCGAGCAGCTGCTCCAGGCGCGCGATGTCTCCGTACGAGTCGGCGCGGGCCATCGGCGGCACCAGGTGGTCGACGAGCGTGGCGTGGGCGCGCCGCTTGGCCTGCGTGCCCTCGCCCGGGTCGTTGACGAGGAACGGGTAGACGAGCGGCAGGTCCCCGAGGGCCGCGTCGGGGCCGCAGGCGGCGGACAGGCCGGCGTTCTTGCCGGGCAGCCACTCCAGGTTGCCGTGCTTGCCCAGGTGCACCATGGCGTCGGCGCCGAAGCCCCCGTCGTCGGCGCGGGCGGCGATCCACCGGTAGGCGGCGAGGTAGTGGTGGGACGGCGGCAGATCGGGGTCGTGGTAGATCGCGATCGGGTTCTCGCCGAAGCCGCGCGGCGGCTGGATGAGGATCAGCAGGTTCCCGCGGCGCAGGGCGGCGAGGACGATGTCGCCCTCCGGGTTCCGCGACCGGTCGAGGAACATCTCGCCGGGCGGCGGGCCCCAGTGCTCCTCGACGTGCGACCGCAGTTCCTCGGGGAGGGTCGCGTACCAGCGCCGGTAGTCGGCGGCCGGAATGCGGACCGGGTTCCTGGCGAGCTGCTCCTCGGTCAGCCAGTCCTGGTCGTGGCCGCCGGCCTCGATCAGGGCGCGGATCAGCTCGTCGCCGTCACCCGAGACCACGCCGGGGATCTCGTCCTCGGGCCCGAAGTCGTAGCCCTCGGCCATCAGGCGGCGCAGCAGGGCCACGGCCGAGGCCGGGGTGTCCAGGCCGACCGCGTTGCCGATGCGGGAGTGCTTCGTCGGGTACGCGGACAGCACGAGCGCCAGCTTCTTCTCGGCGTTCGGGATGTGCCGGAGGCGGGCGTGCCGGACGGCGATGCCGGCGACGCGGGCCGCGCGCTCGGTGTCGGCGACGTACGCGGGCAGGCCGTCGGCGTCGATCTCCTTGAAGGAGAACGGGACGGTGATGAGGCGGCCGTCGAACTCGGGCACGGCCACCTGCCCGGCCGCGTCCAGCGGCGACAGGCCCTCGTCGTTCTCCTCCCACGCGGCACGCGAACCGGTCAGGCACAGCGCCTGGAGGATCGGCACGTCGAGCGCGGCCAGCGCGCCCGCGTCCCACGCCTCCTCGTCGCCGCCCGCCTGCGCCTCGGCGGGCTTGGTGCCGCCCGCGGCCAGGACGGTGGTGACGATCGCGTCGGCGGTACGGAGGGTGTCGATCAGCTCCGGCTCGGGGGCGCGCAGCGAGGCCACGTACAGCGGCAGCGGCCGGCCGCCGGCGTCCTCGATCGCGTCGCACAGGGCGCCGACGAAGGCGGTGTTCCCGCTCATGTGGTGGGCGCGGTAGTAGAGCACCGCGACGACCGGGCCGGCCGCGTTCCGCGCGGTCCGCTCCAGCGGGCCCCAGGTGGGGGCGGCGGCCGGGGCCTCGAAGCCGTGGCCCGTGAGCAGGACGGTGTCGGAGAGGAAGCGGGCCAGCTGCTCCAGGTTGGCCGGGCCACCGTGCGCGAGGTAGGCGTGGGCCTCGGTGGCCACGCCGATCGGCACGGTGGAGGTGGCCATCAGCTGGGCGTCGGGGGCCTGTTCGCCGCTGAGGACGACCACCGGCTTCCCGGCGGCGAGGACCGCGTCCAGGCCCTCCTGCCAGGAACGGACACCGCCGAGGAGGCGGACGACGACCAGGTCGGCGCCGTCGAGGAGGGCGGGCAGCTCGTCCAGCGGCAGGCGGGAGGGGTTGGCGAAGCGGTACGCGACCGGGCCGTCGGGCGCGGCGGCGTTGGCCGCCCGGGCGCTGAGCAGGTCGGTGTCGGAGTGCGACAGCAGCAGGAGCATGGCGAGCTCAGGCCTTCCTCGGGGTTGTCCGCGCCCCGGGTGGTCGTGTGGGTGGGGGCCTCCCCTGCCCGGACGGAGCCGGGAGCGAGGGGAAGGGAGTTCCTGACTCACCCGTTCCGTCGCCGGTACGGGCTCACAGTGGCGGGACCGCGCCGGATTCTCACCGGGCTTCCTCCCCGGGGTCCTGGGACCCCATGCCGCTTCGCATCCTAGATCGTGCCGCCGGGGCGGCCGAGGGGGCGGCGGAGTCGGCCCGATCACACCACGTGGCCGGGCGGTGCGCCGTGGGTATGCTCGCCGCCATGCCGCCCACCCCACCCCCGGCGCCCGGACCGGGTGAAACCCGCGTACGGGACCGTGGCGACGCCTGCCCCGGAGCGCTGCGCCTGCATCCGGCCGACGACGGCCGCCTGGCCCGGCTCCGGCTGCCCGCAGGACGTTTGACGGTCCGTCAGGCCGCCGTGCTGGCCGACGCGGCGGAGCGCCTGGGCGACGGGCGGATCAGCGTCACCTCGCGCGGCAACGCCGAGCTGCGGGGCCTGGGCGAGGGCTGCGGCACGGAGCTCGCCGCACTCCTGACAGGGGCGGGTCTGCTGCCCTCCCCCCGCCACGAGCGGATCCGCAACATCGTGGCCTCCCCCGCCGCCGGCCTGGACGGACTCGGCACCGCCGACGCCCAGTTGTGGGCGCGCGAACTGGACACGCTGCTCTGCGCGGAGCCGTGGACGGCCGCCCTCTCGGGCCGGTTCCTCTTCGCCCTCGACGACGGCCGCGGGGACATGACCGGGCTCGGCGCGGATGTGACCTTGGTCGCAGTGGCGGACGGAGCGCCCCGGGGCGCCCTCCTGTGGTCCGGCGGGCAGGCCCTCCGGGTCGCCGGGGCGGACGCGCCCCGGGCCGCGGTCGCCGCCGCCGGGGCGTTCCTGGCCGCCGCCCGGGCCGCCGGGACCGGTGCCTGGCGGGTGGCCGAGCTGCCGCCCGGCCACACCCCCGACGTGGCCGGCGCACTCGCCCGGGCCGGGATCCCGGCGGAGCCCGTACCCGCTCCCGCCCTCCCGCACGGGGCACCGCCCGCGCCGGGGCCGCTCGGCGACCACGGCCTGTACGTCCTGGCGCCGCTCGGCCGGCTCACCGCCGCGCAGCTGCGGGGCCTCGCGGACGGCGCCGCCGAGGTGCGGCTCACGCCCTGGCGCGGCGCCGTCGTCGTCACCGACCGGACGGCCGACCGCGCCGCCGACCGGCTCCCGGCCCTCGCGGCCCTCGGGCTGATCACCCGTCCCGACTCCCCGTGGGCGGGCGTCACGGCCTGCACGGGCCGCCCCGGCTGCGCCAAGTCCCTGGCGGACGTACGGGGGGACGCGACGGCGGGGACGGCCGCGGCCCCGGAGCCCGGTGCGGGTGCGGCGCCCGGCACCGGCGAGGCGCACGCCGGCTCCCCCGGCACCGGCGAGGCGCGCGCCGGCTCCCCCGGCCCCCTCCTCCCCGTCCACTTCTCCGGCTGCGAGCGCCGGTGCGGGCACCCGCGCGGCACCTGGGTGGACGTGCTCGCCACCGGTGACGACGCCTACCGGGTGAACGGCGCCCCCACCCCCCGTACCTCCCTGCCCGGCGCGGTCGCCACGGCCCGCACGACCCCGACCCCGACGACGACCACGAGATGAGCGAGAGCACCAGGATGTTCGACTACGAGAAGGACGGGACGGAGATCTACCGCCGGTCCTTTGCCACGATCCGCGCCGAGGCGGACCTCGCGGGGCTGCCCGCCGACGTCGCGCAGGTCGCGGTCCGGATGATCCACGCCTGCGGCATGACCGACCTCGTCCGCGACATCGCCTTCTCGCCCCGGGCCGTCTCCCGCGCCCGCGAGGCCCTGCGCGCCGGCGCGCCGATCCTCTGCGACGCGCAGATGGTCGCCAGCGGCGTCACCCGCAAGCGGCTGCCCGCCGACAACGAGGTGATCTGCGCCCTCTCCGACCCGGCCGTGCCGGGGCTCGCCGCCGAACTCGGCACCACCCGCTCCGCCGCCGCCCTCGAACTCTGGCGCGACCGCCTCGAAGGCTCCGTCGTCGCCATCGGCAACGCGCCCACCGCCCTCTTCCACCTCCTGGAGATGATCGCGAAGGGCGCGCCGAAGCCCGCCGCCGTCCTCGGCATACCGGTCGGCTTCATCGGCGCGGCCGAGTCCAAGGACGCCCTCGCGGAGAACACCCTCGGCCTCGAGTACCTCGTCGTCCGGGGCCGGCGCGGCGGCAGCGCCATGACCGCCGCCGCCCTCAACGCGCTCGCGCACGAAGCGGAGATCCAGGCATGAGCGGCACCACCACCGGCAAGCTGTACGGGGTCGGCCTCGGCCCCGGCGACCCGAACCTCCTGACCCTCGCCGCCGTGAAGGCCATCGCCGAGGCCGACGTCATCGCCTACCACTCGGCCCGCCACGGCCGGTCCATCGCCCGCTCCATCGCCGCCGAGCACATCCGCGAGGACCACGTCGAGGAGCGGCTCATGTACCCGCTCACCGTGGAGACCACCGACCACCCGGGCGGCTACCGGGGCGCCCTGGACGACTTCTACGAGGAGGCCGCGGCGCGCCTCGCCGCCCACCTCGACGCGGGCCGCACGGTCGCCGTCCTCGCCGAGGGCGACCCGCTGTTCTACGGCTCGTACCAGCACATGCACAAGCGGCTCGCGGACCGCTACGACACCACCGTCATCCCCGGCGTCACCTCGGTCAGCGCCGCCGCGGCCCGGCTCGGCACGCCCCTGTGCGAGGCCGAGGAGGTCCTCACGATCATCCCCGGCACCCTGCCGGAGGACGAGCTGGCGGCCCGCCTCGCGGGCACCGACTCGGCGGTCGTGATGAAGCTCGGCCGCACCTTCCCCACCGTGCGCCGCGCCCTGGAGCGGGCCGGACGCCTGGAGGACGCGCGGTACGTGGAGCGGGCGTTCATGCCCGGCGAGCGGACGGAGACGCTGGCCGGCGTGGACCCGTCGACCGTCCCGTACTTCTCCGTCGCCGTCCTGCCCTCCCGGATCGACGCCGTCGTTCCCGAGTCCCGGGAGACCGGCGGCGAGGTCGTCGTCGTCGGCACCGGACCGGCCGGGGCGCCCTGGCTGACCCCCGAGTCGCGCGGCGCGCTCCAGGGCGCCGACGACCTCGTCGGCTACACCACCTACCTGGACCGGGTGCCGGTCCTGCGCCCCGGGCAGCGGCGCCACGGCTCCGACAACAAGGTGGAGTCCGAGCGGGCCGAGTTCGCGCTCGACCTGGCCCGGCGCGGCCGGCGGGTCGCGGTCGTCTCCGGCGGCGACCCGGGCGTCTTCGCCATGGCGACGGCGGTCCTGGAGGTGGCCTGCGAACCGGCCTACACGGACGTGCCCGTACGGGTCCTGCCGGGCGTGACCGCCGCCAACGCGGCCGCCGCGGCGGCGGGCGCCCCGCTGGGCCACGACTACGCGACGATCTCGCTCTCCGACCGGCTCAAGCCCTGGGACGTCATCTCCCGGCGGCTGCGCGCCGCGGCGGAGGCCGACCTCGTCCTCGCCCTCTACAACCCAGGCTCGAAGTCCCGCACCCACCAGGTCGCCGCCGCCCGGGACCTGCTCCTGGAGGTCCGCTCGCCCGACACCCCGGTGGTCGTCGCCCGCGACGTCGGCGGCCCGGAGCAGTCGGTCCGGGTCGTCACCCTGAAGACCCTGGACCCGGCGGAGGTCGACATGCGCACCCTCCTCCTGATCGGCTCGACCCAGACCCGCGCGGTCGAGCGCGCCGACGGCCGCACGATCACCTGGACGCCGCGCCGCTACGGCTGAGCGGCGCCCGGGCCCGCGGCGGTCCTCAGCGCTCCCGCACCCAGGCGGCGGCCTCCTCCGGGGTCGCCGCCACCGGGACGCCGGGCGGGACCGGGGGGCGGCGGACGATCACGACCGGGACGCCGGCCTCGCGGGCGGCGGTCAGTTTCGGGGCGGTGGCGGCGGCGCCGCTGTCCTTGGTGACGAGGACGTCGATGCCGTGGCGGGCGAGCAGCTCCCGCTCGCTCTCCACGGTGAACGGGCCTCGGTCCAGGAGGACCTCTGTGCGTGCGGGCATCGGGGCCTCCGGGGCGTCGACCGAGCGGACCAGGAACCACTCCGGGCGGTCCGCGAAGGCCGCGAGGCCCATCCGCCCGGTCGTGAGGAAGACCCGGTCGCCGAGGCCGTCCAGGGCCGCCGCGGCCTCCTCCAGGGAGTCGACCGGGCGCCAGTCGTCGCCCTCCTCAGGGACCCAGCCGGGGCGGCGCAGGGCCAGCAGGGGAACATGGGCGTCGGCGGCCGCCCGGGCCGCGTTGAAGCTGATCCGCGCGGCGAAGGGATGGGTGGCGTCGATGACCGCGTCCGCGCCGTGCTCCCGCAGCCAGGCGGCGAGGCCGTCCGCGCCGCCGAACCCGCCGATCCGCACCTCACCGGCGGGCAGCCGGGGGTTCGCCACCCGCCCCGCGAGGGAGCTGGTGACCCGGACCCGCCCGTGCAGCAGCCCGGCCAGGGCGCGGGCCTCGGCGGTACCCCCGAGGATGAGTACGTGCATGGGAGTCCTTACATGAGTTCCGGCGGCGGGCGCGAGGCCCAACTCAAGCACACCGGTCTGCGCCCGGGCTGGACGACCGGCGCCTGCGCGACGGCGGCGACCACCGCCGCGTACACCGCGCTGCTCACCGGGGACTTCCCGGACCCCGTGACGATCACCCTGCCGAAGGGCCACACCCCGTCCTTCGCGCTGGCGGCGGAGTCCTTGACGGCCGGGGCCGCCATGGCCGCCGTGGTGAAGGACGCGGGCGACGACCCGGACGTCACCCACGGGGCGGTGATCCGCTCGACGGTACGGCTCCTGCCGCCCGGCTCCGGTGTCGTCTTCCGCGCGGGCGAGGGCGTCGGCACGGTCACCCTGCCGGGGCTGCCGCTCGACGTGGGGGAGCCCGCGATCAACCCGGTGCCCCGGCAGCTGATGCGCGCGCACGTGGCCGAGGTCGCGGCGGCGCACGGCGGCACCGGGGACGTGGAGATCACCGTCTCCGTCGACAACGGCGCCGAGATCGCCCGTTCCACCTGGAACCCGCGGATCGGCATCCTCGGCGGCCTGTCGATCCTCGGCACGACCGGGATCGTCGTGCCGTACTCCTGCTCGGCCTGGATCGACTCCATCCGCCGGGGCGTCGACGTGGCCCGTGCCGGCGGCCTCACCCACGTCGCGGGCTGCACGGGCTCCACCTCCGAGCGGACGGTCACGGAGCTCTACGACCTGCCGGAGATCGCCCTGCTCGACATGGGCGACTTCGCGGGCGCCGTCCTCAAGTACCTCCGCCGCCACCCGGTGGACCGGCTCACCGTCTGCGGCGGCTTCGCCAAGCTCTCCAAGCTGGCCGCGGGCCACCTGGACCTGCACTCGGCCCGCTCCCAGGTCGACAAGGCCTTCCTCGCCGGACTCGCCCGCACGGGCGGCGCCACCGAGGACCTGACGGCCGAGATCGCCGGCGCCAACACGGGCCTCGCCGCCCTCCGCCTCTGCGAAGCCGCGGGCGTCCCCCTGGGCGACCTCGTCGCCGCCCGTGCCCGCGACGAGGCCCTCACGGTCCTGCGGGGCGCCCCGGTGGCGGTGGACGTGGTCTGCGTCGACCGGGCGGGGGTCGTGGTGGGGCGGTCGGCGGTGGCGGGGCCGGGGGTGTGAGGCGGGCGGGCCCCGGCCGGTGGCGACCCGGTGCCGCCTCAGAGGTCGTCGGGCAGCAACCGGAAGGCCGGGTGGCCCGTCAGCGGCCTGATCATGCGGAAGTGCCGGTCGGTCGTGAACAGGACGTCGGTGCCGTATGCGGCGGCCAGGGCGACGTTCATGGCGTCCCTCATCCCGACGCCCTTCCCTCCGTCGGCGTCCGCGTAGCCCTCGGCCACGGCGATCGCCGTGGACAGGTGCGCGGCGACCGGAGGCACCTCGAACCGGCGGGTGGCGGTGTACCGCTCGACGAACCGGGCCGCCGCCAGCGCCTTGCGGGCCCCGGCACGCGCCGAGATCAGGTGGTCGAGTTCGGCCAGCACCAGTGGGGAGATCACGAGATGGCTGATCGCGCCCAGTGCCTTCCCGTGCTCGTCGTGGCCCGTGAGGCGGGGGCGAGCAAGCGGTAGAGGGCGTTGGTGTCGGCGACAGCGATCACTCCGCCCCTCCCATTTCCCCGAGGACGTCATCGATCTCGTCGTTGTCGAGATCGGGAAGGTCGAGGACGGGCAGGTCTATCTCGCCCATCGGATCGGAGGGGTACGGGGGGACGTCCGACCCGATCGGGACCACGCGTGCGACGGCGACGCCGTTCTTCGTCACCGTGACGGTCTCACCGGCAGCGGCCGCAGCCAGGACCTGCGACGACTTCCGGTTGAACTCTCGAGCCGTGGTTTCCATGTAGTACGTGTCACTACCGACATGCCGATATCGGACGACCACCGTGCGGGCCACCGCCCCGCGCCCTAGGCTCGACAGGGCACATACCCTCACGAACCGGGAGGAGACGCCATGTCGAAGCGAGGCAACAAGCGCAGGGCGCGGAAGAAGAAGGGCGCGAACCACGGCAAGCGCCCCAACACCTGAGGGCGGGCCCCGGGGACGCCCGTCCCGGGGCCTCGTGGTGGCCGCGCGGGGCCGTCAGCAGGTGTGGCGGTCCCGCGCCGGGTCGTACAGGTGACTGTCGCGGAACTCGGACGCGGCGAGCGTGCGGCCCACGAGGATGACGGCGGTCTTCGTGATCCCGGCCGCCTTCACCTGGCCGGCGATGTCCTCCAGGGTGCCGCGCAGGATGACCTCGTCGGGGCGGCTGGCCATGGCGACCACGGCGGCGGGGCAGTCCGCGCCGTAGTGGGGGACGAGTTCGGAGACGATCCGGTCGACGTAACGGGCACCGAGGTGGAGGACGAGCAGGGCGCCGCTGCGGCCGAGGGTGGCGAGGTCCTCGCCCTCCGGCATGGGGGTGGCCTGCTGGGCGACGCGGGTGAGGATGACGGTCTGGCCGACGGTCGGCACGGTCAGTTCCCGCTTGAGCGCCGCCGCGGCCGCGGCGAAGGCCGGGACGCCCGGCACGACCTCGTACGGGACGCCGGCCGCGTCCAGGCGGCGCATCTGCTCGGCGACGGCGCTGAAGACGGACGGGTCGCCGGAGTGCAGCCGGGCCACGTCCTGCCCCGCCTCGTGGGCGGCGGTGATCTCGGCGACGATCTGGTCCAGGTCCATCCGGGCCGTGTCGACGAGCCGCGCGTCCGGCGGGCACTCGGCGAGCAGTTCGGTGGGGACGAGCGAGCCCGCGTAGAGGCAGACGCCGCACTTCGCCAGCGTCCGCGCGCCGCGCACGGTGATGAGGTCGGCGGCGCCGGGGCCCGCGCCGATGAAATAGACGGTCATCCCTCTTCGGAACCTTTCGTGACGGACCACTGGGTGACGGGCATGGCCGGGCGCCAGCCGGTGAAGCCGCCGACGGGTACGGCGGCGGAGACGGAGAGCCGGATCAGTTCGCCGCCGTGGCGGCGGTGGCGTTCGGCGAGCAGCGCCTCGGACTCCAGGGTCACGGTGTTGGCGACGAGCCGGCCGCCGGCGGGCAGGGCGTCCCAGCAGGCGTCGACCAGGCCGGGGGCGGTGAGCCCGCCGCCGATGAAGACGGCGTCGGGGACGGGCAGCCCGGCGAGGGCCGCGGGCGCGGGCCCGGTGACGACGCTCAGGCCGGGCACGCCGAGCCGGTCGGCGTTGCGGGTGATCCGCTCGGCCCGTTCGGGGGACTTCTCGACGGCGACGGCGCGGCAGGAGCGGTGGGTCCGCATCCATTCGATGCCGATGGAGCCGGAGCCGCCGCCGATGTCCCAGAGCAGTTCGCCGGGGGCGGGGGCGAGCGCGGCGAGGGTGGCGGCGCGGACGTACCGCTTGGTGAGCTGGCCGTCGTGCTCGTAGGCGTCGTCGGGCAGGCCGGGCGCGGCGCCGAGGCGGAGGGCGCCGGGGGCGCGGACGCAGTCGACGGCGATCACGTTGAGCGGGTCGCCGGGGGCGTGCGCCCAGGTGTCGGCGGTGCCGTCGAGCAGGCGCTCGCGGTCGGAGCCGAGCTGTTCGAGGACGCGCAGCCGGCTGGGCCCGTACCCCCGGTCGCGCAGCAGGGCGGCGACCCGCTCCGGGGTGGCCGCGCCCTCGCTGAGGACGAGGATCCGCCGGCCGTGGTGGAGGGCGGCGGCGAGCGCGGCGGGCGGCCGGGCGACGAGGGAGACGGTCTCGACGGCTTCCAGGGGCCAGCCGAGCCGGGCGCAGGCGTACGAGACGGAGGACGGGTGCGGCAGGACGCGCAGGCGGTCCGCGCCGACGGTCTCGGCGAGGGTGCGGGCGATGCCGTGGAAGGAGGGGTCCCCGCTGGCGAGGACGGCGACGGCGCGGCCCTCGTGGGCGGCGAGCAGGCCGGGCACGGCGGGGCGGAGCGGCGAGGGCCAGGGGACGCGCTCGCCGGGGCAGTCGGCGGCGGGCAGCAGGCCGAGCTGGCGGGGGCCGCCGATGAGCACCTCGGCGGCGCGCAGGACGCGGCGGGAGGTCTCGGGGAGCCCGTCCCAGCCGTCCGCGCCGATTCCGACGACCGATATCGCAGCGTTCACGTCGGGGACTCTACGGGAGGGGCTCCTTCCGGCCCGCGCCCGCCCGGGACGGAGGCCGCGGGACCGGTCGGAGGGTGTCCCGGGGCAGGGGAGCGGACGGCGGGCCCGGACCACGGGGGAACAACCGGGAGGGGTGCGCCGTTGCACAGGATGGTTTAAGATTCAACCAAGAGCTTCGGGGCGGCGCCCCCGGAGCACCCCCGCGAGAGGTGAGCACGATGCAGTTCGGGATCTTCACCGTCGGCGACGTGACGACCGACCCCACCACCGGCCGCGCCCCGACCGAGCACGAGCGGATCAAGAACACCGTCGCCCTCGCGCTCAAGGCCGAGGAGGTCGGCCTGGACGTCTTCGCGACGGGCGAGCACCACAACCCGCCGTTCGTCCCCTCCTCCCCCACCACCCTCCTCGGGCACATCGCCGCCCGCACGGAGAAGCTGATCCTCTCCACCTCCACGACGCTGATCACCACCAACGACCCGGTGAAGATCGCCGAGGACTACGCGACCCTCCAGCACCTCGCCGACGGCCGCGTCGACCTGATGACGGGCCGCGGCAACACCGGCCCGGTCTACCCGTGGTTCGGACAGGACATCCGCCAGGGCATCCCGCTCGCCATCGAGAACTACGCGCTCCTCCACAAGCTGTGGAGACAGGACGTGGTCGACTGGGAGGGGAAGTTCCGCACCGCCCTGCAGGGCTTCACCGCCACCCCGCGCCCGCTCGACGGCGTCCCGCCCTTCGTCTGGCACGGCTCCATCCGCTCCCCCGAGATCGCCGAACAGGCCGCCTACTACGGCGACGGCTTCTTCGCGAACCACATCTTCTGGCCCAAGCAGCACACCGAGAAGATGGTCCGCCTCTACCGGCAGCGCTACGCCCACTACGGGCACGGCACCCCCGAACAGGCGATCGTCGGCCTCGGCGGCCAGGTGTTCATGCGGAAGAACTCGCAGGACGCGGTACGGGAGTTCCGCCCGTACTTCGACAACGCGCCGGTCTACGGCCACGGCCCCTCCCTGGAGGAGTTCAGCCGCGAGACCCCGCTGACCGTCGGCTCCCCGCAGGAGGTCATCGAGCGCACCCTGTCCTTCCGCGACTACGTGGGCGACTACCAGCGCCAGCTGTTCCTGATCGACCACGCCGGACTGCCGCTCAAGACCGTCCTCGAGCAGCTCGACATCCTCGGCGAGGAGGTCGTCCCGGTCCTGCGCAAGGAATTCGCCGCCCTGCGCCCGGCCGGCGTCCCCGCCACCGCCCCGCTCCACCCCGCCGTCCTCGCCACCCGGGAGGTCTGACGCCATGCGGACGACGAAACTGGTCGCGGTCTCCGCCGGCCTCAGCTCCCCCTCCTCCACCCGGCTGCTCGCCGACCGCCTCCTCCAGGCGGCCCGGCACCGGCTGGCCGAACAGGAGTACGCGGTCGACGTCCAGGTCGTCGAACTGCGCGACCTGGCCGTCGACATCGCCAAGAACCTCGTCACCGGCTTCCCCTCCCCGGCGCTCCGGGAAGCGATCGACACGGTGACGGGCGCCGACGGCGTCATCGCCGTCACGCCCGTCTTCACGGCCTCGTACAGCGGCCTGTTCAAGTCCTTCTTCGACCTGGTCGACCCGGCCGCGCTGACCGGCACGCCCGTCCTCCTCGGCGCGACCGGCGGCACCGCCCGCCACTCGCTCGTCCTCGACCACGCCCTGCGGCCCCTCTTCGCCTACCTGCGGGCCCTCGTCGTCCCGACCGCCGTCTACGCGGCCTCGGAGGACTGGGGCTCCGGCGGCGACGAGTACACCGACGGGCTGCCCGCCCGGATCACCCGGGCCGGCCAGGAGTTCGCCGACACCGTGGCCGCCCGGCCCGCCCGCGACGGCGGCGACGACGACGGCCTCGTCCCCTTCGAGAAGCAGTGGGCGGACCTGCGCCTCGGCTGACGGCCCAGGGGCGGGGCGGCTCGGGGGCACGACGGGGCGGGGCGGACGCCCCCGCCGCGTCACTTCCGGTTGTAGAGACGCATCGTGACCCAGCCGAAGACGAGCACGAACAGCGCCGACCATCCCAGCGTCCAGCCGATGTCCGCCGCCGGCCGGTGGCCGGCCATCAGCTCGCGGACCGCCGTCGCCAGGTGGGTGACCGGGTTGTTGTTGACGAAGGCCTGGAGCCAGCCCGGCATGGTGCGGGGGTCGACGAAGACGTTGGAGAGGAAGGTGAGCGGGAAGATGACCATCATCGAGACGCCCATCACCGACTTCTCGCTGCGCAGCAGCAGGCCGAACATGGTCCAGATCCACGAGAACGCGAACGAGAAGACCATGAGCAGCACCACCCCGAGGACCACACCGACCGGGCCGCCGGCCGGGCGGTAGCCGATGGCGAGGCCCACGCCGATCATCACGGCCGAGGCGATCAGGTAGCGGACGACGTCACCGAGCAGGTAGCCGACCATCGGGGCAGGCCGCCACACCGGCAGGGTGCGGAAGCGGTCGAAGACGCCCTTGTCGATGTCGGTGTTGACGGAGACGCCCGTGTACATCGTGATCATCACGACGCTCATCACGAGGATGCCCGGCAGCAGGAACTGCACGTACGAGGAGACCGATCCGGCCAGCGCGCCCCCGAAGAGGTACGTGTACATCAGCACCATCATGATCGGGAACGCGGTCACGTCGAACAGCTGCTCCGGCACGTGCTTGATCTTCAACATGGCCCGCCGGCCGAAGGTCAGGGAGGCGCCGAGCGCGCTGGGGCGGGGCGGCCGGTCGCGGCCCGCGAGGAACTCCGCGAGGTCCTCGGCGCGCGGGGCGACGAAGTCCGTGGCGTCGGCGGCCCCGGCCGGACCGGCCGCCGGGTCCTTGTCCTTGCCCGTGGTGACGGTGGTCATGCCGGCGGTCCCTTCCGTTCCGTCAGGGCGAGGAACACCTCGTCCAGGCTCGGCTGCCCGAGCGCGAAGTCGTCCACGGCGATCCCCGCCCGCGACAGCTCCGCCAGCGCCCGCGCCGCCTGCTCCGCCGCACCCCGCTCCGTACCCCGCCCGTCGACCGTCGCGGTGAGGGCCACCGGGTCCGCGTCGAGCTGGACGGAGGTGCGCAGGGCGCCGGCGAGGACCCGTTCGGCGTCCGCGCGCCGCGCCGGGTCCCGGAGCCGTACGTGCACGGAACCGGCGCCCACCGAGGCCTTCAGCTCGCCCTTGGTGCCCTCGGCGATCACCCGGCCGTGGTCGATGACGGCGATGCGGGAGGCCAGCCGGTCCGCCTCGTCGAGGTACTGCGTGGTGAGCAGCACGGTCGTGCCCTGCTCGACGACCGCGCGCACGATGTCCCACACCTGGTTCCGGCTGCGCGGGTCGAGACCGGTGGTCGGCTCGTCCAGGAACAGCAGGTCCGGGGTGTTGAGCAGGGAGGCCGCGATGTCGATCCGGCGCCGCATGCCGCCCGAGTAGGTCTTCACCTGCCGGCCCGCCGCCTCCGACAGCCCGAAAGCGGCCAGGAGCCGCGCGGCCCGGTCCCGCGAGGCCGCCCGCGTGTGCCCGAGCAGGCGCGCGAGCAGCACCAGGTTCTCGGTGCCGGTCAGGTCCTCGTCGACCGAGGCGTACTGGCCGGTGAGGCTGACCCGGCCGCGTACCGCGTCCGCGTCGGTGACCACGTCGCGGCCGAACACACGGGCGCGGCCGCCGTCCGGGCGCAGCAGGGTCGCCAGGACCTTGACGGTCGTGGTCTTGCCGGCGCCGTTGGGGCCGAGGACCCCGTAGACGGTGCCGGCGGGGATCCTCAGGTCGACGCCGTCGACGGCGCGGTTGGTGCCGAAGACCTTGACCAGGCCCTCGGTCTCGACGGCGAGCCCGCCGCCGCTCATGCCGCGCCCCCGCCGTCCGCGCCGGGCGGGCCGTCCGGCTCCGTGCGGCGGCGGCCGGTGGGGGGACGACGGGTGGCGTGCCGGCCGTTTCGGACCGGCCGCTTCCGGCCGCCGGTCCGCGCGGTTCGCTCGTGGTCGTCGGTCATGCCGTGTCCTCGTGCCGGTCCGTCCTGCCGTGTCCTCCGGCTTCCGCCGCGCCTCCGGGCCGGTCGCGCGGCGCGCCGTGGCGCGGGGGCCCCGAGGGGCGCTCCTCCCAGTCTGCTGCGGGAGCCGCCGGCCCGCCACCGCCGCCGGACGGCGGCGCGGAGGGTGTACGACGGCTCCGCCGCGCGGCGGAGGCGGACCGTACGCCGGGGCGACGACCCGTACCCCGGGCCCGGCCGAACCTGATCCCATGATGAGCATCAAGGCCCTTGCGGGCGTGCCCCGTTGGGCCGTCCTCGCCGCCCACGCCGTGCCCCTCCTCACTCTGCCGTCCGGCCTGTGGCGCCTCGCGCTCGTCGCCGGCCTGCCGGTCACCCAGGACGCCTGGCACCACGGTCCGGGCGGGGTGATGAGCACCGCGGAGGCGGTGTACGTGGTCTCCCTGAGCGTCGTGTCCGAACTGCTGGCCTTCCTCACCCTGGGGCTCGTCCGCCCGTGGGGCGAGGTCCTCCCGCGCCGGATCCCGTTCCTCGGCGGCCGGCGGGTGAACCCGGCGCTCGCGTGGCGGGCCGCGTTCGCCGGGGTCGCGGGCCTGTGCGCGCTCGCCGCCTGGGGGGTCTACGCCTCCGCCGCCGGCCTCGGGCCCGGGATACCGGCCTCACCGGCGCAGGAGGCGCTGGTGCTCGTCTGCTACGCGCCGCTGCTCGCCTGGCCGGTGCTGCTCGCCGCCGTGGCCGTGGACCACCGGCGCCGCCACACCGCACCGGGCGCGCGGGCCGGCGCCCTCGGTCAGTAGGGCGCGGGGCGCCCGGCGGCGTCCTCGTGCGTGTAGAAGAGGTAGAAGGCGGCGCAGGAGACGGCGGCGGCGACCACCAGGCCCAGCACCGCCGCCGACAGGACACTGGCGCCGGAGAGGCTGAAGAGGAACCCGACCGCGAGCCCGGCCAGCGCGCCCCAGGCGGCGGCCCGTGGCTCGCGCGGCAGGGCGCGGCCGGTCCGGCGGAGCCCGTGCACCGCCCCGGCCAGGACCACCGCCGAGATCAGGCCGAGCCAGAGCTGGCCCCAGCTGAGCGGGCCACCGTGGCGTTCGACGGTCGACGCGTACAGGCCGTAGACGACGCCGAGGACGAGGGGGAGTGCCCCTCCGTGCCCGCCCGTGGCGGCCCGGCGCCGGCGCCGGGCGGGTACCGCTGCGTGTGCGCCCATCGCAGGAGCTCCTTCGTCTCTCGCCCCCCGCGACCGTGTCCGCACCCTCCAGGGCACACCCCCGCGCCGGTGGCCGCAACCGGACCGGGCCCCGGCCGCCGTCCGCCCCGACGCGGCCGCACCGGTACGGCCCGGGCGGACGGCCCGGTACGGCCCGGGTGGACGGCCCAGTACGGCCCGGGTGGACGCCCCGGGCCGGCGGCCGCTCACCCGCCCGGCGCAGTCCGGCGTTCGCACCGGCGCGAACCGGCCGACGATGGGCCCATGAGCCAGCACACCGCACCCCGCAAGGCAGGGACGTCCGGCGCCTGGGCCGCCGGCGGCACCCTCTTCGCCGGCGTCCTCATGCTCGTCACCGGCCTGATGGACATCTTCCAGGGCATCGCCGGCATCGCCGAGAACGACATCTACGCCCGCGTCGGCGACTACGTCTACGAGTTCGACCTCACCACCTGGGGCTGGATCCACCTCGTCCTCGGCGTCCTCGTGGCCGTCACCGGTTACGGCATCCTCAAGGGCGCCGAGTGGGGCCGCGTCGCGGGCATCGCCCTCGCCTCCCTCAACATCCTGGCGCAGTTCCTCTTCCTGCCCTACCAGCCGTGGTGGGCCCTCTTCTCCATGGCCGTGTCGATCTTCGTGATCTGGGCGCTCGCCTCGGACGGGGACCGCCGCCCCGGCGAGACGTTCTGAGGCGCCCATGGGACCGCACCGCACGGCCCTCGCGACGGCCGCCGCGCTCCTCGCCCTCACCGGCTGCGAGGCGGCGAAGGACGCGGCCGGCGACATCGTCTCCTCCGCCACCGCCGCGGTCGCCTCCGCCGCCCAGGAGAAGATGAACGAGGTCAAGGACGGGGTGAACGCCACCGGTGACGTCAAGGCCGGGAAGGCCCGTGCCGACGGCGACCGGACCGCCGCCGACGTCACCGCGACCAACCCCAAGGACTCCGCCGCCGACTACACCGTCATGGTCACCTTCCACGACGGCGAAGGGAACGTCGTCGACACCGTCGTCGTCACCCTCGACGCGGTCCCCCCGAAGCAGGCGAAGACCGGGACCGCCCGCAGCAACCGCTCGCTCCCCGGGGGCACCACCGCGGAGGTCACCCGCGCCCTGCGGCACTGAGCCGTCCGGCACCACGGGCGCTCCCGGCGGCACCGAGGGGCCCCGGCCCCGCGTCACCGCCCGGTGCGACACTGAGCGGCGTGGACCGAGCCCCTGCCGCAGCATCCGAACCGCAGCCCCGGGCGACCCCGCCCCTCCCCCCTTCCGGCGACTCCGGCCCGGCGCCCGCCGGGCCGCCACCCCTCCGGCCCGTGCGGCGCCCCGCCGCCCGGGCCGCCGTGCTGCTCCTGGCCGTCCCCGCCGTCGTCGCCGCCTGCCGGGCCCTCGACACGGACGCCGTCACGCCCGTACCGCAGCTGCTGTCCTTCCTGCCGTGGCTCACCGTGCCCGCCGGGCTCGCCGTGCTCCTGGCCGCCGCCGCCCGCCGCCGCGTCCTCTCCTTCGTGGCCGTGACCGTCCTCGGCACCACCGCCTGGGCCTCCCTGCCGTACGTCCCCGACCCGGTCACCCTCGTCGCCCCGCCCGAGGCCCGGGTCCGGGTCCTCGCCGCCAACGTCGAGTTCGGCGAGGCCACCGGGGCGCTCGTCGCGACGATCCGGCGCGAGCGGCCCACCCTCGTGTACGTCTCCGAGTGCGACCGCGCCTGCGGACGCACCCTCACCACCACGTTCGCCGCCGAGCTGCCCCACCACGCCTCCGTCGAGGCCGACGGCTCCGCCGGGTCGGTCCTGCTCAGCGCCCATCCGCTGCGCGACCGGCGGGTCGTCCCCGGCACGATGGGCATGCCGGGCGCCACCGCCGTCATCGCCGGACGGCCCGTGGACCTCCAGCTCGCCCACCCGATGCCGCCGCTGCCCGGGCGGACCGGCCTGTGGAAGGAGGAGCTCGGCCGGATCAGGGACGCGGTGGCACGACCCGCCCACGGCCCCCACCGGATCGTCGCCGGGGACTTCAACGCCTCCCAGGACCATGCCGCCTTCCGCCGGATCCTCGACGCCGGGCACCTCCAGGACGCCGCCCGGCTGGCCGGCGCGAGCCGCACCCCGACGTGGCCCGCCGAGGGGCCGCTGCCGCCCTACGTGCAGATCGACCACGTGCTCGTCAGCGACGGCTTCACCGTGCGCGCCGTCCGCTTCCCCGGGCTCGCCGGTTCCGACCACCGGGCCGTCCTCACCGATCTCGACCTGCACGACGGGCGCTGATCGGCCACGCTGGAAGGCATGGACAACGAGGAGATCCTGGACGACATCGGCGCCCTCGTCGAGGAGGAGCGCGCCCTGCGGCAGCGCACCGGCGGGCTCCTTCCCGAGGAGCGCGAACGCCTCGCCGAACTGGAAGTACGGCTCGACCAGTGCTGGGACCTGCTGCGGCAGCGGCGGGCCAAGGCCGAGTTCGGTGAGGACCCGGACAGCGCGGCGGTCCGCCCGGCGGCCCAGGTGGAGTCGTACCGCAGCTGAGCACGGCGAAGCACCGGGCCGGGGTGCCGACAGGCCCTGTCCGGCGCCGGAACACGCGCGCCCGGGCGGTGCCGTACGCCCGTCGGCGGACGGTCGCGCGGGGCGCGCCCCGGCACCCGCAGAGCCCGTACGCGCCCCGGCCCCGGCCCTCACCGCGCCGAAGCCCCGCCCCGGCCCGGCCCGCAGCCACGCCCAGGCCCCGTGACCGCCCCCGCCGCCGCGCGGCCCGGCCGCTACGTTGGGAGGCATGGCGACGCACCCCGCAGGACCCTCACGGCCGGGCCCCTCACGGCTCGTTCCGCCCGCCTGGCTGACCGCCGGGCTGCGGCCCGCGTCCGCGCCGATCCCGTGGGCGGCCGTCGCCCGCGCCTCCGTGGCCCTGTCCGCGCCGCTCGCCGCGGGGCTCGCCGCCGGGCAGCCCGCCTACGGCGCGCTCGTCTCCATGGGCGCCCTCTCCGGAGTCATCGGCGACACGGCCGACTCCTACCGGATGCGGATCTTCAACATCGCCGTCCCGCAACTCTTCGGCGCCCTCGGCGTCACCCTCGGCACCCTCGCCTTCGGCCACGGCTGGGCCGCCGTCGCCGCCCTGACCCTCGTCGCACTCGTCTCCGGGATGATCTCCTCGATCGGCGCGGTCGCCTCCGTCTCCGGACTGCTGCTCCTCCTCAACGCGGTGGTCGGCGCCGGACTCCCCATGCCCGGCCCGTGGTGGAAGGCGCCCCTGCTGCTCACCCTCGGCGGGCTGTTCGTCCTCGCCCTCACGCTCCTGGGCTGGCCGCTGCGCCGCGCCGCACCCGAACGCACCGCCGTGGCCGCCGCCTACCGGGCGGCCGCCGCGCTGTACGAGGCGGCCGGCACCGACGCGTACGACGAACAGCGCCAGGCCGTGACCGCCTCCCTGAACCAGTCCTACGACCTCGTCCTCGCCCGCCGGGCCCGCGAGCACGGCAGGGCGCCCACCCAAGTCCGCCTCCTGGCCCAGCTCAACGTCCTCATCCCGCTCGTCGAGGCCGCCCCCGCCGCCCATCTCCGGGCCCGCCACCACGGCCCGGTCCACCCCTCCGTCCCGGCCGCCGTGCGCGAACTCGCCGCCGCCGTCGAGGAGGGCCGCACCGGCAGCCCGGACCTGGACCTCCCCGCCCCGCGGCGGCCCTCCGAGAAGGCCGTCGACCACGCCCTGCGCCACGCCGCCGACGTCGTCCACGAGGCCGAGCCCGACCCGTACAACGTCGACGACCGGCTCGGCAGGCCCGCCGCCCTGCGCGTCCGCGTCCGGCGCACCGCCCGCGCGGTCCTCTTCTCCGGGGCGTCCTGGCGGTACGGGCTGCGCCTCGCGCTCTGCATCGGCCTCGCCCAGGCCCTGGTGTCCCTGATCGCCGTGCCCCGCTCGTACTGGGTGGCGCTCACCGTCACCTTCGTCATGAAGCCCGACTTCGGCTCGGTCTTCTCCCGCGCCGTGCTCCGCGCCCTCGGCACCGCCCTCGGCCTCGTGCTGGCCGCCCTGGTCCTCTCCGAAGTGCCGCGCGGCTGGTGGGACATCCCGGTGATGATGCTGCTCGCCGCCCTCATCCCGGCCTTCTCCGCGAAGGGGTACGTCTTCCAGACGGCGGCCATCACCCCCGTGATCCTGCTGCTCTCCGACCTCCTCAACCACCAGGGCTTCGGCCTGGTCCTGCCCCGCCTGTACGACTCGCTCATCGGCTGCGGCATCGCCCTGGTCGCCGGCTACCTGCTCTGGCCCGAGTCCTGGCACGCCCGCATCGGGGACCGCCTCGCGGCCGCGGTCGCCGACACCGCCGCGTACGTGGCCCTCGCCTTCGCCCCCGCCGGAACGCCGGAGCGGAAGGCCGCGACGGCGCGGCCGGGGACGGGGGCGACCGCGGTGGGCGGCGACCGGGGGGCGCGGCTGCGGGCCCGGCGCGCGCTGTACCGCGACCTGTCGACCGTACGCTCCGAGTTCCAGCGGGCCCTGACCGAGCCGCCGCCCACCGGCACCCGCGCCTCCGCCTGGTGGCCGCTGGTCGTCGCCGTCGAAAGGATCGTGGACGCCACGACCGCCGCCCGCATCCGGGTCGACCACGGCGCACCGCCCCCGGACCCGGCCGAGGTGGCCGCGGTCGAACGGGAGTTGCGGGAGTTCGCCGAGGGGCTGCGCTCCTCCGAGACGCTCGTGGAGGTCCGCAGCGACCTTCCCGGCGACGAGAACGGAGTCCTGGCGCCGCTGCGCCACGAGGTGCGCGCGGCCCGCGCCATCGCCGGTCCCGACCTGGGCTAAACCCCCGCCGGGGGGCGTACGGGCGGACTTACCGGCGGTCACGGAACGGAACCCTCCCACCGCCGTTACCGGAATCCACCGGTGCGACTACGATGCGCCTCGATTCACCGTGTTCGCACCCGCCACCGTCCGCAACCGGCCCGGCGGCGCGGGCACTTCGTCCTGCCCCACCCCCCGCGCCCCGAGGACACGCCATGCGCACCACCACCCCGGGCAGAGGGCTCCAGCCCAATGTCCTCGGCACGTTCGACACGATCGTGATGGCCGTCGCCGGCAGCGCACCCGCCTACTCGCTCGCCGCGACCACCGCCGTCCTCTTCGGCGCGGTCGGCCTCGCGGGGCCCGCCGCCCTCCTCTACTGCGCCGTCCCGATGCTCGGCATCGTCCTCGCCTACGCCCGCCTCGGCCGGATCGACGTCAACGCGGGCGCCGGCTACTCGTGGGTGGGCCGCACCCTCCACCCCTTCCTCGGTTTCCTCTCCGGCTGGGCGCTGGTCTTCGCCGCCACCGTCTTCATGGTCGCCGGCTCGCTCCCCGCCGGATCCCTCACCCTCGCCCTGATCGACCAGGACCTCGCCGACGAGACCCCGCTCGCCGCCGCCGTCGGCGCCTGCTGGTTCCTCGTCATGCTGCTCGTCGTCCTGGGCGGCGCCCGGCTCACCGTACGCGCCCAACTCCTCATGACGGGCGTGGAGATGCTCGTCCTCGCCGTCTTCGTCCTGGCCGCCGTGCTGCACCGGGGGCACGCCACCGCCTTCGACTGGTCCTGGTTCGGCCTCGGCCACTTCGCCGGCCCCGAGGGATTCGCCGCCGGCGCCCTGATCGCCGCCTTCTACTACTGGGGCTGGGACGTCACCAGCAACCTCAGTGAGGAGACCCGCGACAGCCGCCGCACCGCCGGGCTCGCCGCGCTCGTCGGGGTCGGGCTCGTCTTCCTCCTCTTCGAGGCCTTCACCGTCGCCGTGAACGTGCTGCTCAGCGCGGACGAGATCCGGGCCGCCGGGCCGAACGTGCTCGCCGTCCTCGGCCACGAGATCTGGCCCGGCGTCGGCGGAAAGCTCCTCGTCGCCGCCGTGCTCCTGTCCACCGTCGCCACCCTGGAGACCACCCTCATCCAGGTCACCCGCTCCCTCTTCGCGATGGGCCGGGACCGGACCCTGCCCGCCGCCCTCGGCAGCGTGCACCGCCGCTGGAACACCCCGTGGGTGGCGATCGCCGCCGTCGGCGGCGCGGCGCTCCTGATGTTCGCGGGCGCGGCCGCCGCCGGCACCGTCCAGGGGGTCCTCAACGACGCGGTCGCCGCGATCGGGCTCCAGATCGCCTTCTACTACGGCCTCGCCGGCATCGCCGCCGTCGTCGCCTACAAGTCGCTGCTCCTGCGCTCCGTACGGAACCTGCTCCTGGGCGGGGTGTGGCCGGCGCTCGGCTCCGCCTTCATGCTGTGGGCCTTCGTCGAATCGCTCGGCGAACTCTCCTCCACCGCCCTCACCATCGGTCTCGGCGGTCTGCTCCTCGGCCTCGTCCCGCTCCTCGTCTACTGGCGCAAGGGCACCGACTACTACCGGCGCCCGGCCCGTCTGGACGCGGCGCGGGTCCTGGCGGCGACGGAGGAGTCGGCCCCGGCCGGGCCGGGAGCGCGCTTCCGCGACAAGAGTTACGCCACCGACTTCTGACCCTCCCCGGGCGCGGCACCACCGGCCCCTCCCGCCCCCGTCCCGGCCTCCGCCCGAGGCACCCGCACAGACCGACGCACAGACACCCCGCCGCCGTACCGAAGGACCCCGCAAGGACCCCGCACAGCCCCGAAGGAGGCCCCGATGGCCGTACGCCGCCGCGCCCGACGGACGGGCCGGTCGTCCCGCCCGGAGCGCTTCGTCCCCGACTTCGACCCGGACTTCGGCGACCGGGCCCTCACCGAGGCCCGCCACGACATCGTCATCGGCCGCTGGCAGGGCGTCCGCGACCTGCTCGCCGCCACCGGTGACGACTGGGCCCGCCGCACCCACCGGCTCCGGCTCCTCTCGCACGCCGCCGCCGGCAGCTCCACCGTCGAGACCTGGCGGGCCGCCGAACCCGGCAACCCCGACGCGGCCGTGCTGCGGGCCGCCACCGAGGTGGTCCGCGTCTTCGACGCGGCCATCGCCGCCGGCCGGGGCGCCGCGCTCGAACGCGGCCGGATCGACGCCGCCGTCGACGCCTGCCGCGCCGCCGCCGACGCCGCGCCCGAGGACCCCATGCCGTGGGTGTCGCTGCTGTCCGTCGCCCGGCTGTACGAGGGCGGGGTGCCGCGCCGCGAACTGCGCCACTGGTTCGACGAGCTGCGGCGCCGCGACCCGTACAACACCGAGGGCCACGTCCAGGTCCTGCGCTACCTGTCGGCGCGCTGGCACGGCACCCACGGCAGCATGTACGACTTCGCGCGCGACGCGGCCGGTGTGGCACCGCCCGGCACCCCGCTGCCGGTCCTCGTGCAGGTCGCCCGGGTCGAGGAGTACCGGTACATCGCGGACGGGGCGCTCGGCCGTGGCCCGGTGCGCGGCTTCGACCAGCACTGGAAGCACGAGCTGGCGGTGACCGAACTGCGCCGCACCCACGCCCGCTGGATCGGCGGCCGGGACCCGGGCCGCCCGGTCGCCCCCGAGGAGGTCGCGGACCTCAACTTCCTCGCGCACGCCGCCTGTCACGCAGGCCAGGCGGAACTGGCCCGGGAACTCCTCGGCATGCTGGGCGCCCGGGCGGCGTGGGTGCCGTGGGCGTACACCGGGGACCCGGAGGAACAGTTCCTCCGCTTCCGGGAGGGCCTGGGGATGGCCTGACGGGCCGCGCCTGGCACCCCCGCCGCCCCTCCGGACGCCCCGGCTCGGCCGGTCGCCCGGAGACCCGCCCCGGGCGCCCCGCTCCGCCCTCGGGTCAGACGCCGATGTCCCGGCCGTCCTTGCGCCAGACGGCGACGACGGCGGGCCGTACGATCCGGCCGGGCCCGTCGGGCCAGACCGACGCCGGCTTCTCCACGGAGGCGCCGTCCACCTCACCCGGGTGCTGCACGGCCACCAGGACGCGCCGGTCCTGGATGATCGGACCGCAGGTCTCGGCGCCCTTCGGCACGGTCAGGAACTGCTTCAGCTCACCGCGCCGCTCGCCGTGCGTGGCCACGCCGAACAGGCCGTCGTGCGAGCCGAGGGCGTTTCCGTCGGTGGACAGCCACAGGTTGCCGTGCGGGTCGAAGGCGATGTTGTCGGGGCAGGAGATCGGCGAGACCTTCTCCTTCGGGTAACCCGCGTAGTACGTCGCCGGGTCGCCGGGGTCGCCGGCGACGAGGAACAGACGCCAGGCGAAGCCGTCGGAGGCCGGGTCGTCCCAGTGCTCGGCCAGCTCCAGGACCTGCCCGTGCTTGTTGAGGTTGCGCGGGTTGGCCTCGTCGGCGCCGGGGTTGGTGCCCTTGCCGCGGTTGGAGTTGTTGGTCAGCGCGACGTACACGCGGCCGGTGCGCGGGGAGGGCTCGACGTCCTCCGGGCGGTCCATCTTCGTGGCGCCGACCTTGTCACCGGCGAGCCGGGTGAAGACGAACACCTCCTCGGCGCTCATGCCCGGCACGTGCGAGACGGCCCCGTCCGCACCGGCCGTGGCGAGCGGGATCCACACGCCCGAACCGTCGAACTCGCCGTCCACCGGGCGCTTCCCGCTGCCGTCGATCTCGGCGGCCGGCGAGTCCCCGGTCAGCTTGGCGACGTAGAGGGTGCCCTCGTCGAGGAGGGTCAGGTTGTGCTCCCGCGCCTTGCGCGAGGAGCCCTTCATCATCCGCTTCGAGGAGACGAACTTGTAGAAGTAGTCGAAGCGCTCGTCGTCGCCCATGTAGACGACCGGGCGGCCGTCGGCGGTCAGGCGCGGCTGCGCCGCCTCGTGCTTGAACCGGCCGAGCGCGGTGCGCTTGCGGGGCGTCGAGTCCGGGTCGTACGGGTCGAGCTCCACGACCCAGCCCTGGCGGTGCGCCTCGTTCGGCTCCTGGCGCAGGTCGAAGCGCTTGTCGAACCGCTCCCACTTGCGCTCGGAGGCGCCGGTGCCGATGCCGTACCGCTTGTCGGTCGCGGAACTCCCGTACGCGAAGTACTGGTTGAAGTTCTCCTCGCCGTGGAGCGTGGTGCCCCACGGGGTGGTGCCGCCGGCGCAGTTGTTGAGCGTGCCGAGGACGGTACGGCCCTCGGGGTCGGCGCTCGTCCGCACCAGGTCGCTGCCGGCGGCCGGGCCGGTCAGCTCGAACTCGCTGGTGGTGTGCAGGCGCCGGTTGAGGGGGTGGCGGGTGACCAGGGTGAGACGCCCTGAGCGGTGCTCCTCCTGGACCACGACCACCGAGAGGCCGTGCGCGGCCCACGCGATCTCGACCTGCTCGCGGGTCGGGTTCTCCGCGTCGTAGCCGCGGAACATCAGGACCTCGTCGGTGTACTCGTGGTTCGCCACGAGCACCTGCCGGCCCGGCTCCCCGCGCAGCGGCAGCAGGGAGAGGAAGTCGTTGTTGTAGCCGAACTGCCCGGCCTGCGCCCTGGCCGTCTGCTTGTCGGCGTCGAAGGCGGGCGCGCCGCGGAGGATCGGCTCGCCCCAGCGGATGACGACGTCCTGCGCGTACCCGGCCGGGACGGTCACCTGGTCGGCCGTGTTCGGCGCGACCGGCGTGAAGCGCAGACCGCGGGCGCCGTCCGCCTTGCCGCCGGGGTACAGGCGGGCCTCGGCGGCCGGCGCGTCACCGAGCACGGCGGCCCCGCCCACGGCGGACGCGACGGTGACCACGGCGGCGGCGCGCATCACCGAGCGGCGCGAGAGGGCACCGGCGATGACGTCGCCGACGTACTCGTTGTCGCTGGTGTTCGGCACCTCGTGGAAACAGGCGTCACCGCAGCGGAACCGGCAGGTGAGAGCGGAACGGCCGCCTCCGTGCGGGTTCGAGCTCAGCAGCGGCAGCAGTTTGCGCACTTCGTCCTCCTCCGGCGCAGCAGTGCGCCGACAAGCTGTCGGGAATTCGTTCGACCGTGACGCTATGTGCGCACCTCTGCACGAGGGAGGCGTAGGAGTGAACGCCCGATGAATGCGCGGAAACCGAGGAGCCCGGGGTTCCGGAATCGGGGGCCGCGGGCCGCTAACCTTACGTGTCCGCCCTGGCCAGGGATGAAGGACGCATACCGCACCAACTCATGCGAAAGGGTTCGCCCATGGGTATTCGGAGCTTGCTGCGCAAGGTGTTCGGCCGCGACCGCGACCACGAGGAGACCACGGCGCCCTCCGTCCCGCCCCAGACCCGCGAGCCCGCCGCCGTGACCGCCCCCGCGGAGGAGCGCGTCACGGAGCCCGTGGCTCCCGGCGCGGGTCCCGCCCCCCAGCCCCCGGAGGAGGCGGCCCGCCGGTCGGCCGACGACCTGGTGGCCGCGGCCTTCGACAACCCGCAGATCCCGAAGGCGCGGACGGTCGACGGGGAGACGCAGGAGAGCGCGGAGCCCGCTGCGACGCAGCCGGAACCGGAGGGTGAGGCGGGGGTCCCCGGCCCGCGGCAGGAGGAGCGGCCGGAGGAGCCGGAGGCGGCCGAGGAGCCGCTGGAGACCACCGCGGCGGCGGAGACCGACACCACGGCGAAGGACGGGACACCGGCGGGGGACGAGGCCCCGGCTCCGGCCGCGGCCGAGGAGCCGCAGGCCGAGGCGGACGTACCGGCGGAGGCCGCACCGCAGGCTCAGGAAGAGGAGCGGGAGCGGGCCGAGGAGAAGGCCGAGGCGGAGGAGCGGCAGCCGGAGGCGCCGGAAGCGACGGAGGACACCGAGGCGGCCGAGGAACCGTCAGCGCCCGAGGAGCCGGCAGCGGCCGAGGAGCGGCAGCCGGAGGCGCCGGAAGCGGCGGAGGACACCGGGGCGGCCGAGGAGCAGGCCCCGGCGAGCTCGGAGGCCGGGGACGACGCGCCCGCCGCGGCCCCGCGCGAGGCGGGTCCCGCCATGACCCTGGCGAAGGTGAAGGCCGCGGCGCCGCACCTCACGGACGCGTACAAGGCGGCGGGTGGCGTCCTGCGCAAGCAGGGGCTGGCCGGGGCCCGGACGCGGGTGTACCTGGTCGTGGACCGTTCCGGGTCGATGCGCGGCTACTTCAAGGACGGGTCGGTTCAGCGCCTCGCCGAGCAGGCGGTCGCGCTCGCCGCGCACCTGGACGAGGAGGCGACCGTGACGGCCGTGTTCTTCTCGACGGACGTCGACGGCACGGTGGAACTGACGCCCGCCACCACCTCCCCCACCCGCGTGGAGGAGATCAACGGGACGCTCGGCCGCCTGGGCCGTACGAACTACCACCGGGCCGTCGAGGAGGTGCTCGCGCACCACGGGAAGACGGACCCGGCCGCCCCGGCCCTGGTGATCTTCCAGACGGACGGCGCGCCGGAGTCGAAGACGGCCGCCACGGAGGCCCTGGCCGCGGCGGCGGACCGCCCGCTGCACTGGCGGTTCGTGGCCTGGGGCGAGGAGGACAACAAGGCCTTCGACTACCTGCGCAAGCTGGAGTCGCCCCGTACGGCCACGTACTTCGCCGGCCCGGAACCGTCCGCCACCGCCCACACCACGTTCTACCGGAAGCTGCTGGCGGACCTCACGGAGCTGTAGGAGGGGTGACGGTGACCGGAAGGGTCATCGTCACCACCAGGCCGCCGCCGTCCGCCGCGTCGCGGGCGCGGGCGGTGACGTGGCCGCCGTGGGCGTGGGCGACGGACCGGACGATGGAGAGGCCGAGGCCGGCTCCGGGGCCGGTCCGGTCGCGTCCCTCACCGCGCCGGAAGGGTTCGAAGAGACCGGGGACGTCGGCTTCGGGGACGACGGGGCCGGTGTTGGTCACGGTGAGGACGCCGCCGTCGACGCGGACGTCGACGAGGCCGCCGGGCACGTTGTAGGCGCGGGCGTTGGCGACGAGGTTGCGTACGAGCTGCCCGAGGAGCACGCGGCTGCCGCTGACGACCCCGTCCGTGACGACGACGGTGTCCTCGTACTCCTCGCGGGCGACCTCGCCGAGGCGCACGTCCTCCCGCTCGGCGAGGCCCCGTTCGCCCCGGGCGAGGAGCAGCAGGCCGTCGATGAGGCGCTCGCTGTGCCGGTTGGTGTCGAGGAGGATCTGCTTGACCTCGCAGGTGTCGTCGACCCCGATCTGGAGGGCGGCGCGCTGGGTGGCGAGCGGGGTGCGCAGTTCGTGGGAGGCGTTGGCGATGAACCGGCGCTGGCTGTCGAAGGCCGTCTCCAGGCGTCCGAGGAGGGCGTCGACGGTGTCGCCGAGCTCCTTCAGTTCGTCGTCGGGGCCGCGGACGGCGAGGCGTTCGTGCAGGGTCCGCTCGGAGAGGCGCCGGGCGCGGGCGGTCATCTCGTGGACGGGCCGCAGGACGCGGCCGGCCGTCCACCAGCCGACGACGACGGCGCAGCAGGCCATGACGAGCAGGCCGAGGCCGGACCACATGAGCATCTGGTCGCCCGCGGCGCGGCTGACGTCGTCGCCGATGCGGGCGGCCTCGACGACGGCCAGGTCGTCGGCGCGGGCCACGACCTCGGCGGTCTCGACGTCCGTCCCGGCCCGGACGAGCAGGTTCACGATCAGCAGCAGCGACCCGCCGAGGACCAGGAAGACGCCCCCGTACACGAGGGCGATGCGGGTACGGATCGTGGAACCGGCGCCGATCACAGCTGGTACCCCACGCCCTGGACGGTGCGGATGGGGGACGGATCGCCCAGTTTGGCGCGGAGCTTGCTCAGGCAGACGCGGACGGCGCCGGTGAAGGGGTCGGCGTGTTCGTCCCAGGCGCGGGCGAGGAGTTCCTCGGCGGAGACGGCGGCGCCGTCCGCCTCCAGGAGGATCTGGAGGACGGAGAACTCCTTGGGCGTCAGGTCGAGCGGGCGGCCGTCGCGGCAGGCGGTACGGCGGACGGTGTCCATGACGAGGCCGCCCCGGTGCAGCAGCGGGGGCAGGGGCGCGCGGGCGGAACGGCGGCGCAGGGCGCGGACGCGGGAGACGAGCTCGGGGAACTCGAAGGGCTTGCCCAGGTAGTCGTCGGCGCCGAGGTCGAGGCCTGTGACGCGGTCGTCCGTGGTGGTGGCGGCCGTCAGCATGAGAATGCCGGTGGCCGACCCGCCGGCGACCAGCCGCCGCGCCACCTCGTCACCGTGCACGCGGGGCAGGTCGCGGTCGAGGACGAGCACGTCGTACGGGTGCAGGGCGAGCCGCTCCAGCGCGTCGTCGCCCCCGTGCACGGTGTCCACGGCGAACCCGGCCCGCCGCAGCCCGGTGGCCACGAGCCCCGCGAGCACGACCTCGTCCTCGGCGACCAACACCCGCATGACACCCTCCTCCTCACCGCACCCCGCCACCCGGCACGTACCGGCACCCCCGATTCGACCAGGGCTTCCGGAACCGCGGGCACCCGGGGGTCGTCGCACACCGGAGAGACGCTCCGGGGCACATTTCGACGAGAAAGGGAACCGTCATGACGGCCGATCGCCTGCTCGCGGTGCATTCCACGGCCGCCACCTCGCTCTATGGCGGGATCCCCGACCTCGTCGGTTTCCGGCTCCGTTCCCTGCACCTGAACTGGCGCGGCCCGACCGTCACCCTGCGCGTCGACCTCCCCGCACTTCCGCCGCACCTGCCGCGGGAATGGCGCGAGGAGGGCATCGACACCGTTCAGTGCCACTTCCAGTTCCTGGCCGTGGAGGACTTCTCGCTCACCGAGTGGGAGCCGCCGGTCCCTTCGGTGACGCTCACCGCAGTTCCGCTGCCCGTCGCGGAAAGGGTGGAGATCCGGCTGACCGGGGAGGGAGTACGGGCGTCGTTCTCCTGCAACCGGTCCGTGCTCATCGGCCACTTCAGCGGCTTCGTCGCTCCGGCGGACAGGTCGGATCGCGGCCGGCACGTGTTTCTCGGGAAGCTCGACCGCCTTCGTCACCGGTCGGTTCCGGAACCGGAGGAAAGGATCTTCTTTGAACGGCTCTGACTGGGCGTCCGCGTTCGGCGACGCCACAGCCCTGACGGACCTCTACGACGCAATTCCCCCCTTGAGCACCTGCGACCTTCTCACCCTCCTCGTCGACGAGCGGGGTGACTCCGTGACGATCGGATTCGAGACGGCCGAACTTCCCACCCGACCGCCGGCCGAGTGGGACGGAGCCCCGTACGACACCGTCGAGTTCGCCCTCCGGTTCACGGACATCACCGATCTCCGGATCAGCGGATGGGACGCCGGCGCGCGCCACGGCATCACCGTGGGCCTCCACCAGGACGGACGGATCCGCGTACGCGTCGACCAGCCGGGCACCCGGCTGTCCTTCACGGCTTCGACCGCCACGGTGGCCCGCCCCCGCGCCTACCTCGCCGCCCGTACCGTCGCCGGCCCGAGGAAGCCGTGACCGGCCGCCACCGGACGCGGCCCCTTGAGCAGGCCGGGCACGCCGCTTTCGCCACAGCTTCGCCGGAGAGCCTGGAGCAGTCCGTACGGGAGGCTTCGGAGGGCGGTCTCTCTCAGGAGTGGGCCGAACAGCTGCGGGATCTCGCGGTCGGGCGCCTCCAGAATCGTGAGCTGCCCGACGAGGTCAGGCTGCGGTGGGGGCGGCTCGCGCTCGCCGCGGTCGCGGCGAAGGGCCGGGGCACGCTCCCGCAGCGGGCCATGGCCGAGGAGGCCGCCGTACGCGCCTCCATGATCCAGGAGTTCGGTGCCGACAACACCGACACCGCCCGGGACCCCTCCGCGCTGTGCTCGGACGTCCTGCGGCACCTGGGGCTGCCGTACGAGGACGCCTCGCGGCTGGCCGGAGAGTGGCGGACGGCGTCACGGGAAGAAATGCTCCGCCTGCGCCGCATCAAGAACCTGCTGACCCCCCTGGTGCCCATCCGGGCCCACCTGGAGGGTGACACCCCCGACCTGCGGGAGATACGAACCTGGCTGGCGCTCCACCCAAGACTTCCCTGAACGGGCCCGAGGAGCGCGTACGGGCCGCACGCTCCGTCCCGATGGACCGCGTCCCTCGCAGGCACCCGGCCCACCCGCGCAGGTGACAAAGTGCGCCCGCGCGCTTTGCTCCCGAGAACGCCGCCGGGGACGATCGCCGCCGCACAGGCAGCGCCCGGACGAACGCGCTCGGGCAGACGGTGCGGTTCGAGCGCGACACCCTCGGCCGGGAGGCCGGCCGCACGATCGGCGACTAGGGGGAGACCACCATCTGTTCTATGAGGAGTGACGGCCGAAACCATGGATGAGAACACGAGGGAGACCTGGCTGCGTCGGATGGCCTCAACGGGTCTGGCGGTCTCGGACAACGCCGCCCCTGACGGTGTGCCGTCTGTCTTGGAGGCGCTGAGGAGCGTGGCGAACTGGGAGGTCCGCCCCACTGCCACCGTTCCCGCCGGTCAACCCCGAGCGCTGGAGGAAGTGGACCGGCAGTGGCGTCTCCACGCCGAGCGCTGCGGCCTCTTCGGCGATGACGGTTCTTTCCTGTTCAGCATTTCCGGAGCCGGAGCGTCGGATTTCGGCTGGGCCGTGGTGAAGTGGTCGGCCGATGCCGAACTGGCCCCGAGGCTGGCGAAGCCGGGGGAAGGACTGGACTTCTTGGCCATGTCAGTGGACGGAAAGGTGGTCTGCGCGGTGACCGAAGAGGAATACGACTACTGGGTCGTCGTCCAGCATCTGTGACGATCGGACCGGTCGCGATCGGGGTGACCGTCAGACGAGTGAACCGCTGGGGAGATGGCGGGGGTGCTGCACGAGCCCGCGCCGCCGGGTTCCTGGCTGCGGCAGAGAGCGCGGGGACATCGGCGAGGGGCCCGGAACCGTTCCCACGGTTCCGGGCCCCTCTCACACGTCCCTCAGGACTACCGCGCCCCGTCCGGGTGCACCGCGTCCGTCACCGGGCGGTCGTCCGTGGGCTTGGCTGAGGCGACCGGCTTGCGGAGCTGGATGTTCAGCTCGCGCAGGCGGGCCTCGTCGAGCTCGGTCGGGGCGCCCATCATCAGGTCCTGGGCGTTGCCGTTGAGCGGGAAGGCGATGGTCTCGCGGATGTTGGGCTCGTCGGCGAGGAGCATGACGATGCGGTCGACGCCCGGGGCGATGCCGCCGTGCGGCGGGGCGCCGTACTGGAAGGCGCGGAGCATGCCGGCGAACTCGGTCTCGACGGTCTCGCGGCTGTAGCCGGCGATCTCGAAGGCCTTGAACATGATCTCGGGCTCGTGGTTCCGGATGGCGCCGGAGGAGAGCTCGATGCCGTTGCAGACGATGTCGTACTGCCAGCCGAGGACGTCCAGCGGGTCCTGGGTCTCCAGGGCCTCCAGGCCGCCCTGCGGCATGGAGAACGGGTTGTGCGAGAAGTCGATCTTGCCGGTCTCCTCGTCCCGCTCGTACATCGGGAAGTCGACGATCCACGCGAAGCGGAAGACGTTCTCCTCGAAGCGGCCGGCGCGCTTGGCGGCCTCGACGCGGACCGGGCCCATGATCTTGGAGACCTCGTCGAACTCGCCCGCGCCGAAGAAGACGGCGTGGCCGGGCTTCAGGCCGAGGCGCTCGGTGAGGGCGGCGACGTTCTCCTCGGTGAGGAACTTGGCGATCGGGCCGGTGAGGGCGTTGCCCTCGCCGACGCGGATCCAGGCCAGGCCCTTCGCGCCGAGGGAGATCGCGAAGTCGCCGAGCGAGTCGAAGAACTTGCGCGGCTGGTCGCCCGTGTCGGGCACGGCGAGCGCGCGCACGTGCTTGCCGGCGAACGCCTTGAACTCCGACTTCTCGAAGACGTCGGTGAGGTCGACGAGCTCCAGGTCGGTGCGCAGGTCCGGCTTGTCGTTGCCGTACTTGAGCATCGACTCGCGGAACGGGATCCGCGGGAAGGGGGAGCTGACCGGGCGGCCGCCGCCGAACTCCTCGAACAGCTCGGTCATGAGCTTCTCGATGGGCTGGAAGACGTCCTCCTGCTCCACGAACGACATCTCGACGTCGAGCTGGTAGAACTCGCCGGGCGAGCGGTCGGCGCGGGCGTCCTCGTCGCGGAAGCAGGGCGCGATCTGGAAGTACCGGTCGAAGCCGGAGATCATCAGCAGCTGCTTGAACTGCTGCGGGGCCTGCGGCAGCGCGTAGAACTTGCCGGGGTTGAGCCGGGACGGGACGACGAAGTCACGGGCGCCCTCGGGGGAGGTCGCGGTGAGGATCGGGGTCGCCATCTCGTTGAAGCCGAGGGCCACCATCTTGGAGCGGATGGCGGCGATGACGGCGGAGCGCAGCATGATGTTGCGGTGCATGCGCTCGCGGCGCAGGTCGAGGAAGCGGTACTCCAGGCGCCGCTCCTCGTTGACGCCGTCGTCGGCGTTGATGGTGAAGGGGATCTGCTTGGCGGCGCCGAGGACCTCGACGGCGCCGACCTCGACCTCGACCTCACCGGTGGGCAGCTCGGCGTTGACGTTCTCCGCGCCGCGCGAGACGACCTTGCCGTCGACGCGGACGACGGACTCCTTCGTCAGCTTGTCGAGGGCCTCGTAGGCGGCGGTGCCGGGGCGGGCGACGAGCTGCGTGATGCCGTAGTGGTCGCGCAGATCGATGAAGAGGATGCCGCCCAGGTCGCGCCGATTGTGCAGCCAGCCGCTCAGCCGGACGTCGGTGCCGACGTCAGAGGCGCGGAGCTCGCCGCAGGTGTGGGACCTGTACCGATGCATCGTCGTTCATCCAGTCTTCGGGATCTTGGGGTGGGTCCGTCGCCCGGGGTCCCGGGGGACCCGTACCGCGGACCCGTCCAGGGTACCGGCCGGTCCGGGATCGCCATTCGAATACCGTCGGTGGCGGCCCCCTGGCCGATATTCATAAAGTAGGGCAATGCGCACCGAGGACGTCCTGGCCGCCATCGCGACGGGCCTGTGGCGCTGGGACAACGCCTCCCGGATCGTCTCGCTCGACGCCGAGGCCGCCCGGCTGCTGGGCCTGCCCGCCGCCCCCGTCGAGCTGAGCGAGGCGGCGGTGCGGTCCCGTTTCCACCCGGTCGACTGGAACGAGATCGACGGCGTGGTCAACCTGGCCGTCGCGGAGGGCACCCTCGCCGAGGCCCGGCTGCGCATCATGGACGAGGAGGGCCGGGTGCTCCGTACCGTACGGACCCGGTCGAAGCCCTTCGTCGACGGGACCGGCCACCGGCTCGTCGGCACCCTCCAGGAGGTCGCCGAACCGGAGCCGGGCACCGCCGCCCGTACCCCCGTCACCGGCGACTGGCGCCGCTCCCGCGAGGCCTTCCTGCTCGACGCGGGGCGGGCGCTCGCGGAGGCCCGGTCGACCTCCGAGGTGCTGCGGGTGGCGGCCTCGCTGTCGATGCCCGGCTTCTCGCCGGACGGGCTCGCCGTCTTCGGCGTGTCGGGCGACCGGCTGACGGTCATCGGGCACCACGGGCAGCGGGACGGCGACGAGGGTCCGTTCACGTCGATGTCGCTGGACACCGACTACCCGGCGGCGGAGGTGGTGCGGACGGGCCGGGCGATCTACCTGCCGACCCCCGAGGAGTACCTGCGCCGCTTCCCGATGACCTGGCCGCTGGCGGAACGTTTCGGCCGCCGTTCCTGGGCCTTCGTCCCGCTCATCGTCGCCGGGCGCACCATGGGCGCCTGGATGGCCGCCTTCAAGCATCCGGTGGCCTTCACCCCCGACGAGCGCTCGGTCCTGACGACGGTGGCGCGGATGCTCGCGCAGGCCCTGGCGCGCGCCGGGGTGGCCGAGTCGGAGCGCGAGCTGTCGCTCGGCCTCCAGCGGGCGATGATGCCGGTCCTCGGACCGGGCATCCCCGGCATCCAGGTCGCCGCGCGGTACGTGCCGACCGGCGGCGGGCTCCAGGTCGGCGGTGACTGGTACGACATGATCCGGCTGCCCGGCGGCCCCTCGCGCCCCGGCGCCGGCGGGTCGGACGCAGGGCGGATCGCCCTGGTCATCGGGGACGTCCAGGGCCACGACGTCCGGGCGGCGGGGCTGATGGGCCAGCTGCGGATCGCCCTGCGCGCGTACGCCTCCGAGGGGCACCGGCCGGACGCGGTGCTGTCCCGGGCCTCGCGGTTCCTGTACGGGATCACGGACGGGGACGACGGGGACGACGGCGGCGGGCCCCGCTTCGCGACCTGCCTCTACCTGGAGGTGGACCTGGCCACGGGCACGGTCGACATCGCGCGGGCGGGGCATCCGGACCCGGCGGTACGGATGGTCGACGGAACGGTGCTGCTCAGGCCCACCGCCGGCGGCCTGCCCCTGGGCATCGACCCGGACACCGACTACCCCACCACCCGCTTCACCCTGGAACCCGGCGAGACCCTGATGATGTGCACCGACGGGCTCCTGGAGACCGGCGGACACGACCTCGGCAGCGGCTGGGAGCGGGCCAGGCGGCTTCTGGAGGCGCACGAGGGCGAGGACCTGGAGGCGCTCGCCGACACCCTCGTCGAGGCCGTCCACGGCCCGGCCTCCCACCACACCACCGGCCCGCTCGCCGACCGCCGCGAGGACGACATCGCGCTCCTGCTGATCTCCCGCCAGGCCGCGACGGCGGCCCGCGCGACCCCCCGGCGCACCCTCATGACGATCGCGCAGGCCGAGCCCGAGCGGGTCGCCGAGGCCCGCGAGCAGCTGCGGCAGCTCCTGCACGACTGGGCCGACCCCGAGCAGCTCGACTCGGCCGTCCTCATGGTCTCGGAGATGCTCACCAACGTCCTCGTCCACACCGACGGCGACGCCCTGCTCGTCGCGGAGGTCGCCTGCGGCGAGAAGACCCGCCGGCTGCGGGTCGACGTCTCCGACGGCAGCGACGAACTGCCGCACAAGCGCCACCCGGGCGAGATGGCCTCCAGCGGGCGCGGGCTGGTCCTCATGGAGATGCTCGCGGACGCGTGGGGCGTCGACCCGAGGGGCGAGGGCAAGACGATCTGGTTCGAGCTCAACGAGCCCGCGCCGGCGGACGGCTGCTGCCGGTAGGGGGCGGAGAGGGTACGGGGCGGGGGGAGCCGGACCCGTACGGGCGCCTCCGCCGGGGCCGTACGGGCGCCTCCGGCGCGCGGGGCTCACCCGTACGGAGGAGACTGGTGGCGTACGGCCGCCCGGGGGGACCACGGAGCAGTGCGTCATGGACACCCACAAGGTCGGCAGCGACACCACCGTCCTGGCCGACAGCCTCGAAGTGCCGGGGATCGGATACATCCCCGCCAACGCGTACGTCCTCACCGCCGCCGAGCCCGTGGTCGTCGACACCGGGCTCTCGCTGGCCGACCGGACCTTCGTCAACACCCTCGGCTCCGTCGTCGACCCCGCCGACGTCCGCTGGATCTGGCTCACCCACCCCGACCGGGACCACACCGGCGGCCTCTTCGACCTGCTGGTCGCCGCGCCCCTGGCGAAGGTCGTGACCACCTTCATCGGCGCCGGGATCATGTCCACGGAGCGCCCGCTTCCGCTGGACCGGGTGTACTTCCTCAACCCCGGCCAGTCCCTCGACGTCGGCGACCGCACGCTGCACGGCTTCCGGCCGCCGCTGTTCGACAACCCCGCCACCGTCGGCTTCTACGACGACCGGACCCGGATCTGCTTCACCTCCGACTGCTTCGGCGGCCCCATGCCGAGCGCCGAACTCGCCGAGAGCGGGCACGCGAACGACCTGTCGCCCGCGCAGCTGCGGGACGCGCAACTGCTGTGGGCGACCCTGGACAGCCCGTGGGTGCACGTCGTGGACGCGGACAAGTACCGGGCGACGCTCACGCCGCTGCGCGAGATGGGCGCGGAGATCGTGCTCTCCACCCACCTGCCGCCCGCCGTCCGGATGACCGACCGGATGATCGACACGATCATGACGGCTCCGGACGCCGACCCGTTCGTCGGGCCCGACCAGGCCGCCCTGGTGCAGATGCTGGCCTCTTTCGAGCCGGGCGGCCAGCCCGCCGCCACCTGAGGGAGGCGAGCGGGGACGCGGCTCAGCCGGCCGCCGCCCCCGGGGGCGGCGGCGCCTGGCTCCCGTACCGGCTGCGGAGTTCACCGAGGACGCCGGTGGCGGCGGCGGTCAGCGGTACGGCCAGGAGCATGCCGAGGATGCCGGCGACCGAGGCCCCGGCGGTGATGGCCAGCATGACGGCGGCCGGATGCATGTGGACGGTGCGGCTCTGGACCATGGGCTGGAGCACGTGCCCCTCGATGACCTGCACGGCCAGGACCACGCCCAGCGCCCACAGGGCGATGACGAAGCCCCGGTCGGCGAGCGCCACGAGCACCGCCACGGCGCCGGAGAGGAAGGCCCCGAGGTACGGGATGTAGGCGGTCACGAAGACGAGCGCGGCGAGGCCGACGGCGCCGGGCACCCTGAGGACGAGCAGCCCGACGCCGATGAGGACGGCGTCGACGAGGGCGATGAACGTCGTCCCCCGCATGAAGCCCTCGACCGCCTCGAAGGCACGGCGCGCCATGGCCTCCACGGCGTCGCCGGTGGCGGGCGGCACGAGGGAGCGCAGGGCGCCCACGGCCCGGTCGGAGTCGCGGAGGAAGAAGAAGACGAGGAGGAGGGCGAGGACGGCGGTGGCGAGCATCTGGCCGACGACGCCGATCCCGCTCAGGACCCCGGAGGCGGCGGTCCCGCCGAATTTCTGGAGGAGTTGCCGGGAGTTGGCCGCCAGGTCGTCCAGGGAGGTTCCGGCCGCGCCGAAGTGGTCGGCGATGCCGGTGGCGGCCTGGCGCAGCGAGGCGATGATCTGGTCGCCGGTCTCGACGAGGGCGGCGACGACGATGTACGTGGCGCCGCCGGCGACCGCGAGGACCGCGGCCACGGTGAGCCCGGCCGCGAGCGACCTCTGGACCTTCATGCGCAGCAGGCGCCGGTGAAGGGGGCCGAGGAGCGCGGTGCCGAGGACGGCGAGGAGCGCCGGGGTGACGGCCGTCCGGAAGACCACGCACAACCAGACGAACACGGCCGCGACCCCCGCGACCAGCAGGAGGACGGCGCACCAGGCGGCGACCCGCCTGGCGCCCTCGGGGATCGGCGCGACTCCTCCACTCGTCTGCACCTGTCCACCGGACCACGCCCGCGGGCGGGCGTCGCGCGCTGACGGGCCGTACGGGTGACGGCTCGTCAGCGACGCGGGCGCCCCGTCACTCGCCCATGCCGTGGACCGCGGGGACGGTGCCGAGGCGGCCCGCCTGGAAGTCCTCGAAGGCCTGGCGCAGTTCGGCCTGCGTGTTCATCACGAAGGGGCCGTAGTGCGCCATGGGCTCGCGGATGGGCCGGCCGCCGAGGAGGACGACCTCCAGGTCGGGGGTGTGCCCGTCCTGCTTCTCGTCGGCGCGGATGGTGAGCGAGCCGCCCTTGCCGAAGACGGCGGTCTGACCGAGATGGACCGGCCGCCGCTCGGCGCCGGCGGTGCCGCGGCCGGCCATGACGTAGGCGAGGCCGTTGAAGTCCTCGCGCCAGGGCAGGGTGATCTCGGCGCCGGGGCGCAGCGTGGCGTGGATCATCGTGATCGGGGTGTGGGTGATGCCCGGGCCGTCGTGTCCGTCGAGCTCGCCGGCGATGACGCGCAGCAGGGCGCCGCCGTCGGGGGAGGTGAGCAGCTGGACCTGGCCGCCGCGGATGTCCTGGTAGCGGGGGGCCATCATCTTGTCGGCGGCGGGCAGGTTCACCCACAGCTGGAGGCCGTGGAAGAGGCCGCCGCTGACGACGAGGGACTCCGGCGGGGCCTCGATGTGGAGCAGGCCCGAGCCGGCGGTCATCCACTGGGTGTCCCCGTTGGTGATGGTGCCGCCACCGCCCTGGGAGTCCTGGTGGTCGAAGGTGCCGTCGATGATGTACGTGACGGTCTCGAAGCCCCGGTGGGGGTGCCAGGGGGTGCCCTTCGGCTCGCCGGGCGCGTACTCCACCTCGCCCATCTGGTCCATCATGATGAACGGGTCGAGGTACTGGTAGTTGATCCCCGCGAAGGCGCGGCGGACCGGGAAGCCCTCGCCCTCGAAGCCCGAGGGCGCCGTGGTGACGGCGAGCACGGGGCGGGCGGCGGCGCCGGCCGGAGCGGTGACGCGCGGCAGGGTGAGCGGGTTCTCGACAGTCACGGCGGGCATGGGGGACCTCCTGTTGCGGGCCTTGGCGACCTCGTACGTCCACTTTAGTTGAACGATGAACTTCTTGCCATCCGGAACGCGGAACGCCCGGGAGGAATTCCTCCCGGGCGCTCTCCCCGACCGCTTCCCGCCTGCGTCAGCCGTACATCCGCCGCATCGCGTAGTCGACCATCTGCTCCACGGCCTTCGCGTCGAAGACCATCCGGTGGTCGCCCTCCATGTCGAGGACGAAGCCGTACCCGGTCGGCAGCAGGTCGATCACCTCCGCGCCCGTGATCACGAAGTACTTGGACTCCTTGCCCGCGTACCGCCGCAGCTCCTTCAGCGAGGTGAACATCGGGATCACCGGCTGCTGGGTGTTGTGCAGGGCCAGGAAGCCGGGGTTGTCACCGCGCGGGCAGTAGACCTTGGAGGTCGCGAAGATCTGCTGGAAGTCCTCGGCCGCGAGGGTGCCGGTGGTGAAGGCGCGCACCGCGTCGGCGAGCGACGGCGGCGAGGGCTCCGGGTAGAGCGGCGCCTGCTGCTGCCCGTACCCGCCACCGGGCTGCGCCCCGCCCTGCATGCCGGCCTGCGGGTCGTACTGCTGCTGAGGGGGCGGCGCGTACTGCTGCTGGGCACCCGGATTCTGCTCGTAGCCGTACATGCCCCCAGCCTAGCGAGCACCGCCCCGGCCCCGCGCCGCGATCCGTCCTGGGCGGGCCCTGCCCAGGGCCCTCCCGGCGCCGTGGGGTGCCTGCTAAGTTCGCGGGAGCAACGACGCGCACGGGGGTGCACATGACACTGAACGACGCATGGACCGAACTGTTCGGAGGCGCGGCGCCGCAGCAGCGACCGGCCGCGATGACACTGGCCGGACTGCCCTCGGAACCGGGCGGGGGCGGCGGAGGCGGCTCCGCCGACCTCAAGGCCGACGAGGCGCCCTGGCACGCGGCCGGGAACACCGCCGGCGAACTGCGCACCAGCACCGGGACGTCGCTGACCGACCTGGACAGCGCCAACGACGGAGTCGCCGGCGGGACCGCCGGGTTCGACTCCTCCGCCGCGCTCACCGAGATCCTCGGCACCTGGAAGACCCGGCTCACGGCCGTCCGCGACGAGTGCGGCCGTCTGGAGGGCTCCCTGAAGGCCGCCGGGCGGGACTTCGGCGAGCGCGAGGACGCCACCAGGCGGAAGATCGCCGCGGAGGCCCCGGTACCGCCGCAGCGGAAGGAGAACTGAGGCCCGTGCCCACCTGGCAGCAGCTCCGCGACGTGAAACTGAGCGAGTACACCGACGCCGCCGACGGCTGGGGCAAGGTCTCCTCACGCGCCAACGCGGACAAGGACCGCGTGGACAACGCCATGTTCGCCCGCATCCACGACACGCAGGAGGGCGACGCGGCGAAGGCCGCCTGCGACGAGGTCAGGCAGCTCTCCCGGAACTACCAGTACCTGCACACCGAGTGCGGCCTGATCCGCACCGCGCTCAACGGCCTCGCCGCCGAACTCGCGGCGCCGCAGAACAAGCTGAAGCGGGCCCTCGAGGACGCGGCCAACCTCAAGTTCACGGTCAAGCCCGACGGTTCGGTGGAGTACCCGACCGCCTCGTCCGTCCTCGCCCCCGGCAGCAACACCGCCCAGGACGGGGCCCCCGTCCCCTACGCCCCGGGCGCCGGCGAGGGCGTCGGATCCGCCGACGCCAACAAGGGCAAGGCGGAGGACATCGCCCAGCGCATCGGCGACGCCGTCCGCGAAGCCACCGAGATCGACAGCCGCTACGCCGCCGTCCTGCGCAAACTGAAGGCGGAGCCGGGCCTGACGGTCAGCGACGCCACCCTCGCCGACGCCGCCGCCGACACCAGGGCGATGCAGGAGGCGGCGGGCAAGTACGCCGACGACGGCAAGATCCCGCAGGGCAAGTCCCCGCAGGAGAACGCCGCCTGGTGGAACGGCCTCACCCAGGAACAGCGCGACGAGTACGCCACGCTCTACCCCGCCTCCGTGGGCGCCCTGGACGGCATCCCCTCCACCGTCCGCGACGACGCCAACCGCATGGTGCTGGCGGAGACGCGGGCGCAGACGCAGCTCGAACTCAACGCCATCCCGAAGCAGCCGCAGGAGTACCTCCCCAACCCCAACGGACAGTACCCGGCGGTCATCAGGAATCCGGCGTACCGGCAGTGGGAGGAGAAGTACGGCGACCGCTACGAAGAACTCACGGCCCGGAAGAAGGGGATGGACGCCATCCAGGAGCGCTTCGACCGCTCCGGCAAGTCCGAGCGGCCGGGCGAGCGCCCCCTGCCCGAGGCCTATCTGCTGGGCTTCGACACCAAGGGCAACGGGCACGCGATCGTCGCCAACGGCAACCCCGACACCGCCACGCACACGGCGATGTACGTGCCCGGCACCACGTCCAACCTGGAGGGCATCGGCGGCGACATCAAGCGCATGGAGACCCTCTGGCGGGCCAGCGACAACCTGGCGAACGGGCAGAGCGTCTCCACGATCACCTGGCTGGGTTACGACGCGCCGCAGAACATCGTGAAGGACGCCCCGTTCAGCCACTACGCGGACGACGGCGCCCCCAAGCTCAACGCCTTCGTCGACGGACTGCGCGCCTCGCACGAGGGCGACCGGACCCACATGACCGTGACCGGTCACAGCTACGGTTCGACCGTCATCGGGTCCGCCGCCCGCCAGGGGCACCTGGACGCCGACGACATCTTCGTGGCCGGCAGCCCCGGCATGCAGGTCGGCAGCGCCACCGACCTGGACGTGCCGAAGGGGCACGTCTACGCGGCCGAAGCCGACAGCGATCCCTACCTGGGCGGGCTGCACCTGCCGGGCGGTGTCACCGACGACAAGTACGGCGGCTTCAACATCCCCTTCGTCACCAGTGACCCGGTGCCGGACATCGGCGGTTGGGGACACGCGCCCAAGAAGGTGGACATCGACATCCTGCCGTCCTGGATGGACGGCGACGGCGAGAGCGTCGTCAAGACGCTCACGCCGACCAATCCGGACTTCGGTGCGCACGTCGTGGCCACGGACGGTTCGCGCGGCCACAGCGGTTACTGGGACAACGGCACGGAAAGTCTCACCAACCAGGCCAGGGTCGTCACCGGCCGGTACAAGGAAGTGACCTACCAATGATCCGCCGCAAGGCCCTCTCCCTGGGCGGCGCCCTGGCCACCGCCCTCCTCCTCTCGACGGGATGCACCACCATGAACGACGGCGGCCTGCCCTACGAGCCGCGCCCCATGAAGGTCACCGAGGCGAAGGACCTGGTCCGTGAACGGTCCAGCGACATCTTCGACACGGCCGGTCTGCGCGAGGCGAACAACGGCGCTCCCGACGCCGCGCCCTGCGACGGTGTGGACAACGGTTACCGCGTCCGTCACTTCTGGTCGATGTACGGACCGGACGCGAGCACGCTGAAGCAGGCGATGGACCGGCTTCACGAGGGCCTGCCGGCCAAGGGCTGGAAGGTCGTCCGCTTCGGTCCGGCGAAGTCCGAGGCCAAGCAGCTCCAGCTCGACGTGGAACACGAGAAGGACCACCACACGGCGACGATCGAGCTGCTGCTGCCGTCCACGTACGAGTCCGCCTCGAAGTGGGAGAAGGCGTCCAGGGACAGCCTCTCGGTCTCGGTCACCTCCCCCTGCCACACCGACCCCGAGTACCGGACCGGCGACTGACCACACGGAGGCGCCGGGGGCGAGACGGATGAACGAGGACCGCACGAGGTGCGGCCGAGAGTCGGGCCGGTCCCCGTGGCGCGGGTGACGGGACGACACGGTCCGTGACGGTCGAGCGGGTGGCGAAGGGCCCGGGGAGCGATTCCCCGGGCCCTTTTTCCTGCGTCCCGCATCACATGTCCGGATCAGGGGTTGCTCTTATTACCGGTGGGTAGCATCATCGGAGAGAGCGTTTTGCTACTTGCCGGTACGTGTACGAGGAACCTCCCTCCCCGAGCCTTACGGAGCCGTCGCCATGGGGCACTACAAGTCGAATCTCCGCGACATCGAGTTCAACCTCTTCGAGGTCCTCGGCCGCGACAAGGTGTACGGCACCGGTCCGTTCGAGGAGATGGACGTCGAGACCGCCAAGAGCATCCTCGACGAGATCCGCCGCCTGGCCGAGAACGAGCTCGCGGAGTCCTTCGCCGACGCCGACCGCAACCCGCCGGTCTTCGACCCGGAGACCAACACCGCCCCCGTCCCGGCCTCCTTCAAGAAGTCGTACAACGCCTTCATGGAGTCCGAGTACTGGCGCCTGGGCATCCCCGAGGAGATCGGCGGCACCGTCTCCCCGCGCTCCCTGATCTGGGCCTACGCGGAGCTGCTGCTCGGCGCGAACCCGGCCGTCTGGATGTACTCCTCCGGCCCGGCCTTCGCCGGCATCCTCTACACCGAGGGCAACGAGGCGCAGAAGAAGGTCGCCAAGATCGCCGTCGAGCGCCGCTGGGGCTCCACCATGGTCCTCACCGAGCCCGACGCGGGCTCCGACGTCGGCGCCGGCCGCACCAAGGCCGTCCAGCAGGAGGACGGCTCGTGGCACATCGAGGGCGTCAAGCGCTTCATCACCTCCGGTGAGCACGACATGGAGGAGAACATCCTCCACTACGTCCTCGCCCGCCCCGAGGGCGCCGGCCCCGGCACCAAGGGCCTCTCCCTCTTCCTCGTCCCGAAGTACGAGTTCGACTGGGAGACCGGCGAGCTCGGCGCCCGCAACGGCGTCTACGCCACCAACGTCGAGCACAAGATGGGCCTCAAGGCCTCCAACACGTGCGAGATGACCTTCGGCGACAAGCACCCCGCCAAGGGCTGGCTCATCGGCGACAAGCACGACGGCATCCGCCAGATGTTCCTCATCATCGAGTTCGCCCGCATGATGGTCGGCACGAAGGCGATCTCCACCCTCTCCACGGGCTACCTCAACGCCCTGGAGTACGCCAAGGAGCGCGTCCAGGGCACCGACCTGGCGAACTTCATGGACAAGACCGCCCCCAAGGTCACCATCACGCACCACCCCGACGTCCGCCGCTCGCTGATGACGCAGAAGGCGTACGCGGAGGGCATGCGCTCCCTCGTCCTCTACACGGCCACGATCCAGGACGAGATCGCGATCAAGGAGGCCGCGGGCGAGGACAGCAAGGCGCTGCACGGCCTGAACGACCTGCTCCTCCCGATCGTCAAGGGCTACGGCTCCGAGAAGGGCTACGAGCAGCTCGCGCAGTCGCTCCAGACGTTCGGCGGCTCCGGCTTCCTGCAGGAGTACCCGATCGAGCAGTACATCCGCGACGCGAAGATCGACACCCTGTACGAGGGCACCACGGCCATCCAGGGCCAGGACTTCTTCTTCCGCAAGATCGTCCGCGACCAGGGCGCCTCCCTGAACGCGCTGGCCGAGGAGATCAAGAAGTTCCTTGCCGTCGGCACCGGCGGCGACGAGCTGGCCGCCGCCCGCGACGCCCTCGCCAAGGCCGCCGTCGACCTCGAGGGCATCGTCGGCGCCATGCTGACCGACCTCACCGCCACCGGCGAGGACGTCAAGAACATCTACAAGGTCGGCCTCAACACCACCCGCCTGCTCATGGCCTCCGGCGATGTCGTCGTCGGATACCTGCTGCTGCGCGGTGCCGCCGTCGCCGCCGAGAAGCTCGCCAACGGCGCCTCCGGCAAGGACGTCGCCTTCTACCAGGGCAAGATCGCCGCCGCGAAGTTCTTCGCCGCCAACGTCCTGCCCGGCGTCTCCACCGAGCGCGCGCTCGCCGAGGCCGTCGACGGCTCCGTCATGGACCTGGACGAGGCCGCGTTCTAGCAACGCCTCTCGTCCATACTGGAACGGCTCGTCCCCGGGGAGGGGGGCGGGCCGTTCCGTTTCCCCAGGGGCGCTCGCACCGCCCCCGGCGCCCGGGGCCACCCCACCCGCGGAAGATCCCACGAGGCGTGCCCGGCACCGCCGTTCCCGTCCCCCCGGGGGGCCGGTGTCCGCAGGCCGGGATCGTAAGGTGAACCCATGAGCAGCGCAGCTTCCCGCCCGACGGCCGGCCCCTTCGACCGCGGCCACACCGATGACCTCATGTCCTTCCTCGCGGCCTCCCCGTCGCCGTACCACGCGGCCGCGAACACCGCCGAACGGCTGGAGAAGGCCGGATTCCGCCGGGTCGAGGAGACCGAGGCCTGGGACGCGACGAGCGGCGGGAAGTACGTGACCCGCGGCGGCGCGATCATCGCCTGGTACGTGCCCGAGGGAGCCGCCCCGCACACCCCGTACCGGATCGTCGGCGCCCACACCGACTCCCCCAACCTGCGCGTCAAGCCCCAGCCCGACCTCGGCGCCCACGGCTGGCGCCAGGTCGCCGTCGAGGTCTACGGCGGCACCCTCCTCAACACCTGGCTCGACCGCGACCTCGGGCTCGCCGGCCGCCTCACGCTCCGCGACGGCAGCCACCACCTCGTGAACATCGACACCCCGCTCCTGCGCGTCCCGCAGCTCGCCATCCACCTCGACCGCGGCGCCAACGACGGCCTCAAGCTGGACCGGCAGCGGCACATGCAGCCCATCTGGGGCCTCGGCGAGGTCCACGAGGGCGACCTCGTCGCGCACATCGCCGCCGACGCCGGCCTCGACGCCGAGGACGTGACCGGCTGGGACCTCATGGTCCACGCGCTCGAAGCCCCCGCCTACCTCGGCCGCGACCGCGAACTCCTCGCCGGCCCGCGCATGGACAACCTGCTCTCCGTCCACGCCGCCGCCGCCGCGCTCGCCTCCCTCGCCGGCCGCGACGACCTCCCCTACATCCCGGTCCTCGCCGCCTTCGACCACGAGGAGAACGGCTCCGAGGCCGACACCGGCGCCCAGGGCCCCCTCCTCGGCACCGTCCTCGAACGCTCCGTCTACGCCCGCGGCGGCCAGTACGAGGACCGCGCCCGCGCCTTCGCCGGCACCGTCTGCCTCTCCTCCGACACCGGCCACGCCGTCCACCCCAACTACGCCGAGCGCCACGACCCGACGCACCACCCCCGCGTCAACGGCGGCCCGATCCTCAAGGTCAACGTCAACCAGCGCTACGCCACCGACGGCAGCGGCCGCGCCGTCTTCGCCGCCGCCTGCGAGAAGGCCGGCGTCCCCTGGCAGACGTTCGTCTCCAACAACGACATGCCCTGCGGCACCACCATCGGCCCGATCACCGCCGCCCGCCACGGCATCACCACCGTCGACATCGGCGTCGCCATCCTCTCCATGCACAGCGCCCGCGAACTCTGCGGCGCCGAGGACCCCCACCTCCTCGCCAACGCGCTCGTCGCCTTCCTGGAGGGCTGACCGGAGCCGGGCCCCGTCCCGGCGCCCGGCGAAACATCCGCGAAACGCCCCTCCTGGCAGCGTGGCTGCCATGCAGCGTCATGAAGGGCCGCCCCGGCGGACGTTCGTCCTCCTGCTCGCCACCGCCGTCCTCCTCGGGACGGCGGTGGCCTGGGGGATCATCGAGCAGTACAACGACCGGCCGCCGTGGGCCGCCGACATCGCCTACGAGGGCGGCTACGTGCAGGCCACGCGCATCCGCAAGTACGACCAGGACGGCTCCCGCACGAAGGCCCTGCTGAGCGGCGAATGCACGCTCATGCGGCAGCAGGGCATGGGCGGCGACCGGGCCGTGCACGACCCGGCCGCCTGGGTGGCCGGCTGCCTGGACGCGGCGGCGGGCCGCCCGTCCAGGCACCAGGGCCTCGTCCGCTGACCTGCCCTGCCCCGGACGGGGTCAGGCGTCCATGCCCGCCAGGATCAGCGGCAGCCGGGCCGCACCCCCGTCGGTGACCTTCACCGGCACGCCCCAGTCCTGCTGGTGGACGTGGCAGGCCGGGTACTCGTTGGCCGGGTCGTCGTCACACGAGGCGGCCATCGCGGAGACGTGCAGCACGCCCTCCGTCACCTCCGGGTTCAGCTCCAGCTCCCGGAAGAGGTCCGTGCCCGTGCCCTCGCCGCCCACCAGCAGCTCCGGCGGCGTCGAGGAGACCAGGAGCCGGGTCGAGGGGCCGTACCGCTCGTCCAGCTTCTGGCCGGCCGGCGCCTGGAAGATCACGTCGAGCCGCAGCCGGCCGGGGGCGATCTCGGTGGCCTCGCGCCGCGTCCGGTGCGCGACCGCCTCCACCCGTACCGCCTCCTCGGGCAGCCGCAGCCGGGTCAGCCGGTGCCGCGCCGACTCCACCACCACGATGTCCTCGCCCACCAGGACCGCGTCGCTCGGCTCGCGCAGATCGGTGGCGAGGGTGGTCACCTCACCGGTGGCCGGGTCGTAACGGCGCAGCGCGTGGTTGTACGTGTCGCTGACCGCGACGGAACCGTCCGGCAGCGCCGTCACGCCCAGCGGGTGCTGGAACAGGGCCTGCCCGGCGTCGCCGTCCCGGTGGCCGAAGTCGAACAGGCCGGTGCCGACGGCCGTGTGCACGACCCCCTCGGTGTCGATCCACCGCAGGGCGCTGGTCTCCGAGTCGGCGATCCACAGCCGGTCCGGGGTGGCGGCGAGCCCCGAGGGCTGCGCGAACCAGGCCTCGGCGGCGGGACCGTCGACCAGGCCCTCGTTCGTCGTGCCCGCCGCGACCTCCACGGTCCGCGTCTCCGGGTCGTACGTCCACAGCTGGTGGACGCCCGCCATGGCGATCCACACCTTCCCCTGCCACCAGGCCACGTCCCACGGGGAGGAGAGGTCCGTCTCCAGGGCGGGCCCCGACGCCGGCGAGCCCTGCCACCACTGTGTGCCCGTGCCGGCGATCCGCTCGACCACCCCGGTCGCCGGGTCGAACAGCTGGAGCGCGTGGTGCACGGTGTCCGCGACCACGACCTTCCCGTCCGGCAGCACCGTCAGGCCCTGCGGTTCCCGGAACTCGCCCGCCCCGCCGACGCGACGCACCACGGTCTCGCCGTCCGCCGCCAGCTCCACCAGCTGATGGCGGGTGGTGTCGGAGACCAGGAAGTTCCCCGACTCCAGCAGCACCGCCTTGCCCGGGAACCGCAGATCCGTCGCGACCGGCTCCGGCGGCACGTACGGCCCGTCGCCGCGCCGCAGCGTCCCCTTCGCCTCGTGCTCGGCCTCCAGCTCCTCCACCAGCGTCCGGATCGCGTTCGCGTGTCCCTCACCGGCGTGCTGCGCGACGACGTACCCCTCGGGGTCGATCACGACGAGCGTCGGCCACGCCCGCACGGCGTACTGCTTCCACGTCGCCAGATCGGGATCGTCCAGCACGGGGTGATGCACCTCGTACCGCTCGACGGCGTCGACCACGGCCTGGTGCTCGGCCTCGTGCACGAACTTCGGCGAGTGCACCCCGACGATCACGAGCGTGTCGCGGTGCTTCTCCTCCAGCTCCCGCAGCTCGTCCAGGACGTGCAGGCAGTTGATGCAGCAGAAGGTCCAAAAATCGACGACAACGCACTTACCTCGCAGGTCGGCGAGGGTGAGTTCCTTCCCACCGGTGTTCAGCCAGCCGCCCCGGCCGATCAGCTCGGGGGCACGGACACGGGCACGCTTGCGGGGTGCGGGCGCGGGGGTGGGCGCCGGAGCAGCATCGTTCATCCTTCAAGCTTGCCATCCGCCCGTGAGCGCGGGATCACGCCGGTGTGAACCGCCTGCTCAGGGCATGCGCTCCAGCCGGGCAAGGGTGCCGTACGGGTGGAAAGAGGGGGCCGGGCGGGGGCCGCGGGGTGTGTCTTCCCGTGGGAGTGGGGGGAGCGGGTCGTCAGCATGGCGGGCATGGAGCGTGCGGGTAGATCATCGGACTATTGCTGCTCTCGGGTGAGGGGCGGGCTCATGGCCGTGCTCCTCGTCGTGCCGTGTCTGGCGCTGGGCGGGACCGAGGCGCGGGCCGGGGGGGCCGGGGACGCCCTGCGGGTGACCGTGACCGTCAACGGGCGGGAGCGGTCGTGGTCGCGGCCGCCGGAGGTACGCATCGGGACGACGGTCGAGAAGCGGTACCGGCTGGTCAACAACGGTGAGGCCGACCTGTACGAGGTGCGCGTGCTCGATCCCGGGGTGCCCGGCGGGGCGGCGCGCTGTCCCGCCCGGCCGCTGCCCGCGCTCGGGGAGGTGGAGTGCGTCGCCCGGTTCCCCGCCGCGCCCGGCAGGCACCGCGCGACCCTGCGGGCGGAGGGCCGGGTGCCGTCCCTGGGGCGGACCGTCACCGCCACCGCACGCTCCGGGTACACCGGGGTCGGCGGGATCCTCGGGCTCACCGAGCGGGTGGCGCTCCGTGCCCGGGACGCCGCCACCCTCACGTACACCGTCTCCAACCGGGGCAACCGTCCCGTCCACGCGGTACGGGTCACGGACCCGGGGCTCGGGCTCCCGCCGGGCGCCGTCGACTGCGGCCGGGGCTCCTCCGTCGTGCCCCTGCTCGAGGCCGGGGCCTCCGCCCGCTGCGCCGCCTCCGTACGGCGCCCGCCCGGCACCCACCGCAGTGAGGGGCTCGCCACCGGCACCGACCGCCTTTGGACGTACGCGCCCGGGGGCGTCCTGGTTCCCCCGCCGGTCCTCACCGCCCGCGCCACCGCCGTCTTCACGGTGCCGGCCCCACCGGTGGCCGTGCCCGCTCCCGGGGCTCCGGGGGTGCCAGGGACACCCGGGACACCAGGAGCGCCTGGGACAGGGGGTGTTCCCGCAGTTCCGGGGGTCCCTGGGGCGGTGGGGGTGCCGGGGGCCGGTGGGCCCGCAGGGACCGTGGGGGCAGGCGGCGCGGTGGGGGCTCCCGGGGCAGCGGGTGCGGCGGCGGCCGGTGCGGCGGGCGCGGTGCCAGGTGCCGCGGGGGCGGCCGCCGGGGCCGCTGGGGCTGCTGGGGCTGCCGGGGCCGCAGCAGGCGCCGGGGCCGCCGGCGCGGCAGGCGCGGGAGCGGGGGCGGGAGCAGGTGCCGGGGCCGGGGCCGTAGGGGCCGGGCCCGGTGCCCTGGCCGTCGCGCCGCCGGGAGCGGGGGTCGGGGCCGGAGCCGTGCCCGGGGCCGGGGAAGGGGGCGGGCCCCTGCCCGTCGGACCGCCGGGGGCCGCGACCGTACCCCTGGTTCCCCCGGGCGTACCGCCCGACGCGCCGCCCCGGGCGGCGGTCGCCGCCCCCCACGCGGAAGGGTTCCTCGGCCGCGTCCGGCGCCGCGCCCACCAGGCACGGGAGCTGGGAGTCGTCGTGATGCTCCTGCTGCTCCTCGTCCCGGCCGCCATCGCCGCCGCCCTTCTCGGCAGTCGCAGGAGCTGACCCCATGGCCCTGATCGAAACCCTGGTCATCACCCTCGGGGTGGCGCTCGCCGCCGCCCTCTCCGTCGTCCTCAAGACGAAGCTGTTCCCGCTCGGTGAGGACGAGGAGCCGCGTGAGGACGTGGCCGAGTACATCGCCATGATGGTCTCGGTCCTCTACGCCGTGGTCCTCGGCCTCTGCCTGGTCTCCGTCTGGGACACCCGCGCCTCCGCCGCCGACCACGCCCACGCCGAGGCGAGCGCGCTGCACCAGACGTACCTGCTGGCCGACGCCTACCCGCCGGCGCGTGCCGAACCGCTGCGCCGGGCCACCCGTGCCTACGCCACCCACGTCGTGGAGGTCGAGTGGCCCATGATGGCGGAGCGCCAACCCCTCGACCCCCTCGGCTGGCAGCTCCTCGACCGGGTGCGGCGGGCCGGGGAGGCGGGCGACACGGACAAGGTGTCCGAGCAGATCGCCGCCCAGGAGGTGCTGGCGCAGCTCGGGTACGTGGACGACGCCCGGCGCGGGCGGGAGGCGGCCGCGCAGGAGCGGCTGTCGCCCGTGCTGTGGGCGGGGCTGCTGTTCGGGGGCGTGCTGACGCTCGCCTTCATGTTCCTCTTCGGCGTCCGGCGGAGCGCGACGCACGTGGTGATGGTGATGGGCCTGGCCGGGTTCATCGCCTTCACGGTGCTGCTCATCCAGCAGCTCGACTCGCCGTTCGGCAAGGCGCTCGGCACGTCCCCCGACGCGTTCGTCCGCTACTTCGCCTGAGGACGCACGCGTCGGGGAGGCGAGAAGGTGACGAACCGGGACGAGGGGGCAGGTATGGGCCCATGAGATATCTCGTGCGGGACCGGATCTTCGCGATCGGCGACGACTACTGGATCGAGGACGAGGGCGGCCGCCCCGCCTTCCTCGTGGACGGCAAGGCCCTGCGGCTGCGCGACACCCTGGAGATCAAGGACCCGCACGGGCGGGTCCTGATCACCCTGCGGCAGAAGATGTTCGCGCTGCGGGAGACGATGACGGTCGAACGGGACGACCTGCCGCTGGCGACCGTCCGCCGCAAGCGCCTCTCGCTGCTGCGGAACCACTTCCGGGTGACGCTCGCCGACGGGACGGAGCTGGACGTCAGCGGCCGGGTCCTGGACCGGGAGTTCGACGTCACGTACGAGGGCGAGCCGCTGGCCCGCATCTCGCGCCGGTGGCTGACCGTCCGCGACACCTACGCCGTGGACGTCGTACGGGAGGACGCGGACGCCGCCCTGCTCATCGCGCTCGCGGTGTGCGTGATCCGGATGACGGAACGCGAGCGCGACGGGAACTGACCCGGGGTCAGACGGCGTTCGCGGCGGCCTTCTCGAGGGCCTGCTCCAGGTCCGCCCACAGGTCCTCGACGTGCTCGATGCCGACGGAGAGGCGGATGGTGCCGGGGCCGATGCCGGCCGCCTCCAAAGCCTGTGCGTCGAGCTGCCGGTGCGAGGTGGAGGCCGGGTGCATGACGAGCGTCCGGACGTCACCGAGCGAGACGCTGAGGGAGGCGACCCGGACCGCCTCGACGAAGGCGCGGCCCGCGTCCCGCCCTCCGGCGAGATCGGCGGAGATCACCCCGCCGCCCCCGGCCGGAAGCAGCCGGGCGGCGACGGCCCGGTCGGGGTGGTCCGCGAGGGACGGGTGGCGGACGGCGGCGACGGCCGGGTGCGCGGCGAGGCGGGCGGCGAGCGTGGCGGCGCTCGCCGACTGGCGCTCGACGCGCAGCGGCAGGGTCTGCATGCCGCGCAGGGTGAGCCAGGCGGCGAACGGGTCGGTGACGGCGCCCTGTTCGACGGCGTGCGCGCGGACGCGCCGCTGCAGCGCGGGGTCCTTGAAGACGGCGACGCCGCCGAGGACGTCGGCATGGCCGGCGAGGTACTTGGTGGCGGAGTGGAGGACGATGTCGGCGCCGTGGCCGAGGGGGCGGCAGAGCAGCGGGGAGGCGAAGGTGTTGTCGACGGCGACCGGCACCCCCGCCCCGGCGGCCACGGCGGCGAGCGCGGGCAGGTCCGCGACGCGGGTGGTGGGGTTGGCGATGGTCTCCAGGTAGAGGAGGCGGGTCTTGGGCCGGAGGGCGGCCCGCACCTCCTCCGGGTCGGTGCCGGAGACGTACGTGACGTCGACGCCCCAGCGGGCGGCGAGGTCGGTGAGGACCGCGTACGTACCGCCGTACAGGCACCGCTGGGCGATGACGTGACCGCCGGAGGACAACAGGGTGTGCAGGACCCCGCTGATGGCCCCCATGCCGGAGGCGTAGGAGAGCGCGCCGGTACCGCCTTCGAGACGGGCGACGGCGTCCTCCAGGGCACGGACGGTGGGGTTGCCCATGCGGCTGTAGAGGAAGGTGTCGGGGTCGGTGAAGGCGTCGGCGAGGGCGTCGGCCGAGTCGAAGGCGAAGACGTGGCCCTGGTGGAGCGGGACGCCGAGCGGAGTGCTGCCGGTGATCTCCACGCGGGGCGGGTGGACGGCGAGGGTCTCGGGACGCGGGGCTCCGCCGTCGGTCTTCGCGGGGACGCCGGTGATGTCGTTCGCGCTGCTGCTCATGAACGCAGTCTGCGCGGGGCCGACTTGTGGTCACAGAGCCAATCACGGCAGATTGGTTCGCCTGGGGAGCCAATGAGGTGGGTGGGGTGCGTGGGAAGAGACGGGCAGCGGGGGGAGCGCGCGGCGGAGCCGAGGCGTCCGGCGGGGGCGGGTGATGCCGGTGGTACGGGAGGGGCGGAGGGTACGAGCAGGGCGCGCGGTACGGGTGGCGCGGCCGCACGGGTGACCCCCGGCGGTTCCGGCACCCGCAGGTCCTCCGCCGTGACCCCCGGCGGTCCCGGCACCCGCAACTCCTCCGCCGTCGCCCCCGACCCCCTCGCACCCCTCGACGCCGACGCGTTCGTGGCCCGGCTCGGTCGCTGGTCGGCCGGGCGCGGGCCGTTGTACCTGCTGCTCGCGGCCCGGTTGCGGGCGCTGATCGACGACGGGGTGCTGCGTCCCGGTGCCCTCCTGCCGCCCGACCGGCGCCTCGCCGGCGCGCTCGCCGTGGGCCGGACGACGGTGGTCGCCGCGTACGACACGCTGCGGCAGGAGGGCCGGCTGGTACGGCGGCAGGGCAGCGGGACCCGGGTGGCTCCGGCCGCGCTCCCCCTGCGCCGCCGCGCCGGGGCGGCCGACGGCCCGGTGCCGGCCGGCGGTACCGGCGAGCCCCGGGTCGTGGAGACCTCGAACCCGCTGTTCCTGCACCTCCTGGAGGCGCCGGACGACGTGATCCTGCTCAGCTGCGCCGCCCCGCCCGCCCCGCCGCCCGAGCTGACGGAGGCGTACCGCGCGATCGTCCTGCCGGACCGGGACCTCGGTTATCACCCGGCGGGCCTGCCGGTGCTGCGGGAGGCGGTGGCCGCGCGGTACACGGCGCGGGGGGTGCCGACCGGGCCGGGGGAGATCCTCGTGACCACGGGCGCCCAGCAGGCCCTCGCGCTGCTGGCGCGGCTGCTGCTCGCACCGGGGGACGGGGTGCTGGTGGAGGCGCCTTCGTACCCGGGGGCGCTCGACCTCTTCCGGGAGGCGGCGGCGGTGCCGCTGCCCGTGGCGGTCGGGCCGGACGGGCTGGACGTGACGGCGGCGGTACGGGCCATGGAGCGGCACCGGCCGGCCCTGGCGTACGTGATGGCCCGGTTCCAGAACCCGACCGGGACCGTGCTGCCGCCGCTCGCGGGGCGGCGTCTCGTGGAGGCGGCGAACGCGCTCGGGGTGCCGCTGGTCGACGACGAGGTGCCGGCCGAACTCGCCTTCGGCGGGGAGCCGGCCGGGGCGCCGCTCGCCGCGTACGGGGAGGTGCTCTCGGTCGGTTCGCTGAGCAAGGTGGTGTGGGGCGGGCTGCGGGCCGGCTGGGTGCGGGGCCCGGCCGCGCTGATCGCCCGGCTGGCCCGGCTCAAGGCGCTGCACGACCTGGGTGGCGACGTGGCGTCCCAGCTGGTCGCGGCCCGGCTGCTCGACGGGTTCGGGCCGGTGCTCGCGGCGCGCCGGACGGCGTGCCGCGCCGGCCACGACCACCTGCGGGCGGAGCTGGGCCGGCTGCTGCCCTCGTGGGAGTGCCCGCCGGTGGCCGGCGGGCAGACGCTGTGGGTGCGGCTGCCGTACGGGGACGGGGTGTCGTTCGCCCAGCTCGCCCTGCGGCACGGGGTGGCGGTCCTGCCCGGCTCCACGGCGGACGCGCTCGGAGGCAGCGCCGACCGGCTGCGGCTGCACTTCATGGCGGCGCCGGAGGTGCTGACGGAGGCGGTACGGCGGCTGGCGGCGGCCTGGGCGGAGTACGCGCCGGGGCCGGGGCGCAGCCCGGGTGCCCTGCATGCGATCGTCGTGTGACGCGAGGGGGAGGAGAGCTGATGCACAGCGCCGTCACACCGTTCACGCTGCGCCCGTGGCGCGAGGGCAAGGGGTACGAGCGCCGGTCCGGATGGCGGGGCGTCTCGGCCGAGTTCGGCGAGATCACGGTGGAGGCGCCGCTGCGGCAGACCGTGCCGGAGGTGGTCGTCTCGGAGCTGCGGGGCGGGCTGCTGCCGCCCGCCTCGTACGAGGCGCGGGGCATCCACACGGAGGTGATCCGGCTGCCCACCCTGAACCGGGCGACCCTCCGGGTCGGTGACGCGCTGGTGTCCCTGGAGCGGAACCGTTTCGGCGCGACGGCCCGGCAGCGCGGCCTGCGGATGCGGTACGGCGGTGACCGCTACCTGCTGCGGGCCGTGGACCGCCGCTCCTGGCACCTGGCCCGCGCGGCGGACGCCGAGGACCCGGGCGTCGCGGTGTCGGTACGGGGAGCGGGGCGCGGCGCGCGACGGCGTCTCGAGGTCTCGGTGGCGGGCCGGGCCGTCGCGGCGGATCTCTCCCTCGCGCTGATCTTCGCCGGGGTGGACCGGGCGGCCCTGACCCGGGGCGGCGCGGTCCGCGCCGGCCTCTCCCGGGTGACCCGGCTGTGGGCGGAGGTCCAGTACTAGGAGGTGTCTCGCGGGCCTTACCGGGCTCGCGGAGTGATCGGCGGGGCACCTCCTGGGCCGGGCTTTGGTACGCGGTGGCGTCCGGCGCCGGGATCGGGAAGGCTTGGGCACATGGTCTCGGTACTGCAGAACGTGGCGATCGACTGTGCGGACGCCTATGAACTGGCGCTTTTCTGGAGCAAGGTGACGGGGCGTCCGCTCCATCCGGAGGATCGGCCGGGGGTGGCGGAGGCGCAGGTGATGCTCCCGGAGGGCCCGGTCCTGTACTTCAACCAGGTGCCCGAGCCGAAGACGGTCAAGAACCGGCTCCACCTGTGCCTGCGGCCGCAGTCCTCCCGGGACGAGGAGGTGGCACGGCTGCTCGGCCTCGGGGCGACGTTCGTCGCCGACCACCGCCGGCCCGACGGCACGGGCTGGGCGGTCCTGGCCGACCCGGAGGGCAACGAGTTCTGCGTCCTGCGCGGTGACGCGGACCGGGCGGCCACCGCGCCCTGACCGGTCGCCCGGGCGGTGGCCCGGCGGGTCCGGCTGCTCCGACGGGTCCCACGGTCCCACTGGTCCCACGAAGACGGTGAAGTCCGGGAAGACCGTGAGGACGGCGCCCGGCCGGTGGCGGCGGGGGGCCGGGTCCCCGGGGTACGCGGACGGCCCCCGCGCCTCTCAGACCTGGTCGCGCCGGGGGGCGGTCACGCCCAGGACGCGGTCCTTCAGGGCCGGGAACTGTTCCCGCGTCGTGGCCACCTTCTTCGGGTCGAGGACGGCCCGCAGGATCTCCTCGCCCGGGCCCGCCTCCGCTACGACCTCGCCCCAGGGGTCGACGACGACCGAGTGCCCGGCCTGCTCCACGCCCGCGTGGGTGCCGGCGGTGCCGCAGGCCAGGACGTACGCCTGGTTCTCCACCGCACGGGCCCGGGCGAGCAGGGTCCAGTGGGCGAGGCGGCGGGCCGGCCAGCCGGCCGGGACGACGAAGGCCTGGGCGCCGGCGTCCACGAGCCCCCGGAAGAGTTCGGGGAAGCGCAGGTCGTAGCAGGTGGCGACGCCGGCGGTGAGGTGCGGCAGGTCGAAGGTGACCAGGTCCTCCCCGGCGGCCATGAGGACCGCCTCGCCCTGGTCGAAGCCGAAGCGGTGGATCTTCCGGTAGCTGGCGGCGAGTTCCCCGTCGGGGGAGAAGACGAGCGAGGTGTTGTGGAGCAGGCCGCCCGCCTCCTCCACGAAGGATCCCGCGTGCAGCCACACCCCGGCGTCCCGCGCGGCGGCGGACATCGCCTCGTACGTGGGGCCGCGCAGGGGCTCGGCCTCGGCCGCGAAGGAGTCGGCGGCGAAGGCGCCGACCGGCCAGAGTTCCGGCAGGACCACGAGGTCCGCGTGGCCGGATTCCGCCCGTACCAGGCGCGCCGCACGCGCCCGCCGGGTGTGGACCGGTTCGTCCGGGTCCACCGCGATCTGGATCAGCGAGGCGCGCACACTACCACCGTCCTGGCATCGGAGCCGTCAACACCGGCCTACGATCGTCACACGAAAGCACTGCCGGGGTGCCTTCGGGCAGCGTAACTTAGCGTCCGAGCCTCCCACTCAGTCGTGTTTTCAGCCCGCGCACCGAAGAACCGCCGAGGGGTCCCGTGACCGTCCATCCCACCCTCCAGAACTACGCCGACGCCTGGACCCATTCGATCGAGGCGATAGCCGAGCTGGTGCAGCCGCTGCCCGAGGCCGTGTGGAACCGGCCGACCCCGTGCCCGGGCTGGTCGGTGCGGGACATCGTCTCCCACGTCATCGGCATGGAGACGGAGATGCTGGGCGACCCGCGCCCGATCCACGCCCTGCCGCGCGACCTCTACCACGTGCGCACCGACTTCGCGCGCTACATGGAGGTGCAGGTGGACGCCCGGCGGCACCACACGGCGCCGGAGATGACGGCCGAGCTGGAGTACGTCCTCATCCGCCGGGCGCGGCAGCTGCGCAACGAGAACCGCTCCCCCGACCATGTGATCCGCGCGCCCCTCGGCGCCGAGCAGACCCTCGAACTCGGCTACCGGATGCGCGCGTTCGACGTGTGGGTGCACGAGCAGGACCTGCGGGCGGCGCTCGGTACGCCGGGGAACCTGGACGCGCCCGGCGCGCTCGTGACCCGCGACGTGCTCCTGGAGGCGATGCCGGACGTGGTCGCGCGGGGCGCGGGGGCGCCCGCCTCCTCGGCGGTGGTGCTGGACGTGAGCGGTCCGGTGGAGTTCCTGCGGACGGTCCGGGTGGACGCGGAGGGCCGCGGCTCGATCGACGGGGCGCCGTCGCTGGGACCGGCGGTGACGCTGGCGACGGACTGGGAGACCTTCGTCCGGCTGGCCTGCGGCCGGGTCCGGCCGGCGGACGTGGCCGACCGGGTGAAGACCGAGGGCGACGAGGCGCTGGCGGCGGCGATCCTGGACAACATCGCGGTCACCCCCCGCTGACGGCCCTCACCGGTCCTCCCGCCGTGGGGGGTCACGCCGGTACGTGCACGGCCTCCACGCGGCTCGCGACGAGCCGCTCCCGTTCCCTGCGGTGGGTGCGGGCCTTGAGGCGGAGGATCTGCGCGACGCCGAGCGCTTCGAGGACGAAGACGGACGAGAACGCGATCCGGTAGTCGTCGCCCGTCGCGTCGAGCAGGACGCCCACGGCGAACAGGGTGGTCATGGAGGCGACGAAGCCGCCCATGTTGACGATGCCGGAGGCGGTGCCCTGGCGCTCCGGCGGGTTGGCGGGCCGTGCGAAGTCGAAGCCGATCATGGAGGCGGGGCCGCAGGCGCCGAGGACGAGGCAGAGGGTGACGAGCAGCCACATGGGCGCGTGGTCGCCCGGGTACAGGAGGGTCGCCGCCCACAGCAGGGCGGTGGCCGCGACCGTGCCGAGGGCGAGCGGGGCGCGGGCGGCGTGGTGGCGGGCGATGATCTGGCCGTAGGCGAGGCCGACGGCCATGTTGGAGAGCACGACCAGGGTGAGGAGTTCACCCGCCGTGGCGCGGGTCAGCCCCTGGTCCTCGACGAGGAACGGCAGTCCCCACAGCAGCAGGAACACCATCGCCGGGAACTGGGTGGTGAAGTGGACCCACATGCCGAGCCGGGTGCCGGGCTCGCGCCAGGCGGCGGCGATCTGGCGGCGGACGGAGGCGGCCCCGGCGCGCCGGGCGGAGCCGGGAGCGGGTTCGAACCCCTCGGGGTGGTCCTTGAGGAAGACGAGCAGCAGGACGAGGACGAGGACGCCCGCGAGGGAGCTGCCGACGAAGGTGGTCGTCCAGCCGAGGCCGTGCAGGGCCCGGGAGAGGAAGACCGTCGAGACGAGGTTGCCGGCCATGCCGAAGAGGGCGGCGACCTGGCCGATGAGCGGGCCGCGGCGGGCGGGGAACCAGCGGGTGCCGAGGCGCAGGACGCTGATGAAGGTCATGGCGTCGCCGCAGCCGAGGAGGGCACGGGAGGCGAGGGCCGTGCCGTACGAGGGGGAGAGCGCGAACCCGAGCTGGCCGGCGGTGAAGAGGACGACGCCGAGGACGAGGACCTTCTTGGTGCCGAACCGGTCGACCATGAGGCCGACGGGTATCTGCATGCCCGCGTAGACGAGCAGCTGGAGTATGGAGAAGGTGGACAGGGCGGAGGCGTTGACCTGGAAGCGGTCGGCGGCGTCCAGTCCGGCGACGCCGAGGGACGTACGGAAGATGACCGCGACGAAGTAGACGGCGACGCCGACGCCCCAGACGAGGGCGGCGCGGCGGCCGCCGGGCGGGTCACCGGGGAGCCCGGCGCCGGAGCCGTACGTCCGGTGCTTGTCGCGGCTCACCGGGCCTCACCCCGGACCAGGACCTTGACCCAGCTGAGGTGCTGCCGGACGCAGTGGGCGGCGCCCTCGGCGTCGCCGGCCTTGATCCGGTCGAGGATCTCGGCGTGTTCGGTGATGTTCTTGGCGATCCGGTGCGGCTGCGACTGCATGACGGCGACGCCCATGCGGAGCTGGCGGTCGCGGAGCTGGTCGTAGAGGCGGGCGAGGATCTGGTTGCCGGCGTGGCGGACGATCTCGGCATGGAAGCAGCGGTCGGTGACGGCGACCTCGGCGAGGTCACCGGTGGCGGCGTGCCGCTTCTGCTCCTCCAGGAGTTCCTCGAGCCGTGCGATCAGGGCGGCGGGGGCGGGCACGGCCCGCCGGACGGCGAACTCCTCCACGAGGAGGCGGGTCTCCACGACGTCGGCGATCTCCTGGGCGGAGACGGCGAGGACGAGGGCGCCCTTCTTGGGGTAGAGCTTCAGCAGCCCTTCCATCTCCAGCTTGAGCAGGGCCTCGCGGACGGGGGTCCTGGACACCCCGACGGCCTGGGCGAGTTCGCCCTCGGTGAGGAGAGTGCCTCCCTCGTAGCGCCGGTCGAGTACGGCCTGCTTGACGTGCGTGTAGACGCGGTCGGCCGCGGGAGGTGCTGATGCCATGAACACAGCATAGATACATCAGGTCCACCGGACAGCGCTCCGTCCACATGATGGACCGGACCCCGGGGCTGGAGGCACATCCGGCGGTGGCGGATGCCACCGCCGGATGTTTCACGTGAAACGCGCGCACTCGTACGGGCGGTCATGGTCCGCCGGAACGCGGACCGGCTCCCGCCGAGCGCACCAGGACCGTCAGGCCCAGGTGATGAGGCGCTTCGGCTGCTCCAGGACCGCGGCGACGTCCGCCAGGAACTTGGAGCCGAGCTCGCCGTCGACCAGCCGGTGGTCGAAGGAGAGTGCCAGCGTGGTGACCTGGCGCGGCTTCACCTTGCCCTTGTGGACCCACGGCTGGAGCTTGATCGCACCGACCGCCAGGATCGCGGACTCGCCCGGGTTGAGGATGGGCGTGCCGGTGTCGACGCCGAAGACGCCGACGTTGGTGATCGTGAAGGTGCCGCCCTGCATCGCCGCCGGGGTGGTCCTGCCTTCGCGGGCCGTGGCGACCAGCTCGCTCAGCGACCGCGAGAGCTCGGGCAGGGTCTGCGCGTGCGCGTCCTTGATGTTCGGCACGATCAGCCCGCGCGGGGTGGCCGCGGCGATGCCCAGGTTCACGTAGTGCTTGAGGACGATCTCCTGCGCCGCCTCGTCCCAGGCCGCGTTGATCTCCGGGTTGCGCTTGATCGCGACCAGGACGGCCTTGGCGATGAGCAGGAGCGGATTGACCCGCAGCCCCGCCATGTCCTTGTCGGTCTTGAGTTCCTCGACCAGCTTCATCGTGCGGGTGATGTCGAAGGTCACGAACTCGGTGACGTGGGGGGCGGTGAAGGCCGAGCCGACCATCGCCGCCGCAGTGGCCTTGCGCACGCCCTTGATCGGCACGCGGGTCTCCCGCGCCTCCGCCGCCGGTGCGGCGGCCGGGGTCTGGGCCTGGGCCTGGGCGGCCGGCGCGGGGGCCGGGGCCTCCACGACGGGTGCGGGCGCGGGGGTGGCCGCCTTGTGCACGTCCTCACGGGTGATGACCCCGTCCGGACCGGTCGGGACGACCGTCGCCAGGTCCACACCGAGGTCCTTGGCGAGCTTGCGCACCGGCGGCTTCGCCAGCGGACGGGTGGCGGTGGCCGTGGCCGTACCACCGTGCCCGTTGAGCTCGCCCTGGATGGCGGCGGAGGCCTGGCCGGGCACCACGGCGCCCTTGCGCGCCCGCCGCTTGGTGGAGGACGCGGCCACGCCGTACCCGACGAGGACCGGCTGACGGCCCTCGGCCGCCTGCTCGGCCTCGGCGGCCGGAGCGGGCGCGGCGGGAACGGCGGCGGCCGGAGCCGGGGCCTCGGCCGGGGCGGACGCGGCGGCGGGGGCCGCCGGGGCGGCGCCGCCGCCCACGTTCACCGAGATGATGACCTCGCCGACGTCGACCGTCGTGCCCTCGGGAAAGCGCAGCTCGTGGACGGTGCCGTCGAACGGGATCGGCAGCTCCACGGCCGCCTTCGCCGTCTCGACCTCGCACACGACCTGCCCGTCGGTGACGGTGTCACCCGGCTGGACGTACCACTTGAGGATCTCGGCCTCGGTCAGGCCCTCGCCCACGTCGGGCATCTTGAATTCGCGGATCGTCACGGTGCTCTCCTCAGAACGCCAGCGAGCGGTCGACGGCGTCGAGCACGCGGTCCAGGCCCGGCAGGTACTCCTCCTCCAGGCGCGCCGGCGGATACGGCGCGTGGTAGCCGCCGACCCGCAGGACGGGGGCCTCCAGGTGGTAGAAGCAGCGCTCGGTGATGCGGGCGGCGATCTCCGCGCCGGAGCCGAAGAAGACCGGTGCCTCGTGGACGACGACCAGGCGGCCGGTCTTCTCCACGGATGCCTGGATGGTGTCGAAGTCGAGCGGGGAGATCGAGCGCAGGTCCAGGACCTCGACCGACTTGCCCTCCTCGGCGGCGGCCGCGGCCGCCTCCAGACAGGTCTTCACCATCGGGCCGTACGCGGCGAGCGTGAGGTCGGTGCCCTCCCGGGCCACCCGCGCCTCGTGCAGCTCGCCGGGGATGGCCTCGGTGTCGACCTCGCCCTTGTCCCAGTAGCGGCGCTTGGGCTCGAAGAAGATGACCGGGTCGTCGCTCTGGATCGCCTGCTGGAGCATCCAGTAGGCGTCGGAGGAGTTCGCCGGGGTGACCACCTTGAGGCCCGCGACGTGCGCGAACAGCGACTCGGGGGACTCCGAGTGGTGCTCGACGGCGCCGATGCCGCCGCCGTACGGGATGCGGATGACGACCGGCATCTTCACGGTGCCGAGCGAACGGGCCCGCATCTTCGCCAGCTGGGTGACGATCTGGTCGTACGCCGGGAAGACGAACCCGTCGAACTGGATCTCCACGACCGGCCGGTAACCGCGCAGCGCGAGACCGATCGCGGTGCCGACGATGCCGGACTCGGCGAGCGGGGTGTCGACCACCCGGTCCTCGCCGAAGTCCTTCTGCAGACCGTCGGTGATCCGGAAGACACCGCCCAGCTTGCCGACGTCCAGGCCCATGACGACGACCTTCGGGTCGGTCTCCAGGGCCTTGCGCAGCGACTCGTTGAGCGCCTTCGCGAGGGGAAGCTTCTGAACAGCCATGATTACTCGCCCTCTCCGCCCTCGAAGGACGCCTGGTAGGCGGCGAACTCCGCGCGCTCCTCGTCGACGAGGGCGTGGCCGTCCGCGTACGTGTGGTCGAACATCGCCATGTGGTCGGGGACGGGCATGGCGCGGACGACCTCGCGGACGTGCTTGCCGAGCGCCTCGCTCTCCTCCTCCAGGGCCTCGAAGAAGGCGGCGTCGGCGTGGCCCGCGTTCTCCAGGTACACCTTGAGGCGCTGGATCGGGTCCTTCGCCTCCCACGCCTCGCGCTCCGCGTCGCGGCGGTAGCGGGTCGGGTCGTCGGAGGTGGTGTGGGCGGCCATGCGGTAGGTGAACGCCTCGATGAGCGTGGGGCCCTCGCCGCGCCGGGCGCGCTCCAGGGCGTCGCGCGTCACGGCCAGGCAGGCCAGGACGTCGTTGCCGTCGACCCGGACGCCGGGGAAGCCGAAGCCGCGGGCGCGCTGGTAGAGCGGGACGCGGGTCTGCTTCTCGATGGGCTCGGAGATGGCCCACTGGTTGTTCTGGCAGAAGAACACGACGGGGGCGTTGTAGACCGCGGAGAAGACGAACGACTCGTTGACGTCGCCCTGGCTGGAGGCACCGTCGCCGAAGTAGGCGAGGACCGCGGAGTCGGCCCCGTCCTTGGCGATGCCCATGGCGTAGCCGGTGGCGTGCAGCGTCTGCGAGCCGAGGACGATCGTGTAGAGGTGGAAGTTGTTGCTGCTGGGGTCCCAGCCGCCGTTGTTCACCCCTCGGAACATGCCGAGCAGGTTGGTCGGGTCGACCCCGCGGCACCAGGCGACACCGTGCTCCCGGTAGGTCGGGAAGACGTAGTCGTCGTCGCGCAGGGCCCGGCCGGAACCGATCTGGGCGGCCTCCTGGCCGAGCAGCGAGGCCCACAGGCCCAGCTCGCCCTGCCGCTGGAGGGAGGTGGCCTCGGCGTCGAAACGGCGGGTGAGGACCATGTCGCGGTAGAGCCCGCGCAGCTCCTCGGCGCTCAGGTCGATGTCGTAGTCGGGGTGCTGGACGCGCTCTCCTTCGGGCGTCAGCAGCTGGACGAGCTCGGGCTCCGTGGCGTCGGCCCCGGCCGCGCGCGGGCTCGTCTTCTTGGTGGTGCTCGTGCTCGCGCTTGCGGTGCGCTTGGTGCCGCTGCTGCGTCGCGTCGTCTTGCGCGCGGCAGTGCTCTCCACGGTCACGTGCGTGCTCCTCCGTCGGTCCGGCCCCCGGGTTCGCCGGTGAGGCCTGGGGTCCCCCGTACTGCGAGTAAGGGGGGGCTCCGCCCTATCCGTACCCTTCGCACGGGGTGGGTGCGACGCGGCCGGAGTCGGGCGTGACAGGTGCCCCGGCGAGCGCCGTCATAGGCACGTTACCCATAGTGCGGCATTCCTGCGTAACCCCACTTGACCTGCGATTTTGCTTGGATTTCCAAGTAAATCGAAAAAAGGGGACACGCCGCTGGTCAGCGCATGGACAACGACCCGACGCCGTCGTCGGAACATGCGGCACGTTATCCCGCGGACCCCGGGCGCGGGAAGAGTCAATATGTGAGACTGTCCGCGTGCGCGAAGAAGGAAAAATCCGGGTATTTCTGCTGGATGACCACGAAGTCGTCCGGCGCGGCGTCCACGAGCTGCTCTCCGTGGAGGACGGCATCGAGGTGGTCGGAGAGGCCGGTACGGCGGCGGACGCCCTGGTCAGGATCCCGGCGACCCGCCCGGACGTGGCCGTGCTCGACGTCCGGCTCCCCGACGGCAGCGGTGTGGAGGTCTGCCGGGAGGTCCGCTCCCAGGACGAGTCGATCAAATGCCTGATGCTGACCTCCTACGCGGACGACGAGGCCCTCTTCGACGCGATCATGGCCGGGGCCTCGGGTTACGTCCTCAAGGCGATCCGCGGCAACGAACTGCTCAACGCGGTCCGGGACGTGGCGGCCGGCAGGTCCCTGCTCGACCCGGTGGCCACCGCCCGGGTCCTGGAGCGGCTGCGCGACGGCAACGGCCCCAAGGGGGACGACCGGCTCGCCCACCTCACCGAGCAGGAACGCAGGATCCTGGACCTGATCGGCGAGGGCCTGACCAACCGGGCCATCGGCGAGCGGCTCCACCTGGCGGAGAAGACCATCAAGAACTACGTCTCCAGCCTGCTGTCCAAGCTGGGCATGGAGCGCCGCTCGCAGGCCGCGGCGTACGTGGCGCGGCTGCAGGCCGAACGCCACTGACGGCCGAACCGGCGGGCCGGGATTCGGCAGGTCGGGGCCGGGCGGCCGGAATGCGGCGGGTCCCGGGGCGGCGGCCCGGCCGCGCGACGCACGGTCGGAATTGCGGATTCCGCCATCGGGGTCCGGAAAAGGGCCCGTCCCGCGCGATCCGGGGTACGGAATTCGGGACCTACGTCCCCGCCGGCGCGGGGCGCCCGTCCCTTCCGGCGCGGCACGCGGTCGCGCAGAGTGAGGACCATGTCCTCCGAGGAGAGCCGCGCCCTCGAACTGCTCGGCCGGGTGCCGTACGGCCGCCTGGCGACCAGCATGCGCGCCCTGCCGTGCGTCGCCCCCGCCCGGCACGTGGTGACCGGCCGGTGCGTCCTGGTCCGACTCCACCAGGGCCTCGGCTACCACCGGGCCTGTCACGGCGGCGTCGTGGCGTACGAGGCGGACAGCCTGGCCACCGGCCTCACCACCCCGTGGTCCGTCCAGTTCACCGGCACGGCGGAGGTCGTCGAGCCGACGGAGGACGAGCGCGCCGCCCTCGGGCCCGGACCCGTCCGGGTGGACGGGGAGCCGTTCGTCCCGGTCTTCCTGCGGATCACCCCGCAGTTCGTGTCGGTCCACGTCCTCGAGTACGCGACCGGGGACACGGCGGGCGGGGCCGCCCCCACCGATTTCACAGAGCGACACTCCCGACACGCTGCGTGATCTACCATATGTGGAGTGCCGCGCTCATCTGCAACACTCGCTCTTCCGGTCGGCGCCGTGCTGCGCCGCTACCCGCAGGCCGGCGAACCGCTCTCCTGCGAACCCGTCACCGAGGGACTGCTCAACCGCGGCTACCGCCTCTCCACCACCCGCGGCTCCTACTTCCTCAAGCAGCACCTCGACGCCCCCACCGCCGACCGGGCCACCATCCTCCGCCAGCACCGGGCCATCCAGCGCCTGCACGGCCTCGGCCTGCCCGTCGCCCCGCCCCTCGCCGACCGGAGGGGCCGCACCGTCGCCGTCGTCGGCGGCCACTGCTACGCCCTCCACCCGTGGGTCGAGGGCCGCCACCGCGACGGCGCCCAGCTCTCCCCCGGCGGCTCCCGCCGCCTCGGCGCCCTCCTCGGCCACGTCCACACCTGCCTGGACCGGGTCATGGACAGCCCGCGGCCGGGTGCCGCGCACGAGAGCGCCCGTCCCGAGGACACCTTCCGCGTCATCGACGAGCTGATCCGCCTCGTCCGCGCCCACCGCCCCCACGACAGCTTCGACGTGCTGGCCGAGCACCGCCTGCGGGAACGGCGCCGCCTCCTCGCCCAGCACGCCCACCACCGGCCGCCGCCCGCCCCCGCCTCGGGCTGGGTGCACGGCGACTTCCACCCGCTCAACCTGCTCTACCGGGGCGCGGAGCCGGCCGCCATCGTCGACTGGGACCGTCTCGGCGTCCGCCCGCGCGCCGAGGAGGCCGTCCGGGCCGCCGCGATCTTCTTCGTACGGCCCGGGGGAGAGCTGGCCCTGGAGAAGGTCCGGGCCTACGCGCGCGCGTACCGGCGGGCGACGGGGGCGGACGGCGCCGAGCTGGCCGCGGCGGCCCACCGGGTGTGGTGGGAGCGGCTCAACGACTTCTGGACCCTGCGCTGGCGCTACCAGCTGCACGACCGCAGGGCCGACCCGCAGTTTCCCGCGGTGTCGGCCCTGGCGGTCTGGTGGACCCGGGAGTACGACGCCGTACGTGACGCCTTCGCCGCCTGAGCGGGTACGGTCCCGGGGCCCGGGTCAGCCGGTGGAGTCCCCGCCGGTGGGCGGGGTGCCCGTCCCCGGGTCGCCACCGCCGCCGCTGGAGTCGTCGCCGGTGGTCGTCCCGCCGGTCGGCTCCGTCGGCGCACCGGTGTCGGTGGGCGGCGCGCTGGTGTCCGTCGGGGCACCCGTGTCCGTCGGGGTGGCCGTGTCGGTGGGCGTGCCCGTGTCCGTCGGCTCCGGTTCGCCGGTGTACGTCGGCGGCGCGGTGGTGTACGTCCGCGTCGGCGGGTTCCACGGCCGCTGCGTGCTGCCGCCGGTCGACGTGTCCGGGTCCCAGGTGGGTTCCTGGCTCGGCGTCTCGGCGGAGGTCGTCGGCGTCCGGGTCGGCGTCGACGGCGAGTTGGTGGCGGTGGGGGTCGGGGTGACCTTGCCGCCCTCCTTCTCGCCGGCCTTCTGCACCGCGAAGACGACTCCCGCGACCACCGCGACCAGCGCGAGCGCCACGAACAGGATCACCTTGGCGCGCCGGCCGTTGCCCGATCCGCCGCCGGGACCGCCGTAGGGCCCCTGCCCGTAACCGCCGGACCCGCCCGTGCCGCCGTCGTAACCGCCGTATCCGCCGTCCTCCGGGTTCACCGGCGGCAGGATGCGGCCCTGCGCGGTGTCCCCGTGCATCGGGTGGCCCATGGCGGTCGTCGCGGCCATGCCGCCGACCGGGGTGTGCCCGCCCTCGTGGGCCTCCACGGGCCCGGTGTTCCACGTGCCGGTGTGGCCGCCCTGCTGCTGGAGCATCTGGAGGCCGTACTGGATCAGCCCGCGCATCTCCTCGGCGCTCTGGAACCGGTCGTCCGGGTCCTTCGCGAGGGAGCGCATGACCAGGCCGTCCAGCTCCGGCGGCACGTCCTGCGTGACGTCGGACGGCGGGACCGGGGTGTCCTGGACGTGCTGGTACACCACCGACAGCGGCGTTTCGCCGGTGAAGGGCGGACGCAGGGCGAGCAGTTCGTAGAGCAGACAGCCGGTCGCGTACAGGTCGGAGCGGTGGTCGACGGCCTTGCCGAGAGCCTGCTCGGGGGAGAGGTACTGCGGCGTGCCCATGACCATGCCGGTCTGCGTCATCGTCGACTGCGCCCCGTGCAGGGCACGGGCGATGCCGAAGTCCATGACCTTCACGGCGCCGGAGTGCGTGATGATCACGTTCGCCGGCTTGATGTCGCGGTGCACGATGCCGTGCTGGTGCGAGTACGCCAGGGCCTCCAGGACCCCGGAGACGATGATGAGCGCCTGCTCCGGGCCCGGCGCCTCGGCGCTGACCAGCAGGTCGCGGATGGTGCGGCCCTCGACCAGCTCCATGACGATGTACGGCACGGAACGGCCGCCGACGACGTCCTCGCCGGAGTCGTACACGGCCACGATCGCGTGGTGGTTGAGTCCCGCGACGGACTGTGCCTCGCGGGTGAAGCGCGCCTTGGAGACCGGGTCCTCGGCCAGGTCGGCGCGGAGCAGCTTCACCGCCACCGTGCGTCCCAGGCGTACGTCCTCGGCGGCGAACACCTCGGCCATGCCGCCGCGTCCCAGACGGTGCGTCAGGCGGTAGCGTCCGTCCCCGACGACCCCGCCGACGCCCCACTCCGCCGACGCGTCCGACACACCGCCGCCGCCTGCTCCGGATTCGGGTGCCATCAGTCCTCGCCGTCGTCTGTCGTGCCGTGTCCAGTCGTCACGCTACAGGCTCCGTGCGACATCACGGTCCGGGATGGACCGGCCATCCCATCCTCTCCGTGTACACCTGTGCAAATTCGATGGGATTCCCATAACGCTTCCGAGACGCTTCTTGTGCGGAGGGTCACGGAACGGGCACCCGGCTTGACGTGTCGGGGCCCTCGGGCAGACTTGGCCAGGAAAATCCGGATCAACGCCGCCACGCGCGCGTAGGGGGAAGCACAGATGAGCCAGGACGGCGCACAGGGCCGCTATGCGGGCGGTTCGGTAGCGGGCGGCCGGTACCAGCTGCGCGACCTGCTCGGCGAGGGCGGCATGGCGTCGGTGTACCTGGCTTACGACACCGCGCTCGACCGTCAGGTCGCGATCAAGACGCTGCACACGGAGCTCGGCCGCGAGCAGTCCTTCCGCGAGCGGTTCCGCCGTGAGGCGCAGGCCGTCGCCAAGCTGTCGCACACCAACATCGTCTCGGTCTTCGACACCGGTGAGGACACCCTCGACGGCGCCGTCATGCCGTACATCGTCATGGAGTACGTGGAGGGCCGGCCGCTCGGTTCGGTCCTCGCCTCCGACGTGGCGCAGTTCGGCGCGATGCCGGCCGACAAGGCGCTGAAGGTCACCGCCGACGTGCTCGCGGCCCTGGAGACCAGCCACGAGATGGGCCTGGTCCACCGCGACATCAAGCCCGGCAACGTGATGATGACCAAGCGCGGCGTCGTGAAGGTCATGGACTTCGGCATCGCGCGGGCCATGCAGTCCGGCGTCACCTCGATGACCCAGACCGGCATGGTCGTCGGCACCCCGCAGTACCTCTCCCCCGAGCAGGCCCTCGGGCGGGCCGTGGACGCCCGCTCCGACCTCTATTCGGTCGGCATCATGCTGTTCCAGCTGCTGACGGGCCGGCTGCCGTTCGACGCCGACTCGCCGCTCGCCATCGCCTACGCGCACGTGCAGGAGGAACCGGTCGCGCCGTCCTCCGTGAACCGGTCGGTGACGCCGGCGATGGACGCGCTGGTCGCGCGGGCACTGCGGAAGAACCCGAACGAGCGGTTCCCCAGCGCGGACGCGATGCGCCAGGAGTGCCTGCGGGTGCTCTCCGCCGGCCAGACCTCCGCCCCCGTCATCGTCCCGGGCGCCCCCGTGGGCAGCGGCTCGGGCGTCAGCTCGGCGGTCTTCCCGCCGGTCGGCCAGACCCCGCCGCCCGGCCCGCAGTCCTACCTGCCGCCGACGCCGCACCCGCAGCCCGGCCCGTACGGCCCCGCGACGCACACGCCCGCCCCTTCGTACGGCTACCCGCAGCAGGCCCCGACGCCCGCGCCCGGCGGCTACCCGACCCAGACCCCCGCGCCGGTCTACCAGACGCACGCGCCCACCCCCGTCCGTGGCGGCGGCTCCCGCCGGAACACGCCCCTCCTGCTCGGCGCGATCATCGCCGCCCTGCTCGCCGTCGGCGGCCTGGTCATCGCCCTCAACCAGAAGGACGACCCGACCACCGAGGCCGGCACCGGCGGCACCACCAGCGGCAGCACGGCCGGCACGGACTCGGAGGGGAGCCCTTCGGCGAAGCCCGGGCACAAGGGCCCCGACCTGACCAAGACCATCGACGTGAAGAAGTGCACCCAGCCGACGGAGTCGAGCGACGACCCCAGCAAGTTCGAGGTGCCGAACTTCACCTACAAGAACATCCAGTCCGTGAAGGACTGCGTCCGGGCCGCCGGCTGGAAGATCATGACCCAGACCCCGGTCGACGAGTCCACCTACGGCGAGGGCACCGTCCTGGAGCAGTACCCGCCGGCGGGCGAGGACATCACCGCCGAAGACGCCGAGTTCACCCTGAAGATCTCGACGGGCAACCCGCCGCAGTAGACGGCGGGGGGCCGGCCCCTGAGCCGTGCCGGCGGTGGCCGGGACATCCGGGTCGTTCGGTGGCCGGGGAGCCGGGTCCGGCGGAACCCTGCCCCCGGGGGCCGTTCCCGTACGCGGCCGCGAGCGCCGCACGGACGGCCACGGGGCCGGACCTGACGAGCGGCACGATCACCGGCCGGGCCGGGGGTGACCGGCACGTCCGGGTCGCCCGGTGGCCGAGGATCGGTACGGCTGGGACTCGTCACCCCGGGGAGGCCCGGCCGGCGGCGGTGCCGCCGACCACGACGGCGGCCGCCCCTCAGGGGCGCGCCGGTCACCGGGAGGGCTTCCGCCCCGGCATGCGGAGCCACCGCGCCGGCGAACGCCCGGCGCACGGCGCCGCCGGGGTACGGGCCCCGGCAAGGGCGCGGCGACCGCCCCGAGCGCTGAGCGGTCGCGGCTCGTCGGCGTCCGCCCCGGGAGCCATGTTCGCCTCGGCCCCGGCGTCCCCTCCCCGGCCGCGCCGCGGGCACTCCCGTACACCTCCCGTACCACCCCGGGTGCCGGAGATGTCCGGTCATGTGACGCTGAGTCGGACAGCTCGGCGGCTCGGTACGGGAGGGGGTCACCCGGTGACTCCAGCACTCCGCAGGGCACGGGCGCGGGTCCTGAGACCCGCGCTGGCCTGCGTGTTCACCTGCGCGACGGTTCTCGGCGCTGCGGCGTCCGCCCACGCGGGGGAGCCGCCCGCTCCCCGGGCGCCGACGGCACCGACGGCCCCGGCGGGCCCTCCGGCCGCCGCGGGAACGGTCTCCGCCACCCCGGCCACCGGCGCCCCCGCGCCCCCCGCGCCCTCCTCCACCGCGCCGACCACACCCCCGGCGTCCACACCGCCCGCCCGGCCCACCCGGCCCGAGCCGCCCCCGCCGCCGGTCCTCCCCGGCCGGGGGCCCGACGCGGCCGAACCCAGTGACGCGCCCACCCCCACCGGCTCCCCCTCGCTCGCGGGACGGCCCGCCGGGGAGGGGCGGGCGCGGCCGGGGCGGCCCGAGCCCCCCGCTCCGCCGGAGACCGCCGCGGACCCTTCGCCCGAGACCGTTCGTACCGAAACGGCAACAGCCGAGGAGGTCCCGGAGGAGCCGGAGGAGACACCCGCCGCGGTACCGGAGAAGGACGCCGCCCGGCCGGAGGCGGCGCCCGCCAGCCGGCCCGCCGCCGTGCCCCGGATGGCGCCCGACAGCACCCTCCCCCTCGTTCACCAGCGGATTCCCGTCCTCACCCTGGGCGTGGGGCTGGCCCTGATGGGCCTCGGCATCGGTTTTCTCGGGCTGCGGATGCGCCGCCGCTGAGCCCTCCGCCCTGCCCGGGTCCCCCCTGAGAGGGACCCGCCGCTTCCGCCTCAGGACGGTTGTTCGCGCACACATACTCGGTATACATACTGAGTATGTCGATCCGCCACGGGCTTCTCGCCCTCCTCGAACGCGGCCCGCGCTACGGCTCTCAGCTCCGTACGGAGTTCGAGTCCCGCACCGGTGCCACGTGGCCCCTCAACGTCGGCCAGGTCTACACGACCCTGGGCCGCCTGGAGCGGGACGGCCTGGTCGTCCAGCAGGGACAGGACGAGGCCGGGCACGTCCTGTACGCGATCACCGACGGCGGCCGGGCCGAGCTGAGGACCTGGTTCGAACGTCCGGTGGACCGCACCAGCCCGGCCCGTGACGAGCTGGCCATCAAGCTGGCCATGGCGGTCGGGGCGCCGGGGGTCGACATCCGCGAGGTCATCCAGTCCCAGCGCCGGCACACCGTGAAGGCGATGCAGGACTACACCCGGCTCAAGGCCCAGGCGCTCACCGCCGTCGAGGCGGGCGGCTCACGGGAACGGGACGACGTGGCCTGGCTCCTCGTCCTGGAGCAGCTCATCTTCCAGACCGAGGCCGAAGCGCGCTGGCTGGACCACTGCGAGGCGCGCCTGATCCGCCTCTCCACCCCGGCCTCCGGCGCCGGTCCGGTCCCGGCGCCCGCGCCACCGGCCCCGGCGCGGACCACGGCGCCGGAACCGACACCCCAGGGCCGCCACATCTGACCCCTTCCTCTCCCACCGGGCGGGCAGACCCCGCACCCCGCCGTCCCGCGCGACGGCACGCACCCGCGACGCCCGCCGCCGCGGCGGCCCGCGCGCCCACGCCGCCCGGCAGGGGCCCGGCCCGGAGCCGGCCCGCCCCGCCCGCGGCCCGGCCGGCCGCCCCGCCCGTACACCACCGCACCGTTCATCGCTCGCTCCGTACCGGCCACCGCCGCGTACGACCAAGGGGGACCCCTCCATGTCCACACAGCAGCCCGTGCTGCAACTCCAGAACCTCGTCCGGGTGCACGGCTCGGGCGCCACCGAGGTGCACGCCCTGCGCGGCATCGACCTCGCCGTCCATCCGGGCGAGCTGGTCGCCGTGATGGGGCCCTCCGGGTCCGGCAAGTCGACGCTGCTCACCATCGCCGGCGGCCTCGACATGCCGACCTCGGGCCGGGTGATCGTCGAGAACACCGACATCACCACCGCCAACCTCAAGGAGCTCGCGGCCCTGCGCCGCCGCAGCATCGGCTACGTCTTCCAGGACTACAACCTCATCCCGGCCCTCACGGCCGCCGAGAACGTCGCCCTCCCCCGGGAGCTCGACGGTGTCTCCGCCCGCAAGGCCCGCGTCGAGGCGCTCGCCGCCCTGGAGGAGATGTCCCTCGGCCATCTCGCCGACCGCTTCCCCGACGAGATGTCCGGCGGCCAGCAGCAGCGGGTGGCCATCGCCCGCGCCCTCGTCGGCGACCGCCGCCTGGTCCTCGCCGACGAGCCCACCGGCGCGCTCGACTCCGAGACCGGCGAGTCCGTCCTCGCCCTGCTCCGCTCCCGCTGCGACGCGGGAGCCGCCGGCGTCCTCGTCACCCATGAGCCCCGGTTCGCCGCCTGGGCCGACCGGGTCGTGTTCCTGCGCGACGGCGCCATCGTGGACCAGACCGTCCGCAGCGAGGCCGACTCGCTGCTCACGGGCCAGGGCCAGGGCCCGTCCTGGGGACAGGTGGCCGAGCGGTGAAGACCTGGTTCCACTCCTGGCGGGCCGCGATACGCATCGCCCGCCGCGACGCCTGGCGCGCAAAGGGCCGCAGCGCCCTCGTCCTCGCGATGATCGCCCTGCCCATCCTCGGCGTGAGCGCCTTCGACCTGACCTACCGCAGCTCCGAGCTGTCCCCCGCCGAGAAGATGGACCGGAGCATCGGCGCCGCGGACGCCCGCTTCCTCGACGCCAGGATGGGCGGTGCCCCGCTTCTCCAGACCCCCGACGGGGACAGCTACGCCCCGGCGAAGGACACCGGGGACGGCGCGTGGCCGACGGGTCCCACCGACCTCGACCGGGCCGTCCCCCCGGGCGCCTCGGTGCTCACCGACTCCACCGGATCGGCCCGGCTGACCACGCGTCACGGGCTGCTCCAGGCCGAGGTGCGCGAGCTCAAGGCCGGTGATCCGGTCGCCCGGGGCATCATGACCCTCCTCGACGGCCGTCACCCCCAGAAGCCCGACGAGGTCATGGCGACCTCGCACTTCCTGAAGACGAGTGGTCTGACGGTCGGCTCCACCGTTTCCGCCCGCAATTTCGACCGTCCGTATCGGATCGTCGGCTCCTACGAACTTCCCGACGAGCTCGAGAGCCTCCAGATCAACGCGCTGCCCGGAGCGTTCCTCGCACCGTACGCGAAGGCCGCGGAGAAGGCCGGCCTGCCCGCGCCGGAGTCCTCCACCTCGTATCTGGTGCGACACCGCGGTGGTTTCACGTGGAACACGGTCCAGCAGATCAACGCCAAGGGCGTCGTGGTCATGTCGCGCGCCGTGGTCCTGGATCCGCCCGCCGACTCCGAGGTGCCGCTCTACAAGAAGGAGGGCTGGGGCAACTACGGGACCAGTGCCGCGGCCAACGCCGCCGAACTCGCCGCCGCCGGTACCGTCGTCGGCCTGGCGATGCTGGAGATCTGTCTGCTCGCCGGTCCCGCCTTCGCGGTCGGTGCCCGCCGCTCCCGCCGTCAGCTCGGCCTGGTCGGCGCCAACGGCGGTGCCCGCAGCCACATCCGGGCCATCGTCCTCAGCGGCGGTCTCGTCATCGGCGTCGCCGCCGCCGTGGTCGGCACGGTCCTCGCCCTGATTCTGACCCTCGTTCTGGAGCCGTACCTCGAGGAGCTGATGGGCCAGCGGTTCGGCGCCTTCGACATCCGGCCGCTCGAACTCCTCGGCATCGCCCTGATCGCCGTGCTGACCGGTCTGCTCGCCGCCGTCGTCCCGGCCGTCACCGCCTCGCGCCAGACCGTCCTGGCCTCGCTCACCGGCCGCCGCGGTGTCCGCCGCAGCAGCAGGGTCCTGCCGCTCGTCGGTCTCGGCGCGCTGCTCCTCGGCGGGGCGATCGCCCTCTACGGCTCCGTCGTGAGCGACGAGTTCATGATCGTGGCCGGCGGCTCCGCCATCGCCGAGCTGGGTGTGGTCGCCATGACCCCGGCCCTGGTGGGCCTCTTCGGCCGGCTCGGCCGCTGGCTGCCGCTCGCGCCCCGCCTCGCCCTGCGCGACGCGGTACGCAACCGGGGACGTACGGCCCCGGCCGTCGCCGCCGTCCTCGCCGCCGTCGCGGGCACGGTCGCCGTCTCCACCTACGGCGCGAGCCGGGACGCCCAGTCCCGGGCCGAGTACGAGGCCATGCTGCCGCACGGGGCCGTCTCCGCCGTCGTCCTCGAGGAGGGCGGCCGGGACGTCCCGGCGGTCCGCGAGGCCGTCGAGCGGAACCTGCCCGTCGATGTGCGGGCCGACGTGGAGCGCGTCCAGGTCGGCAAGCCCGGCTGCCCGCCGTGGGGCGGCGGACCGGGCTGCGGCCGCTACGAACTGGTGATCCCCGCGGCCAACGAGTGCCCGCTGTACGTCAGGGTCCCCGGCGGCGGCGACGCCTCGGAGAAGTACACGCCCGAGCAGCGCCGCACGTTGCTCACCGAGGACTGGCGCTGCAAGCAGAACGGCAACGGCGGCAACATGCACGTCGAAGGCGGTCTGCTGGTCGGTGACGCCAAACTGCTCAAGGTTCTCGGCATCGAGGACGCCGGCGCCGAGAAGGCTCTCGCCGAGGGGAAGGTCGTCACCCTCCACCGGCCGCTGATCGACAGGAACGGCACCCTCGGCATCAAGCGCGTCACCGACACGGTCGCCGCCGACAAGGCCATGGAGAAGGGCCTTCCCTCACCCGGCGAGGTCAGCCCGATACCGGCCTACCTGGTGCGGGGCGAGCCGACGTCGTACGGCCTCCAGGCCCTGATGACCCCCGCCACCGCCAAGGCCGCCGGACTCACCACGGTCCCGTACGGCTCCTACTTCAGCACCGACCGGATGCCCGACGAGGAGCAGCGCCAGAAGCTGGACGCCGAACTCGCCAAGCTCGGCGGATCCGCCGAGGTCCACGTGGAGACCGGCTTCACCGACGAGACCAGCATCGTCCTGCTCTCGCTGGCCGTCTTCGCCGGTCTGGTCACCATCGGCGCGGCCGCCATCGCCACCGGTCTCGCCCAGGCCGACGCCGAGGCGGACCTGAAGACCCTCGCGGCCGTCGGCGCCCCGCCCCGCGTACGCCGTACGCTCAGCGGTTTCCAGTGCGGAGTGGTCGCCACCATGGGTGTCGTCCTCGGCTCGGCAGCCGGCGTCCTGCCCGCGATGGGGCTGCGGCTCACCGAGGAGCGCCAGGAGATCCGCTTCCACGAGGAGGCTCTCGCCGAGGGCTGGAGCGTCGACGTCAGCCCGCCGTACGTGCCGATCGTCATCCCCTGGGAGACGCTGGCCGTCCTCCTGGTCGCCGTCCCGCTCGGGGCCGCCCTCCTGGCGGCCCTGGTGACCCGCTCGCGGGGGGCCGTGGCGCGGCGCGCCGTGACCTGACGTTCTTCGTTGCCGTCCTGTGCCCCGGGACGAGGGTGGATCACTCTCGTCCCGGGGCACACCGTCCGGAGAGGCATGTGTGCGAGAGAATGGCGGCATGGATATGCCGAGGAATGACAGGTCGCAGGAGAGCCCCCAGGTCCTCGTCGTGGGACAGGACGGCATGGCGCTCGGTGGCCGCCAGGGTGACGACGAATCCCGCGAGGTCCCGGTGACGGAAATGGTCGAGCAGCCTGCGAAGGTCATGCGCATCGGCAGCATGATCAAGCAGCTTCTGGAGGAAGTGCGGGCGGCCCCTCTGGACGAGGCGAGCCGCGTACGGCTGAAGGAGATCCACGCCAGTTCCGTGAAGGAGCTGGAGGACGGTCTGGCACCCGAGCTGGTGGAGGAGCTGGAGCGGCTGTCGCTCCCGTTCACCGACGAGACGGTTCCGTCCGAGGCGGAACTGCGGATCGCGCAGGCGCAGTTGGTGGGCTGGCTGGAGGGTCTGTTCCACGGGATCCAGACGGCGCTGTTCGCCCAGCAGATGGCGGCGCGCGCCCAACTGGAGCAGATGCGCCGGGCGTTGCCCCCGGGCGCCTCGCACGACGAGGACGACGACCACGGCCGCGGTCACGCGGCCCGCTCGGGACCGTACCTCTAGGAGTCGTACCTCCAGGAGCCGTACCTCCGGAATGCCGCACCCCCAGGTGCGTACCTCCCGGAGGCATACGCCGCCGGGAGAAACGGGCCCGGCGTCACCACGGTGATGCCGGGCCCGTTCCGGTGTCCGGGCTCAGTTCCCGGGCGTGAGGAGCAGGACCTTGCCGACCGGGGAGCCGGCCTCCAGGGCCCGGTGTGCCTCGGCCGCCTCGGGCATCGGCACCGTACGGTCGACCACGGGCCGGATGGTTCCGGCGCCGATCAGCGGCCAGACGTGCTCGCGGACGGCGGCGACGATCGTGGCCTTCTCCTGCAGGGGCCGCGAGCGCAGGGTGGTGCCCATGACGGCGGCGCGCTTGGCCAGCAGCACCCCCAGGTTCAACTCGGCCTTCACGCCGCCCTGGAGGCCGATGATCACGAGGCGTCCGTTGACCGCCAGCGCCTTCACGTTCCGCTCCAGGTACTTGGCGCCCATGATGTCGAGGATGACATCGGCGCCCGCCCCGTCGGTCGCCTTGCGCACCTCGTCGACGAAGTCCTGTTCGCGGTAGTCGATGAGGACGTCCGCGCCCAGTTCGGCGCAGCGGGCCAGCTTCTCGGGGCTTCCGGCCGTCACCGCGACACGGGCGCCGACCGCCTTGGCGAGCTGGATCGCCATCGTGCCGATCCCGCTGGCGCCACCGTGCACGAGCAGGGTCTCGCCCGGCCGCAGGTGGGCGATCATGAAGACGTTGGACCAGACCGTGCAGGTCACCTCGGGGAGCGCGGCGGCCGTGGTGAGGTCGACCCCCTCCGGCACCGGCAGGAGCTGGCCGGCGGGTACGACCACCCGTTCGGCGTAACCCCCGCCGGTGAGCAGCGCGCAGACCTCGTCACCGACCGACCAGCCGGACACACCGGGGCCGAGTGCGGCGATCCTGCCCGAGCATTCCAGGCCGGGGTACGGGGAGGTGCCGGGCGGCGGGTCGTAGAAGCCCTGGCGCTGGAGCAGATCGGCGCGGTTGACGGCGCCGGCCACCACCTCGACGAGGACCTCGCCCTCGCCGGGCACGGGATCGGGTACCTCCGCCCAGACGAGGGCCTCGGGACCACCGGGTTCCGGAATCGTGATCGCATGCATGCCGGCGAGGCTACTCCCGCGCCCCGCCGGACGACGGGCTCGGTCTCCCGCGGGGCGTGGTGGGCGGCGGGCGGTCTCAGTCCTCCGGGGGTGTGGTGAGCGGGGTGATGGGAGCGGCGCGGACGATCGTGATCACCCGGTCCAGGGACTGGAGCGGGCTGGCGGCCGGGTCGTCGTAGCCGAGCAGCCGGTGACCGCGCAGGACGCTGACCACTAGGTCGTCGGTCTCGCGGACGCTCTTGCCGACCTCGGCCTTCGTCACCGGGCGCTCGACCAGGTCGAGTCCGGAGCCCTGCTGGATCAGGTCCTCCATCACGGTGCCCGCGCTGGGGCTCAGGACGGAGAGGCCGAGAAGGCGTCCGGCGGCGCTGGCGCTGGTGATGACCGCGTCCGCGCCGGACTGGCGCAGCAGTGGCGCGTTCTCCTCCTCGCGGACCGCGGCGACGATCTTCGCTCCGCGGTTGAGCTGGCGGGCCGTCAGGGTGACGAGGACGGCGGTGTCGTCCCGCTGGGTGGCGATGACGATCTGACGCGCCTTCTGCACCTCGGCGCGGATGAGGACGTCGCTGCGGGTCGCGTCTCCTATGACACCGGCGAACCCGTCCGCGTTCGCCGTGGCGATGACCTTTTCCGAGGGGTCGACGATGACGATCTGTTCCTTGCGCAGTCCGGTCGCGCAGAGGGTCTGGATCGCGGACCGCCCCTTGGTGCCGAAGCCGACGATGACGGTGTGGTCGCGCAAGGTGGACCTCCAGCGGTTCAGTCGCCACTCCTCCCGGGTCCGCTCGGTGAGGACTTCGAGAGTGGTGCCGACCAGGATGATCAGGAACAGGACGCGCAGGGGCGTGACGAGCAGGACGTTGACGAGCCGCGCCGAGTCACTGTGCGGCACGATGTCGCCGTAACCGGTGGTGGAGAGGGTCACGGTCGCGTAGTAGACGCAGTCGAGGAAGTCGAGCGTCTCGTTGGCGTTGTCGTGGTAGCCCGCCCGGTCGAGGTAGACGATGAGGACCGTGAGGGCGAGCACGGCGAGCGCCATGACGAGCCGTTTGGTGACCTGCCGCAGGGGTCTCTCGACCACCTGCCGGGGCAGTCTGATCCGTGACCCGGTGACCTTCTCGTCCGCATGGCGGGCCATGACGTCACGGTTGGGAAGTTTCACGTGAAACACGCTCCTTGGGCCGGGGCGGCCCCCGCCGCCACCGGCCAGGGAAGATCGAGGATGTCCAGCTCCTGGCCCGCGTGGGCGCCGTCGGACGGAACGACGGCGAGACCGTCCGCGGCGGCGATGCCGCGGAGCATGGCCGGGCCGTTGAAGTGCAGAGGAACGGCCCGCCCGTCCCGGCGTACGACCGGGACGAGCCGGGTGTCATGGGGATGGCCGTGCACCGCGTCGGCGACGGGGGCGTGGTGCGGGGCCGGCGCCGGAGTCCCGGCGAGGGCCGCCAGGAGCGGCGCCCCGAGGGTGAGGAGCCCGGAGACCGCGGCGAGCGGGTTGCCCGGGAGACCGACCAGGTGCCGGCCGGAGCCGAGCGACGCCAGGAGCATGGGGTGGCCGGGCCGGACCTTCACGCCGTCGACGAGGAGCGTGGCCCCCGCCTTGTCGAGCACACCGTGGACGTGGTCCACGGGCCCGGCCGCCGTGCCGCCGGTGGTGACGACGAGATCGGCGGTGGAGCCGGTGACCGCCGCGTACAGCGCTTCGGCGTCGTCGCCGATCCGGCGGGTGGCGACGACCTCCGCGCCGAGCGCTTCCAGCCAGGGGCCGAGCATCGGGCCGAGCGCGTCCCGGATGAGGCCCTCGTGCGGCAGGCCCTCCGCGAGCAGTTCGTCGCCGAGGACCAGGACCTCCACGCGCGGGCGGGGCAGGACGGTGAGTTCGTCGTACCCGGCGGCCGCGGCGAGGCCGAGCACGGCCGGGGTCACCGGCACGCCCCCGGGCAGCAGCACGTCACCGGTACGGCACTCCTGCCCGCGCGGCCGGATGTCCTGCCGCGCCACGACCTCGCGCAGCGCGTGGAGCACGAGGCCGGCGGGGGCGGGCGGGGCGTCGGGGAGCGCCGGTCCCTCCCGCAGGTCCGGGCGCCCCGTCCGGACCGGCCGCGGCGCGGCAGGCCCCGCCGCCCCGGGCTCCGTACGCGCGTGTTCGGTACGGAGGACGGCGGTCGTCCCGGCCGGGACGCGGGCACCCGTGGCGATCCGTACGGCCCCGCCGGGGGCGAGAGCGCCGGTGGGCAGGTGCCCGGCGAGTACGGCGCCCTCCTCGTGGACGGTCCAGGGACCGTCGCCCGCGACGGCCCAGCCGTCCATGGCCGAGGTGTCGAAGGACGGCAGATCGGTCAGGGCCAGGAGCGGTTCGGCGAGGAAGCGGCCGAGGGCGCGGTCCAGCGGGACGCGCACCGGCGCGCGCCCGGCCCGGGCGGCGCTCCCGGCCCGCACGGCGGCGGCCCGCGCCTGGGGCCAGGGGGTGGCCCGGTGTGCTTCGGGAGCTCCGCCGGGTGAGGGCCCGGCCTGGGCCGAAGTCCGCGCGGCGTCGGCCTCGTCGCCAGCCCACGCGGGGGCGGCGGGCGCGGCCGGGGTGGACTCGGGCTCCCGAGGGGCCCGGGAGGAGGAGGTCATCCGGCCTCGTCCTGTTCGGCCGCCCAGCGCTGCGCCAGGGCCGCCGCCTTGCGGGCGGCCTCGGCGACGGCCTGCGGCCCGTCTTCGCCTGCGGCTGCGGCCTGTGCGGCCGCGTACCCCACCAGGAAGGTGGTGAGCGGCGCGGCGGGGCGGGCCACTCCGTGAGCGGCGTCCCGGGCCAGGTCCAGCAGGACGCCGGTGTCGACGTCCAGCTCGATGCCCAGCTCGTCCTTGACTGCGGTGATCCATTCGTCCAGCACGGTCCCATGCTCCCTGATGCGGGCGCGGGCGGTGACGATGTCCTCCCAGGTGTCGCAGTCGAAGGAGGCGAGCGGGTCCGCGGTGGTCCTGGTGAGGCGCAGGGAACCGGTGAGATGGCGCAGCGGCATGTGAGCGAGACCACGGTGATCGTGGCGGAGCCGGTCCAGCGCGTGGCGCAGCGGCGCGGTCCGGTAGGCGGCGACGAGCGGCTGGTCGCGGCCCCCGGGGTCGGTGAGGAGCGCCGCCTCGGCGTCGGGGGAGCCGGTGAGGGCGTCCAGCAGGCGGGGGACGGTCTCGCGGCCGAGGAAGGGCAGGTCGGCGGAGAGAACCACCAGCACGTCGGCGCCGGTCTCGGCCGCGCCGGCGTCGAGGGCGGCCACCGGGCCTCCGCCGGGCGGTTCCTCCCGTGTCCACAGGACGGGCCGGAGGGTGGGGCGCGGTTCTCCGACGACGACGGTCCGGCGGGCGTCGGGGCAGGCCGCGAGGACCCGGTCGAGGAGGGGCCGGCCCCCGACGCGTACGCCGGGCTTGTCGGCCCCGCCCAGGCGCCGGGCGGAGCCGCCGGCGAGGACGACGGCGTCGTATGCGGTGGTCACCCCAGCAGTATGGGCCGGGCCGGGCCGCGGTTGTCCGGCCCGTCTCATCCAGGGAGACGGGCCGGACAACCGCGGCGCCGGTCAGACCGTGCGGAGCAGGACCGTGGGCTGTTCCACACAGTCCGCGACGTACCGCAGGAAGCCGCCGGCCGTGCCGCCGTCGCAGACGCGGTGGTCGAAGGTGAGCGAGAGCTGCACCACCTGACGGACGGCCAGTTCGCCCTGGTGCACCCAGGGTTTGGGGATGATCCGGCCGACGCCGAGCATGGCGGCCTCCGGGTGGTTGATGATCGGTGTGGAGCCGTCGACGCCGAACACCCCGTAGTTGTTGAGGGTGAAGGTGCCGCCCGTCAGATCGGCGGGGGTGAGCGCGCCCTGCCGTGCCGACTCGGTGAGGCGGGCGAACTCCTCGGTCAGCGACTCGGCCGTGCGGGTCCCGGCGTCCCTGACCACGGGGACCACCAGTCCGCGCGGGGTCTGGGCCGCGAAACCGAGGTGCACCGACGGCAGCCGGACGATCTCCCGGGCGGCCGTGTCGACCGTGGAGTTGAGCTCCGGGAACCGGCCGAGCGCGTGGACGCAGATCCGCGCGAGGAGGGCGAGGAGCGAGATCTTCGGACCGCCCGCCGCGTTCATCGCCGCCCGCGCCGCCATGAGTTCGGTGGCGTCGGCGTCGACCCAGCAGGTCGCGTCCGGGATCTCGGTACGGCTCCGGGACAGCTTGTCGGCCACGGCGCCGCGCAGGCCGCGCAGCGGGACCCGCTCGCCGCCGGCCACCGGGGTGGGAGCCGGGACGGCCGCGGGAGCCGGGACGGCGGGCCGCTCCAGGGCCGCGAGGGCCTGCTCGACATCGGCCCGCAGGATCAGGCCCTCGGGTCCCGAACCGCGGACCTGCCGCAGATCGAGCCCCCGGTCACGGGCCAGCTTCCGCACGAGCGGTGAGATGACCGGCACGGGCCCGTCATGAACGGCCCCGTTGGCGGACGCCACGGGGACCGGGGCAGGCGCCTCGGCGGGGGCCGGGGCGGGGACCGGAGCGGGCGCCTCGGCGGGTGCCGGCGCCGCGGCGGAGACGGCGGGGGCCGCGGGGTTGTCCCGGCGGACACGGCGGCGGCGGGCGGTGGGGCCCGCCGTGCCGTACCCGACGAGCACGTTGCCCGAGTACTCCGAGGAGACGGCGGCCTGGGCCGCCGCGTCGGCCGGGGCGCCGGAGGCCTCCGGGCCGGTCTCCCGTCCGGTCTCCGCCCCTCCGACGGCGACGGTCAGGAGCGGGGCGCCGACGGGGAGTTCGGTGCCCTCCTCCCCGTACCGGGCGGTGACGACCCCTCCGTACGGGCAGGGCACCTCGACCATCGCCTTGGCCGTCTCGACCTCGACGACCGGCTGGTCGATCGTCACGACGTCCCCGACGTCCACGAGCCAGCGGACGATCTCCGCCTCGGTGAGTCCCTCACCGAGGTCGGGCAGCTTGAATTCGAGCACCTGGGCCATCAGCTCCCCGCCTCCCACTGGAGCCGCGCCACCGCGTCCAGGACGCGGTCCACGCCCGGCAGGTGGTGCCGCTCCAGCATGGGCGGCGGATAGGGGATGTCGAAGCCCGCGACCCGCAGCACCGGCGCCTCCAGGTGGTGGAAGCAGCGCTCGGTCACCCGGGCGGCGATCTCGGCACCCGGGCCGGCGAAACCGTTCGACTCGTGGACCACGACCGCGCGGCCGGTGCGCCGCACGGAGGCGGCGACGGTCTCGTCGTCGAAGGGCACGAGCGAGCGGAGGTCGACGACCTCCAGGTCCCAGCCCTCGGCGGTGGCGGCCTCGGCCGCCTCCAGACAGACCGGCACGGAGGGGCCGTAGGTGATCAGGGTGGCGCTGGTGCCGCGCCGCCGCACCACGGCCTTTCCGATCGGCTCGACCGCCGCCGGCGCCTCGGGCGACCAGTCGGACTTGGACCAGTAGAGCCGCTTCGGCTCCAGGAAGACCACCGGGTCGTCGGAGGCGATGGCCGCCCGCAGCAGCCCGTAAGCGTCCTCGACGGTCGCCGGCGTCACCACGTGCAGGCCGGGTGTGGCCATGTAGTAGGCCTCGGAGGAGTCGCTGTGGTGCTCGACGCCGCCGATCCCGCCGCCGTACGGCACACGGATGACCATCGGCATCGGCATCGCGCCACGCGTCCGGTTCCGCATCCGTGCCACGTGCGAGATCAGCTGCTCGAACGCCGGGTACGCGAAGGCGTCGAACTGCATCTCCACGACGGGCCGCAGCCCGTACATGGCCATGCCGACGGCCGTGCCGAGGATGCCCGCCTCGGCCAGCGGGGTGTCCGTGCAGCGGTCCTCACCGAACTCCTTCGCGAGGCCGTCGGTGACCCGGAAGACGCCGCCGAGCGTGCCGACGTCCTCACCCATCACATGGACGGTGGGGTCCTCCGCCATCGCGTCGCGCATGGCCCGCTGGAGGGCCTGTGCCATCGTGGCCGGCTTCGGCTTCCCGGCCGCCTTGGCCGCCGCCGGACCGGTCGTCGCCGTCGTCATCACGCCTCACCCTCGGCTTCGAGCTCGGCCCGCAGCTGGGCCGCCTGCTCGCGCAGCTGCGCGGTCTGCTCCGCGTACACGTGGGAGAACAGCGCCATCGGGTCGAGCACCGGGTCGGCGTTCATCCGCTCGCGCAGCTCCGCGGCCATCGTCTCGGCGGCCTCGGCCGCCGCGCGCCTGCCGTCCTCGTCGAGCAGCCCGCGCTCGGTCAGCTCCCTCTCCAGCAGCAGGATCGGGTCGTGCGCCCGCCACGCCTCGACCTCGCCGTCCGCGCGGTAGCGGGTGGCGTCGTCGGCGTTGGTGTGGGCGTCGATCCGGTAGGTGATGGCCTCCACGAGGGTGGGGCCGCCACCGCGCCGGGCACGGGCCACGGCCTCGGTCAGCACCTGGTGGACGGCGACCACGTCGTTGCCGTCGACCAGGCGACCCGGCATGCCGTACCCGACGGCCTTGTGGGCGAGGGACGGGGCCGCCGTCTGCTTGGCCAGCGGCACGGAGATCGCGAAGCCGTTGTTCTGCACGAAGAAGACCACCGGGGCCTGCCACACGGCGGCGAAGTTCAGCGCCTCGTGAAAGTCGCCCTCGCTGGTGCCGCCGTCGCCGACCATGGCGAGCGCGACCACGTCGTCCCCCTTGAGCCGCGCCGCGTGGGCGAGGCCCACGGCGTGCGGCAGCTGGGTGGCGAGCGGCGTGCACAGCGGCGCCACCCGGTACTCGCGCGGGTCGTAACCGGTGTGCCAGTCGCCGCGCAGCAGCGTCAGGGCCTGCACGGGGTCGAGACCTCGGGCCACGGCCGCCAGCGTGTCCCGATAGGAGGGAAAGAGCCAGTCCCGCTCCTCCAGGGCGAGCGCGGCCGCGACCTCGCACGCCTCCTGGCCGGTGGTGGACGGGTACACGGCGAGCCGGCCCTGCTTGGTGAGGGCGGTCGCCTGGGCGTTGTACCGGCGGCCGCGGACCAGCTCCGCGTACAGCCGGCGCAGCAGCGCGGGGTCGGCGTCGGCCACGGCGTCCGTACCGAGCACGCGCAGCGGCTCGGTCTCGGGCAGCAGCGGCGCGGGGTCGGTGCGCGGCTGCCACGCCGGCGGCGGGCTGGGCCGGTGGGCGGCGGTGTCACCGGGCGGCTCTTGGACTGTCGAACTGCGCTGTTGCAACGAGTCCACCTCCTCGTGGGAGCGGGCACAAGACCCGAAGGCGGGTGGCGCGAGTGTGGCGCGCCTCACCTACCGATTGTTCGGTCGTGGAGGCATTTTGGCTACAGGCACCTCCAGCCTGTGGACAAACGGTTCTCCACAGCCTGGGATAGGAGCAGGTCGTCCAGCGAAGAGAGGCGGGGGGACATGGCGGATGAACAAATGGCCGTCGACCGGAGCTCGGTTCCGGGCGGGGAACGGGACGAGGCCGGGGCCGAACCCCCGGGTGAACTCCTGAGCACCCCGGTGGGCACGCCGGCGTACGCCGCCCCGGCGCGGCCGCTCGACGCGATCGACCGCGACATCCTGCGGTTGCTCCAGACGGACGGCCGTGCCTCGGTGCGGTCCGTGGCCGAGCGGGTGCACGTCTCGCGGGCCAACGCCTACGCGCGGATCAACCGGCTCATCGACGACGGGGTGATCCGCGGGTTCAGCGCCCGGGTCAACCACGAGCGGGCGGGCCACGGCGCCTCCGCCTACATCACGCTCAAGATCGTTCAGAATTCCTGGCGGACGGTGCGCGAACAGCTCGGAAAGCTGCCGGGAGCCGCGCACATCGCGCTGGTCAGCGGCGATTTCGACGTCCTGCTGCTGGTCCACACGCCGGACAACCGGACGCTGCGGGAGCTGGTGCTCACCCGCCTCCAGTCGATCCCCGAGGTGCTGTCCACGCGCACGCTGCTGGTCTTCGAGGAGACGGACCTGAACGCGGACCCGCAGGCCTGAGAGGGGCGGGCCCCACGCCCATCCGCGGGCGCGTCAGGGCAGGCCCAGCCCGCCCCCGGCCCCAGGGACCCGCAGGCACCCGGGAGCCCGGGGGCTCACATCTCAGCGGGCCGTCCGCAGCCCGTCGAAGGCCAGCCGTACGACGGTCCCGGCGAGCTGGTCCCGCTCCTCGGCGGTCGCCTGCTGGGGCCGGTACCACTCCACCAGCGAATTGATCATGCCGAAGAGGAGCCGGGTGGCGAGCCGGCTGTCCACATCGGCCCGCAGATCCCCCTCGGCGGCGGCCGCCTTCAGCAGCTCGGCCACCCGGTGGTCGAACTCGCGGCGCCGCTCCATCGCCCACCGCTCGGTGGACGTGTTGCCCCGTACCCGCAGCAGCAGCGTCACGTACGGCAGCTCGGCGATGAGCACCTCGACGGTCCTGCGGGTGACGTACTCGATCCGGTCCACGGCCCGGCCGCGGCCGGCGTCCGGCTCGTCCAGGACGGCGAACAGCCCGTCGAGCGCCCGGCTGACCGCCCGCCGCAGCAGCTCCTCCTTGCCCGCGACGTGGTGGTAGATCGAGGACTTGGAGATCCCGGCGGCCTTGGACAGGTGCTCCATGGAGGTGCCGTCGTAACCGCGCTCGTTGAAGACCCGCACGGCGACCGAGAGCAGTGTCTCGGGGGTGTAGGTGTCGCGTCTGGCCGTGGTCACGAGGCGTCCTCCCGGTCCTCGGCGTAGGCACGCCGCATGAGGGCGGGGCTCGGGGCGTACCGCCCCGTCGGGTGGCGCTCGTGCAGCGAGTGGAGCAGACCGGACAGTCGCCGGTGGCCCGCCTTCGCCGCCCACTCCAGCGGTCCGGCCGGGTAGTTCACGCCCAGCCGCATGGCGGTGTCGACGTCCTCGGCGGTGGCGACACCCCGGTCGACCGCGTCGGCCGCGAGATCGGCCAGCATCGCGACCGTACGGGCCACGATCATGCCGGGCACGTCCCCGATGACCGAGACCCGCTTGCCGAGCGCCTGGAAGAGCCCGACCGCCTCGGCGAGGATCCCGGGAGCGATGTCCTCGCGGCTCGACAGCACGATCCGGCTCGCTGCCGCGTAGTCGAGCGCGAGGTCGAAGTGGACGATGTCCTCGGTGGGGTACTCGAAAGAGGTCTCGCCGTCGGCGAGGTGGAGTTCGCCGCCGCCCGGCAGCGCCACGTACCCGTGCCGGTCACCGGCTCGCGCGGTGCGCCGGACACGGATCCCGGCCTCCTCGAAGAGGCCGACGAGCGGTTCGGCGGGCCCCAGGTCGCCGTGGACGACGACCCGCCGGGGCGCCTCGGCCGGCGGCGCGGTGTGCGGCTCGGGCCGCTCGGCGCCCTCGGCGTACGAGAACCAGCCGTGGCCCGCCTTGCGTCCGAGACGGCCCGACTCGACGAGCCGCCGCTGCGCGAGCGAGGGCGTGAACTTCGGGTCCTGGTAGAAGGCCTCCCACACCGAGCGGGTGACGGCCTCGTTCACGTCCTGCCCGATGAGGTCGGTCAGCTCGAACGGGCCCATCCGGAACCCGCCGCACTCGCGCAGCGCCGCGTCGATCGTCGCCGGATCCGCCCCGCCCTCCTCATGGACCCGCAGGGCCTCGGCGTAGAAGGGCCGCGCGATGCGGTTGACGATGAACCCGGGGGTGTCCGCGCAGCGCACGGGCGTCTTCCCCCAGGCCTTCATCGTGGCGTACGCGCGCGTGGCGACGTCCGGGTCGGTGGCGAAGCCGCTGACGACCTCCACGAGGGGCAGGAGCGGCGCCGGGTTGAAGAAGTGCAGTCCGACGAACCGGCCGGGCAGCCGCAGACCGCCCGCGATGGCCGTGACGGAGAGGGAGGAGGTGTTGGTCGCGAGGATCGCGTCGTCACCGACGAGCTTCTCCAGGTCGGCGAAGAGCTGCCGCTTGACGGGGAGGTGCTCGACGATCGCCTCGACGACGAGCGCGGCGTCGGCCAGTTCCTCCAGGTCGGCGGCGGCGTGCAGCCGGCCGGCCGCCGCGTCCCGGGCGGCGCCGTCGAGGCGGCCCTTCTCCACGAGCCTGTCGAGCCGGGCGCCGATGGCGGCGACGGCCTCCGCGGCCCGGCCGGGGGCACTGTCGTAGAGGCGCACGGGGTGACCGGCGACCAATGCGACCTGGGCGATGCCCTGGCCCATGGTGCCCGTGCCGACGACGGCGACGGTCCGGTCCTGTGCGAGGGCGGCCACGGCGAGGGCGGCGGACTCACGGGCGGTCACCTCGTCGCTCCCCCTGACGGTCACGTTGGCGCTCATAGGAGTGATCCTCCCCGATGGGTTTTCCACAGGATCGACGGACCCCCTTGTCCCGACCGATCGTTCGGTTACTCTAACTCCGTACGCGTCTCCCTGCCCAGCTCGATGAGGAGTTGGTCCACCCATGGCCACCGCTCAGCTGACCACCGACCGTCTGGCCGAGAAGCACCGGTCCACGCTCGATCGGGCACTCGACACGATCCGCACCCGCGCCTACTGGTCGCCCCACCCGGAGCACCCCAAGGCGTACGGGGAGGACGGCTCCCTCGACGCGGCGGCCGGCCTCGCCGCGCACCAGGCCGTGCTGAACAGCCGCTTCGAGCTCGACCAGCCCGGCACCGACGGCTGGACCGGCGGCGAGGTCTCGCCCTACGGCCCGGCGCTCGGCGTCGAGTACCCGCACGCCGACCTCGACGTCCTGCTGCCCGCCATGCGCGCCGGCATGGGCGCCTGGCGCGACGCCGGTCCGGAGACCCGCGCCCTCGTCTGCCTGGAGATCCTCGGCCGGATCTCGGCCCGCACCCACGAGTTCGCCCACGCCGTCATGCACACCAGCGGTCAGGCGTTCATGATGGCGTTCCAGGCCGGTGGACCGCACGCCCAGGACCGCGGTCTGGAGGCCGTGGCCTACGCGTACGCGGAGCAGACCCGCATCCCCGCCGGCCGCGCCGCCTGGTCCAAGCCCCAGGGCAAGCGCGACCCGCTGGAGCTGAGCAAGGAGTTCACGCCGGTCGGCCGCGGCATCGCCCTCGTCATCGGCTGCAACACCTTCCCCACCTGGAACGGCTACCCGGGCCTGTTCGCCTCCCTCGCCACCGGCAACCCCGTCCTGGTGAAGCCCCACCCGCGCGCCGTGCTGCCGCTCGCCCTCACCGTGCGGGTCGCCCGCGAGGTGCTCGCCGAGGCCGGCTTCGACCCGAACCTGGTCGCGCTCGCGGCCGAGCGGCCGGGCGAGGGCATCGCCAAGACCCTGGCGGTCCGCCCCGAGATCCGGATCATCGACTACACCGGCTCCACCGCCTTCGGCGACTGGCTGGAGGCGAACGCCCGCCAGGCCCAGGTGTACACGGAGAAGGCCGGCGTCAACACGGTGGTGATCGACTCCACCGACGACTACAAGGGCATGCTCTCCAACCTGGCGTTCTCGCTGTCCCTGTACAGCGGCCAGATGTGCACCACTCCGCAGAACCTGCTGATCCCCCGCGACGGCATCACCACCGACCAGGGGCCCAAGTCGTACGACGAGGTCGTCACCGATCTCGCGACGGCGGTCGGCGGCCTGCTCGGCGACGACGCCCGAGCCAACGCCCTGCTCGGCGCCCTGGTCAACCCGGACGTCAAGGCCCGCCTGGAAGCCGCCGCCGACCTCGGCGAGGTGGCCCTCGCCTCCCGCGAGATCACCAACCCCGACTTCCCCGAGGCCGTCGTCCGCACCCCGGTCATGGTCAAACTGGACGGCTCCAAGCCCGACGCCGAGGCCGCCTACTTCTCCGAGTGCTTCGGCCCCGTCTCCTTCGCCGTCTCCGTCGACTCCACCACCGACGCCCTGGACCTGCTGCGCCGCACGGTCCGCGAGAAGGGCGCCATGACGGTCGGGGCCTACACCACCTCCCCCGACGTCGAGCGCGCCGTCGAGGAGGTCTGCCTGGAGGAGTCCGCCCAGCTCTCCCTCAACCTCACGGGCGGCGTGTACGTCAACCAGACGGCCGCCTTCTCCGACTTCCACGGCTCCGGCGGCAACCCCGCCGCCAACGCGGCCCTGTGCGACGGCGCCTTCGTCGCCAACCGCTTCCGCGTGGTGGAAGTCCGCCGCCAGGCGTAAGGCCCCGGGACCGGGGGCACGGCATGCCCCCGGTCCCGTCAGCCGATCTCCGCGTACCGCTGCACCCAGGCGTGCATGGCGATCGCCGCCGCCGCCCCGGCGTTGATCGACCGCGTCGACCCGAACTGCGCGATCGAGCAGACCATCTCCGCCCGCTTCCGCGCCTCCTCCGTCAGCCCCGGCCCTTCCTGCCCGAACAGCAGGACGCACCGCCGCGGCAGCACGGTCCGTTCCAGCGGTACGGCCCCTGGCAGATTGTCGATGCCGATGATGGGCAGTCCCTCGGACGCGGCCCAGGCGGTCAGGGACTCCGTGTCGGGGTGGTGCCGGACATGCTGGTAGCGGTCGGTGACCATGGCCCCGCGCCGGTTCCAGCGCCGCCGCCCCACGATGTGGACCTCCTTCGCGAGGAAGGCGTTGGCGGTCCGGACCACCGACCCGATGTTGAAGTCGTGGCCCCAGTTCTCCACGGCGACGTGGAAGTCGTGCCGCCGCGTGTCCAGGTCGGCGACGATCGCCTCCCGCGTCCAGTACCGGTAGCGGTCGACCACGTTGCGCCGGTCGCCGCCGGCCAACAGCTCGGGGTCGTACCGCTCGTCCTCGGGCCAGGGCAGCGGGTGCGGCCCGACGCCGATCTCGGGGCCGAACCCCTCGTCGTACTGAAGGGGCTCGACGTGCGCGATCGGCTCGGACTCTTCTTCGGTGGTGCTCACCCGACGAGGGTACGGGGACCGGCCTCGGGCGCGGCCCCCTCACCCGTACGGCGCTGCCCCGGCACCCCTCCGGGGCGGATCCGCAGCAGCCGGTCCCGCCCCCGCGCCACCCCGGCTCCCGCCGCGACCAGGAAGGCGGTCGGCAGGAAGACGGCGTCGGCGGAGATCATCGCGAGGGAGAAGACGGGGAGCCCGAGGAGCACGGCGATGCCGGCGTGCTCCAGCATCATGACGACCAGCAGGACGTTCTTGGTCCCGCGGTGCAGGAGCGTGAAGGGGAAGGCGACCTGGACGGCCACGGTGCCGTAGGTCAGCAGCATGACCATCACCCCGCCGGAGGCGAGCAGTTCGGAGAGGGCCGGCCAGGGCGTGAAGTAGTCCAGGTGGAGCGGGTAGTAGAGGGCGGTGCCGTCCTGCCAGCGGGACCCCTGGACCTTGTACCAGCCGGCGGTGGCGTAGATCAGACAGACCTCGGCCATGAGCACGAGGAGCGCGGCGTTGTGCGCCAGGTTGGCGAGCACGTCGAGCAGGACGCGCGCCTCGCCCGTCCCGTACCGGCTCACCAGCCACCACAGCCCGTGCCCGAGCCACAGCACCCACAGCAGCACGACCACCCACCATTCACCGGTGGCGTCGTGGAACCACGTCGTGGCGAGCAGGAAACCGCCGAGGACGGTCCACAGGAGGGGCCCGGCGAGGTCACGGCGCGGGGGCGGTCCGGCGGCTGCCTCGCGCGCGCGACGGGCGGCCCGCCGGGCGTCGAGGGACCAGACCTGCCCGCAGCGGACGAGGACGAGGTAGATGGACGCGAGGTGGAGGACGTTGTCGCCGCCGTCGCCGACGAAGACGGAGCGGTTGAGGAGGGAGAGCACTCCCGCCATGAAGACGACGGAGACGGCGCGGGTGTGCCAGCCGAGGAGCAGCAGGACGGCGGAGAGGACGGCGACGCCGTACACGAACTCGAACCAGAGCCGTCCGTCCGTCCACAGGAGCACGGAGAAGGCGCGGTTGTCGGCGACGAGCCGGCGGGCCAGTTCGAGGGACCAGGGCCCGTCGGGGCCGTACAGCTCGTGCCGGTGGGGCAGCTCGCGCAGCAGGAAGGCCAGCCAGGTCAGGGAGAAGCCGATCCGGACGATCGCGGTCTGGTACGGGCCGAGGGCCCGGGCGGTGACGGCCTGCACGGCGCGCGCGAGCCGCTGGTCGAGGCCCGCCTTCCCGCCCCGCGCCCCGGCCGCCGTGGTGCTCGTGGGGTCGTGCGGCGTGCTCATCGGACGCCCTCCGCCGGCCCGCGGTCGGCCCGGCTCACCGGCCACCAGGGGAAGTCGCGGTAGGACGGAGTGGTCTGTGTCGTCTCGGTGCTCCACGCGGGGGCCGGTACGGGCCGGGTGACGGACCGGAGCTGCACGCGCCGCAGGTCCCCGTCGAGCCGTCGGTCGCCCTGCGCGGCGAGGCGGTCGAGGCGGAGGACCGCGATGCGGCGCATGTACTCCTCGGAGAGCCGCCCGCGCGGCCCGTCGGGCGTGTCCTCGTCGGAGTGCGCGCCGAGGTAGAAGTCCACCGCCCGGCGGAGCTGGTTCTGCTGGGTGTGGCTGGGGAACGGATGGTGGCGGATCGCCCGCGCGTCCTGGGCGGTGAGGTCGATCCAGCCGGTGGTGGTGCGCGCCCCGCCCTCGGTGGCCAGCTCGGCCCTGACCTCGACGGAGACGTTCTGCTGGAGCGGGTTCGGGGCGAAGAGCTTCCAGTTCTGCTCGAACTCCGGATAGATCCAGTCGTCGACCGCCCGACCGTGCCGCTCGGTCAGCGTGTTCGACGGCGCCACGTGCAGAAACACCATGGTCAGGTGCGTGCAGGCGAGGACGCCGACGACGGCGAGCGCCACGGCCGCGACGACCTGGTAGGGCAGGGACAGCGCCAGGATGCCTGCGGCGTTCCGGTCCTCGTCGACGTGTGTGTCCATCCCGCCCCGATCCCGATCGGCCCACACCACTTATCCACAGGGTTGACACCATACGGGCCGCCGACTCACCATTGAAGTCATTCAACCGAACGATCGGTCGGTAGGGGGTCCGATGACCGCAGGGACGGCAGGGACGACAGTGACCGCGGGCACGCCGGGCGGGTCCGGCGCGCACGGCGCGTCGTACGTCGCCTCGGAAGCCGAGCAGGCCGCGTACGAGGCGGTGTTCGACGCCGCCGTCGCCGCGGACGAGCGCATCGAACCGCGCGACTGGATGCCCGAGGCCTACCGGGCCACGCTCATCCGCCAGATCGCACAGCACGCCCACTCCGAGATCATCGGCATGCAGCCCGAGGCGAACTGGATCACCCGCGCGCCCTCACTGCGCCGCAAGGCCATCCTCATGGCCAAGGTCCAGGACGAGGCCGGGCACGGCCTCTACCTCTACAGCGCCGCCGAAACCCTCGGCGTCAACCGGGACGAGCTCCTCGACAAGCTCCACTCCGGCCGCCAGAAGTACTCCTCGATCTTCAACTACCCCACCCTGACCTGGGCCGACGTCGGCGCCATCGGCTGGCTCGTCGACGGCGCCGCCATCACCAACCAGGTCCCCCTCTGCCGCTGCTCCTACGGGCCGTACGCCCGCGCGATGATCCGCGTCTGCAAGGAGGAGTCCTTCCACCAGCGCCAGGGCTACGAGGCCCTCCTCGCCCTCTCGCGCGGCACCGAGGCCCAGCACGCCATGGCCCAGGACGCCGTGAACCGCTGGTGGTGGCCCTCCCTGATGATGTTCGGCCCCCCGGACGACGAGTCGGCCCACTCCGCCCAGTCGATGGCCTGGAAGATCAAGCGCCACTCCAACGACGAACTGCGGCAGCGCTTCGTCGACATCGCCGTCCCGCAGGCCGAGGCCCTCGGCCTCACCCTCCCCGACCCCGACATCCGGTGGAACGAGGAGCGCGGGCACTACGACTTCGGCCCCATCGACTGGGCCGAGTTCTGGGACGTCCTGAAGGGCAACGGGCCCTGCAACGAACAACGGCTCTCCCAGCGCCGCCAGGCCCACGAGGACGGCGCCTGGGTCAGGGAAGCCGCCGCGGTCTACGCGAAGAAGCACACCGGACAGCACGGGGAGGCACAGGCATGACGACCGACGGTTGGCCGCTGTGGGAGGTGTTCGTCCGCTCCCGACGCGGCCTCTCCCACACCCACGCGGGCAGTCTCCACGCCCCCGACGCCGAGATGGCCCTGCGCAACGCCCGCGACCTGTACACCCGCAGGAGCGAGGGCGTGTCGATCTGGGTCGTCCCCTCCACCGCGATCACCGCCTCCTCGCCCGACGAGAAGGACCCCTTCTTCGAGCCGGCGGCCGACAAGCCCTACCGCCACCCGACCTTCTACGAGATCCCGGAGGGGGTGAAGCACCTGTGACCGTCCAGCCCACCACCGACCCCGCCCTTGCCGCGGCGGCCCTCGCCCTCGGCGACGACGCGCTCGTCCTCTCCCAGCGCCTGGGGGAGTGGGCCGGAAAGGCCCCCGTCCTGGAGGAGGAGGTCGCCCTCGCCAACATCGCGCTCGACCTGCTCGGCCAGGCCCGCGTCCTGCTCTCCCTCGCCGGTGACGAGGACGAACTCGCCTTCCTCCGCGAGGAACGCTCCTTCCACAACGTCCAGCTGGTGGAGCAGCCCAACGGCGACTTCGCCCACACCATCGCCCGCCAGCTGTACTTCTCCACCTACCAGCACCTCCTGTACGGGCAGCTCGCCACCGCCGGCGGACCGCTCGCCGGACTCGCGGCGAAGGCCGTGAAGGAGGTCGACTACCACCGGGACCACGCCGAGCACTGGACGCTCCGCCTCGGCGACGGCACCCCCGAGAGCCACGACCGGATGCAGCGGGCCTGCGACGCCCTCTGGCGGTACACCGGAGAACTCTTCCAGCCCGTCGACGGCCTCGGCATCGATCCCACCACCCTGGAGAACGACTGGCTGGCGTCGGTCACCGCCGTCCTCGACCGGGCCACCCTCACCCTCCCCTCCGGACCCCGCACCGGAGCCTGGAGCGCCGGAGCCGGCCGCCAGGGCATCCACACCGAACACTTCGGACGGATGCTCGCCGAGATGCAGCACCTCCACCGCAGCCACCCGGGGGCGACATGGTGACCATGACGGCCCTGGAGGAGGAGCTGAGCCGCGTCGCCGGCGCCGTCCCCGACCCGGAACTGCCCGTCCTCACCCTGGAGGAACTCGGCGTCCTGCGCGGCGTGCAGATCCTCGCCCCCGGCCGGGTCGAGGTCTCCCTCACCCCCACCTACACCGGCTGCCCCGCCATCGAGGCCATGTCCGCCGACATCGAGCGGGCACTGCACGACCACGGCGTCCCGGACGTCTCCGTCGTCACCGTCCTCAGCCCCGCCTGGTCCACCGACGACATCAGTGAGGAAGGCCGGCGCAAGCTCAGCGAGTTCGGCATCGCTCCGCCGCGCCCCCAGGGCCCGGCCGGCGGCCCCGTCCCGCTCACCCTGGCGATCCGCTGCCCCCACTGCGGCTCCACGGACACCGAGCTCCTCAGCCGCTTCTCCTCCACCGCGTGCAAGGCCCTGCGCCGGTGCACCGCCTGCCGCGAACCGTTCGACCACTTCAAGGAGCTGTAGATGCTGTCCTCAGGCGCCGGACGGGCCGGGTTCCAGCCGCTCCGCGTGAGCGAGGTCGAGCGGCTGACCGACGACTCCGTGGCCGTCACCTTCACCGTCCCGCCCGAGCTCCACGACACCTACCGGCACCGCCCCGGCCAACACCTCGCCCTGCGCCGCACCGGCGGCCAGGGTGAGGAGGTCCGCCGCACCTACTCGATCTGCGCCCCCGCGGCCGCGCCCGGCGAACCGCCCGTCCTGCGCGTCGGCATCCGCCACGTCGACGGCGGCGAGTTCTCCACGTACGCCCTCAAGGAGCTGGCCGTCGGCGACCTGGTCGACGTCATGGAACCCACCGGGCGCTTCGTCCTCGACCCGCGGCCCGGTCACTTCGCCGCCGTCGTCGGCGGCAGCGGCATCACCCCGGTCCTGTCGATGGCGGCCACCCTGCTCGCCCGCGAACCGGACGCCCGCTTCTGCCTGATCCGCAGCGACCGCACCGCCGCCTCGACCATGTTCCTGGACGAGGTCGCGGACCTGAAGGACCGCTACCCCGACCGCTTCCAGCTGGTCACGGTCCTCTCCCGGGAGGAGCAGCAGGCGGGCCTCCCCTCCGGCCGGCTCGACGGGGAACGGCTCACCGCCCTGCTGCCCTCACTCCTGCCGGTCACCGACATCGACGGCTGGTTCCTCTGCGGCCCCTTGGGGCTCGTCCAGGGCGCCGAGAAGACCCTGCGGGGGCTCGGCGTGGACCGCTCCCGGATCCACCAGGAGATCTTCCACGTCGACGACGGCTCCGCTCCCGCACCGGCACCGGCCGCCGACGCCCCCGCGCACGCGACACTGACGGCCACCCTGCACGGCCGGTCCGGCACGTGGCCGGTGGAGCGCGGCGACACCCTGCTCGACACCGTCCTGCGCGCCCGCGCCGACGCCCCGTACGCCTGCAAGGGCGGGGTGTGCGGCACCTGCCGCGCGTTCGTCGTCGGCGGAGAGGTCCGTATGGACCGCAACTTCGCCCTCGAACCGGAGGAGACCGAGGCCGGCTACGTCCTCGCCTGCCAGTCCCACCCCGCCACCCCCGAGGTGGAGCTGGACTTCGACCGCTGACGCGGCACGGCGCCCCCGGTCGACGGCCCGTCGGTCACGCACACGCGTGGACCGGCGGGCCGTCCGCACGGACAGGACGGGTGGTCGCGCCGTACGGCCCTAGGCGACGTACCCGGGTCCGTCGTCGGAGACCACCGGACGGCCCGCGTTCTCCCAGGCGATCATGCCGCCGTCGACGTTCACCGCGTCGAAACCCTGCTGCACCAGGTACTGGGTGACCTGCGCGGACCGGCCACCGACCCGGCACATCACATAGGCACGCCCGCGTTCGGCCAGCACCTCCGTCACCTCGCCGAAACGGTCCACGAAGCTGCTCATCGGCACGTGCAGGGCGCCCTCGACCCGGCCGGCCGCCCACTCGTCGTCCTCGCGGACGTCCAGCACCAGACCGTCGTCGGGCACGGACGCCGCGTCCACGGTGGGCAGCGGGGTGAAGTTCATGGGACCGGCCTTCTCTCTCGTCCTGCTCATCCTGCTCGTGCTGCTCGGGCCGCCGGTGCGGCCCGGCCCCGAAAACCTACTGCACCAGCGCCGCCAACTCGGCCTCACGCTCGGCGACCTGGGCGAGAAGCTGCTCGGCGATCTCCTCCAGGAGCCGGTCCGGGTCGTCGGGCGCCATGCGGAGCATCGCGCCGATGGCGCTCTCCTCCAGTTCCCGGGCGACGGCGGACAGCAGGTCCTTGCGCTGGGCGAGCCATTCCAGGCGCGCGTACAGTTCCTCGCTCTCGCTGAGCCGGTCGGCGGCGGGCGCGGGCCCGGCCTCCCACTCGGCGGAGAGTTCCCGGAGCAGCGCCTCGTCACCGCGGGCGTACGCGGCGTTCACGCGGGTGATGAACTCCTCGCGGCGCTTGCGTTCGTCCTCCTCGCGGGCGAGGTCCGGGTGGGCCTTGCGGGCCAGCTCACGGTAGAGCTTGCGGGCCTCTTCGGTGGGCCGTACGCGCTTCGGCGGCTGCACGGGCCGGTCGGTGAGCATCGCCGCGGCCTCGGGGGTGAGCCCGTCGGAGTCGAGCCAGTCGTTGAAGAGTTCCTCCACGCCGGGCATCGGCATGACCGCGGCCCGGGCCTCCTGGGCCCGCCGCAGGTCCTCCGGGTCTCCGGTGCGGGCGGCGCGCGCTTCGGCGATCTGCGCGTCCAGCTCGTCGAGCCGCGCGTACATGGGGCCAAGCCGCTGGTGGTGGAGCCGCGAGAAGTTGTCCACCTCGATGCGGAACGTCTCGACGGCGATCTCGAACTCGATGAGGGCCTGCTCGGCCACCCGCACGGCGTTCTCCAGGCGCGCCTCGGGCCCCTCGGCCCCGGGCTCGCCACCCGTGCCCGTGCCCGCGCTCGCGCCGGCGTCCTCGGCCTGGTCCACGTCCACGTCCTCGTTCCGGCTCGTCACCCCTCCAGCCTACGGTCCTCCGGGGGCCCCTCCCCCCCTCCCTCCCCCTCCCCTCCCCCCATCCCCCCTTTCGCGGGCAGCACGGTGTCACTGCCGCGATCCCCCGCCCGGTGTGCCGCGCGTGCCGCCGTGTGGTGCCGGTCGGGTACGGCGGCGGAGCACCGGGCGGCGTACCGCCCGACCCGTGGCGTGGCCGGTCACCGGGTCCCTGAGACCGCCCCCGGTCGTGCTGGTTTCGGTGGTGCGGCCGTGGGGTGTCAGACGCCGCGTTCGGCGGCTATGCGGCCGCTGGTGACGGCGGTGACCAGGTCGGCGTGGTCGGCCGTGGTGCGGTCGGCGTAGGCGACGGCGAAGGCGGTGACGGCCTCGTCCAGTTCCTCGTTCTTGCCGCAGTACCCGGCTATGAGGCGCGGGTCGGCGCTGTGGGCGTGCGCCCGGGCGAGCAGGGCCCCGGTCATGCGCCCGTAGTCGTCGAGCTGGTCGGCGGTGAGGGCGGCGGGGTCGACGCTGCCCTTGCGGTTGCGGAACTGCCGGACCTGGTAGGGGCGTCCCTCGACCGTCGTCCAGCCGAGGAGCATGTCGCTGACGACTTGCATGCGCTTCTGCCCGAGGACCACCCGTCGTCCCTCGTGGCCGGTGTCCGTGACGGTGAAGCCGGCCGACGGCAGGTGCGGCAGGAGGGCCGACGGACGGGCTTCCTTCACCTGAAGGACCAGGGCTTCGCCCCGGTGGTCGAGGAGCAGCACCACATAGGAGCGGGTGCCGACGCTGCCGGTGCCGACGACCCGGAAGGCGACGTCGTGGACGGCGTACCGCGCGAGCAGCGGGCGGCGGTCCTCGGAAACGGTCTCCAGGTAGGGGCCGAGGGAGGCGGCCACGAGCGCCGCCTCGGCGTCGGGGACCCTGCGGAGCACGGGCGGTGCGTCGACGAACCTACGGCCGCCGCCCTCCTCGCATCCGACGGCCTCGGTGGCACGGGCGGCGAACCGGGCGCTGGTGTTGTTGCGGGCCTTCGTGGAGACCCGCTCCAGGGTGCCGAGGAGGTCGCGGGCGTCGGTGTGGGAGACGAGTTCCTCGTCGGCGATCGCGTTCCACGCGTCGAGGACGGGCAGCCGGGCGAGGAGGCGCATGGTGCGCCGGTACGCGCCGACGGTGTCGAAGGCGGCGGCCTGGCAGGTGGTCCCGTCCGCTCCCACTTCACGCCCGGCGAGGACCAGGGAGGTGGCGAGCCGCTTCAGGTCCCATTCCCAGGGGCCGACGACGGTCTCGTCGAAGTCGTTGAGGTCCATGACGAGACGGCCGTGGGCGTCGCCGTAGAGCCCGAAGTTGGCCGCGTGCGCGTCGCCGCATATCTGGGCCGCCATGCCGGTGACGGGTGATCCGGCGAGGTCGTGGGCCATCAGGCCGGCGGATCCGCGGAGGAAGGCGAAGGGGCTCGCCGCCATCCTGCCGACCCGGATCGGTGCCAGCTCCGGCACCCGGCCGCGGCTGGACTCCTCGACGGCGCGGACGGCGTCGGGGCGGTCGGCCACGAGGGTCAGCCGCCGGTGCGCGGAGCGCGGGACGCGGGCACGGAGCTGCTTGCCCCGGTCCTTGGCGGAGTCACCGCAGTCGACGTCCGCGCGGCGGGCGAATCCCGGCACGTGCGGCACTCGGCCCTCGCCCGGACCACGGTGTACCGGCCTGACGGCCGTGATCTCGTCCATGGACGTCCTCCCCCGTTGCGATGTGCGCCACGATGTCGACCATCGTTCGGCCCGACCGTACCGCCGGATCGGATCGGCCGTCTCCCCCTGTGGACAACGGCCTGTGGACAACTCGTGAGCCCGTCGTGGGCGCCGGTCAGACGGCCACGGCCTCCTCCATCTCCTCCTCGGCCTCGGCCGCCTCCCGGTCCTGTGCCGGGGCGCCCGCAGGCGTCTTCTCCGGGGCCTCCGCCGGGTTGTCCGTGCGGCTTTCCGTTCCGGTGGCCGGAGCCGGGAGCGTGTTCCTGCGGCGGGCTTCGGCGAGGCCGGCGAGGGCGAGGAGCGCGGCGCCGGCGAGGAGCCACAGGACGAGGACGAGGATGTGGCCGCCGAGGGCGTGTCCGTCGAAGTAGACGTGGCTGCGGACGCCTTCGATGAAGCCGGCGCCGTTCCAGAAGGCGTGCAGGGAGGCGAAGAAGCCGGGCTGGAGTTCGGGCCGGTAGATGCCGCCGGAGCTCGTGAAGTTGAGCATCACGAAGAGGACCATCACGCCGAGGGTGGTCCAGCGGCGCAGGAAGGTGTGGAGGCCGACGCCGACGAACAGGATGCCCGCCGCGTACAGCCAGGACATCGCCCAGACTCCGCCGAGCCCGTGGTCGACGAGGTGGAAGACGGGGCCGGCGAAGAGGGTGCCGATGAGGCTGACGACCAGGGACGTCACGGCGGCGAGGGCGGCCCGGACCTTGAGGGGGAGGACGGCTCCGGCCCCGCCGATGACGGCGACGGAGGCGTAGGCGCCGATGCTGAGCGCGACGAGGAGGAAGAAGACGCCCTGCCCGGTGGGGTCACCGGAGGCGACGGGGGCCACGTCGGTGACCTTGAGTGGCGCGTCCTGGCCGGCGGCGACCTTGGTGAAGACCTTCTCGACGGCCATGGCGGTGGTGTCGGAGGACGCCGACGCCACGAGGAGTTCGGGGTGGGGGCCGGGGATGTAGGCGCCGAAGCTGTCCTGCTGCCGGAGATCGGTGACGGCGGTCGCCCGGTCGGCGACGGTCCGGACGTCGAGGGCGCCGGCTCCCTTGTCGTGGAGCGACTGCGCGAGCACCTGAGCGCTGGGGCCGGAGCCGACGATGTCGACCCGGAGGTCGTGGGGCTGGGGGGCGTGGAAGGCGCCGAGGTAGGCGAGGCCCATGCCGAGGCACATCAGCAGAGGGGTGAGCAGATGCCCGAGGACATGACGCAACGCGCCCGTGGTGGTGTTCGGTCCTGCGGTCACCGAGACCTCCATGGTTGGCTTTTACAACTAAAGAACCGTTGTACTATACAACTGAAACGGCGGGAAAGGTGAACGCCGGACGGCGAGGGAGCGCATCATGAGCGACGACGACGGCGGCACACAGGACGTCCGCGACGCGTCCGTGGACGTCATCCAGCGCGAACTGACCGCCTTCGCGCGGCGGGCCCGCGCCGCCGCGGCCCGCGTCCACCCCGAGATCCCCCTGGTCTCGTACACCCTCCTCGCCCACATCGAGGAGCGCCGCGGCTGCCGCGCCACGGATCTCGCGGCCCACTACCTCCTGGACAAGTCCACGGTCAGCCGCCAGCTGGCCGGCCTGGAGAAACTCGGCCTGGTCGAACGCCGCCCCGCCCCCGACGACCACCGCGTCCAGGTGCTGCACCCCACCGAAGCGGGCAGCAAGGTCCTCGCCACGGCCCAGGCGAACCGCCGCGCCGCCTACCAGGAGCGCCTCGCGGACTGGTCGGCCGAAGACCTGGACCGGTTCGCCGCCTACCTCCTCCGGTACAACGCCGCCGGCACGGCCGACCTCCCCGACACCCCCTCCGCCTGACCCGCAAGGCCGTCACCGAGCGGCCGCGTCCGGGGGCGCTGCCCGCGCCACGGCAGCGACTCCGGGGCCGGGGGTCCGGGCGACCGAGGCGCCCGGTCAGAGCCCGGCGTCGCGCGCGAGCAGGGCCGCGCGGACACGGTTCTCGCAGTCCAGTTTGGCGAGGATGCGGCTCACGTACGTCTTCACCGTGCCCTCACTCATGTGGAGCCGCTTTCCCGCGTCCGCGTTGGACAGGCCCTCGCCGAGCAGGGCGAGCACCTCGCGTTCCTTCTCGCTGAGCGCGGCCACCCTTCGGCGCGCCTCCTCCGCGCGCGCCGATTCCCGGCTGGTCGCGAGCCGCTCCACCACGTGCCGTGTCGCCGCAGGGGACAGGTAGGCGTCCCCCGCCGCCGCGGCCCGGACGGCGCCGATCAGCTCCGCCGGCGCCGTGTCCTTCAGCAGGAACCCGGCACCCCCGTGCTCCAGGGCCCGCAGCACGTTCTCCCGTTCGCCGAAGGTCGTCAGGACGATCACCCGCGCCGCCGGGGCCGCTCTGCGCAGCTCGGGCATGGCGGACAGGCCGTCGAGCACCGGCATCTGAATGTCCAGCAGTACGACGTCGGCCGCGTGCGCTCTGGCCTGCTCGACCGCCTCGCGGCCGTTCGCCGCCTCCGCCACGACCCGGATACCGGGATCGGAGATGAGGATCATCCGGATCCCCGCCCTGATCAGCGGCTCGTCGTCGGCGATCACGACCCTGATGGGCTGCCCTGCCACTCCCACTCCCCCCGCTCCCGTACGGGCGGAGCAGCGCTACCGCTGCGTGACCACGTACGACTTCTTCTCGATCAGCTTGCCGTCCTTGAAGCAGAACCGGAAAACCGGCTCCTCGTCGAACGAGTCCCCCGTCTCCGTGGACAGCAGCACCAGACAGCTGGCCCCCGCGGGCCGCTCGGGGCCGCCCTTGTCCAGGCCCAGCGTGGCTATCGAGTCGCCCGAGGGCAGCTGCCCACGCACGTCCTTCTCCGCCATGCCGACCCGCACCGCCTCGTACTGCCCCGGCTCGACCATGCCCTTCTCCATCGAGCCCACCAAGAAGTAGAGGCCGAAGCCGGCCGCCACCAGCAGAACGACGAGCGCCGCCACCGCTATCCCGCACCCGAGCGCGATCCCGCCGCCTCTGCTCCTGCCCCCGCGCAACGCCATCGCCAGCTCCCGTTCCGTGACCGTCCAGTCGGCCTCTCCGACCGCGACCGCACGACCATCGCCGACCAGGGGCCGCGACGACTGCTGCCGGAAGTCGTCCTCCGCGTCGACCAAAGGCGCTGCTTCACCGACCGGCGCCGCCCCGTAGGGCAGCATCCCGGCCACCCGGAAGCCGCCGCCGTCGGCCGGCCCCGCGTGGCACATGCCGCCGACCAGGCGGGCCCGTTCGGCGAGACCGGTGAGCCCCTGCCCGCCGCTCACCACGTCCTGCGGCGGTCCGTCCACCGGCTCCTCGTTGAAGACCTCCACGACGAAGGTGTCCGGCTCGTAGCGGAGCTCGACCCCGATCGGCGCCCCCGGCGCGTACTTGTAGGCGTTGGTCAGCGCCTCCTGGACGATCCTGTACGCGGCGTGGTCGGCGGCCGGCTCCAGCGGCCGCTCGTCACCGACCCGGCGCAGTTCCACGGAGGTCCCGGCGGCCTTGGCCGCGTCCACGAGCCCCGCTATGCCGGCGATGCCACGGGCCGCCTTCCCCGTCTCGTCCCCCGCGCTGCCCGGGGCGGCCCCGGCGGCGACGTCCTCCGCCGCGACACCGTCACGAAGTATCCCGACGACCTCGCGCAGCTCGCGCATCGCCGTCACCGACGCCGTCCTCAGGACGCCGACCACCTCCCGCTGGCGCTCACCCAGCTCCCGGTCCACCTCCAGGGCACCGGTGTGCACGGCGATCAGGGCCAGCTGGTGCCCGAGGCTGTCGTGCATGTCCTGGGCGATCCGCTGCCGCTCACGCAGCCGCGCGTGCCAGGCGATCATCGTCCGTTCGCGCAGCAGCTGGGCATTCCGGTCCTGGAGCGCGTGCAGCAGGGTCCGCCGCTGCGTCCAGTACCGGTGGGCGAGCCCCGGCCCCAGGGCGGTCGCCAAGTAGTAGAGCGTCGTCATGAAGGCGACCGTGAGCAGCCGCTGCTGGTCCCAGGTCTCCAGGAGGGTGCCGGCGACGTTGAACAGGAAACCGGCGAGGAAGGCGTTCAGCGCGCGCCCGATACCGATGATGAACCGGCCGGACGACCAGCCGACGACCATCAGGAGTGCCCACAGGCCGAGGAGGAAGGGCGCGAGCGCGGACGTGATCACGAGGACGCTCGCCGGGAATCTCCGCCGCACCAGGCAGAGAACGGCGGCAGCCAGCGCGTTCAGCGCGAGGCGCCATCCCTCGCCGCCCATGAGCTCCTCGGAGCCGGCGGCGAGCAGCGCCACGACGAGGGCGAGCGCCAGCTCACCGACGGTCCTGCGCCGCGACCACTGACCGGGCAGCGCGAACCAGTTCCACCAGGCCGCGATCCTGGCTCCGATCGCGCTCCCCGTACCCGACTTCACCTTTGCGTCCACGCTCGCACCCTAGGCAGCGGGCCGGGCCCGGGCGTCCCTCTTTCGTCTCGGCCACCCACGACGAAGGTCGTGATCCGGCGGGCGGCGCCTCCGCCGTCCGTACGCATCGGCAGGAGGCCTGCCGTAGACCGCAGTGGGAAGCGTCACATGACCCGGACAACGCGGAAGCCCCGTAGGTCGATGACCTACGGGGCTTCCGTCTGGTGCGCGAGGGGGGAGTTGAACCCCCACGCCCTTTCGGGCACTGGAACCTGAATCCAGCGCGTCTGCCTATTCCGCCACCCGCGCATTGGGTGATCTCCCTGCCCTCTCACCTTTTCGGTGGGAGCGCCTGGCGACATCTGAAGATTAGCACGTCGGTGACCGTGGATTCACATCCCTTGTTTCGCTCCCGCTCGGGGAGAACAAGGACAGAGGGGGGAGCGGGCGGGCGAACGGCAGCCGATGACCGGGGGACGGCGAAGGGCGGGGGAGGCGCGGGCGTGAACGACGGCGGGACGACGAGCGGGAGACGGCAGGGGAAGCGGCGCGACGAGCGGGCCGGCGGAGCCGGCCGAGGGCACGGGCGGAGACGACACGAACGGGAAGCGGGCGGGAGGGCGGGCACGCAGGCGCCACGAGGAGGCGAACGGCCACGCGGAACACGGAAGCGGGAAGAACGCCGGGGCGACCTGTGAGGGTCCGCACCCTCCGCCCCTTCTTGTCTCACAGCGGGGTGCGGGACACTGTCCACAGGCCACCTCTACGATCCGGGGGAAAGGTCTGTGAGAGGTGACACTCGTCCACAGGGCAGAGAAGGGGAACCAGCCGATTTCCCGACGCGTGGATACGATCAGTAAGCAGTACCAGGACGACAACGACGGAGGAGGTGCCCCATGGGAGTCCTGAAGCGTTTCGAGCAGCGTCTCGAAGGTCTGGTCAACGGCACCTTCGCCAAGGTCTTCAAGTCCGAGGTCCAGCCCGTCGAGATCGCCGGCGCGCTCCAGCGCGAGTGCGACAACAACGCGACGATCTGGAACCGCGAGCGGACCGTCGTCCCCAACGACTTCATCGTGGAGCTGAGCGCGCCGGACTACGAGCGCCTCAGCCCGTACTCGGGCCAGCTCGGCGACGAGCTCGCCGGCCTGGTCAGGGACTACGCCAAGCAGCAGCGGTACACCTTCATGGGCCCGATCAAGGTCCACCTGGAGAAGGCCGACGACCTCGACACCGGTCTCTACCGGGTCCGCAGCCGTACGCTCGCGTCGAGTACGTCACAGCCGCAGCCGCCCGCCGCCGGTGCCCAGCAGGGCCGCGGCGGTTACGGGTACCCCCCGGCCGGCGCCCCGCCCATGCCGGCCACCCCGCCTCCCGGCGCCCCCGCCCGACCCTCGGGCGGCCCCGGCATGCCCGGCCCGGGCCCCGGCGCGGGCGGCCAGGTGCGCCGCTGGATCGAGATCAACGGCACCCGCCACCAGATCTCCCGCCCGACCCTGGTCCTCGGCCGCAGCACCGACGCGGACGTGAGGATCGACGATCCCGGCGTCTCCCGCCGGCACTGCGAGATCCGGACCGGAACGCCCTCGACGATCCAGGATCTCGGATCCACCAACGGCATCGTGGTGGACGGGCAGCACACCACCCGCGCTACGCTCCGCGACGGCTCGCGGATCGTCGTGGGCAGCACCACCATCGTTTACCGGCAAGCCGAAGGGTGAAGCGGGGGCAATGTCAGAGCTGACCCTGACGGTCATGCGGTTGGGTTTCCTGGCCGTTCTGTGGCTGTTCGTCATCGTGGCCGTCCAGGTCATCCGTAGCGACCTCTTCGGTACGCGCGTCACCCAGCGGGGTTCGCGCCGCCAGGAGGCCCGGCCGCAGCAGAGCGGGCGCCAGGCGGCCGCCGCACCGCCGCAGCAGCGCGGCCAGCAGAGCGGGGGCGGCCGGCAGCGCCGTGGCGCCCCGACGAAGCTGGTCGTCTCCGAGGGCACCCTCACCGGTACCACCGTCGCCCTCCAGGGGCAGACGATCACCCTGGGCCGGGCCCACGATTCGACGATCGTGCTGGACGACGACTACGCGTCCAGCCGGCACGCCAGGATCTACCCGGACCGGGACGGCCAGTGGATCGTCGAGGACCTCGGGTCCACGAACGGCACCTACCTCGACCGGACCCGCCTCACCACACCCACACCGATTCCGCTGGGCGCGCCGATCCGCATCGGCAAGACCGTCATCGAGCTGCGGAAGTAGTACGACAATGAGCGAGCTGACCGGAGCGACCGGAGGGTGGGCAGTGTGGGTCGAGACCGGCCTTACCCCGATGCAGCGTCGACAGGGCAGGTGGGCATGAGTCTGTCCCTGCGTTTCGCCGCGGGCTCGCACAAGGGCATGATCCGCGAGGGCAACGAGGACTCGGGTTACGCCGGCCCCCGGCTGCTCGCCATCGCCGACGGCATGGGCGGCCAGGCCGCCGGTGAGGTCGCCTCCTCCGAGGTGATCTCCACCCTCGTCACCCTCGACGACGACATCCCCGGCTCCGACATCCTCACCTCGCTCGGTACGGCGGTGCAGCGCGCCAACGACCAGCTGCGGATGATGGTCGAGGAGGACCCGCAGCTGGAGGGCATGGGCACCACGCTCACCGCCCTGCTGTGGACGGGCCAGCGCCTCGGCCTCGTCCACGTCGGTGACTCGCGCGCCTACCTGCTGCGCGACGGCATCCTCACCCAGATCACGCAGGACCACACGTGGGTGCAGCGCCTCGTCGACGAGGGCCGCATCACGGAGGAAGAGGCCACCACGCACCCGCAGCGCTCGCTGCTGATGCGCGCCCTGGGCAGCGGCGACCACGTCGAACCCGACCTCTCCATCCGCGAGGTGCGTGCCGGTGACCGCTACCTGATCTGCTCCGACGGCCTGTCCGGCGTGGTCTCGCACCAGACCCTCGAGGACACCCTCGCCAGCTACCAGGGCCCGCAGGAGACCGTGCAGGAGCTGATCCAGCTCGCGCTGCGCGGCGGCGGCCCGGACAACATCACGGTGATCGTCGCCGACGTCCTCGACGTCGACGGCGGGGACACCCTCGCCGGCCACCTCAGCGACACCCCGGTCGTCGTGGGCGCGGTCGCCGAGAACCAGGCGCAGCTGAGCGACGGTGGCGCCATGCAGACCCCGGCCGGCCGCGCCTCCGGGCTCGGCCGCCCCGCCCCGCACCACCAGCCGCCGGCCGGCGGCTTCGGCCCGCCCGGGAGCGGCGACGACCACGGCTACGGCGGCATGCCCCCGCAGGGCTCCTTCGAGTCGTACACCGACGACGACTTCGTGAAGCCGCGCACCGGCCGCACCTGGCTGAAGCGCTCCTTCCTCCTCGTCCTCGCCCTCGCCGTCCTCGGCGGCGGCGTCTACGGCGGCTGGCGCTGGACGCGGACCCAGTACTACGTGGGCGCCAAGGACCAGCACGTCGCGCTGTATCGGGGCATCAGCCAGGACCTGGCCTGGGTCTCGCTGTCGGAGGTGGAGAAGGACCACCCCGAGATCGAACTCAAGTACCTCCCCGCCTACCAGCGCAAGCAGGTCGAGGACACGATCACGGGCGGCAGCCTCGGCAAGGCCGAGACGAAGATCGCCGAGTTGGCACTCCAGGCGACGGCCTGCAAGAAGGCCGAGCAGCGCCGCCAGGCCGCCGAGAAGGCCGCCGACCGGGCCAGCAAGCCGCCGGCGACCGAGGGCACCACCCCCGAAGGCACCGCCACGCCCGAACCCAAGCCCACCACAGCCGCTCCCTCCCCGGGTCCCACCCTCACCGCCGAGGAGCAGAAGCTGGCCTCGAACTGCGGCAAGCAGTAAGCACCCGTAGGGGGCCTTTCACCACCATGAGCGTTGTCACCAACACGACCACCATCGGGGCGATCGAAGCACCGAGCCGCCGGAACACCGAGCTGGCGCTCCTCGGCTTCGCCGTCGCCATCCCGGTCTTCGCCTACCTGAACGTGGGCCTCGCCATCGACGGCAAGGTCCCCGCGGGCATGCTCGGGTACGGGCTCGGCCTCACCCTCCTCGCGGGCGTCGCCCACCTGGTGGTGCGCAAGTGGGCGCCGTACTCCGACCCGCTGCTGCTGCCGCTGGCCATCCTGTTGAACGGTCTGGGTCTGGTGCTGATCTGGCGTCTGGACCAGTCACCGCGGCTGATCCAGCTCGCCAAGCTCCAGTACGGCGCCTTCAGTCCGTCCGCGCCGAACCAGATGATGTACTCGGCGATCGGCATCGCGATGTTCGTGGGCGTGCTGCTGATCCTGAAGGACCACCGGGTCCTCCAGCGCTACACGTACATCTCCATGGCCGCCGCTCTCGTCCTCCTCCTGCTGCCGCTGGTCCCCGGCCTCGGTACCGACAGCTTCGGCGCCAAGATCTGGATCCGCATCGGCGGCTTCTCGATCCAGCCGGGTGAGTTCGCCAAGCTGGTCCTCGCGGTCTTCTTCTCCGGCTACCTCATGGTGAAGCGCGACGCGCTCGCCCTGGCCAGCCGCCGCTTCATGGGCCTCTACCTGCCACGTGGCCGCGACCTCGGACCGATCCTCACGATCTGGGCGGTCAGCCTCCTCATCCTGGTCTTCGAGAACGACCTCGGCACCTCGTTGCTGTTCTTCGGCATGTTCGTGATCATGCTGTACGTCGCGACCGAGCGGACCAGCTGGATCGTCATGGGTCTGCTCATGGCCATCGCAGGTGCGGTGGTCGTCGGTTCCACGGCCAGCCACGTGCAGTCGCGTGTGGCCGCCTGGCTCGACCCCTTCGAGTGCCTGAAGACCGCACCTCCCGGCACGAACATGGCGTACGCCTGCGATCAGATGACGCAGGTGCTCATGTCCTTCGGTTCCGGCGGCATCCTCGGTACCGGCCTCGGCCAGGGCAACTCGGACCTGATCAAGTTCGCCGCCAACTCCGACTTCATCTTCGCCACCGTCGGTGAGGAACTCGGCCTGACCGGTGTCATGGTCTTCCTGCTGTTGTACGGCCTGATCATCGAGCGCGGCATCCGTACCGCCCTCGCCGCCCGGGACCCCTTCGGCAAGCTGCTCGCGATGGGCCTCTCCGGCGCCTTCGCGCTGCAGATCTTCGTCGTCGCCGGCGGGGTGATGGGCCTCATCCCGCTCACCGGTATGACGATGCCGTTCCTCGCGTACGGCGGCTCGTCCGTGATCGCCAACTGGGCGCTCATCGGCATCCTGATCCGGATCAGTGACACCGCACGCCGTCCGGCGCCCTCCCCCGCACCGAACCCCGACGCCGAGATGACCCAGGTGGTCCGACCGTGAACAAGCCGCTGCGCCGGGTCGCGATCTTCTGCGGCCTGCTCGTCCTCGCCCTGCTCGTACGCGACAACTGGCTGCAGTTCGTCCGCGCGGACGAACTGACCGCCCACCCGAACAACACGCGCGTCCGCATCGAGCGGTACGCCAACGAGCGCGGCAACATCATCGTCGACGGCAAGCCGATCACCGGCTCCGTCGACTCCGGGGGCAACTACTACAAGTACAAGCGGACCTACGTGAACGGCCCCATGTGGGCGCCGGTCACCGGCTACGCCTCGCAGGTGTACGACGCCAACTTCATCGAGAAGATCGAGGACGGCATCCTCACCGGCAACGACGACCGGCTCTTCTTCGACCGCACGCTGGCCATGTTCACCGGCGAGAAGAAGAAGGGGGGTGACGTCGTCCTGACCCTCAGCGGCGCCGCGCAGAAGGCCGCCTTCGAGGGACTGGGTGACAAGACCGGGGCCGTCGTCGCGATCGAGCCGTCGACCGGCAAGATCCTCGCGCTCGCCTCCACCCCCTCGTACGACCCCTCCACCATTGCCGGCAGCAATGACGAGAAGGCGTGGGTGGCGCTCAATTCGTCCAAGAGCAAGCCGATGCAGAACCGCGCGCTGCGCGAGATCTACCCCCCCGGCTCCGTCTTCAAGGTCGTCACCGCCGCCGCCGCGCTGGAGAACGGCAACATCACCGACATCAACAAGCCGACGGACACCCCCGAGGGCTGGAAGATCCCGCTCTCCACGATTCCCATGAAGAACCACGCCCAGGGCTGTGCGAACGCCAGCCTGAACCGGGCGCTGGAGATCTCCTGCAACTCGGTCTTCGCCAAGCTCGGTGACGAGATCGGCGTCAAGAAGATGAACGAGATGGCGGAGAAGTTCGGCTTCAACGCCGAACAGTTCGTCCCGGTCCGTTCGGCGGCCTCCGTCTTCGACAAGGAAGCGAAGCGCGACGGCAACGCCCAGGCGGCCATCGGCCAGTTCAACACCGCGACCACCCCCCTCCAGATGGCCATGGTCACGGCCGCGATCGCCAACGACGGCAAGCTCATGAAGCCGTACATGATCGACGAGCTGCGCGCGCCGAACCTGGACGTCATCAAGAAGAACGAGCCGGAGGAGATGAGCCGGCCCGTCTCTCCGGAGAACGCCCAGCTCCTCCAGCAGATGATGGAGAACGTCGTCTCCGAGGGCACCGGCGGCCGCGCCGACCTGAAGATGGACGGCGTGAAGGTCGGCGGCAAGACGGGTACGGCCCAGCACGGCGAGAAGAACTCCAAGCGGCCCTACGCCTGGTTCATCTCGTACGCCAAGACCGCCGAGGGCTCCCCGGTCGCGGTCGCCGTGATCGTCGAGGACGCGTCCGGCGTCTCCCGCGAGGACATCAGCGGTGGCGGCCTGGCCGCCCCGATCGCCAAGGCCGTCATGAAGGCGGTCCTGAAGGGCCAGGGCTGAGCCAGGTACGGACCCGCTACGGGACCGGTACGGAGACCGCCTCGACAGGGGCGTGGATCAGGTACCGGTCCTGTATCAGGTTCCGGTCCCGGACGGAACGCCTTTCCGGGGCCGGTAGCGTATGCGCGAACAGCACACACCGCCGGACCACCCATGGGTGCGGTCGGGACAGACGGAGAGGGCTGGATTAGCTATGGATGAGCCGCGTCGCCTCGGCGGCCGGTACGAGCTGGGCTCGGTGCTCGGCCGCGGTGGCATGGCCGAGGTGTACCTCGCCCAGGACACCCGGCTCGGCCGCACCGTCGCCGTGAAGACGCTGCGGGCCGACCTGGCCCGTGACCCGTCCTTCCAGGCCCGGTTCCGCCGAGAGGCCCAGTCCGCCGCCTCGCTGAACCATCCGGCGATCGTCGCGGTCTACGACACCGGCGAGGACTACGTCGACGGGGTCTCCATCCCGTACATCGTCATGGAGTACGTCGACGGGTCGACCCTGCGCGAGCTGCTGCACTCCGGGCGCAAGCTGCTGCCCGAGCGCACCCTCGAGATGACGGTCGGCATCCTGCAGGCGCTGGAGTACTCGCACCGCGCCGGCATCGTCCACCGCGACATCAAGCCGGCGAACGTCATGCTGACGCGCACCGGCCAGGTCAAGGTCATGGACTTCGGCATCGCGCGCGCCATGGGCGACGCGGGCATGACCATGACGCAGACCGCCGCGGTGATCGGCACCGCCCAGTACCTCTCCCCCGAGCAGGCCAAGGGCGAGCAGGTCGACGCCCGCTCCGACCTGTACTCCACCGGCTGTCTGCTCTACGAGCTGCTCACCGTCCGGCCGCCGTTCATCGGCGACTCCCCGGTCGCCGTCGCGTACCAGCACGTGCGCGAGGAGCCGCAGCCGCCGAGCAACTTCGACCCCGAGATCACGCCCTCGATGGACGCCATCGTCCTGAAGGCCCTGGTCAAGGACCCCGACTACCGCTACCAGTCCGCCGACGAGATGCGCGCGGACATCGAGGCCTGCCTCGACGGTCAGCCGGTCGCCGCGGCCGCCGCCATGGGCATGGCGGGCGCGTCCGCGTACGGCGGGGGTTACGGCTACCCGCCGGAGGACCAGCCGACCACCGCTCTGCGCCAGGCCGACGCGGGCGCGCAGACGTCGATGATGCCGCCGATCGGCGCGGACGACGGCTACGGCGGATACGACGACCGTCCGGACCGTCGCCGCGGCGGGCAGAAGAAGTCGAACACCTCGACGATCCTGCTGGTCCTCGCGGGCATCCTCGTGCTGGTCGGCGCCATCTTCATCGGCGCCTCCCTCTTCGAGAAGAAGGACGGCCCTCAGCAGGTCCTGGTCCCGCAGCTCGTGGGCCAGAAGGTCGCGGTGGCCGAGCGCCTCGCGAACAACGCCCAGGTCAAGATCCAGGAAGCGGGCACGGAGCGCTGCGACCAGCCCACCGGCGCGATCTGCCGCCAGGACCCGGCTCACGACGGCGCCCGCAGGATGGACACCAACGGCACCATCCAGGTGTACGTCTCCGAGGGCGCCCCGCTGACCGAGGTCCCGGACGTCAAGGAGAAGTCGCGCGAGAGCGCCGAGGAGCTCCTGAAGAGCAAGGGCTTCAAGGTCAAGGTCGTCGAGGAGGAGTCCGACGAGGACCCCGGCACCGTCCTGCGCCAGAACCCTGACGGCGGCACCAAGGCCGAGCAGAACTCCGAGGTGACGATCACCGTCGCCACGCAGAAGCAGGCGACCGTTCCCTCGGTCGTCGGCAACCAGCTCGCCCCGTCCGAGCAGCAGCTGAAGACGCTGGGCTTCGTGGTCATCACCGAGTACGTGGACTCCGACAAGCCCAAGGACGAGATCCTGGAGCAGACCCCGGGCGGCAACGAGTCGGCGGCCCAGGGCTCCGAGGTCAAGCTGCGCGTCTCCAAGGGCCCGCAGATCACGCAGGTCCAGATCCCGGCCGACATCGCGACCAAGCAGTTCAAGGACGTGCGGGACCAGCTGCAGGGCATGGGCCTCGTCGTCCAGCAGCAGGGCTCCGACAAGGAGGACGCCATCGTCGTCGGCTCGAACCCGCCGGCGGGTTCGATGGTCAACCCCGGCACGACCGTCATCGTCTACACCATGGGCGGTGGAGGTGGCGGCGGCGACAACAACGGCGACCCCGGCACCGGTGAACCCAGCAACGGGAACCCCGCGGGTGGCAACGGGAACGGTGGCAACGACAGCGGCGGCTTCGGCGGAGGCCTCTTCGACTGACCGCCGGACCGCGTGACACGGGCAGAGCCCCGGCATCCACCACGGATGCCGGGGCTCTGCCCGTTCCGCCCGCCCGGGCGGTCAGCGCAGTTCGGCCGGCGGCGTGCGGTCGCGGTCGACCTTCTCCGTGCGGACCAGCTCGCCCCACACGATGTAGCGGTAGTCCGAGGTGTACATCGGGGTGCAGGTCGTCAGGGTGATGTACCGGCCCGGCCTGGTCTTGCCGGACTCCTTCGGGACGGGCTGGAGGACGTCCACGTTGTACTTCGTCGTCTGGGGCAGCGAGTTGTAGACCTTGTAGACGTACCAGGTGTCCTTCGACTCGAAGACGATCGCGTCCCCGGTCCTGAGCTTGTGGATGTTGTGGAACTTCGCCCCGTGCCCGTCCCGGTGCGCGGCCAGGGTGAAGTTGCCCTTCTTGTCCTGCGGGAGGGCGGACTTGATCGGCTCGGTGTAGTAGCCGGCGACACCGTTGTTGAGGATGGCGCCGGTCGTGCCCTGCTTGACGAGGATCTCGTCGCCGCCCATGGCGGGCACGTGCAGGAAGCCGATGCCGTCCTTCGTGTCGAGCGCGCCGGGGCCGCCCGCCCACCGGTCGCGGACCTGCGCGCCGTCCTGGTCGGCGGCCCGGTCGGCGAGGACGTTCGTCCACCACAGTGAGTAGACGACGAAGAGTCCGAGCACCAGGCCCGCTGTGATCAGGAGTTCGCCGAAAACGCTGATGATGCCGGCGATCCGGTTGCGCGCACGTGCCACTAGGTCGTCCCGTCGTCCCGTCCGGAGGTGTGGGGTCTCAGCCTACGAGCGCGTCAGGCTTTCCCTTGCTGCGCGGGCGTTCCTCGACCATCTTGCCCCACACGATCATGCGGTAGGTGCTGGTGAACTCCGGGGTGCACGTCGTGAGGGTGATGTAGCGGCCGGGCTTCGTGAAGCCCGAGCCCTTGGGGATCGGGTCGATCACGGCGATGTTGGAGGGCGCGGTCTGCGGCAGGATGCTCGCCATCTCGTACGTGTAGTACGCGTCCTGGGTCTCGACGACGATCGGGTCGCCCGGCTTCAGCTGGTTGATGTACCGGAACGGCTCGCCGTGGGTGTTGCGGTGCCCGGCGACCGCGAAGTTGCCTTGCTTGTCGGAGGGCATGGCCGTCTTGAGGCTGCCCTCGGCGTAGTGGCCGACCATGCCCTTGTCGAGGACCTTGGGCTTGTCGATGCCCTCGGCGATGGGGACGACGACGTCCAGCTTGGGGATGTACATGATGGCGAAGCCCTCGCCGGGCTCGAAGGCGCCGGGGGTGCGCTCACCCTTCGCCCACGTGTCCTCGATGCGCTCCTTGGCCTGGTTCGTCTCCTGGCCGGCGAGGACGTTCGTCCACCACAGCTGGTAGGTGACGAACAGCAGCATGACCACGCCGAGGGTGATGAAGAGTTCGCCGACGGCCCGGCTGGCGATGACACCGACGCTGTCCTTGGCCGCGCGGGCCGCACGGCGGGCCTCGACCCGGGAGAGCGGGCGGCCCTCGCCCGGCCCGGGCGACGGAGCGGCCGGGGCACTGCCGCGACCCTTGCCACGGGCGCCCCTGCCGCCCTTGGCGGCGGCACGGCGGCGCTCCGCCCTGCCCGGCCCGGGAAGCGGCTCCACGACCGGCATGGGCGTCGTCTCGTCCTGCCGGGCCCGCCGGGGCCGGGGAGCCTCCACGGGCTCGTACGGGGCCGCGCCAGGGCTTTTCTCGGGCGCGCCGGCCGGGAAGGGCACCGAGCGCGCGGACGGCCCGGTGGGGGCGGGGGAGGGAGCCGTCCCGTAGGCGGGGTCGTACGGCGCGTCGTACGCCGGTCCGCCGTGCGGGGGGCCGTACGCCGGCGTGCCGTACGAAGGGTCGTGCGGGGTGCCGTACGGGGCGGGCGCGGGCCCGCCGGTCCCCTGGGCGCCGTACGGCGGAGGCACCGCGCCGTACTCCTGCCCCTGGTCCTGACCCGGCCCCTGCGGGCCGTACGCGTACGGGTCCCCGGGTATCGGCCCGGGCTCCGGTTCCGGCTGGTCGGCGGCCCGGAACCACGGCGACCCCGACGTCACGCGACGGCCTTGCCCACCACCGGCGCGAGCCCCGCCGACCGGCCGACCGCCCCCTTGTCGCCGCACTGCTCCAGCCAGTTGGCGAGCATCAGGTGGCCGTGCTCGGTGAGCACCGACTCGGGGTGGAACTGCACGCCCTCCACCGGGAGTTCGCGGTGGCGCAGGCCCATGATGATGCCGTCCTCGGTCCGCGCGGTGACCTCCAGCTCGGCCGGCAGGGCGGCCGGCTCGGCGGCGAGCGAGTGGTAGCGGGTCGCGGTGAACGGCGAGGGGAGCCCGGTGAAGACGCCCCTGCCCTCGTGGGTGACGAGGGAGGTCTTGCCGTGCAGCAGCTCCGGGGCGCGGTCCACGACACCGCCGTAGGCCACCGCCATCGACTGCATGCCGAGGCAGACGCCGAAGACGGGTACGCCGGTGGCGGCACAGTGCCGCACCATGTCGACGCAGACGCCGGCCTGCTCGGGCGCGCCGGGGCCGGGGGAGAGCAGGACGCCGTCGAAGCCGTCCTGGGCGTGGGAGAGCTCCACCTCGTCGTTGCGCAGGACTTCGCACTCGGCGCCGAGCTGGTAGAGGTACTGAACGAGGTTGAAGACGAAGCTGTCGTAGTTGTCGACGACGAGAATTCGCGCGCTCACTGGCCGTCCACCGTCACATCGTTGAACGGAAGCAGAGGCTCCGCCCAGGGGAACACGTACTGGAAGAGGACGTAGACGACTCCGAGGACGAGCACGATCGAGATCAGCGCGCGCACCCACGCGTTGCCCGGCAGATGCCGCCAGATCCAGCCGTACATGACGTCGACCGCCCCTTCCGTTCGTTACGGGGACCAGAGTACGGGTCGCCGGGGCCGTGAGGGGTCAGCTGTCCGAAGCCTGTGGACAACCGGGGGCGCGCCTCAGCTCACCGGCTTCGCGTGGTGGAGCTCGACCGTGCCGGAGTAACCGGGAAGGGTGATCCTCCGGTGCTCGTCGACCTTCCAGCCGAGCCCGTACGCCTTCACGTACAGCCGGTAGTTCTGGATGGCCGGGGAGTCCGCCAGCGCCCTGGCCAGCCGCGACCGGTCACCGACCGCCGTGATCTTGTACGGGGGCGAGTAGACGCGGCCCTGGAGGATCAGGGTGTTGCCGACGCAGCGCACGGCGCTGGTGGAGATCAGCCGCTGATCCATCACGCGGATGCCCTCGGCGCCGCCCTGCCACAGGGCGTTGACGACGGCCTGGAGGTCCTGCTGGTGGATCACGAGGTCGTTGGCCTGCGGTTCCGGGTAGCCGGGGGCGGCCTGGGCGTCGGGCGGGGCGTCGTTGAGGGTGACGGTCAGGCCGCTGCCCGTGACCTCGGTGGTCCCCGCCGTGGTCTCCAGCGCGCGAAGACGGTCGTCCTCCGCACGGGTGGATCCGTCGTCGCGGGCGGCGAGCGCGTCGACCTGGGAGCGCAGGGCCGCGGTGGACTCGTCGAGACCCGCGTTCTTGTGGCTGCGTTCCTGGATCAGGTCGGAGAGCCGCAGGAGAGAGGTGTCCGTGCGCAGGTTGGTGCCGCGGGCGGTGTTGAAGCTGGTGACGAAGATCAGTCCGGCGAGGGCGAAGACGGCGAGCGTGAGCAGTCGGACGGGGCGCCACCGAGCGGTGGGGCCCGGCCCTGCGGGAGTGCCGGCGGAATTGCTCAACGTACCCTGATCCCCTTCGGTGCCGCGGAACCACTACGCTAACGGACGCCCGGGGGACGCAGTGGTCCTCCCGCGGCCCGATCCCGGCGCCAGCCACAGTTCCCTGCGCGGTCACGCAGCGCATCGACAGGAGAGTCCCTCGTGCCGAAGTCACGTATCCGCAAGAAGGCCGACTTCACGCCGCCGCCCGCGAAGCAGGCCGCCAACATCAAGCTGACGAACAGCAGCTGGGTGGCACCCGTGATGCTGGCGCTGTTCGCCATCGGGCTGGTGTGGATCGTCGTCTTCTACGTCACCGACGGTTCGCTGCCGGTCGAGTCGATCCGGAACTGGAACATCGTGGTCGGCTTCGGCTTCATCGCGGCGGGCTTCGGCGTCTCCACCCAGTGGAAGTAGCCCGCGCAGGGTACCGCTCCGCCCAACTTATCCACAGCGTTGTGCACAGCACTGGATAACTTACGAAGATCTGTGGATAACTTGCACGAGATTGACGCCGGTATGACCACGGTCTGATCGCTCCCGATCGTGCGCGACAGCGGCGCACCCCCTGCCGTCCTGGTGAAACACCAGGTCAGAGACAGGGGGTGGGCCACTTTCCCCTGCGGTGGGGAAGACCGGGCCCACGCTGTGGATAACTCTGGGGAAAGCTCGCTTCCGCAGCTCGTCCCCAGGGCTACGCGCTCAGGTGAGCACGGCCGAACGCGTGAGGACGGCGACCACGTCCACCGCCAGCAGGAGTCCGCAGGCGCCGTACTGCACCAGCTGCCGCCGGGCCCGGGGGGCGTGCACCAGCGCGTACGTGATCACGGCCCCCGCGACGAGTCCGCCGACGTGCGCCTCCCAGGAGATCCCCGGTCGGGTGAACGTCATGAGCAGGGACAGGGCCACGAAGAGGATCACCGGCCGCATGTCGTGGCGCCGCCGGCGGGCCAGCACCACCCAGGCGCCGATCAGGCCGTAGACGACGCCGGAAGCACCGAGGGACGGCTGGTTCGGCGCCGCGACGAGGTACGCGAGCGTGGAGCCCGACAGCCCCGAGAGCAGGCACAGCGCCGCATACCGGGCCCGGCCGAGCTCCGGTTCCACGATCCCGCCGATCACCCACAGGCCGAGCACGTTGAAGAGGATGTGCCAGACCTCCTCGTGCAGGACGGTCGCGGTCAGCAGCCGGTACCACTCCCCGTCCGCGACCCCCACGACCTCCCCGAGGAAGGGGTTGAAGGCGTAGCCGATGAGCACGAGCTGGTCGACGAACCGCTCACCGGCCACCAGGACGGCGAGGTAGACCGCCAGGTTGATCCCCACGAGGATCTTGGTGACGAACCGGTCGTCGGCGGCCACCCGCCCGCCCGCGAGCGTCCGGGGCTGGTTGGCGTCCGCCGCGTGCCCGGTCCCCGAACCGTTGCGCACACAGTCGGGACACTGGAATCCGACGGAGGCGGAGATCATGCACTCCGGGCAGATCGGCTTCTCGCAACGGGCGCAGCGGATGCCGGTCTCGGTGCCGGGGTGGCGGTAGCAGTGCGGAAGGCCGGACTGCGGGTCCATGGGCGGGGTCCGTCCCTTCCGCGTCAGCGCTTCTCGATCACCACGGAACGGATGACGACGTCCTGAAGCGGACGCTCGGTACGCGGGTCGGTCTCCGCGGCGGCGATCGCGTCCACGACCGCGCGGCTCTCCTGGCCGACGACCTCGCCGAAGATGGTGTGCTTGCGGTTGAGCCAGGTCGCCGGGCCGACCGTGATGAAGAACTGCGAGCCGTTGGTGCCCGGGCCGGCGTTCGCCATGGCCAGCAGGTAGGGCCGGTCGAAGAAGAGTTCGGGGTGGAACTCGTCGCCGAACTCGTACCCCGGGCCGCCCGTGCCGTTCCCGAGCGGGTCGCCACCCTGGATCATGAAGCCCTTGATCACGCGGTGGAAGACCGTTCCGTCGTACAGCGGATCGGTGGAGACCTCGCCGGTCACCGGGTGGGTCCACTCCCGCCCGCCCGAGGCGAGTTCGACGAAATTCCTGACCGTCTTCGGTGCGTGGAACGGCAGGAGCCGCATCTCGATGTCGCCCGCGCTGGTCTTGAGGATCGCGTAGAGCTGCTCGGCCACGGTCCGCCTTCCGTCCCTGTTCACGCCGCGTCACAGCGGCTGGGGTCAGGCAGCCGGCGTCACGTCGGGTCACTCACTTCCGTCTCTGGCGTGTCCGATCCTCGCATGCCCCGGATGCCCGCCCCACATGCCGGACCTGACGTGGGGGGGCATGATTCCGAAAAGGATGGAAAGGCGAAAACCCGACATGGTCGCCACCGAGGAGGAGGAGTCCTGTGACCCGCATGGACAGCGTGCGCGCCGCGACAGATTCGGCGAAGGAGAGCGTTCTGCACGCCGCGGAAGTGGTGGCGCCGTACGCAGGCACGGCCAAGGAGCAGGCCGCGCAGTACGCGCAGGAGGCGCGGTCGCGGCTGGCGCCGAAGGTGTCGACGGCCGCCAGGCAGGCCCGTGTTCAGGCACGTGCGCAGTACGTCGCCCGTGTCGCGCCGCACGTGCCGCCGCGGGTCGACGCGGCCGCGCAGCGCGCTGCGGCCCGGACCCGTGAAGCCGCCCGTCAGGCAGCCGATTACACCGTTCCGCGCGTCGAGCACGCGGTCGCCGCGACCGGTCCCGTCCTGGAGGAGGCCGGTTCGCGTTCGACGGCGGCCTGGGCCGCGCTGCGCGGTCAGGTGACGCCGAAGGACATCCAGAAGCTCGTGAAGAAGCACCGTCGTCGCGCGAGGGCCGGGCGGTTCGCCAAGGGCCTCGCGGTCTTCGGTGTGCTGGCCGGCGGCGCCTTCGCCGCCTGGAAGTGGTGGGACAAGCAGGCCAATCCCGACTGGCTGGTCGAGCCGCCCGCTCCCACCGAGGTGGACGAGGGCTCCGTCCTGGCGTCGGTCGACGGCAGCGGTCCCACGCTCTCGCCCGAGGTGGAGGCCAAGGAGGCCGAAGCCGAGGCGGAGGCGGAGTCCGAGGCCGGGACCGGGACCACGGAGGGCGACGAGCGCCGCTGACCGCGGGACGGGGTTCCTGCCGGGTACTTCGAGTTCCGTGTCGTACGCGTGGGGCCGTACGGGTTCGGTCGTACGAGGTGCGTACGGGACGCGTACGGGTTGGGTCGTAGGGATTCCGCGGGTCTGGCGGTCCTGAGGGGACTGCCGGGCCTGCGGGTTCCGGCGTCTTCGGAGGACTGCCGGTACTGCGGGTCGTACGGGGTTCCTGCGGGTGCCGCCGGTCGTCCTGCGCCTGCGGAATCCGGCGGGTCCGTGGTCCGTACCGCGCCGAGCGAGGTCGGGCCGGACACCGTGCCGGTGGTGCGGGCGGGACGGGTGAGCCGTCTGCCCGCGCCCTACGCCGCGGTGGCGAGCGCCGACCGCGTCAGCGCGGCGGAGTCGTTGGCGACGGGACCGGCCTTCGGCACGCGGCGGACGGAGGGCGAGGCGCCGTGGGCCTCGGCCCGGATGCGCTGCTTGATCGTGGGCGGCAGGGACCGCAGGGCGGCCGGCGCCCACCGATGGGTCCGTGGTGCCGGTACGGAGGCCCGGGCGGCGCGCTCCCGGGTCGGCTCGGCGGCCGCGGCGGCGCCGGCCGGCTCCTCGGGCTGCTGGACGGCGGGCTGCCGCGCGGCGGCGGCGGTGTTCGCCAGGCCGACGGAGGCGAGCAGGGCGAAGAGGACGGAGATGAAGGCGGTCCAGAACTGCTTGACCTTGGCGGTGGCCATGACCCCTCACTTTCGTGACGTTCCCGGATGGTGCAGTACGAGTTGCGCGCTTTACATACCTTTCTCATGATGTGTACGCACCCCGGGATTCCGGGGAGCGACGCCGCGCCCGCGCAGTTCTTCCGATGAACACCACCCGTCCGGATCAGTGGGCGCCCGCGACGCCCGCGGGCTGCGGTGTGCCCTCGGCCGCCCGGGTGCGCTCCGCCCAGCGTGCGGCGGGTCCGGTCGCCACCCCTGTGACCAGGAAGATCGCGCCCAGGAGTAGCCAGCCGGGCGTTCCCCACCCGATGAGCAGCGTGGTGACGAGGAGCGGGCCGAGGGTGCGGGCGATCGGGACACCGGTGCCGTAGAAGCCCTGGTACTGACCGATGCGCGCGGCGGGCGCGAGGGAGAAGCCGAGCTGCCACGAGCCGGCGGAGTGCCGCATCTCGGCGAGGACCTGCAGGAGCGCGCCCAGGACGAGGACGGCGAACGCCGCGCCCACGCCGAGACCCGGGGCGGCCGACAGGGCGAAGACCCCGCAGGAGGCGAGCATGACGGCCCCGGCGCCGCGCACCGCGCGCGTGGCGGTGGCCAGGTCGGTGACCGAGCGGGCGGCGCGGACCTGGAGGAGCGTCACGGCGCCGGTGTTGAGCACGAACAGGGCCGAGACCGACCAGCCGGGGGCCGCGGTCCGTTCGGCGATCCACAGCGGCAGGGCGAGGCTGAGCAGCGGCAGCCGCAGCAGCATCAGGGCGTTGAGCAGGGTGAGCAGGGCGTACGGGCGGTCGCGGAGGACCGCGAACCGGGGTGCTCCGTCCGGCGGGGCCGGCGACGGCGGCACCTCGGGAAGCCGGCTCAGGACGAGGGCGCAGAGCACGAACCCGGCGGCGTCGAGCGCGAACACCGCGCGGTAGGCGGTGGCCGTCCCGGCATGCAGGGCGAGTCCGCCGAGCGCTGCGCCGACGGCGAGGCCCGCGTTCAGCGCGGCTTGGAGCCGGGCCAGGACGGCCGTCCTGGCGGCGGGCTCCACGAGCCCGGCGAGCAGGGCCTGGCGGGCGGCGGCGAGGCCGCTCTGCGCGGTGGCGTAGAGGGTGGCCGCCAGGAGGAAGGGGGCGAAGGAGCCGAGGAAGAGGAAGGCCGTGACGGCCGTGGCGGTGGTCAGGGCGAGCAGGACGGCGGTGCCGCGCGGGCCGCGCCGGTCGGCGAGGTGCCCGAGCGGTACTCCGGCGACCGAGCCGACCGCCCAGGCGACCGCGAGCCCGGCACCGGTCTGGACGGCGGAGAGACCGACGACCCGGGTGAAGTAGAGGGCCGAGGAGACGTAGAAGGCGCCGTCACCGACGGAGTTGGCGAGCTGAGCGGTGAGCAGGGCGCGGGGTGCCCGAGCGATCTGCGGGAAGGCGTTCGGCATGAACACGACGCTAGGGCCGGGTGGCCCACCGAACCCGGTCCATTGACCCCGTGGAAACCTGGGCCATTTCACCGCCGAGGATAGTGGCGGAGGACGGGGCGCGAGGCCGGAGCGGAGATGGCGGAGAACCGTCTTCCCCTCCCCGAGGTGTCGTTGCGATCATGAACACGACCACAGGATCTCCACAGCTTGTCCCCATAATGTGACGATCGGGACCTCTCGCGCTTTCAGTGCGCATGCAAACACTTCGCCCGGCGTCACCGAGCGGCGCGGAGGCCCGGTGCGCGACGGACGGGCCCGGCCGGGCGGGTGAACCGGTACGCCGACAACCGGCGCCGGCGCGGTCGGGAACCCGATCCCCGGCACCCGGGGACGTACGAAGGAGAGGGCGGACACCCCGCGCATCTCTGCGGCCCGTGGGGACCGGCCGCTCGCCCAGGGAGCCCGGCTCCTCCGCGACCGGCTACGGCCCGGAATGCACAACACCCCCTCGTACCGCGTTTCCGCAGGTAAGAAGGGGTGTACGGGGTGGAGCCTAGGGGAGTCGAACCCCTGACATCTGCCATGCAAAGACAGCGCTCTACCAACTGAGCTAAGGCCCCGGAACGAGAACAGCGTACCGGGTCACCCCCCATGCCCGGCAAAAGGATTGGGACTCCCGGTGGACGACCACGCTCCGTAAGATGCTGTTCAAGGTTCGCAGTGGCGAACCGCAGGGATGGGGAGAAGGAATGGACGCAGCGCAGCAGGAAGCCACGGCCAGAGCCAGGGAGCTTCAGCGCAGTTGGTACGGAGAGCCGCTGGGGGCGCTCTTCCGCCGCCTGATCGACGACCTCGGGCTCAACCAGGCCCGGCTCGCCGCCGTGCTCGGGCTCTCGGCGCCCATGCTCTCCCAGTTGATGAGCGGCCAGCGCGCGAAGATCGGAAACCCGGCCGTGGTCCAGCGCGTCCAGGCCCTCCAGGAGCTCGCGGTCCAGGTCGCCGACGGCAGTGTCAGCGCCGCCGAGGCCACCGACCGCATGGAGGAGATCAAGAAGTCGCAGGGCGGCTCCGTCCTCACCGGCACCGGGCAGACCACCACCGCCTCCGGCGCCCCCACCGTCCGCCGGGTGGTCCGCGAGATCCAGTCGCTGCTGCGGTCCGTCGCCGCCGCGGGCGACATCCTCGACGCCGCCGATTCGCTCGCCCCGGCCCACCCGGAACTGGCAGAGTTCCTCCGGGTCTACGGAGCCGGGCGCACCGCCGACGCGGTCGCCCACTACGAGTCGCACCAGAACTGACGCGGTGCCGGCGGACCGCCGGCCCGGAACGGAACGACGGGGAGCGGGCGCAGCACGATGGGTGAGGTCTTCGCCGGCCGGTACGAGCTGATCGATCCGATCGGCCGGGGCGGGGCCGGAGCGGTGTGGCGCGCCTGGGACCACCGGAGGCGCCGGTACGTGGCGGCCAAGGTGCTCCTGCAGAGCGACGCCCACACGCTGCTCCGCTTCGTCCGGGAGCAGGCTCTGCGGATCGACCATCCGCACGTGCTCGCCCCCGCCAGCTGGGCCGCCGACGACGACAAGGTCCTGTTCACCATGGACCTCGTCGCCGGCGGCTCGCTCGCCCACGTGATCGGGGACTACGGCCCGCTGCCGCCGCGTTTCGTGTGCGCCCTGCTCGACCAGCTGCTGTCCGGTCTGGCCGCGGTCCACGCGGAGGGCGTCGTCCACCGGGACATCAAGCCCGCCAACATCCTCATGGAGGCGACCGGCACCGGGCGCCCGCACCTGCGGCTGTCCGACTTCGGCATCTCCATGCGCAAGGGCGAACCGCGGCTCACCGAGACCGACTACGTGGTGGGCACCCCCGGATATTTCGCCCCCGAGCAACTCCTCGGCGCCGAACCCGACTTCCCCGCCGACCTCTTCGCCGTCGGCCTGGTCGCGCTCTATCTGCTGCAGGGCCGCAGGCCGGACTCCCAGGCGCTCGTCGGGCACTACCTCGCCCACGGCACCCCGAGCGCCCCCGAGGGCATCCCCGAGCCGCTCTGGCAGGTGCTCGCCGGCCTGCTCCAGCCCGACCCGCAGGCCCGCTTCCGGACGGCCACGGGCGCGCGGAAGGCGCTGAGCGCCGCCGTCGAGCTGCTGCCCGCGCCGGGCCCCGGTGACGAGCCGGTAGAGATCTTCGACCAGCTCGGCCCGCTGCCGGCCGGCTTCGGCCCGGAAGGGCCCACCCGGGCACCGGCCGGTGACCCGCGCGCCGACCCGGCCCCTGACCCGCGCGTCAACCCGCCCGGTGTCGCGGCGCCGGCCGCCCCCGGAGCCGTGCCGCCCCCGTCGTCACCCCCCGCTCCCCCTCCGGCCGCCGCCGCGCCCTCACCCGGGCCGGCGCCCGTTCCCCAGCCGCCGTACCCGTACCCGTACCCGCCGGTTCCGGCCCCCGCGCCGGTGCCCGGGCCGTCCGAGACGGGCAGCTTCCCTCTGCCCCCGCCGGTCACCCGCCCGGCGCCCTCCGTCCACCGGGCCCCCACGGCCGCCGTGCTCCACGGCCCGCCCCCGGCGCCGGCGGCACCCGCCACCCCCGCACGGCGGCCGGGACCGCCCCCGAAGGTGGCGGTCCCGGTCCTCCTGCTCGCGCTGGTGTCCCTCGCGGTCGGCTTCTGGGCCCTGACGCGGATCTGACGGCGGGAGCCGCTCAGGCCGCCCTGCGACGGGCCAGGAGGGCCCACGCCCCGAGGCCGAGGAGCAGCACCGTCCCGGTGCCGAGGCCGGCCGCGGCGACGGCCTTCATGGTCCCGCTCGACGCCGGCGCCGTCGCCCCGCTCGCACCGCTGGCCGCCGCCTCCCGGTCGTCGTCGGTCACCGCGAAGATCCCCGGATCGGCGTCGTAGGCGGGCGCGGGGCGGGCGTCTCCGGTCACGTTGACGCGCAGGGTGAGCGGAATCGGCCCGTCGCCGTAGGCGGCGGCCACCTCGGGGCTGAGGGTGACCGTCAGGTGGTACCAGCCGGCGAACCGCATGCCGCTGGTGGCGTTCTCGTACGATCCGCGGTTCTCGTGGGCCACCGGCCGCAGTGGATCGAACTCCAGCGTGCTCGGTTCGCCGTCGTAGCCGACCGTCTCCATCTGGACGAACCCGAGGGCCGGGTTGTCCAGGGCGAGCGTCAGGGCGTTGCTCACCGAGTCGTCCGCCTTGGTGCTGCTGCCCAGCTCGGCCGTGGCGAACAGCTGCTGCCCCCAGTCGACGGGCACCCGGTAGAACAGCGTCTGGCCGGGCCTGATGTCGGCCCGCCACTCGCCCTCGCGCAGCGAGACGGCCTCGTGGAAGCCGGCGCCGCCCTGCCGCCTCTGCTGGCCGCCGCCCGGTGGCGCGGGCGTCGCCGAGGGCCACACCTCCGGCAGCGCGGTCGGTCCGGCCTTCTTCAGGAGCGGCTCCGTGACGTGCCGCAGCTCCAGCTCCCAGTCGTCCTGCGCGGAGCCCGCGGCCGACTCGCGCTCGACGAGGACGTAGTAGGCGCCGGCGGACCGGCAGCTCGTGAGGTCGTCCCGCAGCACGCGCCGGGCGTACGCGGCGAGCGGCCGGGCGTACTCGCCGGACCCGAAGTCGGCCTCCTGGTAACCGCATTCGTTGCTGGAGCCGTCCTGGATGGTGATCCTCACGCCGTCGCCGTACTCCACCGTGCCGCCGGGTTTCGGCACGGCGACCACGGAGACGTACGAGTTCCGGTCGGTGCCGAGGTCGAGACGGTAGTAGACCTTGCCGTCCTTCCGGAGGGTGTCGCGGTACGTCCGCCCCGGCCGCAGGACCTGCGCGTCCAGGCTGGTGGCGGCGCCCTGGATCCACTCGGCCGCGCCGTCGAAGGCGTACGGCGGGACGGCGGCGGCGCCGTTCCCCTCGGCGGCGGTCGCCGCGGCGGCGGGCGGACACGTCACCAGGGCCGTCGCCGCGAGCGCCGCGGCCAGGCCGCCGGTCCTGCCCCGCACCCTGCCCCGCGCCCCGGTCTGCGTCCTCACGCGCCACTCCTCGTCCGTCTCCGCCGCCTCACCGCCCGCCGCGCCCCGCCCGGAAGCCGAAGCACCGGGACCCGGAGGACCGGGTGCGGTCGTGGCGACGGTCCATCCTGCCCCGGCCGCGGCACCCCTGTCCGCCTACGCGGTGGATTCGTCCCGCTTCGCCTGCGGGCGCAGACGCGCACGCGGCCGGCCCGGGAACAGCGAAGCCCCGGCGGCGCTCACGCGCGGCCGGGGCCTCACCCACAGAATGTGTGCGTCTGTGTCCCTCAGACACCGGAACCTGCGGGCACGGAGTCGGTCGCCTCCGTCCACAGGTCCTGCTCGGCGCGATCCGCCTGGATCTGGCGGTACACGAGGAGCCCGCCGATGGCGGCCAGTGCGACCAGGAGAAGCTTCTTCACCGCGCGACCTCGTCTTTCGTTGACGTAGGAGACTTCTGACGCCCACTCTACACATCGACCGATACCGATCGGTGACCTGGACGGGCTTCGCGCCCTCGCTTCAAACCCCGCTCAAACAGATCGACCCGGACGGAGGAACCGTCCGGGTCGATCAGAAATGTGGGGCTAACAGGATTTGAACCTGTGGCCTCATCCTTATCAGGGATGCGCTCTAACCAACTGAGCTATAGCCCCGCCGCGCTCTGCGGTGTGTGTCCCGCGCGCTGACTCCTGAAGATTAGCGCACGTGGGGGCCAGTCCCAAAATCCGTTCCCGGACGGCCCCCGCGCGCGTCACTCGTCCTCGGCCAGCGTCAGTTCCACGCCGCCGACGAAACCGGCGGACAGGTTGTAGATGAACGCGCCCAGGGTCGCCAGGGCCGTCATCAGGACCACGTCGATCACCGCGATCACCGAGGTGAACATCAGCACCCTCGGCAGCGACAGGAACGACTGCAGGTCGAAGCCGTTGGACTCGTTCGAGCCCGTGGCCTCGCTGATCGTCCCGCCGACGGTCGAGAAGACGCCCATGGCGTCCATGACCATCCACAGCACCGCCGCGGCCACGACCGTGCAGATGCCGAGCGCGATGGAGAGCAGGAAGCTCACCTTCATCACCGACCACGGGTCGGCCTTGGCCACCCGCAGCCTCGCCTTGCGCGTCCGCGGCGTGGTGCGCGCGCCCGTGCGCGGCACCCGCACCGCCGCCGTGCCCGACGGGCCGTCCGATGCCGGAGCGCCGTACGCCTGCGGCGGGTGGTAGGGCCCGCCCGTCCGGCCCGACTGCGGGCGCTCGCCGGGCAGCGGCCCGCTGTAGCTCTCGTACGGGGGCTCCTGCCCCCGGGTGTCCGTCACCGCAACCCCCTGGGAGTCCGTGGCGGAGCCACGGGCACCGTTCGCTCCGGCACCAGCAGAAGCTCCGGCAGCCGCCGATCCGGCGCCCGTGGCTCCACTCACGCTCTACTCCTCGTGCTCCCCGGCCGAAGGCTCCGCGCCCTCGCCCGACCCGGCCTCGGCCACCTCAGCGGCGGTCTCGGCGTCGACAGTGTTCTCGACGTACTCGTCCTCGCTGCCGGCCTCGGCGTTCCGTGCGATGCCGACGACGGCATCGCGCTTGCCCAGGTTGATCAGCTGGACGCCCATGGTGTCACGGCCGGTCTCCCTGACTTCGTTGACTCGCGTACGAATCACACCGCCGGACAGCGTGATGGCGAGGATCTCGTCCGTCTCCTCCACCACCAGCGCGCCCACGAGCGAACCGCGGTCCTCGACGATCTTGGCAGCCTTGATGCCGAGACCGCCACGTCCCTGGACGCGGTACTCGTCGACGGCGGTGCGCTTGGCGTAGCCACCGTCGGTCGCGGTGAAGACGAACGTACCGGGCCGGACGACATTCATCGAGAGCAGCTCGTCGTCCTCGCGGAAACTCATCCCCTTGACGCCGGACGTGGCTCGTCCCATCGGACGCAGGGCGTCGTCCGTCGCGGTGAACCGGATCGACTGCGCCTTCTTCGAGATCAGCAGCAGATCGTCCTCGGAGGACACCAGCTCGGCGCCGATCAGCTCGTCGTCGCTGCCGTCCTCGCGCTCGCGCAGGTTGATCGCGATGACACCGCCCGAGCGCGGCGAGTCGTAGTCCTTCAGCGCGCTCTTCTTCACCAGGCCGGCCTTGGTCGCGAGCACCAGGTACGGCGCGGCCTCGTAGTCGCGGATCGCCAGGATCTGGGCGATCTGCTCGTCCGGCTGGAAGGCCAGCAGGTTCGCCACGTGCTGCCCGCGGGCGTCCCGGCCGGCGTCCGGCAGCTCGTACGCCTTGGCCCGGTAGACCCGGCCCTTGTTGGTGAAGAACAGCAGCCAGTTGTGGGTCGTGGTGACGAAGAAGTGGTCGACGATGTCGTCCTGCTTCAGCTTCGTGCCGCGCACGCCCTTGCCGCCGCGCTTCTGCGAGCGGTAGTCCTCGGTCTTCGTCCGCTTGACGTAGCCGCCACGCGTGATCGTGACGACGATGTCCTCCTCGGCGATCAGGTCCTCGATGGACATGTCGCCGTCGAACGGCACCAGCTTGGACCGGCGGTCGTCACCGAACTTGTCGACCAGCGCCGCCAGCTCCTCGCTGACGATGGCGCGCTGCTTCTCCGGCGAGGCCAGGATCGCGTTGTACTCGTTGATCTTCGCCTGGAGCTCGTCGTGCTCGGCGACGATCTTCTGGCGCTCCAGGGCGGCGAGCCGGCGGAGCTGCATCTCCAGGATCGCGTTGGCCTGGATCTCGTCGATCTGCAGCAGCCCCATGAGGCCCTCACGGGCCACCTCGACCGTGTCGCTGCGCCGGATGAGGGCGATGACCTCGTCGATGGCGTCCAGGGCCTTCAGCAGGCCGCGCAGGATGTGGGCGCGCTCCTCGGCCTTGCGCAGCCGGAACCGCGTCCGGCGCACGATGACCTCGATCTGGTGCGTCACCCAGTGGCGGATGAACGCGTCGAGGGACAGGGTGCGCGGCACGCCGTCGACCAGCGCCAGCATGTTGGCGCCGAAGTTGGTCTGGAGGTCGGTGTGCTTGTACAGGTTGTTGAGGACCACCTTGGCCACGGCGTCGCGCTTGAGCACGATGACCAGGCGCTGGCCGGTCCGGGACGAGGTCTCGTCGCGGACGTCGGCGATGCCGCCGATCTTGCCGTCCTTCACCAGGTCGGCGATCTTCTGCGCGAGGTTGTCCGGGTTGACCTGGTAGGGGAGCTCCGTGACCACCAGGCACTGGCGGTTCTGGATCTCCTCGACCTCGACCACGGCGCGCATGGTGATGGAGCCGCGGCCGGTCCGGTACGCCTCCTCGATGCCCTTGCGGCCGACGACGAGCGCGCCGGTGGGGAAGTCGGGGCCCTTGATGCGCTCGATGAGCGCGTCGAGGAGCTCCTCGTGGGAGGCCTCGGGGTGGGCCAGGTACCACTGGGCGCCGTCCGCGACCTCGCGCAGGTTGTGCGGCGGGATGTTGGTGGCCATACCGACGGCGATTCCGGCGGAGCCGTTGACCAGCAGGTTCGGGAACCTGGCCGGCAGGACCGTCGGCTCCTGGTTGCGGCCGTCGTAGTTGTCCTGGAAGTCGACGGTCTCCTCGTCGATGTCCCGGACCATCTCCATCGACAGCGGCGCCATCTTGCACTCGGTGTAGCGCATGGCCGCGGCCGGGTCGTTGCCCGGCGAGCCGAAGTTGCCGTTGGAGTCGACGAGCGGCATCCGCATCGACCAGGGCTGGGCGAGGCGGACGAGCGCGTCGTAGATCGAGGTGTCGCCGTGCGGGTGGTACGTACCCATGACGTCACCGACGACGCGGGCGCACTTGTAGAAGCCCTTCTCGGGCCGGTAGCCGCCGTCGTACATCGCGTACAGCACGCGACGGTGGACGGGCTTGAGGCCGTCCCGTACGTCGGGCAGCGCGCGGGACACGATGACGGACATCGCATAGTCGAGGTACGAGCGCTGCATCTCGGTCTCGAGCCCCACGGGCTCCACGCGCATGCCCACGCCCGGAACCGTCGGCTCCTCTTCGGGCATCACAGGGGTGTTCTCGTCGGCCATTGCTGGTCTTCAGTCCTTTCGTACGGTCAGCTGAGACCGACTCAGATGTCGAGGAAGCGAACGTCCTTGGCGTTGCGCTGGATGAACGAGCGCCGGGCCTCGACGTCCTCGCCCATCAGCACCGAGAACAGGTCGTCGGCCTGGGCGGCGTCGTCGAGGGTGACCTGGCCGAGCACGCGGTGCTCCTGGTCCATGGTGGTGATGCGCAGCTCCTCGGCGTTCATCTCGCCGAGACCCTTGAAGCGCTGGATCGAGTCCTCGCGGATCCGCTTGCCGTTCTGCTTGCCGAGCTCGACGAGCGCGTCCCGCTCCCGGTCCGAGTAGGCGTACTCGAAGTCGTCGCGGCCCCACTTGATCTTGTAGAGCGGCGGGCGGGAGAGGTAGACGTGACCGGCCTCGACCAGGGGGCGCATGAAGCGGAAGAGGAAGGTCAGCAGGAGGGTGTTGATGTGCTGGCCGTCGACGTCGGCGTCCGCCATCAGAATGATCTTGTGGTAGCGGAGCTTCTCGATGTCGAAGTCCTCGTGGACCCCGGTGCCGAAGGCCGAGATCAGCGCCTGGACCTCGGTGTTCTGCAGGATCTTGTCGATCCGGGCCTTCTCCACGTTCAGGATCTTGCCGCGGATCGGCAGGATGGCCTGGTACATGGGGTTCCGGCCGGACTTCGCCGAGCCGCCGGCGGAGTCACCCTCGACGATGAAGATCTCGCACTTGGTCGGGTCGTTCGACTGGCAGTCGGACAGCTTGCCCGGGAGCGACGCCGACTCCAGCAGACCCTTGCGGCGGGTCAGGTCGCGGGCCTTGCGCGCGGCCACGCGCGCGGTGGCGGCCTGGATGCCCTTGCGGATGATGTCCGCGGCCTCGTTCGGGTTCCGGTCGAACCAGTCGGTGAGGTGCTCGAAGACGACCTTCTGCACGAAGGTCTTCGCCTCGGTGTTGCCGAGCTTGGTCTTCGTCTGGCCCTCGAACTGCGGCTCGCCGATCTTGACCGAGATGATCGCGGTCAGACCCTCGCGGATGTCGTCACCCGTGAGGTTGTCGTCCTTCTCGCGGAGCAGCTTCTTCTCGCGCGCGTACTTGTTGACGAGGGTCGTCAGCGCCGCGCGGAAGCCCTCCTCGTGCGTACCGCCCTCGTGGGTGTGGATCGTGTTCGCGAAGGAGTACACGCCCTCGCTGTACGACGAGTTCCACTGCATCGCGATCTCGACCGAGAGCAGACGCTCCTTGTCCTCGGCCTCGATGTCGATGACGGTGGGGTGGATCAGGTCGCCCTTGCGTGAATTGAGGTACTTCACGAAGTCGACGATGCCGCCCTCGTAGTGGTACTTCACGGTGCGGGCGGCGGGCTCGGCGGCGGCCTCGGAGTCCGGGTCGTCGGCGCCGACGGTGGCCTTCGCGGACTCCCGCTCGTCGGTGAGCGTGATCGTCAGGCCCTTGTTGAGGAAGGCCATCTCCTGGAAACGGCGCGAGAGCGTCTCGAAGGAGTACTCGGTCGTCTCGAAGATGTCCGGGTCGGCCCAGAAGGTGACCGACGTGCCGGTCTCCTCGGTCGCCTCGTGCTGGGCGAGGGGCGCGGTCGGAGCGCCCATCTTGTAGTCCTGCGTCCAGCGGTGGCCGTCGGTCTTCACCTCGACGGCGACCTTGGTGGACAGGGCGTTCACGACGGAGACGCCGACGCCGTGCAGACCACCGGAGACCGCGTAGCCGCCGCCCCCGAACTTGCCGCCCGCGTGCAGCACGGTCAGCACGACCTCGAGGGCCGGCTTGCCCTCGGAGGCCACGATGCCCACCGGGATGCCACGGCCGTTGTCGACGACGCGCACGCCGCCGTCGGCGAGGATCGTGACGTCGATGGTGTCCGCGTGCCCGGCCAGGGCTTCGTCGACCGAGTTGTCGACGACCTCCTGCACCATGTGGTGCAGACCGCGCTCACCGGTCGAGCCGATGTACATGCCAGGGCGCTTGCGCACCGCATCCAGACCCTCGAGTACCTGGATGTTGCTGGCGGTGTACTGGTTGTTCTCGTTGGGGTTGCCGGAATCGGCCACGAAGCGCCCTTTCTGGCACAGCACAGGCCGTCTCCGGGCATGCGGGAGCGGCTGCGTCGTTCGACATGTTCCGCGGGGTGGCGGGATTGCCTCCCAGTCTACCGGTAGCGCCGACAGTCATGGGGGTTTGCCGGTACCTGAATGCTCATGTGCCGCCCTGCGCGGCCCCGAGACGACTCCCCATATCCGGATAGGGGCTCCAGGGCCCCCTGACGGCCACCTAGCGCTTCGAGCGGTGACCGGTTGTGGGCAACCGGTCTCAGGAGTCCCGAGCGGTGTGCGCCGAGGGGCGGCCGCCGCGGTTCGGCGTCGCGGACACGCGCCCCGGGACGGGGCCGCGGGGCATGCCTCGCGCCGGGGGGAACGGACGCCCCTGCGCGCCGGCGCCCCCCTTGTAGGACCCGTGCCACGAGGTCCCGGTTCCGCGGGGCGGCGCCCTGCAGCGGGTCCTGCCCGCGAGAACCGGCCCGCACCACCAGGGGCGGCACGAGCGGGGTCCTCGGGAAGCACCGTACGGGGAAGTGCCGTACGGGAAGGCGCCGTGGAGCGGGCTGCCCTGCGGGAGGGCGCGGTACAAGCGGGCGCCGTGCAGGAGGCCCCGTACAAGAGGGGCGCGGTACGGGAAGACGCCGTGCGGGAGGGCGCCGTGCGGGAGGGCCGTCGGTGCCCTACCCGTACGTGTCCCCCGGTCCCACCGACCCCGGCGCCCGCAGCGGTCCGTAACCCCGCCGCGGCCCGCCCGGGCCCAGCACCTTGATGAGCCGGACCGTCCCGTGCCCCAGGTCCTCGTTCAGCCGCGCGACCAGCGTCGGCGCGAGCAGCCGCAACTGTGTCGCCCAGGCCGTCGAGTCGCACTGCACGGTCAGCACGCGCGCGTCCGGCTCCTCCTCGTACCGCACGGGTACGCAGTGCTTGGCCAGATCCTCGCCGACGATCTGCGGCCAGCGGCCCATGACCCCGCCGACCGCCGCCGGGGTCTCCCAGCCGCGCTCGGTGATGAGCCGGTTGATCGCGGCGCCGAGCTCCATGGGGTCCCGGCCGTCGGCCCGCGCCCCGGAGCGCAGGCCGCCGCCGCGCCGCGCCTGCTTCTTCTGCTGGGCCGCCGCGCCCCGCGCCCGCGCCTGTTCCTTCGCGGCGCGCAGCGCGACCCGGGCGAGGTCCACACCCGAGGGCTCCGGCGCCGCCGACTTGTCCACAGCCTGTGGGAGAGTTTCGTCACTCATACTCGCTCCACTGTTCCTCCGGCCACCGCGTACCGGGCCCCGGCGAGGACCTCCGGTACGTCGTCGTCCACCGCGGCCGTCACCAGCACCTGCTCGCCGTGGGCCACCAGCTCCGCCAGCCGCTCGCGCCGGCGCGCGTCCAGCTCGGCGAAGACGTCGTCGAGCACGAGGACCGGCTCGTTGCCCTCCGCGCGCAGCAGGTCGTACGAGGCGAGGCGGAGCGCGAGGGCATAGGACCAGGACTCGCCGTGGCTGGCGTACCCCTTCGCGGGCAGGTCCCCGAGCTTGAGCAGCAGGTCGTCCCGGTGCGGTCCGACGAGGGTGACGCCCCGCTCGATCTCCTGCTTGCGGACGTCGGCGAGGGCGGCGAGCAGCTGGGTGTACAGCTCCTCCCGGCTCTGTCCGGCGCCCGGAGCGGAGGAACGGTACTCCAGCAGGACCGGCCCTCCCCCGGGCGCGAGCTGCTCGTACGCCTTGTCGGCGAGCGGCTGGAGGGTGTGGACGAGGTCCAGGCGCTGGGCGAGCAACTCGGCCCCGGCGCGGGCCAGGTGCTGGTCCCAGACGTCGAGGGTGGACAGGTCCATGCCGCGTCCGCCGTGACGCCGGGCCATGGCCGCCGACTTCAGGAGCGTGTTGCGCTGCTTGAGCACGCGCTCGTAGTCGGAGCGCACGCCCGCCATGCGCGGCGCGCGCGCCGTGATCAGCTCGTCGAGGAAGCGCCGGCGCTCGCCGGGGTCGCCCTTCACCAGGGCGAGGTCCTCCGGCGCGAAGAGCACGGTCCGCACGATCCCCACCACGTCCCGCGGCTTGACCTGCGAGGACCTGTTGATACGGGCGCGGTTGGCGCGGCCGGGGTTGAGTTCCAGCTCGATCAGCTGGGAGCGCTCGCCCTGGGTGACGGCGGCGCGGATGACCGCCCGCTCGGCGCCCATGCGGACGAGCGGCGCGTCGGAGGCGACCCGGTGGCTGCCGAGCGTGGCGAGGTAGCCGACGGCCTCGACCAGGTTGGTCTTGCCCTGGCCGTTGGCGCCCACGAACGCGGTGACGCCCGGGTCGAGCGGGACCTCGACCCGGGCGTACGAGCGGAAGTCGGCCAGCGAGAGATGCGTGACGTGCATGGTGGGCGCCGACCTTCCCCCGGCGGGCTGTGCACCGCAGGGTGCACAGCCTGTGGATTACTTCTTCGTCTCGACCGCGTGACCGCCGAACTGGTTGCGCAGCGCGGCGATCATCTTCATCTGCGGCGAGTCGTCCTGACGGGAGGCGAACCGCGCGAACAGGGACGCGGTGATCGCCGGCAGCGGAACCGCGTTGTCGATGGCGGCCTCGACCGTCCACCGGCCCTCGCCGGAGTCCGACGCGTAGCCCCGGAGCTTCTCCAGGTGCTCGTCCTCGTCCAGCGCGTTCACGGCCAGGTCGAGCAGCCAGGAACGGATGACCGTGCCCTCCTGCCAGGAGCGGAAGACCTCGCGGACGTCGGTGACCGAGTCGACCTTCTCCAGGAGCTCCCAGCCCTCGGCGTAGGCCTGCATCATCGCGTACTCGATGCCGTTGTGGACCATCTTCGCGAAGTGCCCGGCGCCGACCTTGCCCGCGTGCACCGCACCGTACGGGCCCTCGGGCTTGAGCGCGTCGAAGATCGGCTGGACCCGGGCCACGTGCTCGGCGTCGCCGCCGTACATCAGCGCGTAGCCGTTCTCCAGGCCCCATACGCCACCGGAGACGCCGCAGTCGACGAAGCCGATGCCCTTGGCGGCGAGCTCCTCCGCGTGCTTCTCGTCGTCCGTCCAGCGCGAGTTGCCGCCGTCCACCACGATGTCGCCGGGGGAGAGCAGCTCCGCCAGCTCGTCGATCGTGGACTGGGTCGCCGGGCCGGCGGGGACCATGACCCACACGACACGCGGGCCCTTGAGCTTGCCCACCAGCTCTTCCAGGCTGGGGACGTCGGCGAGGTCCGGGTTGCGGTCGTATCCGATGACGGTGTGGCCTGCGCGGCGGATGCGCTCGCGCATGTTGCCGCCCATCTTGCCGAGACCGACGAGACCGAGCTCCATCAGAGATTCCTTAAGCGTCGTGTGCGGTTTTCCCGGGTCCGAGCCTACGCCCGGACCCGGGTGCACACCTGTGGGGTCAGCCGCTCAGTCGACCACCGGGCCGGGGCCCTCAGCCGGACAGCCGCACCGGCATGATCAGGTACTTGTAGGCCTCGTCCGCCTCGGCGTCCACGGCCGGCTTGCCGCTCAGCAGCGCGGGCTTGGTGGAGGTCGTGAAGGAGAGCTGGGCGACCGGGGAGTCGATCGCGCTCAGGCCGTCCAGGAGGAAGGTCGGGTTGAAGGCGATCGAGATGTCGTCGCCCTCCAGCTGCGCGTCGACCCTTTCCACAGCCTGTGCGTCGTCGCTGGAGCCGGCCTCCAGGATGAGCACGCCCTGCTCGAAGGTGAGCCGGACCGGGGTGTTGCGCTCGGCGACCAGGGCCACGCGCTTGACGGCCTCGACGAACGGGGCGGTCTCGATCACGGCGACCGAGTTGAACTCGGTGGGGAACAGCGTCCGGTACTTCGGCAGGTCGCCCTCGAGCAGACGGGTGGTGGTGCGGCGGCCCGCGCCCTCGAAGCCGATGAGGCCCTCGCCCTTGCCGGAGCCGGAGAGCGCCAGGGTGACCGTGTCACCGCTGGTGAGCGCCTTGGCGGTGTCCAGGAGGGTCTTCGCGGGCACCAGGGCGACCGCGGAGGCGTCGGGGGACTCCGGCTTCCACAGGAACTCGCGGACCGCGAAGCGGTAGCGGTCGGTGGAGGCCAGGGTGACCGTGTCGCCCTCGATCTCGATGCGCACACCGGTGAGGACGGGCAGCGTGTCGTCGCGGCCGGCGGCGATGGCCACCTGTGCGGCGGCGGAGGCGAAGACCTCGCCGGGGACGGTGCCGGTCGCGGTGGGCATCTCGGGCAGCGCCGGGTACTCCTCCACAGGCAGGGTGTGGAGGGTGAAGCGGGAGGAGCCGCAGACCACGGTCGCCCGCACACCGTCGGTGGAGATCTCCACCGGCCGGTTGGGGAGGGCGCGGCAGATGTCGGCGAGCAGGCGGCCGGAGACCAGGACGGTGCCGTCCTCCTCGACCTCGGCCTCGACCGAGACCCGGGCGGAGACCTCGTAGTCGAAGCTGGAGAAGCTCAGGGCGCCGTCCTCGGCCTTCAGGAGAAGGCCCGCGAGGACGGGCGCCGGCGGACGGGCCGGGAGGCTGCGGGCCACCCAGGCCACCGCCTCCGCGAGTACATCGCGCTCCACCCGGATCTTCACCGGAACCGCCTCCTGCTTGTTGCTGGCTCGTCGACTGCGGCATCCAGTCTGACGTACGCCACGGACACTCGGTGCGGCTCGGGGTCAAGTCGCGTCGAGGGGCGGTCGGGGCTCCGGCGTCGAGTTGTGCACAGGTCCCACTTCGAAGCGGATTCCGGGCTAACTCTAAGTGGGAGTAGTAGTAGGGCCTGTGGAAACGGTGGATAACGTCGTCCACGCAGGTCAGGGCCCGTTTTTTGTCCACCGTGCCTGTGGGTGGAACCGGTGGACAACCTGGGGTCTCTGTGGACGCCCGAAAGTTCTGCACACCCGATTCACAGGCCACGGGGAGTTCTCCCCAGCGCTGTCCCCAGCTTTCCCCCGGTTCCCCACAGCCCAAACGTCTCCTTCGGTGTGACGCCTTTCACTCGACGCGGTGAGGAGGGGACTTTTGTTGCCGAACAGTGGACAGGGGTGTGGAGAAGCTGTGGGCAACCACCGGCCCCCTGTGGGTGGCCGGTGGACAAGTCTCCGGGGCCCCTGTGGACGAAAGATTCATCCACAGGCTGTGGAGAGTGGTTGCGCACAATTCCACACCCTGCTGACCTGGTGTGATGACCTGTCAGTAGGCCGTCCTGTGGACACCATCCGGATAACTTCGCAGTCCCCACCCTGTGGACGGGAGATCATCCCCCAATCTGTGGAGAACCTGCCACCGGAACGGAGTAATCGAACAGCGGGCCGCGGCGGCGAGCAGGGCGGAGGCCTCCAGCAGACGACCGCGAGGCGCTCCGGAGACGATCCGGAGGTGTTCCGGAGACGGTGCGGAGGCGCTCACGAGACGCACAGGAGAAGAGGCCGGAGCCGTCGCAAGGGCCCGGGCGGGCGTCCCCGACCGCGGCCCTGTGACGCATGTGGAGCGCGCAGATCCACGGGCCGGCACGGGGAGCCCTCCGGGCGCCCACCCGTGGACATGGCGAAGGGCGCCCCGGGAGCAGTCCCGGAGCGCCCTCCGTACACGCCGCACGCCGAGCACTCGGCGCCGTGGCGTCAGCCGTTCTTGATGCGGTTGGTGAGTTCGGTGACCTGGTTGTAGATGGAGCGCCGCTCGGCCATGAGGGCCCGGATCTTGCGGTCCGCGTGCATCACCGTCGTATGGTCCCGGCCGCCGAACTGCGCGCCGATCTTCGGCAGCGACAGGTCCGTCAGCTCCCGGCACAGATACATGGCGATCTGGCGGGCCGTCACCAGCACGCGGCTGCGCGAGGAACCGCACAGGTCCTCCACCGTGAGCCCGAAGTAGTCCGCCGTCGCCGCCATGATCGCGGGCGCGGTGATCTCCGGAGCCGTGTCCTCGCCGCCGGGGATCAGGTCCTTCAGGACGATCTCGGTGAGGCCGAGGTCCACCGGCTGCCGGTTCAGACTCGCGAAGGCCGTCACCCGGATCAGCGCGCCCTCCAGCTCCCGGATGTTGCGGGAGATGCGGGAGGCGATGAACTCCAGGACCTCCGGCGGGGCGTTGAGCTGCTCCTGCACCGCCTTCTTCCGCAGGATCGCGATCCGCGTCTCCAGTTCGGGCGGCTGGACATCGGTGGTGAGACCCCACTCGAAGCGGTTGCGGAGCCGGTCCTCCAGGGTCACCAGCTGCTTCGGCGGCCGGTCCGAGGAGAGCACGATCTGCTTGTTCGCGTTGTGGAGCGTGTTGAAGGTGTGGAAGAACTCCTCCTGCGTCGACTCCTTGCTCGCGAGGAACTGGATGTCGTCGACGAGCAGGATGTCCACGTCGCGGTACCGCTTGCGGAAGGCGTCACCCTTGCCGTCGCGGATGGAGTTGATGAACTCGTTCGTGAACTCCTCCGAGCTCACGTACCGCACGCGCGTGCCGGGGTACAGGCTGCGCGCGTAGTGGCCGATGGCGTGCAGCAGATGGGTCTTGCCGAGTCCCGACTCCCCGTAGATGAAGAGGGGGTTGTACGCCTTCGCCGGCGCCTCGGCCACCGCGACCGCGGCGGCGTGCGCGAAGCGGTTCGAGGAACCGATGACGAAGGTGTCGAAGAGGTACTTGGGGTTCAGGCGCGCGTGCTGCTCGTTGGGCGCGCCCGAGCCGGAGCCCGGTGCCCCACCGGAGGAGCCGGGTCCGCCGTGACCGCCGCCGGGGACGGGGCCGCCGGGCCGGGGGCCCGGCCGGGCGCCGGGGCCCGGCGGCTCGGACAGCTCGCCGCGGTCGTGCCGCTGGTCGTAGCCCCGGGCGCGCTCGTCGTAACGGGACGGCGGGGACTGCTCCGGACCGGTGGAGTTGCCGGGCCCGGTGTACGGGGCGCGCTCCTGGTAGCCGCCGAGGCGCGGCTGCTGCCAGGACAGGTCGTCCTGGCTGCGCGGCCAGGCCCCGGGGTCGGGCCGCTGCGGCTGCTGGTAGTCCGGGTAGGCCGGGCGCGCGGTGGGCAGCCCGTCGTCGGGCAGGGAGCGGTGGCCGTACCCCTCGTACTTCTCGTACGGCTCGGGCTGCGGGCGCTCGTCGTAGCGCGACTGCTGCGGCTGCTGGACCGGGGGCGCGGGCGGGGCCGGATCGCCGGCCGAGTCGTCGACGGTGATCGCGATCCGGATCGGTCGGCCGCACTCACGGCTCAGGGTCTCGCTGATCAGCGGGGCGAGCCGGCCCTCCAGGACGCGCTTGCCCCACTCGTTGGGGACCGCGAGGAGCGCGGTGTCCGCGACCAGGGCGAGCGGCTGGCACCGCTCGATCCACTGCTTGTCCTTGGGCTCGATCCCCTGCTGGCCTTCGCCGAGGAGCTGCTCGAGAACACGTGGCCAGACTGCGGCAAGATCAGCAGGAACGTCAGCCACAGGGCACGCTTTCTCGCAGGTCCCACGCAGGTGTGCTTCTCGGGACGGTGGATCGAGGTCTGGAAGGACGGGGGGTCCGCAGGGACAGGAAAGGACAGAACGGAAAAGATTGTGGAGTCCAGCCACGGTAGTCGGGGCGGCTGACGTGGTTCAAGTTGTTGTCCACAGCCTGTGCACAATGGACCCCGGCAACGGGCCGGTTTGACCGGATGGCGTAGCCGCGCGTACCGTAACCAGGTCGAGTTGTCGATGGCTGCTGCCGCCTGCCTCCGATGGGCAAAGGTCACGATCCGTGATCACGAAGCGGTGCACTCGGGCGTATTGCGAGCTACTCGTGGGCGCACGGTGACAGCCAGGCGATGTCCCGCCACCACCCGAATCATTTCTGGAGCCCCCGAGTGAGCAAGCGCACCTTCCAGCCGAACAACCGTCGTCGCGCGAAGACCCACGGCTTCCGCCTGCGCATGCGTACCCGTGCCGGTCGTGCCATCCTGGCCGCCCGTCGTGGCAAGGGTCGCGCCCGCCTGTCCGCCTGATCCGCGCACAGGTCATGACGTGCTGCCTACCGAGAATCGGCTGAGGCGGCGCGAGGACTTCGCGACCGCGGTACGCCGAGGACGCCGGGCCGGACGCCCGCTCCTCGTCGTGCACCTACGCAGCGGTGCAACGGACCCGCACGCGCCTGGGGAGAGCGCTCCCCCGACGCGTGCGGGTTTCGTCGTGAGCAAGGCCGTGGGCGGGGCGGTCATCCGCAACCAGGTCAAGCGACGCCTGCGCCACCTCGTCCGCGACCGGCTCTCCACGCTGCCGCCGGGTAGCCTGGTGGTCGTACGGGCGTTGCCCGGAGCCGGTGACGCCGACCACGCACAGCTGGCCCGAGACCTGGACGCCGCCTTGCAGCGGCTGCTGGGAGGGGGCACGCGATGAAGTACCCGCTGCTGGCTCTCATCAAGCTGTACCAGTGGACGATCAGCCCCCTCCTGGGCCCCGTCTGCCGGTACTACCCGTCGTGTTCCCACTACGGATTCACGGCCATCGACCGGCATGGCGCGATCAAGGGCACTGCCCTGACCGCCTGGCGCATCCTGCGGTGCAACCCGTGGTCGCCCGGCGGCGTGGACCACGTTCCCCCGCGTAAGCGTCCCCGCTGGCACGAAATCCTCAGGAACGCGCTGCGCGGCGACACGGGCGGGAGCTCCGCCGAGACGAGCCCGGCCGCAGAGACCTCGCCCAATGCTCAAGGAGCCTGATTAGTGGACACGATTGCCAGTTTTTTCAGCTTCATCACCACCCCCGTCGCATGGGTGATCGTCCAGTTCCACAAGGTCTACGGGGCGATCTTCGGCCCTGACACGGGCTGGGCCTGGGGCCTGTCGATCGTGTCCCTGGTGGTGCTGATCCGTATCTGCCTGATCCCGCTGTTCGTCAAGCAGATCAAGTCGACGCGGAACATGCAGGCGCTCCAGCCGAAGATGAAGGCGATCCAGGAGCGCTACAAGAGCGACAAGCAGCGTCAGTCCGAAGAGATGATGAAGCTCTACAAGGAGACGGGCACCAACCCGCTCTCCTCGTGTCTTCCCATCCTGGCCCAGTCGCCGTTCTTCTTCGCGCTGTACCACGTGCTCGCGAGCATCGCCAACGGCGACACCGTGGGTGACGTCATCGACCAGCCGCTGCTGGAGAGCGCCCGCCAGGCCCACATCTTCGGTGCCCCGCTGGCCGCCACCTTCACCGACAGCGCCGCCGACGTCGCCGCGCTCGACGCCTCGCTGACCTCGGTCCGCATCGTCACCGCGATCATGATCATCATGATGTCGGCCTCGCAGTTCTTCACCCAGCGCCAGCTGATGATGAAGAACGTCGACCTCTCCGTGAAGACGCCGTACATGCAGCAGCAGAAGATGCTCATGTACATCTTCCCGGTGATCTTCGCCGTCATGGGCATCAACTTCCCCGTCGGTGTCCTCGTCTACTGGCTGACCACCAACGTGTGGACCATGGGCCAGCAGATGTACGTGATCAACCAGAACCCGACCCCGGGCAGCAAGGCGCAGGACGCCTACCTGCAGCGTCTGCTCAAGAGCGTCACGCACCACGGTGAGGTGCGCGGACGGCGCCGCAAGAACGTGGTCAAGGCGATCGTCGCCAAGGGCACCGACCGCAACGAGAACGAGCGCCGCTTCTTCAGCGGTCTCGCCAAGGCCGGCTTCGCCGCGCAGGCCGACGGCACCGTCATCAAGAGCGACACCCTCACGGTCGAGGCCGAGATCGGTGCCGGCGCGAGGCGGCAGCAGCCGAAGCGCCAGACGAAGGCCAAGCGTCAGGCCGCGGCCGGCACCCAGCCGGTGAAGGGTGCCGAGGAGACCGAGGCGACCACCACCTCCCTGGAGAAGAAGCCCGCGGCCCCGGCCAAGGGGTCCACGGCGGCCGAGACCCAGGACAAGGCCCCGGCCCAGGGTGACAAGCCCGCCCGTCCGAGCCGCGCCAACTCCGGCGGAGCCCGCCAGGCCAAGTCCGGTCAGCGCAAGGGCCAGCAGCGGCCCAAGCACCCGTCCTCCAAGAAGTAAGCCCCGAAGCAAGAAGGAGTCCGTCCGTGACGGAAGGCACCACCGCCGCCGCCGAGGGTGGCGACACCCTGACCCGCCTCGAGCAGGAGGGCGAGATCGCGGCCGACTACCTTGAGGGCCTGCTCGACATCGCCGATCTCGACGGCGACATCGACATGGACGTCGAGGCGGACCGGGCCGCGGTCTCGATCATCAGCGACTCCGACAGCCGTGACCTGCAGAAGCTCGTCGGCCGCGACGGGGAGGTCCTGGAGGCGCTGCAGGAGCTGACCCGGCTGGCCGTGCACCGCGAGACCGGTGACCGCAGCCGTCTGATGCTCGACATCGCCGGTTTCCGCGCGAAGAAGCGGTCCGAGCTGGCCACCCTGGGTGCCAAGGCCGCGGCCGAGGTCAAGGCCTCCGGCGAGCCGGTCAAGCTGGACCCGATGACCCCGTTCGAGCGGAAGGTCGTGCACGACGCGGTCGCCGCCGCCGGCCTGCGCAGCGAGTCCGAGGGCGAGGAGCCGCAGCGCTTCGTCATCGTGCTCCCTGCCTGACCCTTCTCGTCTGTCGGCCCCGTCTGTGCGCAGACGGGGCCGATCTTTGTCAGCCTGATAGTTCAGCCACCACAGTGCGCTCGCACGTACGCGTGCGGTACGGAAGGACGGTTCCCGTGACGGAGGCAGCGGAGCTCCCCGAGGCTCCGGAGCAGGCGCGGACAGTCTTCGGTGAGTACTTCCCGGAGGCCGTGCGGTACGCGGAGCTGCTCGCGGACGCCGGCGTGAAGCGGGGGCTCATCGGCCCGCGTGAGGTGCCACGGCTCTGGGAGCGGCACCTGCTGAACTGCGCGGTCCTCTCCGAGGTCGTCCCGGAGGGCGTCACGGTCTGCGACGTCGGCTCGGGCGCCGGGCTGCCCGGCATCCCGCTGGCCCTCGTCCGGCCGGACCTGAAGATCACGCTCCTGGAGCCGCTGCTGCGCCGGATCAACTTCCTCCAAGAGGTCGTGGAGCTGCTGGGCCTGGATCACGTGACCGTGGTCCGGGGCCGCGCGGAGGAGATGCTCGGCAAGGTCCCGCCCGTGCATGTGGTGACCGCCCGCGCGGTGGCTCCCCTGGACCGGCTCGCGGGCTGGGGTGTACCGCTGCTGCGCCCCTACGGAGAGATGCTGCTGCTCAAGGGTGACACCGCCGAGGAGGAGCTGGACGCGGCGCGCTCCGCTCTCTCGAAGCTCGGTGTGGTGGAGACCTCCGTGCTGCAGGTCGGCGAGGGAATCGTCGATCCGATGTCGACCGTCGTACGGGCCGAGGTCGGGGAGAGCCCGGGCGGTGTGCGGTTCGCTGCCAAGCGGGCCAAGGCCGCGCGGACGAGCAAGACCCGCCGACGTCGCTGAGACGTCGCATACGTACCTTTTCGGAGTGTCGAGCGGTCCCGGCCTGGGTGCGGGGGCATCGTGTTTCACGTGAAACGTCGCTCACTGCTTCGGGGGATCATCAGCCGTGGCCGCGCGGCTGCCGAACCCCGGGACCGCCGACCCCGAGTGAAACCACCCATGAGGGTTGCCGAGTTGTCCACAGAGGTGGATTCCTCCACAGAACCACCGACCTCGCTGGTTCCTGACACGGAAAGCATGGCAGGCTCTCCTCATCGCGAGCTTGATGCCGAGGAGAGTGAATCCTTGCGGTCCGACGCCAACATCGCGGGGCCGATGACCGACCCGGTCCCCGGTCCCCGCACCGAATCGGTCGGGGAGGATGTTTCACGTGAAACACCGCCCCCGATGGACGACACCCCCATCGGACGTGCTGCCCAGTTGGCAGTAGCGGCGCTGGGCCGTGCCGGTGAGGGGCTCCCCCGACCGGACCGGACCCGGATCATGGTCGTCGCCAACCAGAAGGGTGGCGTCGGGAAGACCACCACGACGGTCAACATCGCCGCCTCCCTGGCACTGCACGGAGCCCGGGTGCTGGTCATCGACCTGGACCCGCAGGGGAACGCCTCCACGGCTCTGGGCATCGACCATCACGCCGAGGTCCCCTCGATCTACGACGTGCTGGTGGACAGCAAGCCGCTCTCCGACGTGGTGCAGCCCGTGCGCGACGTGGAGGGACTGTTCTGTGCCCCCGCGACGATCGACCTCGCGGGCGCGGAGATCGAGCTGGTCTCGCTGGTGGCACGAGAGAGCCGGCTCCAGCGGGCGATCCAGGCCTACGAGCAGCCGCTCGACTACATCCTCATCGACTGCCCGCCCTCACTCGGACTGCTCACGGTCAACGCCATGGTGGCGGGAGCCGAGGTGCTGATCCCGATCCAGTGCGAGTACTACGCCCTGGAAGGGCTGGGGCAGCTCCTGCGGAACGTGGAACTGGTCCGTGGCCATCTCAACCCGGGGCTGCACGTCTCCACGATCCTGCTCACCATGTACGACGGCCGGACGAGGCTCGCCTCGCAGGTCGCCGAAGAGGTGCGCACCCACTTCGGGGACGAGGTGCTGCGGACCAGCATCCCGCGGTCCGTACGCATCTCCGAGGCGCCGAGCTACGGGCAGACCGTGCTCACCTACGACCCGGGCTCCAGCGGCGCCCTGTCGTACCTCGAAGCGGCCCGGGAGATCGCCCTGCGGGGAGTCTCCGTGCACTACGACGCCCAGAACGCCCATCTCGGGCACCAGAACAACCAGCGCAGCATGGCGGAGGGTCTTCAGTGAGTGAGCGACGCAGGGGTCTGGGACGAGGGCTCGGTTCCCTGATCCCCTCGGCTCCCCAGGAGCGGCAGGCGCCGCTGGTCGGTGTCGGGGCCGGTACGACGTCTCCCGGCGTGGTTCCGGCGCTGCCGGGCGAGCGCGGACTTCCCGCCGCGAAGACGGCGACGCTCCCCCCGGGCGTGGCCACGACCGGGACCCCGGGGCCCGCGGACCAGCCCCCGGCTCCGGCGGGAGCGTACTTCGCGGAACTGCCGCTCGGCGCGATCACCCCGAACCCCCGGCAGCCGCGTGAGGTCTTCGACGAGGACGCCCTGGCCGAGCTGGTCACCTCCATCAAGGAAGTCGGCCTGCTCCAGCCCGTGGTCGTACGCCAGGTCGGCACCGACCGCTACGAGCTCATCATGGGTGAGCGGCGCTGGCGGGCCTGCACCGAAGCGGGCCTGGAGCGGATCCCCGCGATCGTCCGGGCCACCGAGGACGAGAAGCTGCTCCTGGACGCGCTCCTGGAGAACCTGCACCGGGCGCAGCTGAACCCGCTGGAGGAGGCCGCGGCCTACGACCAGCTGCTCAAGGACTTCGACTGCACCCACGACCAGCTGGCCGACCGGATCGGGCGGTCCCGCTCGCAGGTCTCCAACACGCTGCGTCTGCTGCGGCTGCCCACCACGGTGCAGACGCGGGTCGCCGCCGGCACCATCTCCGCCGGTCACGCCCGCGCGCTGCTGGCCCTGGAGGACGCCGAGGCCCAGGACAAGCTGGCCTACCGGATCATCGCGGAGGGCCTTTCCGTGCGGACGGTCGAGGAGATCGTCCGCACGATGGCCTCGGAGCCCCCGGCGGCCAAGCCCAAGCCCCGGGCCGGGGCCCGCGTCTCTCCCGCGCTCTCGGAGCTGGCGACGCGCCTGTCGGACCGCTTCGAGACCCGGGTGAAGGTGGACCTGGGGCAGAAGAAGGGCAAGATCGTCGTCGAGTTCGCCTCGATGGAGGACCTGGAGCGGATCCTCACCACCCTGGCGCCCGGCGAGGGGCGCGTCATGGACGCGAAGAGCACCGCTGAGGGCGACAGGGGCTGACCGCCAACGCCGCCGAGGGCGGGCCGCGATCCGAATGTCACCGGATCGCGGCCCGCCCTTGTCCTGTGCGCGGTATCGCCCTGATCGCCCGATCGATACGATTCTGTGAGGACGTATCCGTGGAGCCGCATCGTGCTCGATGGCCAGGGAAGCGAGGGGCAGCCGTGGGGCGTCGGCTCGTACCGCTCACGCTGGACAATCTTCCGGATCTCCCGAAGCGGTGTCGCTCCTGTGTCTTCTGGGAGCTGGACCCCGTCAGCGGGGAGGCGGCGGTGAAGACCGGCCGTCCGGACGTGGAGAAGGAAGCGTGGATCTCCGCCGTGCTCCTCGAATGGGGATCCTGCGGGCGCGTGGTCTACGTGGACGACGTACCGGTCGGGTACGTGCTCTACGCGCCCCCGGCCTATGTGCCGCGCTCCATGGCCTTTCCGACGAGCCCCGTGGCGGCCGACGCAGTCCAGCTGATGACGGCGTGGATCATGCCGGAGTACCAGGGGCAGGGGCTGGGCCGCGTGATGGTGCAGACCGTCGCCAAGGATGTGATGCGGCGGGGCTTCAAGGCGATCGAGGCCTTCGGGGATGCCCGCTGGAAGGAACCGGCCTGTGTCCTGCCCGCCGAGCACCTTCTCGCGGTCGGCTTCAAAACGGTCCGGCCGCACCATGCCTTTCCCCGGCTGAGGCTGGAGCTCCGCACGACGCTCTCCTGGAAGGAGGACGTCGAGATGGCACTGGACCGACTGCTCGGCGCGGTGCAGAAGGAGCCCGCGCTGAGGCCCCTCTAGCCACGGAATCACGAGAGCGGCCCACCCCCTGCGAGGGGGTGGGCCGCTCTCGTCGGCTGGTGGGTGTTTCACGTGAAACACCGCCCCGTGGGTCAGCCCTTGGTCGGCTCGACGAAGTCCGCCAAGTCGCGCAGGATCGCGGCCTTCGGCTTGGCGCCGACGATGGTCTTCACGACCTCGCCGTTCTGGTAGACGTTCAGCGTCGGGATGGACATGACGCCGTACTTGGCGGCGGTGGCCGGGTTCTGGTCGATGTTGAGCTTCACGATCTCGATCTCGTCCTGCTCCTTGGCGATGGCCTCGAGCGAGGGAGCGATCTGACGGCACGGGCCGCACCACTCGGCCCAGAAGTCCACCAGGACAGGCTTCTCGCTCTTGAGGACAACCTCCTCGAAGGAAGCGTCGGTCACGTTCTTAAGCTCGCCGGCCACGGCGGCCTCCTTAACTTCTTGGGGTGTGGGGTGGGGAAGGAGCGGGTCGATCAGACTGCGGGCGTCTCGGCCAGCTTCTCGCTGTCGGCGAGGGCGGCGAGGTAGCGCTCGGCGTCGAGAGCGGCCGAGCAGCCGGTGCCGGCAGCGGTGATCGCCTGCCGGTAGGTGTGGTCGACGACGTCGCCGGCACCGAAGACGCCCGTCAGGTTGGTGCGGGTCGACGGAGCGGCCACCTTGAGGTAGCCCTCGTCGTCGAGGTCCAGCTGGCCCTTGAAGAGTTCGGTGCGCGGGTCGTGGCCCACGGCGATGAAGAGGCCCGTGACGGGCAGCTCTCGGGTCTCGCCCGTCTTCGTGTCGCGCAGGGTCAGGCCGGTGAGCTTCTGGTCGCCGTGGATCTCGGCCACCTCGCTGTCCCAGGCGAACGAGATCTTCGGGTCGGCGAAGGCACGCTCCTGCATCGCCTTGGAGGCGCGCAGGGAGTCGCGGCGGTGGACGATCGTCACGGACCTGGCGAAGCGCGAGAGGAAGGTCGCCTCCTCCATCGCGGTGTCGCCGCCGCCGACGACGGCGATGTCCTGGTCCTTGAAGAAGAAGCCGTCGCAGGTGGCGCACCAGGAGACGCCACGGCCGGAGAGAGTGTCCTCGTTGGGCAGTCCGAGCTTGCGGTGCTGCGAGCCGGTCGTCACGATGACGGCCTTGGCCCGGTGCACGGTGCCGGCGGTGTCGGTGACGGTCTTGATCTCACCGGTCAGGTCCACGGCCACGACGTCGTCGGGCACCAGCTCGGCGCCGAAGCGCTCCGCCTGGGCCCGCATGTTGTCCATCAGGTCCGGGCCCATGATGCCGTCACGGAAGCCGGGGAAGTTCTCGACCTCGGTGGTGTTCATCAGCGCGCCACCGGCGGTGACGGCACCTTCGAAGACCAGCGGGTTCAGCGACGCTCGGGCGGTGTAGAGCGCAGCGGTGTATCCCGCGGGCCCCGAGCCGATGATGATCACGTTACGGACGTCGCTCACGGGTTTCTTCCTCGTCTCTGCAGACTGCCTACTGCCTACGGGGCGGTGTCTCGGTCACTCTCACCCCACCCAACGGATCCTACGGGGCGCGCATTCCCGAACGGGCCGCGCGGCACCGCGACGGCTGTCAGGAGCGGGGCAGGAACCGTGTGAACAACACCTTGGCCGGGTCGCCCGTCGCTCCCGGGGAGCGGTCGGCGCAGGAGGCGTCGAGGACGTATGCCTGGACCCGTCCGCTGTCGGCATGGTCCGTGAGCACGAGGAGATAGGCGGGGGACCCGGCGTACTCGCCCTTCTCCTGGGCGAGGACGCCGTCCGTGCGGCCTGTTCCCGCGAGGACGCAGGCAGGGACGGGGAGGGCGCGCCGGGGAGCGGGGGTGGTCCCCTCGGACAGGGTCTCGGGGCCGATGCCCTGGGGGGAGCGGGCGGTCTCGCCCTCGGTCAGCAGGGAGCGGACGCGTTCCTCGACGGGTGTCCCGGAGAAGGGGGTGAGGCCGGCGCTGGCCGCTGCGTCGGCCCTCCGGCTCTCCTCGGCCTGCCCGGCGGTGGGCACGCCTCCGCCTTGGGCCAGGAAGATGCCGGTGCCGAGGATCACGGCTCCGAAGGCGGCGCCGAGGGTGGCGACCAGACCGATCCTGCGGCGGCGGGAGGGAGTCGGGCGGCCCGGACCGGTGGCTGCGCGGGGCCGCCCGGAGGGACGGCCCGGCGCGGTGGAGGGGGCGGACGCCTGTCGGGGCGCTTCCGTGACGCGCGCTGTTTCACGTGAAACAGCGGGCTCGCCCTCGGGAGCGGTGGCGTGCAGCAGGGCCTCGGCGGCGAGGGCCGCGTCGATCCGGCCGGCGATCTCGGCGGGCATGCGGGGTGGTCCGGGTAGGGTGCCGAGGAGTCCCCTGATCTCTTCCAGGGACGTGCGCACGTCGGCGCAGAGCGGACAGCCGTCCAGGTGCCGACGGACGGCCGCGGAGCGGGTCGGTGAGAGGAGGCCCTCGGCCAGGTCGGAGATCTCGGAGACGTCCGGATGCTGTGCCGCGTCGGTCGTGGAAGTCACGCGCGCCCACCTCCGCCCTTCACAGCAGCTGGATCAGTCGGTCCGTTGTCCTTCGGCCCCGGCACCGGTGGGACGGATGTCCCCGGCGTCCGGTTCCTTCCCCCCTCGGGAGCGTCGTTACCCACCGTCCCGGTGCGGAGATGCGTGAGCAACGGCAGCAGCCGCGCCCGGCCGCGTGCGCAGCGGCTTTTGACGGTTCCGGTGGGGACGCCGAGGATACGTGCCGCTTCCGCGACCGGGTATCCCTGCATGTCGACGAGGACGAGTGCAGCGCGCTGTTCCGCTGGCAGGGTGGCCAGCGCGGCCAGGAGCTCCCGGTGGAGGTCCTGGCGCTCGGCCGGGGCTTCGGCGGATTCGTGCGGTTCGAGGAGCTGCTCGAACCGGGCGGTGTCGTCGACGGAGGCGGTTCTGCGAGATGCGCTCTTGCGGAGGCGGTCCAGGCAGGCGTTGACCGTGATGCGGTGCAGCCAGGTGGTGACGGCCGACTGGCCGCGGAAGGTGTGGGCGGCCCGGAACGCGGAGATCAGAGCGTCCTGGACGGCGTCCGCGGCCTCCTCGCGGTCGCCGAGTGTCCGCAGGGCGACCGCCCAGAGGCGGTCCCTGTGACGCCGTACGAGCTCACCGAAGGCGTCCGGGTCTCCGGCGACATGGCGCGCCAGGAGCTCCCGGTCGCCCGTGGCGTCGTCCTTCGGATCGTCCAACGGTGAGCCCCTCCCTCAGCGGTGGTCAGCCCAGGACCTTGATCTCGCTCAGCTTGCCTCGGTACCCGCTGGAGCCGGCGGGCAGTTCGGTGAGCCAGACGAGGACGTAGCGGGTCGTGACGGGCTTGGCAGGCTTCAGCGTCACGCTGCTGCCGGACCCGGACGCCTGGGTGGTGTACGCGCCGGGCATGGACGGCTCGCTCACCGTGCCGGCGGGCGCGGTGCGCAGTTCCACCGAGGTGTCGCCCCGGAACGACAGATCGACCTGGCCGACCTCCTGCTCCTTGCCGAGATCGAGGACGAGGCCCACACCCTTCTTCAGCTTCCCGAAGTCGGGGCTGGCGTAGTTCACGGTGTGCCAGAAGGTGCTGGGGTCGCCGTCGTAGGCCTTCGCCTTGATGTCACCGTTCTCCACGCCGTTGCCCAGGGGGTCGAAGTCGCGGGACGACTCGATGGTGAGCGGCGTGAGCGGCTTCGGCTTCTCGTCGCTCGTCGGGCCCGGTACGGGCGTCTTCGTCGCGGTCTCCGGCTCCAGGAGCCGGTCCGCGATCTGCCAGCTGCCGAGACCGAGGGCGGCGATGAGGAGAGCCGAGACGGCCCACTTCAGCGCGGTCCCGGTACGGCTCTGCAGCGGGGGCGGCGGGGCCACGACGGGCTGGGTGACGGCGGGGTGCGGCTGGGGCCGGCCGTAGGTGCCCTGCTGGTAGGTGGTCCGCTGGTACTCCGGCGGCGTGGGGAACTCCGGCTCGGGCGCCTTGACGCGCGGCATCGCCGCCACGGCCTTGGCGAGTTCGTCCGGAGTGGTGCAGGGCGGGTCCTGGCGGGAGGCGGTGGCGCCGTCGTTGGCGAGGGCGCGCATGGCGATCTCGGAGAGTCCGCGGTGGACGCCGGCCCGGACCTGGTCGGGGGCGAGCAGACCGACGCCCTTGGGCAGGCCGGAGAGGCCGTGGGCGTCGTTGTCGTACGGCCAGCGCTGGGTGAGCGCCGCGTAGAGCAGGGCGCCGATGGCCTCGGTGTCGGTGCGCTGGGGGCGTTCGGCGGTGATGCCGCGCAGGGCGGCGTTCACGGCGAGGCCGCGGATGCGGTACTGGCCGGTGGAGCTGCGCAGGACGGCACCGGGGGTGAGGCGGAGGTGGGCGAGGCCTTCGCGGTGGGCGGCGGCCATGGCCTGGGAGACCTGGCTGACGAGCTGGTAGGCCTCGTGCGGCTCCAGCGGTCCGGCCGCGAGGAGCGCGGTCAGCTCCGTCGCGTCGGGCAGCCACTCGTGCACCACGTACACGAGGTCGTTCTCCTCGACGGCGTCGAGGACTTGGACGAACCGGGGGTCACCGAGGAGCGCGGAGGAACGGGCGGCGGCCAGGACGGAACGGGCGCGCGGGTGGTCGGCGGGCAGGAGGTGCACCCCGACGGCACGCCGGAGCTTCTCGTCGACGGCACGCCAGCTGCTGAAGCCGTCCAGACGGGTGACGCACTCCTCCAGGCGGTAGCGGCGGGCCAGCTTGTGGCCGCTGTGGAGTTCGGGAGTGGTGAGCGAGGGCTGCTCGCCACTCTGTCGTTCGGCCTTCTTCTTCTCCGTGGTTCCGGCTTTCCTGCCCGCCGTCTTCTGCGCTTCCGCCACCCCGTCGGTCGCGGCCGAGTCCGCCTTGGCGGTCAGCGGATCGTCACCGCTGTTGTCGGCCACGTCGACGGCAGCCGTGCTACGTTCCGCCACCGTCGTTCCTGCCTCCCCATCCGTTGCGCCACATCCACCAGCCAAGCCAATTGTGCCCACAGTTGGACGCTGTGCACGACACGCGGCCCCCGCCGACGGTTGTGCGGCAGGCGCGACCTCAGCGTCCCAGACGCCCGCGCACCATGCCCACCAGGGTGTTCAACTCGGCGATGCGCATGCGCTTCGCCGCGACGAAGAAGACGCCGAGGAGTACCGCCCCACCGGCCAGCAGGGCTACGAGGGAGCCCAGGGCACCGTCGCCGAGGAGCTTCAGAAGCCCGAAGCCGACGGCGCCGCCGACGATCGCGGCGGGCAGGGAGGCCATGCAGAGCCGCGCGTAGGTCCGCAGGACGTGGGCGCCGTCCAGGTCCCCGCCCAGCCGGTTGCGCAGGCGGCGCCAGGCGATGCCGACGCCCACGGCGTAGGCGAGACCGTAGGCGCCGGCCATGCCTACCACCGCCCACTGCGCCGGCAGGAGCACGTAGCAGAGCGCGGAGACCGCCGCGTTGACGGCGGCGACGATGACGGTGTTGTAGAAGGGCGTCCGCGTGTCCTCGTACGCGTAGAAGCCGCGGAGGACGACGTACTGCACGGAGTACGGGATCAGGCCGAGGCCGAAGGCCATCAGGATGAAGCCCATGCCCCGGGCCGCCTCGACGCCGCTGGAGGCGTAGAGCAGGGTGCACATCGGGACGCCGAGCGCGAGGAAGGCGAAGGAGACCGGGACGATCGCGACGGCCGAGTTGCGCAGGCCCTGGGAGATGTCGTCCCGGACGGCGCCCGGGTCGTCGTCGTGGGCGGCACGGGAGATGCGCGGGAGCAGCGCGGCCATGACGGAGACCGTGATGATGGCCTGCGGCATGCCCCAGATCAGCTGGGCGTTGGAGTACGCGAGGAAGCCGGCGCCGTTCTTCCCCGACTCTTCACCGGCCGCGGTGGCGAGCTGGGTGACGACCAGGACGCCCGCCTGGTTGGCGAGGACGAACAGCACGGTCCACTTGGCCAGCTTGACCGTCTTGCCGAGGCCGTGGCCCTTCCAGTCGAAACGGGGGCGGAAGCGGAAACCGGCCTCGCGCAGGTACGGGATCATCGCCAGGGCCTGGACGACGAGTCCGAGCAGGGTGCCGACGCCGAGGAGGCGGATGCCCTCGTCCGGGATCGTCTGCACGCCCATGTGGGATTCGGCGGAGGTGCCGTAGACCCAGATGAACAGGCCGAAGGTGACGATCATGACGATGTTGTTGAGGACCGGGGTCCACATCATCGCGCCGAACTTGCCCCGCGCGTTCAGGATCTGACCCATCACCACGTGCACGCCCATGAAGAAGATGGTGGGCAGGCAGTAGCGGGCGAAGGTGACGGCGACGCTGTTGGCCGCGGCGTCGTCGGCGATGGTGTTCGACATCAGCCGGATCAACAGGGGGGCGGCGAAGACGGCGGCGGCCACGATCAGGCCGAGGGCCACCATCACCAGCGTGAGGAGACGGTTGGCGTAGGCCTCGCCGCCGTCCTCGTCGTTCTTCATCGAGCGGACCAGCTGCGGTACGAAGACCGAGTTGAGTCCGCCGCCGACGGTGAGGATGTAGATCATCGTCGGAAGCGTGTAGGCCACGGTGAAGGTGTCACCGAGCAGGGCGGCACCGAGCGCGCCCGTGATGACGAGGCTGCGGACGAAGCCGGTGAGCCGGGAGACCAGGGTGCCGGCCGCCATCACGGCGCTCGACTTCAGCAGGCCCGAGGCGCGGCCGGCCTTCTTCGGGGCGGGCGCGGGCAGGGGCTCCGGTTCCGGTGCGGGCGGCGGCACCTGCCCCGGCGTCTGCTGGTCGCGGTAGAGATGCGCGAAGGCGTCCGGCTCCGGCTGCTCCTCGCCGGCCCGGGTCACCAGGTCGTCGACGCCGGTGAACTGCACGGTCCGCGCGTCGTCTCCGTACGGAAGGTGGCGGGAAGGGCCGTCGGGCTCCGGGGCCGGGGTCTGCGCCCACACCCGGGGGTCGGGGGCGTGCTGCGGAGCGGCCGGCTGCTGGTACAGCGGCTGCGGCTCCTCGTAGGTGCCCGGTGGTGGCGGGGGGTGCGCCGCGCGGTCGTACAGCGCTTCGCCGACCGGGTCCTGCGCCGAGAGGTCCTGGGCCCGGTACGGATCATGGGTGTAGGCGTCCTGGACGTACGGGTCCTGGGCGTAGGGCGTGCCGCCGTACGGGTGATCGCCGTACGGATTCTCCCCGTACGGCTGCCCGGGCGGGGGGCTCTGGTGCGGCGGCGGCACCGGGGCGGGGCCGGAACCGGGGGGCGTCATGGGCGTCCCACCGGACGGCGTGGTGCCGCCCGCACCCTGGCCGCGGTCACCGTCGTACGGCGCGTTCATGGTTACCCCACCTCATCGTCCCCGGCCGACCGGCCACGACATCGCTCAACGGTCCACTTTCTCACCCGGGCCCGCGGGGTCGCCGCTTTCGGACCCGGTGTCCGGTGTCGGGTCACTCGGCTGCGCCTCGGCGGCGGCCTCTCCGGACCCGTCGGCGGCGTCCTGGGCGGTGTCGTCCGCGGATTCGTTCCCGGCCTCGGCGTTCAGGGCCGCCATCCGCTTGCGCTGGGAGTACATCCGCACCCCGGCGAGGACGAGGAGCAGGACTCCACCGGCGAGGACGAGCATCACCGTGGGAGTGATCTCGGAGACCTTCACCATGAAGGTCATGGGCCGGCCGTACGGCGTGCCGTCCTCGGTGTACAACTGGGCGGTCATCGGCACCTGGCCGTTGGCATTGGCCGCCGCCGTGAACTTCACCGACTGGCTGTGCCCGGCGTTGATCCGGATCGGCAGCTCGGCGGCGCCGTCGCCGCCGTTCAGCTTGAGGCGGTTCTTGTTGCCCGGGGTGAGACGCAGCACCAGGTGGTCGACGCCCTGCAGCAGCTGGTTCTGGACCGTCACGGGGATCGTGGCGCTGCGCCCGGACAGGGTGAGGTCGGACTTGTCGACGAGCTGGACGCCCTCGGTGAGGTCCTGGAGGTGGTCCAGGACGGTGTCCCGGTAGAGGGCGGCCGTACTCGCCCGGCCCCGCCAGGACATGGACATCTCGCGGTTGATCGCGTTGCCGAAGGGGGTGACGACCCGCTCCGGTGCGGTCAGGACGACCTTGAAGTCGTCCAGCTCGTCCCGGGTGGTCTTCATGTCGCGGAACGCCTGCACGGGCAGCTCCTGGTCCCGCAGCCGCTTCGGATAACGGGAGGTGGCCGGCACCGTCGTGGACGCCTCCGGGTCCGGCTTGACCGCGGCGGCGGCGATCAGGTCCAGGGGCTGGGTCCACCGCTTCGCGGAGAGGCCCCGCAGGGCGGTGGCCATGGCCTGAGCCTGCGAGACGGTCGGTGTCCGCTGCGGGGCGACGACGACACTGCGCTGCTGCTCGGGCTGCTCCAGGGTGATCGCCAGCGACTGGGCGAGGAACTCCTGCACCGCGCGGGTGGAGCTCTCCGACCGGATGAGATCGCCCTCGAAGGCGGTCGACAGGAGCGCGTCACTCACTACGGCGGTGGTGCCGCCGCCGAGCGGACGCGCCGCGGTGGGGGTGTAGGAGAGGTCGTCGCGGACGCTGTCGCTGCGGGCGATCACCTTGTCGGCGCCCGCGGAGGTCGCCACGGCCACGATCGAGGGGTCGACGGCGCCGTCGGCGGGCCAGGAGAAATCGGTCGACGGCTGGACGTGGAGGATCGTCTCCACCGTCGTACCCGCGAGGGAGGTGGCCGACTGGAGGTGTCCGAGCGATCCGGGGACGTCCTTGCCGCGGTGGGCGAGGGAGGCGAGATCCGGGTCGGCGAACGGCAGCGCGACGACCTTGTCGCCCTGAACGGCCTTCTCCAGCTCGTTCAGCCACCGCTCGGCGAGGGCCTGGTGGCCGCCGGGCACGTGGGTGGCGCCCTCCTTGACCCGGTAACCGTTCGCCATGGCGTCGACGGAGGCCAGCAGGTCGGGGTCGATCACCCAGGTGACGGGGAGATCCCTGCCCAGCGAGACCATCTCGTCGAGACGTCCCCCCGGGCGCAGCTCCGCGGCCAGATCGTCGTCCTCGAAGATCGGGGTCTGCTGCGCGTCCGTACCGGTCTCGGCCGACACGTGGGAGGAGGAGATCAACGGCCAGAGATAGGTGAGCTGGGTCTTCTTCTCCGTCGCCTCCGGCTGGTACGGCAGGAAGGTCCGCTCGATGCCGAGCACCCGGTCGTAGCCCTGGCCGGCGAGCTGTCCCGTGAGGGAGACCCCCAGCTGGTACACGCCCGCCGCGTCGAGGCCGAGCTTGGTGACCGGTACCGAGAGGGTGAACTCGGCGCTGAGTCCCGCTTTGAGCTCCGGGATCTTGAGCTTGGGGGCGCCGAGGGCGGCGGGGTCGCTGCCGGCCCGGAAGCCGGTCCTGCCCGAGATCTGCGCGATCTGGCTCCGGCTGGTCATCCGGGGGCCCACCCGCAGGTCCACGCTCGCGCCGGTGATCGTCTTCTTCCCCAGGTTGGTCACCGTCCCGGAGACCGTGACGGTGTCCCCTTCGACCGGGGCAGTGGGTGAGAGCGTGTCGAGGGACACATCGACGGTCCGGGAGCCGGCGGTCCCCTCGGCGGCCGCCGCCACGGGGGCGGTCGGGGACTGGAGCAGCCCGGCGAGGAGCGGAGCCCCGACGGCCACCGTGAGGGTGCGCCGCAGCCATCGACGGGCAGGTGAGGGACCGGTTCCCTGGATGTCTGCCGCCTCGGCCACGCGTTCGCCCGTCCTCGTCGTTGTCTCTGGTGCCAGTGGTGTCGGTGGTTCCCGGTTGCTGTGTCCAGGCATGGTAACGAGGCACGCCGGGGGCAAGTGCCGGGGACTGCTCCAGCCGATGAGCGGGAGCGCGCGGGTCGGCGGGAGAAAACCGGGGCGTCGCCCGGACCCGGGGCACGTACCCTTTTCTGTTGTGCCGAACGCCAACGAAGACACCCCGACTGCACTGAGCCAGGTGCAACGCCGCGCGGTCAGCGAACTGCTGCGCGTGTCCCCTGTCGCCGACGATCTCGCCCGCCGCTTCCAGGAGGCCGGGTTCAGCCTCGCGCTGGTCGGCGGCTCGGTACGGGACGCACTGCTCGGCCGGCTCGGCAACGACCTGGACTTCACCACCGACGCCCGCCCCGAGGACGTGCTGAAGATCGTCCGTCCGTGGGCGGACGCCGTGTGGGAGGTCGGCATCGCCTTCGGAACGGTCGGCTGCCAGAAGGCGGGCTACCAGGTGGAGGTCACCACCTACCGCTCCGAGGCCTACGACCGGACCTCGCGCAAGCCGGAGGTCTCGTACGGCGACTCCATCGACGAGGACCTGGTCCGGCGTGACTTCACCGTCAACGCCATGGCGGTCGCCCTCCCCGAGAAGGAGTTCATCGACCCGTACGGTGGTCTCGAGGACCTCGCGGCCCGGGTGCTCCGCACCCCCGGCACCCCCGAGGAGTCCTTCTCCGACGACCCGCTGCGCATGATGCGGGCGGCGCGCTTCGCCGCTCAGCTGGACTTCGAGGTCGCTCCCGAGGTCGTCACGGCGATGAAGGAGATGTCCGGCCGGATCGAGATCGTCTCCGCCGAGCGGGTCCGCGACGAACTCAACAAGCTGCTGCTCTCCGCCCACCCCCGCAAGGGCCTCGGGCTCCTCGTGGAGACCGGCCTCGCCGACCACGTCCTGCCGGAACTGCCGGCACTGCGCCTGGAGAGCGACGAGCACCACCGGCACAAGGACGTGTACGAGCACTCCCTGACGGTGCTCGACCAGGCGATCGACCTGGAGGAGGACGGCCCGGACCTGGTGCTGCGCCTCGCCGCCCTGCTCCACGACATCGGCAAGCCGCGCACCCGCCGTTTCGAGAAGGACGGCCGGGTCTCCTTCCACCACCACGAGGTGGTCGGCGCCAAGATGACCAAGAAGCGCATGACCGCACTCAAGTACTCCAACGAGATGATCAAGGACGTCTCGCGTCTCGTGGAGCTGCACCTGCGCTTCCACGGGTACGGGACCGGCGAGTGGACCGACTCGGCCGTGCGCCGGTACGTGCGGGACGCCGGCCCCCTGCTCACCCGGCTCCACAAGCTCACCCGCTCGGACTGCACCACGCGCAACAAGCGCAAGGCGAGCGCCCTCTCCCGCGCCTACGACGGCCTGGAGGAGCGCATCGCGCAGCTCCAGGAACAGGAGGAGCTGGAAGCGATCCGGCCCGACCTCGACGGCAACCAGATCCAGGAGATCCTCGGCATCCGGCCGGGCCCTGCCGTGGGCCAGGCCTACAAGTTCCTCCTGGAGCTGCGGCTGGAGAACGGCCCGATGGACCACGACGCGGCCGTGACGGCGCTCAAGGAGTGGTGGGCCGCCCGCGACTGAGTGGGGTGGCGGGGAGCACCGGCGTTTCACGTGAAACGGTCTGTTTCACGTGAAACATGCGACCTGATCACTGGGGCCGCCCGGTGGCGCTGACCGGAGAGGGGTGACGTTTCACGTGAAACGTCACCCCTCCGTGCGTCTCCGGACCCTCACCCCTCCGTGCGTTTCCGGACCAAGGTGAGAGCGATCACCGCGTAGAGCACGGCCACGAGACCGACCAGCAGCGTGGAACGTCCGTCGGTGGGAAGCATCAGCGCCGACACCCCCGCCGCGCCGACGAAGGCCATGTTGAACAACACGTCGTAGAGGGCGAAGACCCGTCCCCGGTAGGAGTCGTCCACGGCCGTCTGCACCACCGTGTCCGTCGCGATCTTCGCGCCCTGTGTGACGAGGCCGAGAGCGAAGGCCGCGACCAGGAACGGAGCGGGAGCGAAGGTCAGGCCGAGGAACGGGACCAGAACGGCGGCCGTCCCCGCGCACGCGGCCATCCAGCCGAAGGGGCCGAGCCGCCCCACCGCCCCCGGGGAGAGGACGGCGGCCGCGAAGAAGCCGGCTGCGGAGAGGGCGACCGCGAGCCCGAGGAGCCCCAGCCCTTCCTCCTCGGTGGAGCTCCACGCGTACCGGCAGAGCATGAGGACGGTCACGAGGAGGGCGCCGTAGCAGAAGCGCATCAGCCCGATGGTGAGCAGCGCCCGCGCGGCGGGCCGTCGCTCGGCGAGGTGGCGCAGCCCGGCGGCGAGGCCGCGCGTGGTGGAGGCGAGGGCCGAGGAGAGCCGGGGCGGCGCGAGACCCGGATCCGGACCGAGAAGTTCGTGGGGCATGCGCAGGGACGCGAACGCGGAGCAGAGGTAGAGGAGGGCCCCGAAGGCCACCACCGCGGCGTCGGACCCGCCGGCGAGCAGCCGGATGCCCAGAGCCAGACCGCCGCCGAGAGTGGCGGCCAGGGTGCCGGCGGTGGGGGAGAGCGAGTTGGCCACGACCAGCCGCTCCTCGTCGACGACTCGTGGGAGGGCGGCGGAGAGGCCCGCGAGAACGAACCGGTTGACAGCCGTGACCGAGAGAGCCGAGACGTAGAACAGCCAGTCGGGGACGGCGGCGAGGATCAGGACGGCGGTCCCGCAGGCGAGGAGGGCGCGCAGCAGGTTCCCGTACAGGAGGACCTGCCGTCGCTGCCAGCGGTCGAGGAGGACTCCGGCGAAGGGACCGACGACGGAGTACGGCAGCAGCAGGACCGCCATGGCCGAGGCGATGGCACCGGGCGAGGTCTGCTTCTCGGGGGAGAAGACGACGTACGTGGCCAGCGCCACCTGGTAGACGCCGTCGGCGGACTGGGACAGGAGCCGGACGGTCAGCAGGCGGCGGAAGTCGCGCAGGCGCAGCAGTACGCGCAGATCACGTACGACGGACATGGCAGCAAGACTCACATACGACGAGGGCCCCCGGGCAGTGCCTCGGGGACCCTCGTGCGGAGACGGCGGAACCGGCTGGTTCCTAGCGCTCGACCTCACCCTTGATGAACTTCTCGACGTTCTCGCGGGCCTCGTCGTCGAAGTACTGGACCGGCGGGGACTTCATGAAGTAGCTCGACGCGGAGAGGATCGGGCCGCCGATGCCGCGGTCCTTGGCGATCTTCGCGGCACGCACGGCGTCGATGATGACGCCCGCCGAGTTCGGGGAGTCCCACACCTCGAGCTTGTACTCCAGGTTCAGCGGAACGTCACCGAAGGCGCGGCCCTCGAGACGGACGTACGCCCACTTGCGGTCGTCCAGCCAGGCCACGTAGTCGGAGGGGCCGATGTGGACGTTCTTCTCGCCGAGCTCCCGGTCGGGGATCTGCGAGGTGACGGCCTGCGTCTTGGAGATCTTCTTGGACTCCAGGCGCTCGCGCTCGAGCATGTTCTTGAAGTCCATGTTGCCGCCGACGTTCAGCTGCATCGTGCGGTCCAGGATGACGCCGCGGTCCTCGAACAGCTTCGCCATGACGCGGTGCGTGATGGTGGCGCCGACCTGGGACTTGATGTCGTCACCGACGATCGGGACACCGGCCTCGGTGAACTTGTCCGCCCACTCCTTGGTGCCGGCGATGAAGACCGGGAGGGCGTTGACGAAGGCGACCTTGGCGTCGATGGCGCACTGGGCGTAGAACTTCGCCGCGTCCTCGGAGCCGACCGGCAGGTAGCAGACGAGGACGTCGACCTGCTTGTCCTTGAGGACCTGGACGATGTCGACCGGGGCCTCGGCGGACTCCTCGATGGTCTCGCGGTAGTACTTGCCCAGACCGTCGAGGGTGTGGCCGCGCTGGACGGTGACGCCGGTGGCGGGCACGTCGCAGATCTTGATGGTGTTGTTCTCGCTGGCGCCGATGGCGTCGGCGAGGTCAAGGCCCACCTTCTTCGCGTCCGCGTCGAACGCGGCGACGAACTCGACGTCACGCACGTGGTAGTCGCCGAACTGCACGTGCATCAGGCCGGGGACCTTGGCCGCCGGGTCGGCGTCCTTGTAGTACTCGACGCCCTGGACCAGCGACGCGGCACAGTTGCCCACGCCGACGATGGCTACGCGAACCGAACCCATTTCCGGTTGCTCCCTGTGTATTCGTGGAATCCCCGCTGAGGGCGGGGATTCACTTGGTGGTGTCATCGGACGGATCCGGCCGGGTACTGCCCCCGTGCCGGGGCAGGCCGCCCGCTTCTTCGGAATCGTTGTCGTGCCGAGCGGGGGCAACGGTGCCGGATCGCTGATCCCGCCCTGCCCGCTCGCTCTCGATGAGCTCGTTCAGCCAGCGCACCTCGCGCTCCACGGACTCCATACCGTGGCGCTGCAGCTCAAGCGTGTAGTCGTCGAGCCGCTCCCGCGTCCTGGCCAGTGAGGCGCGCATCTTCTCCAGGCGCTCCTCCAGCCGGCTGCGGCGGCCCTCCAGTACCCGCATCCGCACCTCGCGCTCGGTCTGACCGAAGAAGGCGAAGCGGGCGGCGAAGTGTTCGTCCTCCCAGGCATCGGGCCCGGTGTGGGAGAGGAGCTCCTCGAAGTGCTCCTTCCCCTCCGGTGTCAGCCGGTAGACGATCTTCGCGCGGCGCCCCGCCAGCGAGGCGGCGAGCGCCTCCTCGGGGGCGCTGCCCGGCTCCTCGATCAACCAGCCGTTTGAGACCAGCGTCTTGAGGCAGGGGTACAGCGTCCCGTAGCTGAAGGCGCGGAAGATGCCGAGCGACGTGTTGAGCCGCTTGCGCAGCTCGTACCCGTGCATCGGGGCCTCGCGCAGGAGGCCGAGAACGGCGAACTCGAGGATGCCCGATCGCCTGCTCATCCGCTCGCCTCCTCCTCCACCCCGGGACGCTTATGTCGTACTGATGTATCGACTCGATACATCTCGACGATAGAACGACCGCTGACCGGCGACAAGTGGGGGTCCCGTGACCGGCGTCACATCATCAATTCACAGCAGGCGACTTGCCTGATTTGGGGTGAAGTTCGGCCCTAGGGGGTTTTTGGCCGTGCGTAGTCTGTCCCGCATGCAGACCACCGGGAACCAAGCGACGCGCTGGGGCGTCAGTGCAGCGGGTGACCGGCTGCGGTACGGAGGGACCTCCGATGGGGTCCAGACCGTACGCATTTCGGGGGGACCGGAACTCAACTGCCGCTTCCAGGCCTACGCGCCTGCCCGAGGAGTAGTCGTTCGATGAGCGAGCATCGTCGCAAAATGCCGCCGCAGCAGCCGCCGACGGGCGGTCGCGCGGCGGCACGGCGCGCCGCACAGCAGCCGATGGGCCGCCGGCCGGCCCCGGCCCATGACACCGGTATGGAGGCCCCTTCGGCCTCGTACGGGCCGCCCTCCTCGTACGGGGAGGAGCGCCCCTACGGTGGCCGCGCCGAGGCCCGGCGCGCCGCCCAGCGCGGCGGTCGCCGCCGCGCGGCCGAGCACGGCCACGGTGGAGCCGGAGGTGCCGGTGGCGGACGGCGTGGTGGCGGCGGTGGCGGCGGCCACAACGGAGGGCCGGGGCGGGGCCGCGGCGGCCGTCCGCCGGGCAAGAAGCGGCTGATCGACTACCCGCGTCACGACAAGTACGGCTGGCGTCGCTGGGTGCCGTCCTGGAAGTTCGTGACGGGCACGTTCCTGTTCTTCATGGCGAGCCTGATGGGCGCGGCGGCCCTCGCGTACTCCAAGGTCGGCATCCCCGACGAGGCGGAGACCGCGACCTCGCAGAACAACATCTTCTACTGGGCCAACGGCGAGCGCATGGTCGCCACGGGCAGCGGTCAGAACCGGCAGATCGTCGGGTTCGAGAAGATCCCGAAGCACATGCAGGACGCCGTGGTCTCGGCCGAGAACAAGACGTTCTGGAAGGACTCCGGCATCGACCCCATGGGCATCGGCCGCGCCGTGTGGAACATGGCCAAGGGCGGTGAGACCCAGGGCGGCTCGACCATCACCCAGCAGTACGTGAAGAACAACCGGCTCGACGACCAGTCCCAGACGGTCACCCGGAAGGTGAAGGAACTCTTCATCTCCATGAAGGTCGACGACCAGCTGGGCAAAGAGCAGATCATGGCCGGGTACCTGAACACCGCGTACTACGGGCGCGGTGCCTACGGCATCCAGGCCGCCGCCCGTGCGTACTTCAACGTGGACGCCCAGGATCTCAACGTCAGCCAGTCCGCGCTGCTCGCCGCCGTCCTCAAGGGCGCGACGTACTACGACCCGGCCGGCTACCCGGAGATCGACCCGGAGGCCACGGCCGAGAAGAACAGGGCCCGCGCCACCAAGCGGTGGAACTGGATCCTCGACGAGATGGTCAAGGACGGCAAGCTCAAGCCGGAGGAGCGCGCGAAGTACCCGACCTTCCCCGACGTCGAGAAGCTCAAGCCGGCCGCCAACATGAGCGGCCAGATCGGCTACCTCGTCAGCACGGCCAAGGCAAACGTCCGCAACAAGTTCGGCATCACCGAGCAGGAGCTGGAGCGCGGCGGCTACGAGATCCGTACCACCTTCGATAAGTCGAAGGTCGAGGCGCTCGAGAAGTCGATCAAGAAGATCTACGACGAGTACATCGACCCCGAGAAGCGTCCGAAGACCGACACCCACGTCCAGTTCGGCGGCGCCTCGGTCGACGCCGCGACGGGCGCGATCGTCGCCCTCTACGGTGGCACCGACTACACCAAGCACTACACCAACAACGCCGACAACACCGGCGCCCAGGTGGGATCGACCTTCAAGCCCTTCGTCCTCGCCGCCGCCATGAAGGACGGCGTCCGCAACCCGGAGCTCGGGCCCGTTCAGGGCGCCGACGAGCGCACCATCGTCGACCCCGACAAGAGCCGCTACTCGGGCAGGAACGAGCTCAAGGTCCGCAGGTACAACGGTGAGATCTGGCACAACGAGAAGGGTGAGGAGTGGCTGCAGACGAACGATGACAACAAGAGCTACGGCAACATCACCCTCCGCGAGGCGATGATCCGCTCGGCCAACTCGCCGTACGTGCAGCTCGGCATGGACGTCGGCATCGACCAGGTCCGGGACGCCGCGATCAAGGCCGGTCTGCGGCCCGAATCGCTCGTCAAGGGCGAGGTGCCGTCCTTCTCCCTCGGCATCTCCAGCCCGAGCGCCATCCGCATGGCCGGGGCGTACGCGACCTTCGCCAACCAGGGCGTGCAGAACGAGCCGTACTCCGTCACCGAGGTGAAGCGCGGCGGCCAGACCATCCACAAGCACAAGCCCGAGCCGCAGCAGGCCTTCACCTCCGCCATCAGCAGCAACGTCACCGACGTGCTGCGTGACGTGGTGGAGTCGCCGTACGGCACCGGCCGCAAGGCCAAGGTCCCCGGCCGCCAGGTGGCCGGCAAGACGGGTACGACCGACGGCAACAAGTCGGCCTGGTTCGTGGGCTACACGCCACAGCTGTCGACCGCCATCGACATGTACCGCTTCTCCGACGACGAGACGCAGAAGAAGCGCGAGTTCCTGGAGATGTTCGGCACGGGTGACCAGCCGAAGATCCACGGTTCGTCGTTCCCGTCGCGGATCTGGCAGGACTACATGACCGAGGCCGTCAAGTCGTACGAGTTCAAGGCCTTCCCCGCGCCGGAGAAGCTGGAGGACGCCAAGTCGGTCTTCGGCGGCGGCGCGACCAGCCCGGCGCCGACCCCGACGGTCACGGAGAAGCCCACCGAGTCCGCCACGCCGACCACGACTCCCCCGACCACGACGGCCCCGCCGACGACGACTCCGCCGACGACGCCTTCCAAGTCGCCGAAGCCGACGAAGACGGAGACGTGCAGCATCTGGGACCGGGACTGCAACAACCCGGACGACCCCGGTGGCACCACGGGCCAGCCGACGACGACTCCGCCGGCGACGCCGACCACGGAACCCGGTCCGACCGACTCGCCGACGGGCGGTGGCGGTGGCGGTTCCGGCGGTCCCGGGGGCGACAACGGCAAACCCGACGACGGCACCTGGTTCCCCTAGGAGCGCCCAGGCCATGAGGGCCGCCGCGCCGGTCCGTACCCCATGTACGGTCCGGCCGCGGCGGCCCTCACCGCTTTCCCGGGGGCGTACGGCAGGATGTCCCCCATGCCGAGCCTCCAGAAGACGCGCGCCCCACGGGACCGGTCCCAGGGGCGCTCGCCCGTGGTCGTCCCCACCCACCGGGACCCGGTGGCCGCCGCGGGCAGCCAGCTGATCGGCGGCCCGTTCGGCCGTCGCGCGCTGACCGGGACCGGACCGCTCACGCCGGTGCGGGTGATCGCCCTCGTGGCGATCGGGATGTTCGCGCTCGGCATGGTGCAGAAACTGCCCTGCTACAACTGGGCCTGGTTCGAGGGCCTCACCTCCCAGTACACCCACGCCTGCTACTCCGACATCCCGCACCTCTACGAGGGACGCGGCTTCGCGGCGGGCCTGGTGCCGTACTTCGACCGGCTGAGCGGCGGTGTGCCGTTCCTGGAGTACCCCGTCCTCACCGGCCTCTTCATGGAGGTCGCGGCCTGGCTGACGCCCGGCGGCGGCCCCATGCGGGAGCAGGAGCAGGCGTTCTGGATGGTCAACGCCGGCATGCTGATGGCCTGCGCGGCCGTTCTCGCCGTCTGTGTGGCCCGGACGCACCGCCACCGGCCCTGGGACGGGCTGCTCGTCGCGCTGGCCCCCTCGATCGCGCTCACGGCCACGATCAACTGGGACATCCTGGCCGTCGCGCTCACCGCGGCCGCCGTCCTGATGTGGTCACGTGGCCGGCCGCTGGCCTTCGGCATCCTGCTCGGCCTGGCCACGGCCTCCAAGTTCTACCCGATCCTGCTGCTCATCCCCCTGCTGTTGCTCTGCTGGCGGGCCGGGAAATGGCGGCGGTACGGGACGGCGGTGCTCGGCGCGGCCGGGGCCTGGCTGGTCGTGAACCTGCCCGTGATGATCCTCGCTCCGGAGGGCTGGAAGCAGTTCTACCTCTTCAGCCGGGACCGGAACGTCGACTTCGGCTCCGTCTGGCTGCTCGTCAGCCAGCGCACCGGTGCCGCGATCAGCCCCGAGCGGGCCAATCTGTACGCGCTGCTGCTGATGGTGGTGGCGGTGGCGGCCCTCGCGATGCTGACGTTCACGGCGCCCCGGCGCCCCCGCTTCGTCCAGCTCGCGTTCCTGATCGTCGCCGCGTTCGTCCTGACCAACAAGGTGTACTCGCCGCAGTACGTCCTGTGGCTCGTGCCGCTGGCCGTGCTCGCCCGGCCGCGCTGGCGTGACTTCCTGGTCTGGCAGGCCTGCGAGGTCATGTACTTCCTGGGCGTCTGGATGTACCTCGCCTTCACGGCGAGCGGCAACAAACAGGGCCTGCCGGTGGACGGCTACCAGTTCGCGATCGTGCTGCATCTGCTCGGGACGCTGTACCTGTGCGTCATGGTCGTACGGGACATCCTGACGCCCGAGCGGGACCCCGTGCGGCAGGACGGCGCCGACGACCCCTCGGGAGGTGTCCTGGACGGGGCCGAGGACGTCTTCGTGGCGGGCAGGGCCGCGCACCTGGCGCGGCAGGCGGTGCCGCCGCGGGCCCCCGAGTGGCCGCGGGTGGAGTGGGGCACGTCGGGGAGCGCCGGGGCCCCTGGCAGCGGCGGCCCGCGGGGATGACGTACCGCGGCGGCCCGCGCCGATGACGTACGAACGGGTGGGGGCCCCGGCTTCGACGAGCCGGGGCCCTCACCCGTGACCGCGCGGGGCGGGAGGCCGGTGGCTCAGCGCTCCACGAGACGGTCGAACTGCGTCGTGGTGTGGCGCAGATGCGCCACGAGCTCGTCGCCGACCCGCGGCTCCTGCGCGTCGGCGGGCACGAACAGGATCGACACCTGCATGTGCGGCGGCTCGGCGAACCAGCGCTGCTTGCCCGCCCACACGAACGGCGAGAGGTTCCGGTTGACGGTCGCGAGACCGGCCCGGGCCACGCCCTTGGCACGCGGCATCACGCCGTGCATGGCCTTCGGAGCCTCCAGGCCCACGCCGTGCGAGGTGCCGCCGGCGACGACCACGAGCCAGCCGTCCGAGGCCGCCTTCTGCTGGCGGTAGCCGAAGCGGTCCCCCTTGGAGACACGGGTCACGTCCAGGACCGAACCCCGGTACTCCGTCGCCTCGTGGTCGCCGAGCCAGAGCCGGGTGCCGATCCGGGCGCGGAAGCGGGTCTGCGGGAACTGCTGCTGGAGCCGGGCCTGCTCCTCGGCGCGCAGATGGCTCACGAACAGGGTGTGCAGGGGCAGCCGGGCCGCGCGCAGGCGGTCCATCCAGCCGATGACCTCCTCGACCGCGTCGGTGCCGTCCGGCCGGTCGAGCGGCAGGTGCAGGGCGAAGCCCTCCAGGCGCACGTCCTCGATGGCCGAGTGGAGCATCGGGAGCTCCTCCTCGCGGACGCCGTGGCGCTTCATCGAGCTCATGCACTCGATGACGACCCGGGCCCCGACGAGGGCGTGCACCCCGTCGACGGAGGAGACGGAGCGGACCACCCGGTCGGGCAGCGGAACCGGTTCCTCGCCCCGCCGGAACGGCGTGAGGACCAGCAGGTCACCGCTGAACCAGTCCTTGATCTTCGCGGCCTCGTAGGTGGTGCCGACCGCGAGCATGTCGGCGCCGAACCGGGCCGCCTCGTCGGCGAGCCGTTCGTGCCCGAAGCCGTAGCCGTTGCCCTTGCAGACCGGGATCAGACCGGGGAACTGGTCGATGACCGTCTTCTGGTGCGCCCGCCAGCGCGCGGTGTCGACGTAGAGGGAGAGCGCCATGGCCGGCCCGGAACCTTTCTGACGGCAGCGGTGGATCACAGGTGTGTACGAGAGTACGAAACGTCCGGCGGCGCGACACGGGGCCGTGCCGCGCCGGACGGGGTCAGCGGCGGGACATGTAGATGTCGAGCGCCTTGTGCAGCAGCTTGTTGAGCGGGAAGTCCCACTCGCCGACGTACTCGACGGCCTCTCCGCCGGTGCCCACCTTGAACTGGATGAGCCCGAAGAGGTGGTCGGTCTCGTCGAGCGAGTCCGAGATGCCCCGCAGGTCGTAGACGGTGGCGCCCATCGCGTAGGCGTCGCGCAGCATCCGCCACTGCATCGCGTTCGAGGGCCGGACCTCGCGGCCGATGTTGTCCGAGGCGCCGTAGGAGTACCAGACGTGGCCGCCGACGACGAGCATGGTCGCGGCGGACAGGTTCACGCCGTTGTGGCGGGCGAAGTAGAGCCGCATGCGGTTGGGGTCCTCGTTGTTGAGGACGGTCCACATGCGCTGGAAGTACGAGAGCGGGCGCGGCCGGAAGCGGTCGCGGACGGCCGTGATCTCGTACAGGCGCTGCCACTCGGCCAGGTCCTCGTAACCGCCCTGGACGACCTCGACGCCGGCCTTCTCGGCCTTCTTGATGTTGCGGCGCCACAGCTGGTTGAAGCCCTTGAGGACATCGTCCAGGGAACGGTTCGCGAGCGGGACCTGGAAGACGTAGCGGGGCTGGACGTCGCCGAAGCCGGCGCCGCCGTCCTCGCCCTGCTGCCAGCCCATCCGGCGCAGCCGGTCGGCGACCTCGAAGGCCTGCGGCACGACCTCGGTGGCCTGCACGTCCTTGAGGCGCTTGACGTCCGGGTCCTGGATGCCGGACTTGATGGCGGCGGCGTCCCAGCGGCGGATGACGACCGGCGGGCCCATCTTCACCGAGAAGGCGCCCTGCTGCTTGAGGTGGGCCAGCATCGGCTGGAGCCACTCGTCGAGGTTGGGCGCGTACCAGTTGATGACGGGGCCCTCGGGCAGGTACGCCAGGTAGCGCTTGAGCTTGGGGAGCTGACGGTAGAGCACCAGTCCGGCGCCGACGAGCTCGCCGTTCCTGTCGAACCAACCGAGGTTCTCCGAGCGCCACTCGGTCTTCACGTCCGCCCACGCCGGGACCTGGCAGTGGCTCGCCGCGGGCTGGCTCTGGATGTACGCCAGATGCTGCTCTCGGCTGATGGTCCTCAGGGTCAGGCTCATGCGGGGCGCTCCTCGGCAGGTGTGTCCCCATCGGTTCAGGGGCTCCGGCTCTCGCGCCGAAGCCTACTGCGAGCGGGGAGCGCCCCGAATGGCTGTGTGGGCGGTGACGTGCCGCGAGCCTCCTCCGAAGGGGTGCCGGCGGGGTGTGCCGCCTCAGCCGACGACGCCGCCGAAGAGGCCGCCGTGGGCCATGCCGAGGAAGAAGCCGACCGCCGCCGCGCCGAGCCCGACGATCAGGGCGAAGCGCTCGCGTGTCGTGACGGAGATGAACTGTCCGTAGGCCCCGGTGATGATTCCGATCAGGCCCGACCAGGAGCTGAGCAGATGGAGGTCGTGGAACTGCGCGGTGACGAAGGAGAGGACGCCGAGGACCAGCGTCACGCCGACCAGGGTGTCCTGGAGGGGGTGGGGCTTGCCGTCGGTGGCGAAGAGGGAGTGTCCGGGGTCGCGTCGCATTGCCTGTGCCATGGGGCACCTCCTGGCGTGCCGTCCGGAAGGCGGCGCATCCTAGCGCCGCCTACGTCCGATGTGTACAGATTGCGTCCCTTCCCCACAGGATTTCAACCGCAGGCGTGCGGGCGGGTACTCTGTACGGTCTGCACCGGTGTCTGCCCAGGCTCGTCCTGGTCACTCGGCGGGACCCCCGTTCGACGGGGGGTCTGTCAGTGGTCGCGGATACCGTTGTTCACGCATCACGACCCTCCTGCCACGGAACGACCGTGGCCGCTGAGTCCAAAGGAGGTGGGTTCCACATGCGTCACTACGAGGTGATGGTCATCCTCGACCCCGATCTCGAGGAGCGCGCTGTCTCCCCGCTGATCGAGAACTTCCTCTCCGTCGTCCGTGAGGGCAACGGAAAGGTCGAGAAGGTCGACACCTGGGGCCGTCGTCGTCTCGCCTACGAGATCAAGAAGAAGCCCGAGGGCATCTACTCGGTCATCGACCTGCAGGCCGAGCCTGCGGTCGTCAAGGAGCTCGACCGCCAGATGAACCTGAACGAGTCGGTCCTCCGGACCAAGGTCCTCCGTCCCGAGACCCACTGAGCTTTCCGCTCAGAGGTCATCGGGTCCGAGTAGCAACAAGCAGCCAGAAGCAATCCCGCCGAGAGGTTCACCCATGGCAGGCGAGACCGTCATCACGGTCGTCGGCAATCTCGTCGACGACCCCGAGCTGCGCTTCACCCCGTCCGGTGCGGCGGTCGCGAAGTTCCGCGTCGCGTCCACTCCCCGCACCTTCGACCGCCAGACGAACGAGTGGAAGGACGGCGAAAGCCTCTTCCTGACCTGCTCGGTCTGGCGTCAGGCGGCGGAGAACGTCGCCGAGTCGCTCCAGCGAGGCATGCGCGTCGTCGTGCAGGGCCGGCTGAAGCAGCGGTCCTACGAGGACCGTGAGGGCGTCAAGCGCACGGTCTTCGAGCTGGACGTCGAGGAAGTCGGCCCCAGCCTCAAGAACGCCACGGCCAAGGTCACCAAGACCGCCGGCCGCGGTGGTCAGGGCGGCTACGGCGGTGGTGGCGGCGGCCAGCAGGGTGGCGGCAGCTGGGGTGGCAACTCCGGCGGCGGTCAGCCGGGCGGCGGCGGTGCTCCCGCCGACGACCCGTGGGCGACCGGCGGCCCGTCCTCCGGCGGCCCGCAGGCCGGCGGAGGCAGCTGGGGTGGCAACTCCGGCGGTGGCTACTCGGACGAGCCTCCCTTCTAGGGCCCGCCCTGGAAGCAGCTCGTACCCCCACTTCTTGATCACACAGGAGAAACACCATGGCGAAGCCGCCTGTGCGCAAGCCTAAGAAGAAGGTCTGCGCGTTCTGCAAGGACAAGACCGCGTACGTGGACTACAAGGACACGAACATGCTGCGGAAGTTCATTTCCGACCGCGGCAAGATCCGTGCCCGCCGCGTGACCGGCAACTGCACGCAGCACCAGCGTGACGTCGCCACGGCCGTCAAGAACAGCCGTGAGATGGCGCTGCTGCCCTACACGTCCACCGCGCGATAAGGGAAGGGTGACCGAAAAATGAAGATCATCCTCACCCACGAGGTCTCTGGCCTCGGTGCCGCCGGCGATGTCGTCGACGTCAAGGACGGTTACGCTCGCAACTACCTGGTCCCGCGCGGTTTCGCGATCCGCTGGACCAAGGGTGGCGAGAAGGACGTGGCGCAGATCCGCCGCGCCCGCAAGATCCACGAGATCGCGACCATCGAGCAGGCCAACGAGATCAAGGCCCAGCTCGAGGGCACCAAGGTGCGTCTGGCTGTTCGCTCCGGCGACGCCGGCCGTCTCTTCGGTTCCGTGACCCCGGCCGACATCGCCTCGGCGATCAAGTCCGCGGGTGGCCCCGACGTCGACAAGCGTCGCGTCGAGCTCGGTTCGCCGATCAAGACCCTGGGCTCGCACCAGGTGTCCGTGCGTCTGCACCCCGAGGTTGCCGCGAAGCTCGGCGTCGAGGTCGTCGCCGCGTAACGCTGCCCTCAGCAGTGACACGAGCAGTACGGAAGGGCTGCACCCCTCGGGGTGCGGCCCTTCCGCCGTTTCACGTGAAACGTTCAGGTTCACGTGAAACGGCGGCTGGGGAGCCCGGCAGGATCGGCGAGACACCCCCTAGCGGGTGGCGCCGGTGACGATCCAGCGGCCGGAGCGCATACGGAAGCTCAGCGTGAGCATGCGGACGGTCATCATCAGCGCCATTGCCCACCAGACCGCGGTCAGCCCACCGCCGAGGACCGGCACGACGAGGGCGACGGGGGCGAAGACCACGAGCGTCACCAGCATCGCCCAGGCCAGATACGGCCCGTCGCCCGCTCCCATCAGGACGCCGTCGAGAACGAAGACCACACCGGCGACCGGCTGGGAGAGCGCGACGACCAGGAGGGCCGGCAGCAGGGTGTCCTGGACGGTCGGATCACCGGTGAACAGCGGTACGAAGAGGGGGCGGGTCAGAACCAGCAGGACCCCGAGCGCCACCCCGGAGACCACGCCCCACTGCACCATCCGTCGGCAGACCTGGCGAGCCCCTTCGGCGTCGTCGGCGCCGAGATAGCGTCCGATGATGGCCTGCCCCGCGATGGCGATGGCGTCGAGGGCGAAGGCCATCAGGCTCCACAGCGCCAGAATGATCTGGTGGGCGGCCACCTCGGCGTCCCCGAGCCGCGCCGCGACGGCCGTGGCGATCATCATGACGGCGCGGAGCGAGAGCGTACGCACCAGAAGTGGGACGCCGGCCTGGGCGGAGGCGCGGATACCGGCCGCGTCGGGCCGGAGGGAGGCGCCGTGCCGCCGGGCACCCCGGACGACCACGACGAGATAGGCGACCGCCATGCCGCACTGGGCGATGACGGTGCCCCAGGCGGAGCCGGCGATGCCGAGTCCGGCCCCGTAGACGAGGCCGACGTTGAGCGCCGCGTTGGCGGCGAAGCCGGCGATGGCCACGTAGAGCGGGGTACGGGTGTCCTGGAGCCCGCGCAGGACGCCGGTGGCGGCCAGGACGATCAGCATCGCGGGGATGCCGAGGCTGGAGATCCGGAGATAGGTGACGGCGTGGGGGGCGGCGGTGCCGGAGGCTCCGAAGAGGTCGACCAGCCAGGGAGCCGTGGGCAGGGTCACCGCGACGACCGCGAGACCGAGGAAGATGGCCAACCAGATGCCGTCCATGCCCTGCCGGATGGCGGCCGGCAGATCGTCCGCGCCGACCCGGCGCGCGACGGCGGCCGTGGTGGCGTAGGCGAGGAAGACGAACACGCTCACGGCGGTGGACAGCAGAGCCGCGGCGATGGCGAGACCCGCGAGTTGCGGGGTGCCGAGATGGCCGATGACGGCGCTGTCGACCATGAGGAAGAGAGGCTCCGCGACGAGAGCACCGAAGGCCGGCAGGGCGAGAGAGACGATTTCGCGGTCATGGCGGCGGCGGACGGATCGGGGAGTCGCGGAGGCCTGGGTCATGGCATCAATCTAATCTTCCACAGGTAAGTGATGCAATGCCATCTCATCCCTTACTTGTGACGGGCTCGCGACTTCGGGTGTGGGCTGTTTGTTCTGTTCCTGCTCCGGTTGCAGAACTTTTTCTCCCCCACAGGCCGTGGATGGAAAAAGGCCAGGTCAGACCGTTTGTGGCGCAAGCCCTATGAGTTTGTCCACACGGCTGTCCCCCACTCCGTGCACAGGATCGGGCAGGTTCTCCACAGCATCTGGGCCTTCACCCACAGGGCCTGTGGATAACCAGATTGGCTGACGCCCTCCGCGGCCCTACCGTGGACCGGCGCCCGACGCGCCAGTAGCGGTCGCGAAAGCCACTCTTTGATCGAAGCCGTGGCGTGAAAGAGTGGCACGGCGAGGTCCGCGGAGCGGACGGGAGGAGGTGGCTTGGTGAGCATTCCCGAGCCCTTGGACGATCCCTGGGCCGACAGTGGACCCAGCGACCGGCTGCCCACCCGTACCCGAGGTGAGGGCCGGGGCCGCGGTCGCGGCCGGGACGACCAGCTCGAGCGCGGCGGCGACGGCCCCTGGGACGGCGGACTCTCCACCTTCGAGCGTGTGCCGCCGCAGGACCTCGACGCCGAGCAGTCCGTGCTCGGCGGCATGCTCCTGTCCAAGGACGCCATCGCGGATGTCGTGGAGATCATCAAGGGCCACGACTTCTACAAGCCCGCCCACGAGACGGTCTTCGCGGCGATCCTCGACCTCTACGCCAAGGGCGAGCCCGCCGATCCCATCACGGTCGGCGCCGAGCTCACCAAACGCGGAGAGATCAACCGCGTCGGCGGCGCCTCCTACCTCCACACCCTGGTCCAGTCCGTGCCGACCGCGGCCAACGCCGCGTACTACGCGGAGATCGTCCACGAGCGGGCCGTCCTGCGCCGCCTCGTCGAGGCCGGCACCAAGATCACGCAGATGGGGTACGCGGCCGACGGCGACGTCGACGAGATCGTGAACTCCGCCCAGGCCGAGATCTACGCGGTCACCGAGCAGCGCACCACCGAGGACTACCTGCCGCTCGGCGACATCATGGAAGGCGCGCTCGACGAGATCGAGGCGATCGGTTCGCGCAGCGGTGAGATGACCGGCGTGCCGACCGGTTTCAGCGACCTCGACGCCCTCACCAACGGCCTCCACCCCGGCCAGATGATCATCATCGCGGCGCGTCCCGCCATGGGTAAGTCCACCCTCGCGCTGGACTTCGCCCGGGCCGCGTCGATCAAGCACAACCTGCCGAGCGTCATCTTCTCGCTCGAAATGGGCCGCAACGAGATCGCGATGCGTCTGCTCTCGGCGGAGGCCCGCGTGGCGCTGCACCACATGCGCTCCGGCACGATGACGGACGAGGACTGGACGCGGCTCGCCCGCCGGATGCCGGACGTCTCGCAGGCCCCCCTCTTCATCGACGACTCCCCCAACCTGTCGATGATGGAGATCCGGGCGAAGTGCCGGCGCCTGAAGCAGCGCAACGGCCTCAAGCTCGTCATCATCGACTACCTCCAGCTGATGCAGTCCGGCGGCTCCAAGCGCGCCGAGAGCCGCCAGCAGGAGGTCTCCGACATGTCCCGTAACCTCAAGCTCCTCGCCAAGGAGCTCGAACTCCCGGTGATCGCCCTCTCCCAGCTGAACCGTGGCCCCGAGCAGCGCACCGACAAGAAGCCGATGGTCTCGGACCTGCGAGAGTCCGGCTCCATCGAGCAGGACGCCGACATGGTGATCCTGCTGCACCGCGAGGACGCGTACGAGAAGGAGTCCCCGCGCGCCGGCGAGGCCGACATCATCGTCGGCAAGCACCGAAACGGCCCCACGGCCACGATCACCGTCGCCTTCCAGGGCCACTACTCCCGCTTCGTGGACATGGCGCAGACCTGACGGGCGGACGTACGGATCCCGGAGCGTGCGGCACGGACTGCCCCGACGACATCGGTGGCACGTGTGCCGTCCTCGTGAGACGCGCTCAGTCCTGGGCGGGGATGTCCAGGGCGGTCCCGTACAGGCGTGAGACCCGGAGCTCGATGGTCACGCGCCGATCAGGCAGCGGCTTCGTGCCAGGGGCCGCGTCGTCGGCCGGGTCCACGATGTCCGCCTCCCCCTCCGCCACGGCGAACGACCAGACGTCGGGGCCGCTGACGTGCAGCGAGGCGTGCGGGTCGCGGCGCAACTGGCGGACCTTGAGGCGGTCGGCGGTGGAGGAGACGCGCAGTACGCGCTCCTCGGCGTTCCAGTCGTAGAGGACGGTCGACAGATGCGGGTGGCCGGTGCTCCTGACGCTCGCGAGTACGCCGAACCGCTGCCGGCTCAACAGCTGGGAGAGCTCCTGGGCGGTGAGCGCGCGGGGGGCGGGGCCGTCGTTCCGGGTGGTGGCGGTGGTGGTCAGCTCGCTCATGGCGGTCGGCCTTTCGGTGGTCCGGGGGAGGGCAAGGAGACCGTAGCAGATAGTTTTGTCGCAGACTATATGTTTCGGTTCTTTGGGAATTCTTCGGAGAAGGGCCGACCGTTCAGCCGTCCCGCGGGAACGCACGGCAGCGGCCTCAGCGCCTCGTCTCGTACCTGGTCAGGACCACGCCGCCGGCCAGCGTCCGCGTCTCCACCAGGTCGAGGTTCACCCAGTTGTCCAGCGCGGTGAAGAACGGCGTGCCGCCGCCCACCAGGACGGGCGCGGTGGCCAGCACGTACTCGTCGATCAGCCCGGCCCGCATGGCCGCCCCGGCGAGCGTCGCGCCGCCGATGTCCATCGGGCCGCCGTCCTCGGCCTTGAGCCGGGTGATCTCGGCGACCGCGTCATCCGTGACCAGGCGGGTGTTCCAGTCGACCGTGTCGATCGTCGAGGAGAACACCACCTTCGACATGTCCCGCCAGCGGCGCGCGAACTCGATCTCCGCCGGGGTGGCGCCCGGCTGCCGGTCGCCGGTCGGCCAGTAGGAGCTCATCGTCCGCCACAGCTTGCGCCCGTACAGCGTCAGCTCGGTGGCCCGCAGCTGGTCGGACCAGAACTGGAACAGCTCGTCGCTCGGCACGCTCCAGTCGATGTCGTCGCCGGGCGCGGCGATGTACCCGTCGAGGGACACGTTCATGCCGTAGATCAGTTTCCGCATGGTGCCGGCCTTCCGTGAGTCGGTCTCACGCGTACAGACCGGCGCGAACCGGGGAAATCATCGCTGCGCGATCCGAGGTCACCCGGAGAGCCCGTGCTCGGCCGCCGGGCGGCCCCGGGGTACGACGCCGGCCGGCCCCCGGGGATGCCTGGACCGCATACTGACGATCATGATCTCGTCCCTCCTTCCCGAACCGAGACGCTCGGCCCTGACGGTGGCCGGACGCCGCCTCTCCTTCCTCGATTTCGGCGGTCCGGGCCGCCCCCTGCTGGCCCTGCACGGGCACTTCGGCGAAGGACGCACCTTCACGCGCCTGGCCCGCGAACTGGGCGGCGCCTGGCGGGTCATCGCCCCCGACCAGCGAGGGCACGGCCGCTCCGACCGTCCTGCCGACTTCTCCCGCACCGGGTACGTCGAGGACGCCGCCGCCGTCCTCGACCACCTGGGCATCGGCGGCGCGGTCGTTCTCGGCCACTCCCTCGGAGGTGTCAACGCCTACCAGCTCGCGGCCAGGTCTCCCGCCCTCGTGGACGCGCTGATCGTCGAGGACATCGGCGCCGTGGTCGACGACGACCTGTCCTTCAGCCTTTCCTGGCCGCGCCGCGCCCCGACGCGGGCCGATCTGCTGGCGGCGCTCGGCCCGGCGGCGGATTACCTCGGGGACGCCGTCCGTGAACACCCCGACGGATGGGGGCTGGCCTTCGACCCGAAGGACATGACCGCGTCGCAGCGGAACCTCAACGGGGACCACTGGAGCGACTGGCTCGCCGGCGACTGTCCGGCCCTGCTGGTCCGGGGCACCCGCAGTACGGTCCTCACCGCCGCGCACGCGAAGGACATGGCGGCCCGGCGTCCCCGTACCCGCCTCGTGGAACTGCCCGCGGGGCACACCGTCCACGAGACCGTCCCGGCGGAGTTCGCATCGGTCGTCAGGGAGTTCCTCGACTCCCTGTGAACCCACCGGCCGGTGGGGGACCGGCTCACTGCGTGACGGGTACGCACTCCGTGAGCAGGGCGAGGATGTCGCGCCAGGAGCGTTCCGCGTGCAGGGGGTGGTGGGCGACGCCCGGGCGGACGGCGTGGTCGACCGGGGGGTGGTGGAAGGCGTGTTCGGCGCCGCCGTAGACCGTGAGGCGCCAGTCGACGCCGGCGGCCTGCATCTCGGCGGCGAAGGCGTCGCGTTGGGCGGCGGGCATGATCGGGTCCTCGGAGCCGACGCCGGCCCAGACCGGGCAGCGGATGCGGGCCGCCTCGCCCGGGCGGCCCGTGGTCAGGGCGTTGATCGTGCCGATCGCCCGGAGGTCGACGCCGGCGCGGCCGAGTTCGAGGGCGATGGCGCCACCGGTGCCGTAGCCGATGGCGGCGACGCGGCCGGGGTCGGTGCGGGGTTCGGCGCGCAGGACGTCGAGCGCCGCGTGGCCGATCTCCCGCATCCGGTCGGGGTCCGCCAGCAGCGGGAGGGCGCGGTCCAGCATCTCCTGGATGTTGGCGAGCCAGCGTCCGCCGTTGATGTCGAAGGCCAGCGTCACGTAGCCGAGTTCGGCGAGCGCCTCGGCGCGGCGGCGCTGGACGTCGTTGAGACCGGGCCCCTCGGGCCCGAGCATGATCGCGGGCCGGCGACCGGTGCCGGCGGGGAGCGCGAGGTGTCCGACCATCGTCAGTCCGTCGGCCGGGTAGGAGACCGTGCGTGTGGTGACCGTTGTCGTCATGTGATCGGACTGTAGGGACCGGGACGCCGGAACGGACCGGTCTTCACCGTGGGCGGAACCGGGGGTACGGGGCGGGGCCCGCTACACGGCGACCCCGGACGTCCCGCCGGCCTCGGACATCCCGGTGTTCTCGGCGGCTTCGACGGCTTCGGCGGCGGTTCGGGCGGAGGCGAAGGTGAAGGCGCGGGGCGAGGGCCCGTGGGCGCGCAGGTGCGCGAGTCGTTCGAGGGCTTCCTCGACCGTCGGGCGGTGCCCGGCGGGCACCCACCAGAGCACGAGGTGGGCCTGGACGTGACGGTGGAACCATTCGCGCCGGCGCCGTACGAGGTCCAGGTGGCCGCTGCGGTACGTGAAGTCCCACAGCGCCTCCTGCGACTCCCACACCGTCAGGTTGACGATGACGTCCTCGCCGGCCGGGCGTAGGCCGGTGGCGTCGGCCGCGCCGTCCTCGACCAGCCGCCAGACGAATCCGGGTGCGGCGTCGGCGGCTGCGTTGACCGGGTCGAGCAGTTCGACGAACGGTGCCATGCGGGGGTCGTCGAGAGGGTGCAGGACGGTCGCGACGTTGAGCTGGGCAAGGTGAGCGGCGTGCGGGGAGGCGGTCATGGCCTCATCCCAGCACGCTCCGGATTTCTATGTCAATGGCTGTTATTTTTAGAAAGCTGAAGCACCACGCAGCACTCACCGGGCCGGGGATCCAGACGGGCCCGGACGGGTCCCTCCGCACCGCACAGTCCGTCGAGCAGGGCGAGGTTCATGCCGCAGACCAGGGGCGGGAAGCTTTCCGCCACGGCGTGGAAGGGGCAGTTGCGCATCCGGACGACCTGACCGGCCGGCCCGTCCGCTCCCCCGGTGTCCTCCAGGTACGGCTCGTACCCGCGCCCGGCCAGCAGCTGTATGGCCTCGTGGAGACCTTCCGGCGCGGACGGACCCCGCAGAGCCTCGCCGCGCCGCCGCGCCGCCGCGCCGAGCGCGCTGTCGATGCCGGCCTCCTCGGCGGCCTCGGCCAGCAGCTCGGCGGCGGTGCGGTAGTCCCGGGCGGGCAGGGACACCGTCCGTTCGGCCCGTGCCCGCGTGTACACCTTGGCGGGGCGGCCCGCCCCCGGCCCCGAACGCCCGGTCAACCGCCGGCTGCCGCTCTCCAGCAGCCCGCTCTCGACCAGCTTGTCCAGATGATGTGCGGCGAGGTTCCGCGCGACCCCGGCCGCCTCGGCAGCCTCGATACGGCCGACCTCCCGGCCCTGGGCCACCACGTACTCGTACAGGCGGCGGCGCACCGGGTCCTGCAGTGCCGCGATCGCGTCGATGTCCTCCACCCGGCCAGTCTAAGAACGCCCCGGTGCGGAGCGGGCAGGGACGGAAACGTCCGCCATGCACCGCTCGGCGTCCGGTGTCGCGTTGGATGGATCCATGACGACACCTTTCGAACCCCTCCTGCCCGGCACCGAGCGTGCCCTGCTGCACCGTGTGGCGGTCGCCCAGGCCGAAGGGCGGTCACCGTCCTTCGTCGGCGCGGTGGTGCGGGACGGAACGCTCGTGTGGAGCGGTGCCCGCAGCTGTGTGGACGGGCACGCCCCGGACGCGGACACGCAGTTCAGGATCGGCTCGATCACCAAGGTCTTCACCGCGGTCCTGGTGATGCGGCTGCGGGACGAGGGCCTCGTCGGCCTGGACGATCCGCTGGAGAAGCACCTCGCGGGCACGGGCGTCGGGGAGGTGACCCTCGCCCAGCTTCTCTCGCACACCGCCGGTCTGGCCGCCGAGACGCCCGGCCCCTGGTGGGAGCGCTCGCCGGCGGAGCTGCGTCCGTCGCTCGCGGACGTCCTGGGGGAGCGGCCCCTGCTCCAGGGCCCGGGGCGGCGGCACCACTACTCCAACCCGGGGTACACCCTGCTCGGTTCGCTGGTCGAGGCCGTCCGGGGCATGGCCTGGGAGGAGGCGCTGCGCCGCGAGATCCTGGAGCCGCTCGGCATGACGCGGACGACGGTCGATCCGGTGGCTCCCCACGCCGGTGGATGGGCGGTGCACCCGTGGGCGGACGTGATGCTGCCCGAGCCGTCCGAGCACCTGGGGGTGATGGCCCCGGCCGGGCAGCTCTGGTCGACGGCCGCCGATCTCGGCCGGTTCGCCGCCTTCCTCATGGCGGGGGACGAGCGGGTCCTCGCCCCGGCGACCGTGGCGGAGATGCGCGTGCCGGCGGCTCCGGCGGCGGAGGACGACCCCGACGGCGGGTACGGACTCGGTCTGCAGCTGCTGCGCCGGGACGGCCGGACCCTGATCGGCCACACGGGCTCACTGCCGGGCTTCGTGGCCTGCCTGTGGATGAGCGTCGAGGACGGGCTCGCCGGGATCGCCCTGGCGAATGCCACCTCCGGACCGCTGCCTTCCGCCGTGGCGGCCGATCTCGTACGGATCGTGGCGGAGGCCGAGCCCCGTTTCCCGGAGCCCTGGCGCCCCCTGCCGGCGGCGGCGGTGGACCAGGACCTGCTGGAGCTCACCGGGCCCTGGTACTGGGGTACGTACGCGTACGGTCTGCGGGTCGTCGCCGACGGCGGCGTCGTACTCGAACCGCTGCGCGGGCCGGGACGGAGGGCGCGCTTCCGTGCCCTGCCCGAGGGCGGTTGGATCGGTCTGAACGGTTACTACGCGGGGGAGACACTCCGGGTGGTACGGCGACCCGACGGCCGCGTGAACCATCTGGACCTGGGCTCCTTCGTCTTCACGCGGGAGCCCTACGAGCCCGGGGACGCGGTTCCCGGCGGGGTGGACCCGGAGGGCTGGCGCGGGCTCTGAACCCGCGTTTCACGTGAAACAGCGCGCCGACCGGACGCGGGCGCGCTGTTTCACGGCGCAGAGCGACCCGGAGCGGTCGCCGTTGCCCTTCTGTTCAGAGGCTCTTCTTGAATCCCACGTGCGAGGCCTCGAAGCCGAGCCGCTCGTAGAAGCGGTGGGCATCGGTGCGGGTGACGTCGGAGGTGAGCTGGACCAGGACACAGCCCTGGCGCCGGGACTCCTCCACGGCCCACTCGATGAACTGGGTACCGAGCCCACTGCCGCGCTCATCGGCGTGCACGCGGACGCCCTCGATGATCGAGCGGGTCGCACCGCGTCGGGAGAGCCCGGGAATGATGGTCAGCTGGAGGGTGCCGACGACCTTGGCCTCGCGTACGGCCACGACGAGATGCTGGTGGGGGTCGCCCGCCAGACGTTCGAAGGCCGCGAGGTACGGCGAGAGGTCGTCGGGAGACTCGCGGGTCGCGCCCAGCGGGTCGTCGGCGAGCATCGCGACGATGGCCGGCAGGTCCTCCACGGTGGCGGGACGTATCTCAAGATCGCTCATGGCCGCAGCGTACTCCGGACCGCCTCCCGTCAGGCGGGAACGCCCACACCCTCCACGACCTGGACCAAGGGGGCCAGCTCGGGGTTTCCGGCCGCTTCGTCGAGGGCCTCGCGCAGCGCCCTGTCGTTGGTGGGACGGGCCTCCTCCAGAAGCTTGAGTCCCGCCTCGGTGACATCGGTGTAGATGCCGCGCCGGTCGGTGGCGCAGAGGTAGCGGGTCAGCAGGCCGCGGTCCTCGAGCCGGGTGACGAGCCGGGTGGTGGCGCTCTGGCTGAGGACGACGGCGTCGGCCACCTGCTTCATCTGCAGATGTCCGCCGGGGCCGTTGTGCTGCCGGCTCAGGACGTCGAGGAGCGAGAACTCCCGCACACTCAGCCCGTGCCCGGCTTCCAGAGCCCGCTCGATGTGGGACTCGATCTTGCCGTGCAGCAGCGAGAGGGCGCACCAGCGCTGGGAGAGCGCGGTGAGGGCGGGATCCGTCGCGGTCATGGTCTCTCCTCGGTCTCTCCTCGGCAGTGGAGGGGCTCAGCTCCCAGAGTAGACGATGCGGCGCAATAGTGCGCGTGTGCAAGTAAGTGGGTGTGTGAGGTCACGGGAGAGCGCTGCGGCTCATCCGGCCGCGACCGTCAGGGGTGCGAAGCGGCGGCGCCAGTCGCCCGGAAGGTCCGGCAGGGAGCGGACCATCACCGCGTTGGAGGCGATGGAGTCGAGACCGTTCTCCTTCACCCAGCGCAGCAGGGCGGTGTGCCGCACGTCGATGTCGGTACGCAGCGGGCGGTCGGTCGCGGCGGCCAGGGAGGCGATCAGTGCCTGGGCGGTGGCGGTGTCCCGGGCGATCAGGGGGCCGATCACATGGGTGTCCGCGTTGGGCCAGGCCGTCGCGAAACCGGTGACCTCGCCGCCCTCCTCCGCGACCCGTAGATGATCGGCGAAGGCCGGAAGCCGGGTGATGATCGCGGTCCGGTCGAGGCCGAAGATCTCGTGGTCCAGGCGCAGGATCGCCTGGAGGTCCTCCGCGATCGCCGGGCGCACCGCGACCGCGGGGGCGGGTGAGGTGAAGGTGAAGCGGCCGCACACCATGTCCGCCCGGCTCGTCTCGGTGAACCCGAGCTGCTCGTAGAGCGGCTGACCGTTCGGGGTGGCGTGGAGGGTGAGCGGGGTCTCTCCCGCTTCTGCCAGGAGGTGCCGCATCAAGCGGCGGCCCACACCCTGACGGGCGTACGGCTCGGAGACGAGCACCATGCCGATGGCGGCCAGGCCGCAGCCGTACGAGGTGAGGACGGAGCAGGCGAGGAGCCCCGTGCCGGCGGGGTCGTCGATCCCGTATCCCGTGCCGGCGGTCAGCAGCAGGCCCCACTTGTGCTCCTCGCGCGGCCAGCCCCGGTGCTCGGCCAGGTCGGCGCAGGCGAGCAGGTCCGCCGGGGTGAGGCGGCGGATGGGGAGCTGGGCGAGCGGCGCGGCGGAAGTCGGCATGGCGTCCAGGCTGTCCGACGCCTTGATCTTCCGTCCACCCCTTTACGCGATTCGCGTCGGGCCGTGCCGGAGGCGCGGAACAGGTCCCTTGCTTCCTCCGTCTGCCGTCCGGACGATGTTTCACGTGAAACTGCACCTGTTCGACCTGGACGGCACCCTGATCCGAGGTTCCGCGGCCGCCGTGGAGATCTCTCGGCAGCTGAACCTCTCCGAGGAGATCGCGGCCTTGGAGAAGGGATTCCTGGGAGGCCTCACGCCTGACGAGTTCGCCGTCCGGGCCCATGCGCTGTGGGCCGAACTCACCCCCGAGAAGGTCACCGCGGCCTTCGAGGGAGCGCCCTGGCTGGACGGCATCCGCGAGGTCTGGTCAGACATCCGCGAACGGGGTGAGCGGTCCGCCGTCATCTCCCTCTCCCCGGATTTCTTCGTCGAGCGCCTGCTCGACTGGGGCGCCGACACGACGCACGGCTCGGCCTGGCCCGCCGTGCCCTTCACCGCGCCCATCCACCGCCCCGGCATTCTCGACGCCGCCGCCAAGGTCCGGATCGCACAGGAACTGTGCGCCCGGTACGGAGTCGGGTTCGAGGACTGCGTGGCCTACGGGGACTCCATGTCCGACGCCGCTCTCTTCGCCGCCGTCCCGCACACCGTGGCCGTGAACGCCGACCACCACCTGGCCGGACTGTCCCGACACACCTACACGGGCGGCGACCTGCGGGAGGCCTACGCGCTGATCCGAAACGGCGGAGCCTAGCCGGAAACCCGGCCCCATGCGCCGGGAACAGCGCTTTCCGTCCGTACGAGGGGCCGCACCCCGCAAGCTGCGATCAAGGAATCCGGCTGCGCGAGGCGAGGCACATGATGAATGCTCCGGCCACCCCGACGGAGGTGGAGGCCCGAATAGCGACGGCTCCCCGGGTGGAGGGCGGCCCGACAGCGGTCCCTCCCGGGACGGTGGGCGCTCCCCGCGCCGTGGGCTCCGCCCGCCCGGTGGAGACCCCCGGCACCCCCACGCCGTCCCGCGACGCGGTGCTCGTCCGCCGCACCTTGGCGGAGATCGAACCGATCGCCGACCGAGTGACCTCGTACTTCTACGCGCTGCTGTTCCTGCGCCGCCCCGAGCTGCGCGACATGTTCCCCCCGGCCATGGACACCCAGCGGGACCGACTCCTTTCGGCGCTCCTGACGGCGGCCGGGCACCTGGACGACGTGCCGGCCCTCACCGCGTACCTGACGGACCTCGGCAAGGGACACCGCAAGTACGGCACCCAAGCCGACCAGTACCCGGCCGTCGGCGAGGCGCTGACCGGGGCGCTCGCCCGGTACGCCACCGTGAGCTGGAACGCGGAGACCGAGGCGGCCTGGACCCGCGCGTACGCGACGATCTCCCGGATCATGATCGACGCGGCGGCGGAGGACGAGAGAAAGGCACCGGCCTGGTGGCAGGCGGAGGTGGTCTCCCACGACCTGCGGACCCCGGACGTCGCCGTGCTCACCCTCCGTCCCGACCAGCCGTATCCCTTCCTCGCGGGCCAGTACACGACACTGGAGACGCCGTGGTGGCCGCGGATCTGGCGCCCGTACTCCTTCGCCTCCGCGCCCCGCCGGGACGGGTTGCTCTCCCTCCACGTGAAGGCCGTTCCGGCCGGCTGGGTCTCCCAGGTGCTGGTGCACCGGGCGCGGCCCGGCGACGTCCTGAGGCTCGGTCCGCCGACCGGTGCGATGACGGTCGACCACGCCACCGACAGCGCGCTGCTCTGCCTCGGTGGCGGAACGGGCATCGCCCCGATCAAGGCTCTCGTCGAGGACGTCGCCGAGCACGGGAACCGTCGCCCGGTCGACGTCTTCTACGGGGCCCGCCACGGCCACGACCTCTACGAGATGGACGCGCTGGAGCGACTCCAGAAGGCCTTCCCCTGGCTCTCGGTCCACCCCGTCACCGGGGAGCGGGGCCGGCTTCCCGAGGCCGTGCGGAGCGCCGGTCCCTGGCAGGAACGGGACGCCTATCTCTCCGGACCGCTGGGAATGGTGCGGCGGGGCGTCGACGTGCTGCGCGCAGCGGGGGTGGCCGAGGAGCGGATCCGCCACGACTTCCCCGCGGAGCCGGCTCCCGCGTAGCGGATCAGCCCAGGTCAGGGGCGTGCATGGCCCGGACTCCCTCGATGTTGCCGTCCAGGTAGTGGCGCAGGGAGAGCGGGACGAGGTGCACGGCGGCGATCCCGACCCGGCTGAAGGGGACGCGGACGATCTCGTACTCGCCGACCGGTTCCTCGACCTCCGGCCCGTGCCGGAGGGCCGGATCCATGGACTCCAGCCGGCAGACGAAGAAGTGCTGGACCTTCACTCCTGAGACCCCGCCGTCCTCGATGTGCTCGACGGTGTCGACGAAGCAGGGGACCACATCGGTGATCTTGGCGCCGAGTTCCTCGTACACCTCGCGGTGCAGGGCCGCGACGACGGTGCTGTCGGAGGGCTCCACGCCGCCGCCGGGGGTGAGCCAGTACGGATCCATCCCCGGCTTCGTGCGCTTGATGAGGATCAGATGGTCCCCGTCGAGCAGGATGGCGCGTGCGGTGCGCTTGACCACGGGCCGTTCGGTCATGGGAAGAAAATGGCCCGTTCCGGGTCTCCTGAAACGCGCCGGGCACCCCGGGAGTCACCAGGATCCGGCGACCCGCAGCAGTTCCTCGTGCGCCCGCGCCAGATGCGCGAGGGCGAGCGTGCCGGTCCTGGCGACCAGGAAGTACGTGCGCAGGGGAGGGACCGGCGGTTCGAGGAGTGCCACGAGCCGCCCGGCCGCCACCGCCTCCTCGCACAGGTAGCGCGGCAGCACCGCGAGGCCCGCGCCCGCGGCGGCCGAATCCCGTACGGCCCGCAGGTCGGGGGCGATCACGGTCGCCGCCGCGGCCGGCTTGGACTCGAAGACGGCGGCCCAGTAGCGGGAGACGAACGGAAGCGACTCGTGGACCTCCACCACCGGGAGCTGCTCCAGGACCACGGCGCCCCTGCGGAGCCCGTCGGGGGAGAGCCGGGCCGCCCAGCGCGGGGCGGCGACCAGGACGTGTTCCTCGTCGCAGAGCGGGGTGGCGGTGAGCAGTCCCCCGCGCGGGCGGGCGGTGGCGACGGCCAGGTCGTGGTGACCGGCGGCGAGGCCGTCGAGGATGTCCTCGGTGTCCTCCAGGAAGGAGGCGCGGACGGCGAGTCCCTGGGCGATCAGCGGGGTCAGTGCGGGCAGCACCCGCAGTGCGGTGAACTCCGGCGGGCCCGCGACGTGCAGGGTGCGCAGGCCGCCCTCCTCGCTCAGCCCGGTCTCGGCGATCTCGACCAGGGCGTCCAGGTGCGGGGCGGCGCGGTGGGCCAGCTCGTCCCCGAGGGTGGTAGGGGTGACCCCACGGGCCTGCCGGAGGAAGAGGGGGCGTCCCAGCTGGCGTTCCAGGGTGCGGATCTGACTGGTGACAGCGGGCTGGGAGAGCCCGAGGAGAGCGGCGGCACGCGTGAAGGAACCGGCCCGGTGCACCGTGACGAAGGTGCGCAGCAGGGCCAGATCCATGCCCGCCCCCTCCCGGCCGTGCGGCCGTTCGACTCAGGCGGCCGGCTGACGGCGCCTCAGGACCGTCCAACTATAAATAAGTCGATAGGCAGCTGTCGTTACCGTGATTGGACACTGACGCTCAGTCAACTAGCCTTGTTCAGGCGGTCTCCGCGCGTGGAACCGGCGGCGTTCCGAGCCACGAGGGGGGAGGCTCGGGACGCCGTCGTTCCGCACGCGCGCGGCGGCCCGCCGGTTCGACGGGCCTCCGGTCAGCCCACGGGTCCCGTGGCGTCGAGGGCCCGGAGCACATCGGCGATCAGGTCCTCGGGGTCCTCGGCGCCCACGGAGAAGCGGATGAAGCCCTCCGGGACCGCGTCCCCGCCCCAGCGCCCGCGCCGCTCCGCCGTCGAGCGGACCCCGCCGAAGCTGGTCGCGTCGTCCACCAGGCGCAGCTCCTCCAGGAAGCGTTCGGCGCGCTCACGGTCCGCGAGCGCGAAGGAGACGACCGGCCCGTAGCGCCGCATCTGCCGGGAAGCCACCGCGTGCGACGGGTCGCCGGGCAGCCCCGGGTAGCGCAGGCCCGTCACGTCGGCCCGCGCGGCAAGGGCCTGCGCGAGCGCCAGGGCCGTGGCGCACTGCCGGTCGATCCGCAGCTGGAGCGTGGCGAGCGAGCGGTGGGCGAGCCAGGCCTCCATGGGGCCCGGGATCGCACCGACGATCTTGCGCCAGCGCCGGACCTCGGCGGCCCGCCGGGGATCGCGGCAGCTGACATGGCCCAGGAGGATGTCGCCGTGGCCCGTCATGCCCTTGGTGTCGCTGGCGACGGAGAAGTCCGCGCCGAGTTCGAGGGGGCGCTGGCCGAGCGGGGTCGCGAGCGTGTTGTCGACGGCGACGAGAGCTCCGGCGGCATGGGCCGCGGCCACCAGGCGGCGGATGTCGCAGACGTCGAGGCCCGGGTTGGACGGGCTCTCGATCCACAGCAGCCGCGCACCGTCGAGCAGGCCCAGTTGGGCGTCCCCGCCGGTCGGCGCGGTCCGGACCTCGATGCCGAACGCGCGCAGCTGCTCATGGACCAGCGGCAGCGCCTGATAGCCGTCGGACGGCAGCACCACGGCGTCCCCGCCGGTGAGCTGGGAGAACAGGACGGCCGAGATCGCGGCCATGCCGGAGGCGAAGACCAGCGTCTCCACGTCCGGCTCCCCCGGGGCCTCCAGCTCGCCGATCGCCCGCTCGAGGTGGGTCCAGGTGGGGTTCTCGTCGCGGCCGTAGGTGTACGGGCCGGTCGGTTCGCCCGGCAGATGGAAATGGGCGGCGAAGACGGGGCCCGGCAGAGTCGGCTCGTACTTCACGGGCTCGGGGAGCCCGGCGCGCACGGCCCGGGTGCCGTCGCCCCAGGGACGTACCGGAGCCGGCGCGGTCCCCGGAGCCTCCTGTCCCGGGCTGTGTCCCTGTCCGGTCATGGCGTGAGCTCCTTCAGCTCGGCGTCGACGGCCGCGAGGAGCCCCCGGCCCGCGGACTCCACCATCTCCAGGCATCGCTCGAATCCCTCGCGGTCGCCGTAGTACGGGTCGGGTACGTCGAGGTCCGCGGTGACGGCGGCGACCGGGTCGTACGAGCGCAGCAGCCGTATCCTCGCCGCCTCCTCGGGCGTGCGGGCCAGACGCCGGAGCGCGCGGAGGTGTCCTTCGTCCAGCGCGATCACCAGGTCGAGGACGGAGAACCAGGAGGCCCGGAAGCGGCGGGCGGTGTGCGCGGAGGTGTAGCCGCTCCTGGTGAGGGCGGAGACGGTACGGGGGTCGGCCGGGTCGCCCTCGTGCCACCCTTCCGTGCCGGCGCTGTCCACCTCCACCAGCCCGCCGAGGCCGGCCTCCGCCACCTGGCGGCGGAAGACGTGCTCGGCCATGGGCGAGCGGCAGATGTTGCCGGTGCAGACGAAGCAGACGCGGTAGGTCATGGCCGGCGCTCAGTCGCGGTCGGGCAGGACGACGTTGAGCGCCCAGGAGACGACGGAGATGATCAGGCCGCCGAGGACGGCGGTCCAGAAGCCCTCGACGTGGAAGCTGAGGTCGAGCTTGTCCGCGAGCCAGGAGGTCAGCAGCAGCATCAGGGCGTTGATCACCAGGGTGATCAGGCCCAGCGTGAGGATGAACAGCGGAAGCGTCAGCAGCTTCACGACCGGCTTCACCAAGAAGTTCACCAGGCCGAAAACCAGGGCCACGAGGATGAGCGTGAGGGCCTTCTTGCCGGTGCTCTCACCGGTCAGGGTGATGTCCTGGAGCAGCCAGATGGCGACTCCCAGGGCGCCCGCGTTCGCGAGCGTCTTGACTACGAAATTCATCATGTGTCTGATCGTGGCAGACATGATCAGGCCGAGGGCAGGGGCGGACGGGCGATGAAGGCATTCCGGCTGGACGAACTGGAGGCGGAGCGTGCCGCGAACGAGGGCGCCTATCTCCAGTTCCTGCGCGAGCGGAACATGTCGGTGGGCCTCTACGCGCTGGACGCCGGGGCGCTGGACCCGCAGCAGCCGCACGGCCAGGACGAGGTGTACTTCGTGGTGAGCGGCCGGGCGGCGATCACCGTCGGGACGGAGACGACGCAGGTGGCCCGGGGCAGCGTGGTGTACGTGCCGGCCGGGGTGCCGCACAAGTTCCACCACATCAGCGAGGACCTGCGGGTCCTGGTGGTCTTCTCTCCCCCGGAGAGCTGATCCGGCCCCGTTCCAACGGGCACCCCCTAGGGGGCGGATCAGGGGAGAGCGGGGGGAGCGGGGCCCCCGTGCCGTGCTTCGCGCGCCTAGCCTTGAGACGTCCGGTGCGGGAATGTGCCTGACGGTTCGTTCGAGAGCGAGGGAGAGGGACGATGGCGGTACGGGAGATTCTCGCGGGCATGCCCTGGTGGGTGAAGTGGGTGGCGATACCCGCCCTGGCCCTGCTCGTTTTCGGTGGGCTCCTCACCACGGTGCTGGCCTTCGTGATCGGCCTGCTGTTCAAGGTGCTGCTGTTCGTGGCCCTCGTCGCCGGACTGATCTACGTCGTACGGAAGTTCATATCGCCGTCCCGCTCGCGCGAGGACTGGTAGTGCGGGCTACTGACCAGTATGAAGAAGGCGCAGGTCGTTAGCCCGCGCGAGGGAACGCGCCGGTCGAAACAGGGTGACCGCCCTGGACCTGCCATTAAGGTGGCAGTCCTCCGCCGTGTTGGGAACCCCAGGCGTAGGCCCCCGTACTGACCAGCGGTTTCCGGCTCGTCCCCCACGGGCCCGCGTTCGGGCCCGCAGGGGTTCCCAGGCACGGCGGTCGCGCGGGGGCGGCCCCCGCGAGCGGGTGCACCGCACCCGTTGTCACGCCTGGGGGTGACCTTTGGCCACGGTTACGCAGACGGCTGCGCCTACCCTGATCGGTTCGGTGCAGCGGGCGCTGAGACTCCTGGAGGCCGTCGCCTCCCACGCGGACGGCGCACCCGCCAAGCAGCTGGCCCGCGAGACGGGACTCCCGCTGCCCACCACGTACCACCTGCTCCGCACCCTGACGCACGAGGGCTATCTGCTCCGCGAGAAGGGCCTGTTCGTCCTGGGAGAGGCCGCCGGGCGGCTGGCCCGCGGCGGAGCTGTGCAGAATCGTCGCATCAAGATCGAGGACTCCCTCGCCCGCTGGCGGGACGAGATCGGCGCGCCGGTCTACTTCGCGCTCTACCGCGACGGCGAGATCGAACTCGTCTCCGTCGCCGACACGCCCTCCTCCCCCGCCGTGGAGGAGTGGGCCGATTTCCGCGAGACCGCGCACGCCCACGCGATCGGGCAGTGTCTGCTGAGCCAACTCGATCTGAAATCTCGTCAAGACCACCTCGATCGCCATCCGGTGGCTGCGATGACGCCGTATACGCTCTGTAACCGTCAAGCCCTTTTGGAGCGTTTGGCCGGTTTCGGGCGGATGGAACCCGTGGTGGAGCGGCAGGAATATGCGCTCGGCACGGTATGTGCCGCCTTCCCTGTCACCGTGGGCTCCACGGCGGCCGCACTGGCTGTCTCCGTACCGCTCCACCAGGAAGAACGACTACTCCCAGCCATCGAGCGGCTACGTACCGAGGTCGGAAAGCTGTTCAGCTCGCTCGCTTTCTCTATCAGTATCTGAAAAATCACTCCTTGTGATCCGGTAGCGCGTACAGCACGATTGCGTCAAGAGGGCCACGAGGGATCATTCCTGGCCGTTTCGGTCACAGCTTCAGCAGCTGTGTTCACACACTGCTCCACCGACTGCGGGGTACATGATGCGAGAGACGGTTCAGGCCGAGGTCCTGATGAGCTTCCTCGTCTCCGAGGAGCTCTCCTTCAAGATCCCGGTCGAACTGCGATATGAGACCCGGGATCCGTACGCGGTGCGCATGACCTTCCACCTCCCCGGGGACGCGCCGGTGACCTGGGCGTTCGGCAGGGAACTGCTGCTCGACGGGATCAACCGGCCCAGCGGGGACGGGGACGTGCACATCGCCCCCACCGAACCCGAAGGACTCTCCGACGTCTCCATCCGCCTCCAGGTCGGCAGTGACCGCGCGCTGTTCCGAGCCAGCGCGCCGCCGCTCGTCGCCTTCCTGGACCGGACGGACAAGCTGGTGCCGCTGGGGCAGGAATGCACCCTCGGTGACTTCGAGGACAACCTGGAGGCGGCCCTCGGCCGGATCCTGGCCGAGGAGAACGCCGGCTGACACACACGGAAGCCGGGAGACCGTACCTGTCGGGCGGTCACCGGTGCCTGTGGACGAACGACGGCCCCGGGACCCTGCGCCCCGGGGCCGTCGTCCACCCCGCCGCCGGGCACCCGCTCCCGGCGGCCCGGGAATGCCGTACCGAGCGGCCGGGGCCTACTTGGCCCGGCGCCGCCGCCCGCCCCGTACCGGCGCCGTCTTCCTGCCGCCGGCGCCCCCCGGGCGGTCGGCCGAGACGACCAGGGCCGCGAGCCCGGTGGTGACCGGCACGGAGGCGACCAGACCGATCGAACCGACCAGCGTCCGTACGATCTCCTCCGCCACCAGCTCGCTGTTGGCCACCGTGCCCACGCTGCTCTGCGCGATCGAGAACAGCAGGAGCAGCGGCAGGGCCGCACCGGCGTAGGCGAGGACGAGGGTGTTCACCACCGAGGCGATGTGGTCCCGGCCGATCCGGATGCCCGCCCGGTAGAGCGCGCGCGGGCCCATCCCGGGATCGGCCTGGTGCAGCTCCCAGACCGCCGAGGTCTGGGTGACCGTCACGTCGTCGAGCACGCCGAGCGAGCCGATGATGACGCCCGCCAGCAGCAGACCCGACATGTCGATGTTCGGGTAGAGGCCGTGGATCAGACCGGTGTTGTCGTCGGTGTTGCCGCTCAGCGAGGCCCAGCCGATGAACAGCGAACCGAGCAGGCCGATCAGCATCAGGGAGATCAGCGTGCCCAGCACCGCCACCGAGGTGCGGGCCGACAGGCCGTGGCACATGTACAGCGCGATGAGCATGATCGCGCTCGACCCGACCACCGCCACGACCAGCGGATTCGAGCCCTCCAGGATCGCCGGCAGGATGAAGAGGGTCAGCACCAGGAAGCTCACCGCGAGCGCGACCAGCGCCATCAGACCCCGCAGCCGCCCGACCACCACCACCGCCAGCGCGAAGATGCCGGCCAGCAGTGCCATGGGCATCTTCCGGTTCACGTCCGTCACCGAGTACTGCAGGTCCCGGGGTGCGTCCGGCGCGTACGCCACCACGACGCCCTGCCCTTGGTCCAGTTGGCGCGGGGCGTCCGGCTGCACGATCTCGACGAACCTGCGGCCCTTGTCCTTTCCGGTGGTGACCTCGACGGTCGCCTTCTCGCACTGTCCCTGCTGGGCGTTGACCGCCTCCCGGCCCTGTGGGGTGGAGGTGTCACCGGTCGGGGGCACCTGGGCGGCGTTCACGTCCTTGCAGTCGACCCGCTCGACCGAGACGACCGTGCCCTGCTCGGTCTGGCGGTCGAAACCCACGCCGGTCCGCTCGTGCGCCGGCGTGCCGCCCGGCCACAGCACCGCGAGGCCGACCACGACCGCCGTGGCGAAGGGGATCAGGACCGCCGCGATGACCCTGCGCAGGTGGCGCGAGACGGGCGCGGCGGGACCGTGGGCATGGCTGTGCCCGTGGCCGGAGCCGGACCCGTGCCCGGGTGCGTGAGCGGGGACGGGCGGGGGTGCGTGACCGTGGCCATGGCCGCCCGCACCGTGGCCGTGGTCGTGCGGATCGGGGGTCTGCTGCGAGGAAGTCACCGACCGATCATCGCAAGAACGTCGGGGGCCCACTGTTCAGCACGCCAGGGATGACGCTAGCGTGGTGGCACCTTTGCACACGCGGGAGCTCGGAGCACCGGGCTGAGAGGGCGCTGACGACACGCTGCGCCGACCGCCGAACCTGTTACCGGGTAATGCCGGCGTAGGGAGATTCGGTCTCATGACCATTCAGGATGCGCACACGCCTGCCTCCGGCGAGAACACCGCCGGGAACAACGCCTCGGGAGCGAACGCCTCCGAGCGGCGGACGCCGGGCTGGCACAAGGGGTACATCGAAGGCTCGCGCCCCGACCTGCGGGTGCCGGTCCGTCAGGTGCACCTCACCAACGGCAAGGACGTGACCCTGTACGACACGTCCGGTCCGTACACCGACCCCACCGTCGACACCGACGTGCGGAGGGGTCTTCCGCCGCTGCGCGAGAACTGGATCATCGCGCGCGGCGACACCGAGGAGTACGCGGGCCGTCCGGTCCGCCCCGAGGACGACGGCATCAAGCACACCTCGCCGCGCGGCGGCGGGCTGAAGAACCTCGACGCCGTCTTCCCCGGCCGCCCCCGCCTGCCGCGCCGCGGCCGGGAGGGCCGGGCGGTGACCCAGCTCGCGTACGCCCGCCGGGGGGAGATCACCCCGGAGATGGAGTACGTGGCGATCCGCGAGAACGTCTCCCCCGAGGTCGTACGGGAGGAGATCGCCGCAGGTCGCGCGGTGCTGCCGGCCAACGTCAACCACCCCGAGATCGAGCCGATGATCATCGGCAAGCGGTTCCTGGTGAAGGTCAACGCCAACATCGGCAACTCCGCCGTCACCTCCTCCATCGAGGAGGAGGTGGAGAAGATGACCTGGGCGACCAAGTGGGGTGCCGACACGGTCATGGACCTCTCCACCGGCCGCAACATCCACACCACTCGCGAGTGGGTGCTGCGCAATTCCCCCGTGCCCATCGGCACCGTGCCGCTCTACCAGGCCCTGGAGAAGGTCGACGGCAGGGCCGAGGAACTGACCTGGGAGATCTACAAGGACACGGTCATCGAGCAGGCCGAGCAGGGCGTCGACTACATGACGGTCCACGCCGGCGTGCTCCTGCCGTACGTGCCGCTGACCGCGCGCCGCAAGACCGGCATCGTCTCGCGCGGCGGCTCCATCATGGCGGCCTGGTGTCTCGCCCACCACAAGGAGAACTTCCTCTACACGAACTTCGAGGAGCTCTGCGAGATCCTCGCCGCCTACGACGTCACGTACTCCCTGGGCGACGGGCTGCGGCCCGGTTCGATCGCGGACGCCAACGACGAGGCGCAGTTCGCGGAGCTGCGCACGCTCGGCGAGCTGAACACGATCGCCAAGCGGCACAACGTGCAGACCATGATCGAGGGCCCCGGGCACGTCCCGATGCACAAGATCAAGGAGAACATCGACCTCCAGCAGGAGATCTGCGAGGAGGCGCCGTTCTACACGCTCGGCCCGCTCACCACGGACGTGGCGCCCGCCTACGACCACATCACCTCGGGCATCGGCGCGGCGATGATCGCCTGGTGGGGCACGGCGATGCTCTGCTACGTCACGCCCAAGGAGCACCTGGGCCTGCCCAACAAGGACGACGTGAAGACGGGCGTCATCACCTACAAGATCGCCGCGCACGCGGCGGACCTGGCGAAGGGGCACCCCGGGGCCCAGGAGTGGGACGACGCGCTCTCCGACGCGCGGTTCGAGTTCCGGTGGGAGGACCAGTTCAACCTGGCGCTCGACCCGGACACGGCCCGTGAGTTCCACGACGAGACGCTGCCCGCGGAGCCGGCGAAGACCGCGCACTTCTGCTCGATGTGCGGTCCGAAGTTCTGCTCGATGAAGATCTCCCAGGACATCCGCCGCGAGCACGGCGGCGACCTGAAGGCCGAGGAGATCCAGGCGGGCATGGCGGAGAAGTCGGCGGAGTTCGCGGCGAGCGGCAACAGGGTGTACCTGCCGCTGGCGGACTGACCTCCGCACGACGGGGGGACCGGTCGGCGGCTTCGGGGGGAGTCGTCGGCCGGTTCCGTTTCCGCTTTCTACGGGGCCTTCCCGTGGGTCGGGAGGCGTACGGCTCACGGGGTGGACGCGTCCGGGGCCGGGTCGGCGGGTGCCGTGGCGGCGAGGGCGGTGGTGAGGAAGGGGAGGATGCCGCGTTCCAGGAGGGCCCGGCGCCAGGCCTCGCGGGCCAGGGAGAGTTCGTCGGCCGGGGCGGGGTCGTCGCGGTCCGCCGCGGCCGGGTTGTTGCGGAGGGCCGTGACCAGGAGCCCGGCGCCCGCGCACAGCAGGCCCCCGGCGGCGATGGCGCCGAAGACGAGGCCGGCGGTCAGCAGCGTCCCGCCGAACACGACGGTCGGGGCCAGGGCGTGCAGCACCGCCCCGACCAGCAGGAAGATCGCGGCTGCCGAGCCGGCGAGGACGGGCACCATGACGGTGATGATGGCGGCCACGCCCGGGCCGGGGCCGTCGTGCGCGGAGGTGGGCGGCCGGGGTGCGGCGGGGGCCCGGCTCTGTTCCCGGACCCTGACGAAGTGCTCGTACTCGCTCGCCGCCGCGGCGGCGATCAGCGCTGTCGCGTTCAGCGCCATGGAGCGCAGCTGGGCGCTCGTCAGCCGGCTGCCGAGACCGTCGAGTTCCGGCCGTGTCCCGGCGGTGCGCAGTGCGTCGTCGAGGACCCGCTCGTACTCGGCGCGGTCCTCGGTCAGCAGGTGCGGAGCCACGTTCATGTGCATCCCCCGATGCTCCGTAGGCCCGAAGCGCCGCAGGCAGCGGCGGGTTGGGCGGAAACGGAGGAGAGCCTGCTTGCGGATGGTCCGATGGTATTGCGGGGACCGTGGGCGCTGACAGGGAGTTTCCGGAATTCGACTTTTCCGGGTGCGGAGGGTGACGCGTCAGGCGGGCAGGGGGAGTTGGACGACCAGCAGCTTTCCGGCCATGGTCACGCCACCGTCCATGGCGATCGCGAGACCGTCGGCGTACACGTGCGGACCGTCGACGACCGGGCCAGAGGAGTCCTCGCCGTCCTCCGCGCCGACCTGGCCGAGGAGGTACGGGATGGGGCTGTGGCCGTGGACGACGCGGTGGCCGCCGTAGGTGGAGAGGAGTTCCTGCACGGCCTGGGGTCCGCCGTCGTCGCGGAAGGCGAAGCGCTTGGTGAACTTGCGGAAGAGGTCCCAGACCTCGTCGGCGTCGTTCCGGTTGAGGATCTCGTGGACGGTGTCGTTGACGTCCTCGATCGTCTCGCCGTACTCCAGGTACGCGGTGGTGTCGGAGTGCAGCAGGAGGTGGTCGTCCTCCCGCACGACGGCGTCGAGCCGGGACATCCACTGGAGGTGGACGTCCTGGAGCCGGTCCATGTCGGTCTTCTGGCCGCCGTTGAGGAGCCAGGCGGCCTGGAAGGTGGCGGTGCCGGCACCGGAGTTGACCGGTGTGTCGCCGAACCGTTTGGCGCCGATGAGCAGCAGCTCGTGGTTGCCCATGAGGGCCTTGCAGTAGCCGCCGGCGGCGGCGGCCTCGGCGGAGAGCCGCATGACCAGGTCGATGACACCGATGCCGTCGGGGCCGCGGTCGGTGAAGTCGCCGAGGAACCAGAGGCGGGCGTTGCCCGCGGCCCAGCCGCCGTTCTCGTCGATGAGGCCCTGCGCGTACAGGGCGGCGACGAGTTCGTCGAGGTAGCCGTGGACGTCACCGACGACGTACAGCGGTCCGGGCCCTTCGCCGGTGGCGGCGCCCGGCGCGGGCGCGGGCGCGGGGGCCTGGGTGACGTGGACCTGGACGGTGTCGCCGCGGTTGATCACCGGGAGGTCGCGTTCGGTCGGGGTGTAGCCCTCGGGTGCCTGGCCCTCGGGAAAGGCGTTGCCCGGGTGCCCGGTGGCGACGGTGACGATGGAGGAGGAACCGGCCGGGTCCGGGTACGCGGCGGCGGGCACCCGGCCGAGGTGCAGGGTCGGATCGGCGGGCTGCGGCGCGGTGGGCATCGGCGCGTGGGCATCGGGCGCGGTCGGCTGCGGCGTCGCCGGCTGGGGCGCGTGCGGCTGCGACGGGACGGGCCGCGGTGCCGGGGCGGCCTGCGGATCCGCCTGCCGCGGGGCGGCGGTGTGCGCCGGTGCCGTGGGCGGCAGGGGCGGGGCGGAGGCCGGGGGAGCAGCGGGGGCGGGTGGAGCCGTCGGCGGTACGGGGGGTGCCGGCGGGGGCGACGCGGCCGGGGGCTGGTCGCCCGTCGGCGGTTCGGTGGCGTGGCCCTGAACGGGCACGCGGGCGTACGGCGGTACGCGGAAGTCACGCAATGTCGCCGTGCGCACCACGGGCTCCTGCCCGGCCCCCTGAGTCATCGACCCCTCCACCACCGTCGCGATGCCCTGCACATCGCGGACCGGCCTGGTCGGGGTGGTCCGCGGTGTCGTCCGCCCATCATAGGAATGAGGGTCCTCCTGTGTGACGCACCAGGGGTGGTGAATCCGGGTCCACTCCGGGTTCACCGGTTGTTTCGCCCGAATTGAGAAGGTCCGGTCCAGGGTTCAACCCGGTGAGGCGTCCGGTTTGGCCGTCACCGCCCACGGGCAGGGGCGGGACGGTGATCCTCGGCCGGTCCCTCGCGAGTCCTTGCGGCTCCTTACGGCTCCTTCTGGCCAGGACCGGCGTGTTCCGGTCCTCGGCCGGTGGTCAGTCCTTGGAGGGTGAGCGCGGCGGGCTGACCGTCGTGCGGGGCGGGCGCCGCTGCGAGGAGGTGCGGACGATGAGTTCGGTCGGTATCACCTGCTCGACCGGACCGTCGGTCTCGACCCCCTCGATGGCGTCGATGAGGAGCTGGACCACGGCGGTACCGATGCGGCGCGGCTTGAGGGACAGGGTCGTGATGGGCGGCTCGGTGGTGGCGTAGACCGTCGACTCGCTGCAGCAGACGAGCAGCAGGTCGTCGGGGACACGCAGTCCGTAGCGGCGCGCGGCCGCGAGGAGGTCGGTGCCGTTCGGGTCGAAGAGGCCGTAGACGGCGTCGGGCCGGTCCGGGCGGGCGAGCAGCCGATCGGCCGCGACGGCGCCCGCGCACGGATCGTGCGCCGGATAGGCCTCGTAGACGGGGTCCTGGCCGACTCGTTCGCACCAGTTGAGGTACGCGGTGGTCGACAGGCGGGTGTAGGTGTCGGTGGTGGTGCCGGTGAGGAGGCCGATGCGGCGGGCGCCGGCGGCGGCGAGATGGTCGAGCAGGTCGAGGACGGCGGCTTCGTGGTCGTTGTCGACCCAGGCGGTGACCGGAAGGGTGCCGGCGGGGCGTCCGTCGGAGACGACGGGCAGGCCCTGGCGGACCAGTTCGGTCACGACCGGGTCGTGGTCGGAGGGGTCGATGACGACGGTGCCGTCGAGGGCGACGTTCGACCAGACGTCATGGCGGGAGGTGGCGGGGAGGATGACCAGGGCGTAGCCCCTGGCGAGCGCGGCCGAGGTCGCGGCTCTGGCCATCTCCGCGAAGTACGCGAATTCGGTGAAGGTGAAAGGTTCATCCCCGTACGTGGTCACGGTCAGGCCGAGGAGCCCCGACTTGCCGGTACGGAGGGTGCGGGCCGCCGCGGATGGGCGGTAGCCCAGCCGGTCTGCGACCTCGCGGACGTGGCGGCGGGTGGCGTCCGGGAGTCGGCCCTTGCCGTTGAGCGCGTCGGAGACAGTCGTGATGGAGACCCCGGCGGCGGCGGCCACGTCCCGGATGCCTGCTCGGCCCTGCCGGCTTCCCCGGGTCTGTGCCCGGCTCACCTGGTGCTTCCCTGCTGCTGTCATGGCGAGCCGATAGTAGGGCGACCGGGGGTGGTCGGGACGGCCGCATATGCGCCTCTTTACAGTCACGTTTCTGCTTGATCGATTTTACGAATCACCTTGCAAATAAAGGCATTTGGGGATTCCTTTCTGCACTGAGTGGGGTCGGGGTGGTGTGGGCCTGGCGTGCGGCGGGCGCGGCCAAGTGGTCGCAACTCACCTCTTCGGGGGACGCGCGCCACGGCGCTCGCCACCGGCGCGCGCCACCCGGCTGCGCGCCCCCAGGGGTTTTCGCCCGTCCGCTCCCTCCCCCGGCCGGGCCTTCCCTCGCGGCAGGGCCGGGCCGGCCGCCGCCCCATCCGGTGGGGCCGGCCGCCCCCGGGCCCGTCCGTGCGGGCGGTCCTCCGCCCCGTCCCGTACGGCCCGTCACGGGTCCCGTTTCCCCAGCGTGTCCCTCCTGTTGTCCACAGGCCATTCGCAGCGGCGGCGAATCCTCATAAGGTGAGGAGTATTGGTGGTACGGACGGTCGAGGAGGCCACACTGTGAGCGAGACCAGCGGGACGAGCACCGGCAGCCCGAAGCTGCGCGCCGAGCTGGACGGCATCCCCACCTACAAGCCGGGCAAGCCGGCCGCCGCCGGTGGGCCGGTGGCCTTCAAGCTCTCCTCCAACGAGAACCCCTACCCGCCGCTGCCGGGGGTCATGGAGAGCGTGGTGGGCGCCGCCGCGACCTTCAACCGCTACCCGGACATGGCCTGCACGGCGCTGACGCAGGAGCTCGCCGACCGCTTCGGCGTGCCGGTGTCGCACATCGCCACCGGCACCGGCTCGGTCGGCATCGCCCAGTCGCTGATCCAGTCGACCGCGGGCCCGGGCGACGAGGTGATCTACGCCTGGCGCTCCTTCGAGGCCTACCCGATCATCACGCGGATCAGCGGGGCGACCTCGGTGCAGGTGCCGCTGACCGAGGGTGAGGTGCACGACCTCGACGCCATGGCCGAGGCGATCACCGACCGGACGCGACTGATCTTCGTCTGCAACCCCAACAACCCCACGGGCACCGCCGTGCGCCGGGCCGAGCTGGAGCGCTTCCTGGACCGGGTGCCCTCCGACGTCCTGGTGGTGATCGACGAGGCGTACCGCGAGTTCGTCCGTGACACCGAGGTTCCGGACGGCATCGAGCTGTACCGGAACCGGCCGAACGTCGCCGTGCTGCGCACCTTCTCCAAGGCGTACGGCCTGGCCGGCCTGCGGGTCGGTTTCGCGGTCGCCCACGAGCCGGTGGCGGCGGCGCTGCGCAAGACGGCGGTGCCGTTCGGGGTGAGTCAGCTGGCGCAGGACGCGGCGGTGGCCTCGCTGCGGGCCGAGGACGAGCTGCTCGGACGGGTGGGATCGCTGGTCGCCGAGCGTGAGCGCGTCCACGCGGGGCTCGTGGCCCAGGGCTGGACCGTCGCGGACACCCAGGCGAACTTCGTCTGGCTGCGGCTCGGCGAGCGGACCATGGACTTCGCGGCGGAGTGCGAGCGGCACGGCGTGGTGGTGCGGCCGTTCGCGGGGGAGGGCGTCCGCGTCACGATCGGTGAGTCCGAGGCGAACGACCTGTTCCTGAAGGCGGCGGAGGGCTTCCGCAAGGAGGGCTGAGCAGCCCCCGGGGGAGCGCTGGGGCCGGTCAGGCCTGCGCGCGTTCGACGCGGATCGGGTCACCGTCCCTGACGGTGGCCAGGATCCGCGGGTCCCCGTCCAGCGCCCCGAGCAGATTGCACGGACTGGCGAGGCGGCTCTCGTCGCCCCGGGAGATCGGGGTCGGGCCGTAGGGGAGGGCCAGGGCGTCGCCCTCCGTCCAGAACGCCACCGTGCCCGGGTCGACGACCTGGCGTGCCCCCTCTTCGCGGGGTACCGAGACAGGTGTGTCGAAATACACTTCCTCGCCCCAGGTGCGGGCGGTGGAGGAGATCGGGAGGGCCCTCGCGAGCGCGGCGCTCGTGGGGGTGTCCTCCAGGGTGGCCGTGGTGTGCCCGGCCGGCCAGGAGATGTGAATCCGAAGGGTCATGCCCCGGATTCAACAATATGTTGAAGGTCTTGGGAAGACCGGACCTTCGACAGGGGGACCCCCGCTTGCCAGTACGGATTTCGTATGAGTCATAATGCTTGTGAATGTGAACGCGTTCACAAGCTCGTCCAACTTGTCCCCTTTATGGGGGACCAAAGGGACAAACTGCCGATGCACCACGGCGATGTAAGGAGAAGACGTGGACCTCGCTCTTGCGCCGGAGACCTTGGCGCGCTGGCAGTTCGGCATCACGACCGTCTACCACTTCCTCTTCGTCCCGCTGACGATCTCGCTCGCCGCGCTGACCGCCGGTCTCCAGACCGCGTGGGTCCGCACGGAGAAGGAGAAGTACCTCCGTGCGACGAAGTTCTGGGGCAAGCTCTTTCTGATCAACATCGCCATGGGTGTCGTCACCGGCATCGTGCAGGAGTTCCAGTTCGGCATGAACTGGTCCGACTACTCGCGGTTCGTCGGTGACATCTTCGGCGCGCCGCTCGCCTTCGAGGCGCTCATCGCGTTCTTCTTCGAGTCGACCTTCATCGGCCTGTGGATCTTCGGCTGGGACAAGCTGCCGAAGAAGATCCATCTCGCCTGCATATGGATGGTGTCGATCGGCACCATCCTCTCCGCCTATTTCATCCTGGCGGCGAACTCCTGGATGCAGCACCCGGTCGGGTACCGCATCAACGAGGAACGCGGCCGCGCCGAGCTCACCGACTTCTGGCTGGTGCTCACCCAGAACACCGCCCTCACCCAGTTCTTCCACACCATGACGGCCGCCTTCCTCGTCGGCGGCGCCTTCATGGTCGGCATCTCCGCCTTCCACCTGGCGCGCAAGCGGCACATCCCCGTCATGCGGACCTCGCTGCGGCTCGGCCTGATCACGCTGATCATCGCCGGCCTGGGCACCGCCATCAGCGGCGACCTGCTCGGCAAGGTCATGTTCAAGCAGCAGCCCATGAAGATGGCCGCCGCCGAGGCGCTCTGGGACGGTGAGGCGCCCGCCCCCTTCTCGATCTTCGCCTATGGCGACGTCGACAAGGGTCACAACAAGGTCGCCGTCGAGATCCCCGGTCTGCTGTCCTTCCTGGCCAACGACGACTTCACCTCCTTCGTCCCCGGCATCAACGACGTCAACAAGGCCGAGCAGGAGAAGTACGGCCCCGGCGACTACCGGCCCAACATCCCCGTCGCCTACTGGGGCTTCCGCTGGATGATCGGCTTCGGCATGGCCTCCCTGACCCTCGGCATGGCCGGCCTCTGGCTGACCCGCAAGAAGTTCCTGCTGCCGCCGGACCTGCGGACCGGTGAGGACGAGGTGCCGAACCTGGTCCTGTTCAGGCGGCAGGCCCTCAGCCCCCGTCTGACCAGGTGGTACTGGCTCGTGGCCCTGTGGACCATGGCGTTCCCCCTGATCGCCAACTCCTGGGGCTGGATCTTCACCGAGATGGGCCGCCAGCCGTGGGTCGTCTACGGCGTCCTGCGCACCCGTGACGCCGTCTCCCCCGGTGTCTCCACCGCCGAGGTCATCACCTCGATGACCGTCTTCACCTTCCTCTACGCGATCCTCGCCGTCATCGAGGTCCGCCTGCTCGTCAAGTACGTCAAGGCCGGACCTCCCGAACTGACCGAGGACGACCTCAACCCGCCCACCACGATCGGCGGGGACACCCGCGACGCCGACCGGCCCATGGCCTTCTCGTACTGAGGCTCAGGAGATCGAGGCATGGAACTCCACGACGTCTGGTTCGTACTCATCGCCGTCCTCTGGACCGGCTACTTCTTCCTCGAAGGCTTCGACTTCGGGATCGGGGTCCTCACCAAGCTGCTCGCCCGCGACCGGCCCGAGAAGCGGGTGCTCATCAACACCATCGGGCCCGTCTGGGACGGCAACGAGGTGTGGCTGCTCACGGCGGGCGGCGCCACCTTCGCCGCCTTCCCCGAGTGGTACGCCACGCTGTTCTCCGGCTTCTACCTCCCGCTGCTGATCATTCTGGTCTGCCTGATCATCCGCGGAGTCGCCTTCGAGTACCGGGCCAAGCGGCCCGAGGAGAACTGGCAGCGCAACTGGGAGCAGGCCATCTTCTGGACCTCCCTGATCCCCGCCTTCCTCTGGGGCGTCGCCTTCGGCAACATCGTGCGCGGTGTGAAGATCGACCGCGACATGGAGTACGTCGGCGGCTTCTGGGACCTGCTCAACCCCTACGCGCTCCTCGGCGGCCTGGTCACGCTCACCCTCTTCACCTTCCACGGCGCGGTCTTCGCCGCGCTCAAGACGGTCGGGGACATCCGGGGCCGGGCGCGGGCCCTGGCCTTCAAGCTCGGCCTGGTCACCGCCGTCCTCGCCCTCGCCTTCCTGGTCTGGACGCAGGCGGACAAGGGCTCCACCGGGAGCCTGGTCGCGGCCGGCGTCGCCGTGGTGGCGCTCGTCGGGGCGATCGGGGCCATCCGGGCGGGCCGCGAGGGCTGGTCCTTCGGACTGTCCGGGGTGACGATCGCCGCCACGGTGGCGATGCTGTTCCTGGCTCTCTTCCCGAACGTCATGCCGTCCTCGCTCGACCCCGCGTGGAGCCTCACGGTGACGAACGCGTCGTCGAGCCCGTACACCCTCAAGATCATGACCTGGTGCGCGGCCATCGCGGCTCCGCTGGTGATGCTCTACCAGGGCTGGACGTACTGGGTGTTCCGCAAGCGCATCGGTACGCACCACATCGCCGACGCGCACTAGCACCGAGGAGGGCCCGCTCCCGGGCCCTCAGAAGACCCCGCACCGACCAGGGCTGTCGCTCACGAGAAGGGCATGTTTCACGTGAAACCGATCGACCCGCGCCTGCTCCGTCACGCCCGTGCCACCCGCGTCTTCCTGGTCGCGGTGGTGCTGCTCGGCCTGGTCGGGGCGGCGCTGGTCATCGCCCAGGCGATGCTCATCGCCGAAGTCGTCGTAGGGGCCTTCCAGGAGGGGCTGTCGCTCCCCGCCCTCACGACACCCCTGGTGCTGCTCGCGGCCGTCGCGGTCGGACGCGGGGCGGTCTCCTGGCTCACGGAACTCGCCGCGCACCGGGCGAGCGCCGCCGTGAAGTCCGAGCTCCGTGGCCGGCTCCTCGCCCGCGCGGCGGCCCTCGGCCCCGGCTGGCTCAGTGGTCAGAGGACCGGGTCCCTCATCGCCCTCGCCACCCGGGGTGTCGACGCGCTCGACGACTACTTCGCCCGCTACCTGCCGCAACTCGGTCTCGCGGTGGTCGTTCCGGTCGCCGTCCTGGCCCGGATCGTCACCGAGGACTGGGTCTCGGCGGTGATCATCGTCGTCACCCTGCCGCTCATCCCGGTCTTCATGATCCTCATCGGCTGGTACACCCAGGCGCGCATGGACCGGCAGTGGCGGCTGCTGTCCCGGCTCTCCGGACACTTCCTGGACGTGGTCGCGGGCCTGCCCACCCTGAAGGTCTTCGGACGGGCGAAGGCCCAGGCCGAGTCCATCCGGGCGATCACCTCGGAGTACCGCCGCGCGACCCTCCGCACGCTGCGGATCGCCTTCCTCTCCTCCTTCGCCCTCGAACTCCTCTCCACCCTCTCGGTCGCCCTGGTCGCCGTGACCATCGGCATGCGGCTCGTCCACGGTGAACTCGACCTCTACACCGGGCTCGTGATCCTCGTCCTGGCGCCCGAGGCCTATCTGCCCCTGCGTCAGGTCGGCGCGCAGTACCACGCCGCGGCGGAAGGCCTCGCCGCGGCGGAGGAGATCTTCGAGGTCCTCGAACAGCCGGTACGGGGAGGCGGGACGGCCCCGGTCGGGGACACCGTGCGCCTGGAGCTCGACCGGGTGACCGTCCGCCACGCGGGGCGCGCCGAACCGTCCCTGAACGCGGCGACGCTGACCGTGGAACCCGGCGAGACCGTGGCCCTGGTCGGACCGAGCGGCGTCGGCAAGTCGACCCTGCTCGACGTGGTGCTCGGCTTCACGGTGCCGGAGGACGGTTCGGTACGGGTCGGGGGCGCCGCGGCGCCGGGCACCGGGAGCGCGGAGCTGGCCTCGATCGACCTGGAGGCCTGGCGGGAGCGGATCGCCTGGGTGCCCCAGCGGCCGTACCTCTTCGCGGGGACGGTCGCCGAGAACGTACGTCTCGCCCGGCCCGACGCCTCCGACGAGGCGGTACGGCAGGCGCTGCGGGACGCCGGGGCCGACGGCTTCGTCGCCGGGCTGCCGCGGGGACTCGCCACGGAACTCGGCGAGGACGGGGCCGGACTGTCCGCGGGCCAGCGCCAGCGCCTCTCGCTCGCGCGGGCCTTCCTGGCGGACCGGCCGCTGCTGCTGCTCGACGAACCGACGGCGTCGCTGGACGGCGAGACGGAGGCCGGCGTGGTCGACGCGGTCCGCCGGCTCGCGGCCGGACGCACCGTCCTGCTCGTGGTGCACCGCCCGGCGCTCCTCGCGGTCGCGGACCGGGTGGTACGCCTGTCACCGTCGGAGGGTCCGGCCGGGCCCGCCCTGCCGGGGGCCACGGCCGTGGGCGCTCTGGACGGGACGGAACGGGACGGCGGGACCGGAGGCGCCGCCGGGGCGGCCGGGGATGCCGTACCCGCAACCGAGACCGGGTCCGCCGGGGAAGCGGGGGCCCCGGACTCCGAGGGTCCCGGACGGTCGGTCCTCGGGCGGGTCCGCGCGACGGCCGGTGAGCTCAGGGGCAGGATGGGCCTCGCCCTGCTCCTCGGCAGCCTCGCCCTCGGCTCCGCCGTCGGCCTCATGGCCGTCTCCGGCTGGCTGATCTCCCGCGCCTCCGAGCAGCCGCCCGTCCTTCACCTGATGGTGGCGGTCACCGCCACCCGCGCCTTCGGCATCGGCCGGGCCGTGTTCCGCTACGCCGAACGCCTCGTCTCGCACGACGCCGTGCTCCGCATGCTGGCCGAGCTGCGCGTATCCGTCTACCGGCGCCTGGAGCGGATCGCCCCGGCCGGGCTGCGCCGCACCCGGCGCGGTGACCTCCTCTCCCGGCTCGTCCAGGACGTCGACGCCCTCCAGGACTACTGGCTGCGCTGGCTGCTGCCGGCCGGCGCGGCCCTGGTCGTGGGCGTCGCCTCCGTCGGTTTCACCACCTGGCTGCTGCCCGAGGCCGGAGCCGTACTCGCGGTGGGGCTGCTGCTCGCCGGCATCGCGGTGCCGCTCGTGAGCGGGGCCCTCGCCCGGCGGGCCGAGCGCCGTCTCGCCCCCGCCCGGGGCCTTCTCGCCACCACGGTGGGTGACCTGCTGCGCGGCTGTGGCGAACTGACGGTCGCCGGCGCGCTGCGCGAACGGACCGCGCGGGCCGCCGCCGCCGACCGCGCCCTCACCGGCATCGCCTCCCGGCAGGCCGCCGCCACCGCGCTCGGCACCGGACTCTCCGCCCTGGTGTCCGGTCTGACGGTGGTGGCCGCCGCGTGCGCGGGCGTCCAGGCCGTACGCGACGGGCGGCTCGACGGGGTGGCCCTCGCCGTGGTCGTCCTCACCCCGCTGGCCGCCTTCGAGGCCGTCACCGGACTGCCCCTCGCCGTCCAGTACCGGCAGCGCGTGCGACACAGCGCCGAGCGGGTCTTCGAGGTGCTCGACGCGCCCGTCCCCGTCCACGAACCACGGACGCCAGCCACTCCCCCGGCGAGCCCGTTCCCGCTGGTCCTCGACGGGATCACCGCCCGGTACGCCGGGCAGGACCGCCCGGCGCTCGACGGCTTCGGGCTCACCCTGGAGCCCGGCCGGCGGATCGCCGTCGTCGGCGCCTCCGGCTCCGGCAAGACCACGCTCACCCAGGTGCTGCTGCGGTTCCTGGACACCGAGCACGGCGCGTACCGGCTGGGCGGGGTGCCCGCGCGGGAGCTCGACGGGGACGACGTACGGCGGTTCGTGGGCCTCTGCGCCCAGGACGCCCACCTCTTCGACAGCTCCGTCCGTGAGAACCTGCGGCTCGCACGGCCCGGCGCCGAGGACGCCGAACTCCGCGAGGCGCTGCGGCGGGCCCGGCTGCTCGGCTGGGTGGACGGGCTGCCGAACGGCCTCGACACCCTCGTCGGCGAACACGGCTCGCAGCTGTCCGGCGGCCAGCGCCAGCGCCTCGCGCTCGCCCGCGCCCTCCTCGCCGACTTCCCGGTCCTCGTCCTCGACGAGCCGGCCGAGCACCTGGACCTGGCCACCGCCGACGCCCTGACCGAGGACCTGCTGCGAGCCACCGAGGGCCGCACCACGGTGCTCATCACCCACCGCCTGCACGGCCTCGACGCGGTGGACGAGGTGCTGGTCCTGGACGCCGGCCGGACCGTTCAGCGTGGCCCGTACGCCGCACTCGCCTCCGTGGACGGGCCCCTGCGGCGGATGCTGGCTCAGGAGCGGGCGACCGATCTGCTCACGGCGGCGGCGGACACGGGAAGGTGACGCGGCAGGGAGCCGGGAGCGGGCGTCCGGAGCGCGGGAGGAGCGGCGGCCGACTTTTCTCGCCAAATAGGACTTACTAGGCTCACGTTCATGACCGCCGACGTGCCGGACGTCCCGGACCCGCTGGAGAGCGCCACCCGGGCCACCCACGGCCTCCTGGGCCTGTCCACGGAACTCACCGCCCGCGTCCCGCAGCTCCTGGAAGCGATGCGCTCGGTCGGCACGGGGCTGGAACTCCACTCCACCCTGGACCGCATCTGCGAGACCGCCGCCGAACTCGCCGACGCGCGCTACGCGGCGATCGGCGTCGTCGACGAGGAGGGCGACGGCCTCCGCGACTTCGTCACCCACGGCGTCGACGAGGCGACGGCCCGCCGCATCGGCCGCCGCCCCGACGGGCACGCCGGGCTGCTCGGCGCCCTCATCCGGGAACCGCGGACCATCCGGCTCACCGACCTGACCGCCGACCCGCGCGCCACCGGCTTCCCGGCCGGCCACCCGCCGATGCGGACCTTCCTCGGGGTGCCGATCCGGGTCCAGGGCGAGATCTTCGGCAACCTCTACCTGGCCGAGAAACGCGGTGGCGAACCCTTCGACGACGACGACGCCCACATGGTCCGGGTCCTCGCCACCGAGGCGGGCATCGCGATCGGCAACGCCCGCCTCTACGAGGCGGCCCGCCAGCGCGAACGGTGGATCGACGGCTCGGTCGCCGTCACCACCGCCCTGCTCTCCGGCGGTGACGCGGACGACGCCCTCACCGTCGTCGCCGAGCAGGCCCGCCGCCTCGCCGACGCCGACGCCGGAATCGTCCTGCTCCCGGCCGAGGAGGGCGGCCTGGAGATCGTGGCGGTCTCCGCCCCCCGGCCCACCAGGGCGCTCGGTGTGGTCCTCCCGCCCGAGAGCGCCGTCGTGGAGGAACTCCTGGCAGGCGAGGCCGTCTTCGTGGCCGACGCCTCCACGGACCCGCGCATGGTGAGCGGGCTGACCTCCGTCTACGGGCCCAGCATGATCCTTCCGCTGCAGAGCGGGGGCCGGGTGCTCGGCGCCCTCGCCACGCCCCGGGCGCGCGGCGCCCGTCCCTTCACCGAGACGGAGCGGACCCTCGCCACCCAGTTCGCCTCACAGGCGGCGCTCGCCCTGATGATGGCCGACGCCCAGCGCGACCGGGAGCGGCTGGCCGTCTACGAGGACCGCGACCGCATCGCCCGCGACCTGCACGACCTCGTCATCCAGCGGTTGTTCGCCACCGGGATGATGCTGGAGAGCGCCCAGCGGAAGTCGGTCGTCCCGGCCGTGCGCGAGGGCGTGGGCAAGGCCGTGGACGAGCTGGACGTGACGATCCAGGAGATCCGTACGGCGATCTTCGCACTCCAGCAGGGCCCGGCCGAGGCCCCCTCGGGGCTGCGGACCCGTGTGCTGCGGGAGATCAACATGGCGGCGGTGCCGCTGGGTTTCAAGCCGGCCCACCGGTTCCTCGGGCCGGTCGACTCGGCGGTCGGCGAACTCACGGGCAAGAACCTGATCGCCGCGCTGCGCGAAGCGCTCTCCAACGCCTTCCGGCACGCCGCGGCCGGACGGATCGAGGTGGCCGTCGACGCGACCGTCACGCTGCCCGACGGCTCGCCCGGCGTACGGCTCTCGGTCGCGGACGACGGCGTCGGCATCCCGCACGGCGGCCGGCGCAGCGGCCTGCGCAACCTGGCGCGCCGGGCCGAGTCCTTGGGCGGTGCCAGCTGGTGCGGCCCGGGTCTCGGGGAGAACGGCGGCGGTACGACGGTCGTGTGGGAGGCCCCGCTCCAGGCGCCGCTCTAGACCCGCCGGCCGGGCCCCGTCGCGAGCCGGCCGAGCGGGCCGCCCGGGCCCGCGCCCCGGTCCCGTCAGGAATCGGCGGCGCGCGTCGCCTCCGCGACGAGCCGCTCGATGACGACGGCCACGCCGTCCTCGTTGTTGCCGGCGGTGTGACCCGAGGCGGCGGCGAGGACATCGGGGTGGGCGTTGCCCATCGCGTACGAACGGCCGGCCCAGCTGAGCATCTCGATGTCGTTCGGCATGTCCCCGAAGGCGACGACCTCCTCGGCGGCGATGCCGCGCTGGGCGCAGCACAGAGCGAGGGTGGAGGCCTTCGAGACGCCGAGGGCGCTGATCTCGACCAGGGCGGTGGGGCTGGACCGGGTGAAGGAGGCCAGGTGGCCCGCGGCCTGCCGGGACAGCGCGAGGAAGGCGTCCGGGTCCAGCTCACGGTGCTGGGCGAGGAGCTTCAGGACGGGCGCCGACGCGCCGGGCGTCTCCTCGAAGAGGAGCTTCTCGGCCGTGGCCACGGTGGCGCCGGGATCGAGGAAGAAGGGCGGGTACTCCGGCTCGTAGTGGATGCCGGTGGTGAGCTCGACTGCGAAGGCGGCGCCGGGGGCGGCGGCGCGCAGGGCCCGCACGACGTCCAGGGCGACGGACCGCTCCAGCGGACGCACCTCCAGGAACGTGCCGCCCGCGTGCAGGTCCACGACGGCGGCGCCGTTGGCGCAGATCGCCATGCCGTGACCGTGCACGTGGTCGGCGACCACGTCCATCCAGCGGGCGGGGCGGCCGGTGACGAAGAAGACCTCGATGCCGGCCCGCTCGGCGGAGGCGAGGGCGGCGACCGTGCGCTCGGAGACGGACTTGTCGTCACGCAGGAGCGTGCCGTCGAGGTCGGTGGCGATCAGCCGGGGTGCGGGAGCCGGGGCCGGGACGGTCGGGTGCGGGGAGCGGGGAAAGGTCACCGCACCATTCTTCCGCACCGGGCGCACGGGCGTGCGGGAGCCCGCACATCTGAGTGGGCGGATTTCGGCCTTCCGTGGGGGTTCTCCCCGGCCTGCGGGCCGCGCGGTGCCTCCTGCCACCCTCTCCTCATGGCCTCGGAAATGTCCGTACCGCTTCCTTCCCGGGACGTAGGCTCGGGCCATGAGCCTGCGTCTGAGCACCCTGATCCTGCCCGTCGACCGCTGGCAGGAGGGCGGCCGTGAGAAGTGGCGGCGCGCCGAGGAGCTCGGCTTCCACGCCGCGTACACCTACGACCACCTGTCCTGGCGCACCTTCCGTGACGGCCCCTGGTTCGGTGCCGTGCCGACGCTCGCCGCCGCCGCCACGGCCACCGAGCGGCTGCGGATCGGGACCCTCGTCACCTCGCCGAACTTCCGGCACCCGGTGACGCTGGCGAAGGAGCTGATGACCCTCGACGACATCTCCGGCGGGCGGGTCACGCTCGGCATCGGGGCGGGCGGCAACGGATTCGACGCCACCGCGCTGGGCCAGGAGGCGTGGACGCCGAAGGAGCGGGCGGACCGGTTCGGCGAGTTCGTGCCGCTGCTCGACCGGCTGCTGACCGAAGGCGCGGTGTCGCAGCGCGGCACGTTCTACTCGGCCGTGGAGGCCCGGAACCTGCCCGGCTGCGTCCAGCGGCCCCGGCTGCCGTTCGCGGTCGCCGCCACCGGGCCGCGCGGCCTGAAACTGGCCGCCAGGTACGGGCAGGGGTGGGTGACGACCGGCGACCCGAAGCTCTACGAGAACGGCACGCCGGAGCAGGGGCGGGAGGCACTGCGCGGGCAGGTCGAGAAGCTCGGCAAGGCGTGTGCGGAGATCGGTCGCGACGTGGCCGAGGTCGACAAGATCCTGCTGCACGGGTTCAGCCCGGACCGGAACGGTCCGCTGGAGTCGGTGGACGCCTTCGTCGACTACGCCGGCCGTCACCGCGAGCTCGGCTTCACCGAGCTCGTGATCCACTGGCCGGTCGCGGACTCCGACTTCGCCACCGACCCGGCCGTCTTCGAGCGGATCGCCACCGAGGCCCTCGCCCAGCTCGGCTGAACCGCGCCCGGCGCCTCGGGCCCCGGCGCCCGGGTCAGCGGACCCGGCTGTTCAGCCAGGGGGTGAGCGAGGCGCCGGAGACCAGTTCCTTGTACGTCTCGTCGCCGGGAAGCGGGACGACCAGCCACCAGCCGGGCGGGAAGAACCGCCCCTTCACATGGGCGAGGCCGCCGTACACCGAGCGGAGGAAGGCGGGGACGGCGTCACGGGGGACGTCCGCGAACTCGATGCCGTCCACCGTGATCAGGGCGTCGTCCTCGGGGAAGAGCCGGACGGTGACGGCGGGGGAGCCGCCCAGTTCGACGAAGGCCTCGTGCGGGAGGGAGCCGTCCGGGTCGAGGACCGCGAAGGCGCCGGCCGAGGTGCGGCGCGAGGTCCGGTCGGCCCCGATGTCGTCGGTGACCGTCATCTCCCGCCCGTGCTCCCGGGCGAGGGCGCGGACGGCGGTGACCGCCGCTTCGGTGCTGGGCAGGTGGGGGTGGGCCATGGGACCGATCATGCCTCAGGGCGGTGAGCCGGAAGAATCCCTTCGGTCCGGGAACCGGATGTACGCGGGTGGGACGGCCGCCGTCAGCCAGACGCCGTTGGCGCTGAGGCGGAAGACATGGCCGTCGCGGTGCATGGCGCCGGCCGCGACGGCGAGGACGACCGGCCGGCCGCGGCGGGCCCCGACCCGGGTGGCGGTCTCCCGGTCGGGGGAGAGGTGCACGGCGTGCCGGGCCATGGGCCGCAGCCCCTCCGCCCGGATCGCGGGGAGCGAGCCGGCGACCGTCCCGTGGTGGAGGTACGCGGGTGGTTCGGCGGCGGGCAGGCCGAGGTCGACGGAGACGGTGTGGCCCTGGGCGGCCCGGATGCGGATGCCCTCGACCGTGAACCTCTGCTTGTCGTTGGTGGCGACGACATGGTCGAGTTCGTCCCGGCCGATCGGGAAACCGTGAGCCGCGGCGGCCCGCAGCAGGCTGTCGATCTCGGTCCAGCCCTGGGGGTCGAGGACCAGCCCGATGCGTTCGGGCTGATGGCGCAGGTGCTTGGACAGGTACTTCGAGACCTTCACCGTGCGTCGGTCGTCCCTGGTGTCCCGGCTCATGCGGTCAGGATGCACGAGACCTGACTTTCGGGCCATCGAAAAACGGCGCACATGTTTGATCCACAGTGAATGTGAGTTATCCACAGGCTCGGCCCACGGTTATGTGGACAACTACCCGTCGTTTTCAGGTGGTTTGCTCAGTCCTGTCGCCTTCGCGGTGACGTGCCGTGAGCGCGTCCAATGTCCTTTTGGCCAGTTCGCGGTCGGTCGCGGCGGCCACGAACGCCGCCACGCCGTCCGCGCCCACGAGGTCCTGCACGGCGCGAACGGTCTCCATCGGCAGCGGCACCGGCCGCGTCACCTCCCCCTTCGCCGGAGGGGGCTCGGGCGACAGGTGCAACTGGAGGTGCCGGGTGGCCAGCAGGCGCATGGCGCGGGCCAGTTCCGCGTCCACCGTCTGCTGGGCGAGCGGACGCAGGCGCCGCACCATCGTCGCCGCCTCCGCCGCGTCGGCGTCCGTCGGCGGCCGGTGCTCCAGATAGCGGGCGAAGACGTGCTCCGTGGTGAACTCCAGGAAGCGCGTGGCGATGTGCTCCACCTGATCACGGAGCTCCCGCAGATGACCGGTGATCGCCGTCAGGGGTACACCCGCCGCGTGCAGCTCGGCCGCCACCGCCAGCTCCTGGGGGCTCGGCACGAGGTACTCCTCCGTCCCGCCCCCCGGCAGCCGCTCCAGGACCCCCAGTTCGACGGCCTCCCGTACGGCTTCCTCGTCCGGGGTGCCGCCGAAGCGGGCGTCCAGTTCCTCCCGGGAGATGCGGTCCGCCCGCTCGTCCGTCCACGGCCCCTGGACCTCCGCGACCAGGCCGAGGACCCCCCCGAGTCCCCGGCCCGTGTCCCAGGCGTCCAGGAGCTCCTTGATCGAGGCCAGGGTGTAGCCGCGTTCGAGGAGGTCGGCGATCTGCCGCAGCCGGGCCAGGTGCGCGTCGCCGTACACGTTGGACCTGCCGCGCCGCTCCGGCCGGGGGAGCAGGCCCCGGTCCTGGTAGGCGCGGATGGTCCGGACCGTGGCCCCGCTGTGATGGGCGAGATCCTCGATCCGGTACTCCGGCTGTGCTGACCGCTCCGACAAACCCGCTCCCACCGACCGCTTCCCCGTCCCGCCACCGCGCGACCCCCGGAGAGGGATCGTACGGCGGCCCCCGATCGGCTCCCTACGCCGGCGGCTGCCAGCGGGCGAAGGCCCGGAGCACCCCGGGGCTGAGCCGCCCCAGCAGATGGGCCCCGCGCGCCTCGGGGGTCACGGGCACGACGGCCCGGTCGTGCAGCACCGCCCCCAGGATCGCGTCCGCGACCTTCTCCGGCGGGTAGTTCCGCAGGCCGTACAGGCGCGCCGCCTTCTTCTGCCGCCGCTTCTCCTCCGCCTCGTCGGTGACGCCCGCGAACCGCGCGGTCGACGTGATGCCGGTGTTGACGATCCCGGGGCAGATCGCCGACACCCCGATCCCCTGCCCCGCCAGCTCGGCCCGCAGGCACTCGCTGAGCATCAGCACGGCCGCCTTCGAGGTGCTGTAGGCCGGCAGAGCCCGGGAGGGCTGGAAGGCCGCCGCCGACGCGATGTTGACGATGTGGCCGCCCTGGCCGCGCCCGGCCATCCGCGCGCCGAAGACCCGGCAGCCGTGGATGACCCCCCACAGATTGACGTCCAGGACCCGCTTCCACTCGTCGCTCGTGGTGTCGAAGAAGGAGCCGGTGAGCCCGATGCCCGCGTTGTTGACCAGGACGTCGACGGTGCCGTACTCCCCCTCCACCTTCGCGGCCAGTTTCTCCATCGCCTGCTCGTCGGCGACGTCCGCCGTCTCGCCCCAGGCCTCCGGCGCCCCGATCAGCCGGGCCATCTCCGCCGTGCGGACCGCGCCCTCGCCGTCCCGGTCCACGGCCACGACCCGCGCGCCCGCCTCGGCGAAGGCGAAGGCGGTGGCCCGCCCGATGCCGCTCGCCGCCCCGGTGACCAGCACCAGCTGGCCGCCGAACCGCTCCGCGTACTCCGGCCGCACCCCGCCCCTCGTCGCCGTCGCCGGGGCGGGCTTCGGCGTCCGCGCCGCCGGCTCCTCGTGCGTCCGGACGAACTCGGTTATCCACGCCGACAACTGGTCCGGCCGGGTGCGCGGCGCCCAGTGCTTGGCCGACAGCGTCCGCCGGGTCAGCTCCGGGACCCACTCGCCCAGGTCGTCGTGGAGCCGCTCGGACAGGAAGGCGTCGCCCGCCGGCGTGATCAGCTGCACCGGCGCGTGCGCGTAGGCGTCGGGGCGCGGCCTGGACAGGCGGGCGCGGACGTTGTCCCGGTAGAGCCAGGCGCCGTGCGCCGCGTCGCTCGGCAGCGAGGCCGTCGGGTAGTCGCCGGCCGGGACCTTCTCGACCCGTTCGAGGATCTTCGGCCAGCGCTTGCCGAGCGGGCCGCGCCAGGCGAGCTCCGGCAGGACCGGGGTGTGCAGCAGGTACACGTACCAGGACTTCGCTCCCTGCCCGAGGAGCTGGCCCACCCGGCGCGGTGTCGGCCGGGTCGTCCGCCGCTTGATCCAGTGCCCGAAGTGGTCCAGGGACGGACCCGAGATCGAGGTGAAGGAGGCGATCCGGCCCTCGGTGCGGCGGACCGTCACGAACTCCCAGGACTGCACCGAACCCCAGTCGTGCCCGACCAGGTGCACCGGCCGGTCCGGACTGACGGCGTCGGCCACCGCCAGGAAGTCGTCCGTCAGCTTCTCCAGCGTGAAGCCCCCGCGCAGCGGGACCGGCGCGGTCGACCGGCCGTGCCCCCGCACGTCGTACAGCACCACGTGGAACTCCTCGGCCAGCCGGACCGCGACCCGGGACCACACCTCCTTGGAGTCCGGGTAGCCGTGCAGGAGCAGCACCGTCGGCCGGGCCGGGTCGCCGAGTTCGGCCACGCAGAGCTCGATCCCGCCGGTGCGCACCCACCGCTCCCGCGCCTCCGCGAGCCCCGCGCCCGTACCACCGAACCCGCCGCCGCCCACGCCCGTACCACCGAACCCGCCGCCCGTTCCCGCCCGCGCGCCCGTGCCCTCACGGTCGCCCGGGCCCGTACCGCCCACCCCGCCGATGTCCGCGTTCACGCCGCCGCCCCCTCTTCCTCGTTCCAGCGCCGCACGTGCGGCAGGTCGTCGTCCAGCCAGAAGGCGCTCTCCTCGGGGTCCTTCGAGTCGGTGACGACCAGGATCTCCTCGAACTTCGCGCCGGTACCCCTGAATCCCAGGTGCGGCTCCACCGCCCACAGCCCCGGCATCGGCGGGTGGTCGGAGAACCGGTACGGCGACCAGAGCGGCGACCAGCCGTCCCGGTGTCCGTGCAGGGCGTCGCTCGCAAGCCCCTTCAGCGCCTGCGTACCGAAGCCGAACAGCGTCGGTGACCAGCGGCGCTCCCGCACCCGGTCGATCTTGTGGGCGATCACGCCGAACGGATAGGCCCGGTGCCGGTTCGCGTACCCCTGGCGGACCATGAGCCGGTCCACGTCCTCGTAGATCTCCCGCAGCGTGCGCCGCTCGCGGACCTCGCGCAGGATCAGCTCCCGATGGTCCCTGAGGTCGGCCAGCAGCCGGTCGTGCACCGGGTGGAGGCCGAGGCAGCCGCTGTAGCCGACGTCCGCCGTGAAACCGCGGTGCACCGGCGCCATGTCGAGGATGAACGGCATCCCCGCCTCCAGGCGCCGGTTCGTCGGGAAGAACTGGAGCGGGACCCTGAAGCCGGTGAAGGCGGTCCGGTCCCCGAACCAGGCGAACGGCCGGTGGAACCAGTCCCGCACCCCGCGCGCGTACAGCCACTCCCGCTGCATCCGGGCCGCCTCACGCTCGGTCACCCCCGGCCGGAGCCGGGCCGCCACCGCCTCCGCGCACGCGTACGCCAGCCGCTGAACATCCCTGAACCCCCGCAGCTCCGCGGTGAGTTCGCCTGTCACTGCTGAGGCCATGCCACCCGCCGTCCCGTGTGAGCGCCCGATCGCACTACGCGTCCGTAACTTGACACCGATGAATGTGACAATGACCGGAGGCTGCGTCAAGGGGCCCGGCACGACCCTGTGGAAAACCAGGGGAGAAACCGGACGCTCCTCCGGGAAGGACACCGCTCCCGTCCTCCTCTGGTCGGACACCGACCGAGCCGTTGGGCTGACGACCGCCGTGTCCCCCGCCACTACGGTCGAGGTGTGACTGTGATCGCGACCGAAAGCCTCAGCAAGCGGTTCCCCCGGGTGACCGCTCTCGACCGGCTCTCCCTGGACATCGGGCCCGGTGTGACCGGACTGGTGGGTGCCAACGGAGCCGGCAAGTCCACGATGATCAAAATCCTGCTCGGACTCTCCCCCGCCACGGAGGGCCGCGCCGAGGTCCTCGGCCTCGACGTCGCCACCTCCGGGGCGCAGATCCGCGAGCGCGTCGGCTACATGCCGGAGCACGACTGCCTGCCGCCCGACGTCTCGGCGACCGAGTTCGTCGTGCACATGGCGCGCATGTCGGGCCTGCCGCCGACCGCCGCCCGCGAGCGGACCGCCGACACCCTGCGCCACGTCGGTCTCTACGAGGAGCGCTACCGCCCCATCGGCGGCTACTCGACCGGCATGAAGCAGCGCGTGAAGCTCGCCCAGGCCCTGGTCCACGACCCGCGCCTGGTCCTCCTCGACGAGCCGACCAACGGTCTCGACCCGGTCGGCCGCGACGAGATGCTCGGACTGATCCGCCGCGTGTGGACCGACTTCGGCATCTCCGTCCTCGTCACCTCCCACCTCCTCGGCGAACTGGAACGCACCTGCGACCACGTCGTCGTCATCGACGGCGGCCGGCTGCTCCGCTCCAGCTCCACCAGCGACTTCACCCGCACCACCACCACGCTGGCGGTCGAGGTCACCGACTCCGACGCCCACCCCGACGGCACGGCCGCCCTGCGCGCCGCCCTGACCGCGGCGGGCGTCACCCTCCGTCCGGGCACCGAGGAGGGCCTGCCCGGGGCCGGGCACGTCCTGCTCCTGGAGGCGGCCGGCGAGGAGACGTACGACATCGTGCGGGACACCGTGGCCGGTCTCGGCCTCGGCCTCGTCCGCATGGAGCAGCGCCGCCACCACATCGCCGAGGTCTTCCGCCCCGAAGGGCCCCCGCAGCACGAGGAGGTGCCGGCCCGATGAGCACCCACAATCCCCAGGCCGCTCCCGCGACCGACACGACCCGCATCCACAACATCGGGTACCGGTCCTACGACGGCCCGCGCCTCGGCCGCGCGTACGCCCGCCGCTCCCTCTTCTCGCAGTCGCTGCGCGGCGCCTACGGCCTCGGCCGCAGCGCGAAGTCGAAGGTGCTGCCGATGCTGCTCTCCGCGGTCATGTGCGTCCCGGCGCTGATCCTCGTCGCGGTCGCGGTGGTCGGGAAGCAGTCCAAGCTGTCGATCGAGTACACCGAGTACGCGATCTACCTCCAGATGGTCATCGGCATCTACCTGGCCTCCCAGGCGCCCCAGTCCGTCTCCCGGGACCTGCGGTTCCGGACGGTGCCGCTGTACTTCTCGCGGCCGATCGAGCGCGTCGACTACGTCCTCGCCAAGTTCGGCGCGATGGCCTCGGCGCTGTTCATCCTCACGGCCTCGCCGCTGCTGATCCTGTGGATCGGCGCCCTGCTGGCGAAGATGGACTTCTGGGACCAGACGGCGATGTTCGGCCAGGGGCTCGTCTCGGTGGCCCTGCTGTCCCTGCTGTTCGGCGGCATCGGTCTGGTCATGGCGGCGCTCACGCCGCGCCGCGGCTTCGGCGTCGCCGCCGTGATCGCCGTCCTGGTCATCTCGTACGGGGCGGTCTCCACCCTCATGGGCATCGCCTACGCCACCGAGAACACCGACGTCATCCCGTGGCTCGGCCTCTTCTCGCCGATCACCCTCATCGACGGGGTGCAGACCGCGTTCCTCGGCGCGCCCAGCGCCTTCCCGGACGGCTCGGGCCCGGGCTCCGGTGCCGGCGTGGTCTATCTCCTGGTCGTCCTCGCGCTGATCGCCGGTTCGTACGGCGTCCTGATGCGCCGCTACCGAAAGGTCGGGCTGTGATCACCCTCCCGTCGCCCACCCCCACCCTTCCGAGGAAGGGGCCGCGCCCATGAGCGTCCTTTCCATCGACCACGTCTCCCGCTGGTTCGGCAACGTCGTGGCCGTCAACGACGTCACGATGTCCGTCGGTCCGGGCGTCACCGGTCTCCTCGGCCCCAACGGCGCCGGGAAGTCGACGCTCATCAACATGATGGGCGGCTTCCTCGACCCGTCGACGGGCGGTGTGACCCTGGACGGGGAGACGATCTGGCGCAACGAGTCGGTCTACCGGAAGATCGGCGTCGTCCCCGAGCGGGAGGCGATGTACGACTTTCTGACCGGACGCGAATTCGTCCTCGCCAACGCCGAACTCCAGGGCCTCGGCGGCGCGGAGGCCCAGCGGGCCCTGGCCACGGTGGAGATGGAGTACGCCCAGGACCGCAAGATCGCCACGTACAGCAAGGGCATGCGGCAGCGCGTGAAGATGGCCTCGGCGCTCGTCCACGAGCCGTCCGTGCTGCTCCTCGACGAGCCCTTCAACGGCATGGACCCGCGCCAGCGCATGCAGCTGATGGACCTGCTGCGGCGGATGGGCGCGGAGGGCCGCACGGTCCTGTTCTCCTCGCACATCCTGGAGGAGGTCGAGCAGCTCGCCTCCCACATCGAGGTGATCGTGGCCGGCCGGCACGCCGCCTCCGGCGACTTCCGCCGGATCCGCCGCCTGATGACCGACCGGCCGCACCGCTACCTGGTGCGGTCCAGCGACGACCGGGCGCTGGCCGCCGCGCTGATCGCCGACCCGTCCACGGCCGGGATCGAGGTCGACCACGGGGAGGGCGGACTGCGCGTCCAGGCCGTCGACTTCGGCCGGTTCACGGAACTGCTGCCGAGGGTGGCGCGCGAACGCGGCATCCGGCTGCTCACGGTCTCGCCCTCGGACGAGTCCCTCGAATCGGTCTTCTCGTACCTCGTCGCGGTCTGAAAGGAGCCTGACCGATGTACAACCCCACAGTCGCGAGGCTCACCTACCGGGCCCTCCTGGGCCGCCGCCGGGCCGCGCTCCTCTTCCTCCTGCCCGGCATGCTCCTGGTCATCGCCGCGGCGATCCGCCTCCTGAACGGCGCGGACGACCAGGTCGCCGCCGATGTCCTCGGCGGGTTCGCCCTGGCCACGATGGTGCCGCTGATCGGTGTGATCGCGGGAACGGGCGCGATCGGGCCGGAGATCGACGACGGCTCGATCGTCTACCTGCTGTCCAAGCCGGTGAAGCGGCCCACGATCATCCTGACCAAGCTGACCGTGGCCGTCGCGGTCACCATGGTCTTCTCGGCGGTGCCGACGCTGCTCGCCGGGTTCATCCTCAACGGCAACGGCCAGCAGGTCGCCGTCGCCTACACGGTGGCCGCGCTGGTCGCCTCCATCGCCTACAGCGCCCTGTTCCTGCTGCTCGGCACGGTCAGCCGGCACGCCGTGGTGATCGGACTCGTCTACGCGCTGGTCTGGGAGGCCCTGTTCGGCTCCCTGATCGCGGGTGCCCGGACCCTGAGCGTCCAGCAGTGGGCGCTCGCCCTCGCGGAGAAGGTCACCGGGGACGGCCTCATCAGCTCGGAGGTCGGCCTGACCACGGCGGTCGTCCTGCTGGCCGCGGTCACGGTCGCCGCCACCTGGTTCGCCGGCCACAAGCTGCGCACGCTGACCCTGGCGGGCGAGGAGTAGGGCGCCCCCCGCGCGGACGGGGCGGTGACGGCGGTACGGCTCCGAGGGGCGTCGCCCGGATTCCGGGAGGCCCGCCCCGGAGCCGTACCGCCCCCGCCTTCCTCAACAGCCCCGGTCGTCCCCGGGCGGCGGACCGGCGGCGGGGTGGTCACACGTGCCGGTCGCGTCCGGCCGGCAGGCCGACGGCGAGCGCCGTCGCGCAGACGCCCAGGACCAACGAGAGCGGGAGCGTCCAGGAGCCGGTGGCCTGGTGGAGGGCGCCGGCCACCAGCGGGCCCGCGGCGGCGAGGAGATAGCCGACGGTCTGGGCCATGCCCGAGAGGCGGGCGGCCGTGACGGCGTCCCCGGAGCGCAGCACGATCAGGGTGAGGGCGAGGCCCACCGCGCCGCCCTGCCCGACGCCGAGCAGTCCTGACCAGAGCCAGGCGCCCTGGACGGGCGCGGCCAGGAGACCGGTGTAGCCGGCCGCCACCAGGGTGGTGACGAGGACGACCAGGGCCCGCTGGTCGCGGGTCCGGCCGGCGAGGAGTGGGACGACGAAGGCGCCCGCGACCTGGGTCAGGTTGTTGAAGGCGAAGATCACACCGGCGGTGGAGCGGCTCATGCCGTGGTCGGTGAAGATCGTCGGCATCCAGGCCACCAGGACGTACGTCCACAGTGACTGGAGCCCCATGAAGAGGGTCACCTGCCAGGCGAGGGCGGAGCGCCGGAGGCCCGCCGGACGGCCGGCGGCGGCCGGGACGGCCCGCCCCTCGTGGCCCGTGCGGCCCCGGGCGATCACCACCTGCGGCAGCCAGGCCAGCGCGGCGACGGCCGCGAGCAGCGACCAGAAGCCGAGCGAACCGCGCCAGCCGCCGCCGAGCGCCTCCTCCAGAGGGACGGCCGCGGCGGCCGCCACCGTGGCGCCCGCGATCATCGCGCCGGTGTAGACGGAGGTCATGGACGCGGCCCGGCCGGGGAAGTCCCGCTTGATCAGGCCCGGCATCAGCACGTTGAGCAGGGCGATGGCGGTGCCGACGAGGACGCCGCCGGCGTAGAGGGCGTACACGGACGGCAGCACGCGCGCGAGGATGCCGGTTCCGAGCAGCAGCAGCGCCGCGAACAGGACGCGTTCGGCGCCGAAGCGGCGGCCGAGCCAGGGGGCGGCGAGGGCGCCGAGGCCGAGGAAGAGGACGGGCACCGAGGTCACCAGGGAGCCGGCCGTCGAGGAGAGCCCGAAGTCCTCCGCGATCTCACCGACCAGCGGGGCCACCCCGGCGAGCGCGGCCCGCATGTTGAGCGAGGCGAGGACGATGCCGGCGAGCAGCACCGCCGGGTGCGCGAGCAGGGCGCGGCGCGCGGCCGTGCCCTCGGGCGTGGGCCGGACGCCGGCCTCGGCGTCGACGAGCGGCGGCGCGTCCCCGCGTATGCCGGGGGTGTCGGTGGCCCGCGCTCCCGGGAGGTCCGTACGCGGGCTCATCGGGTCCCCTCCGGCGCGGCGGCCGTCGCGGACCGCGACCGCGCACCGGCGCCGGCTGCCCCGGTCCCGGCTGCCCCGGTCCCGCTGCCGGCTGCCCCGGCCTCGGCCGTGAGCGCCTCGACCGTCTCGATCGGGGCCCGCAGCAGCTCGCGGGCACAGCGCTCGGCCTCCTCCGGGTCGGCCGCCTCGACGGCCGCCACGAGGGCCTCGTGGGCGTCGATGTCCACCGGGGGCATCGCCCGGTCACCGAGGGCGGCCACCAGGACTTCATGAACCTGGGTGGAGAAGAATCGGTACACCTCGACAAAAGCGGCGTTGTGCGTGGCGCCCACCACCGCCCGGTGGAAGGCGAGGTCCGCGTCGGCGTCCCGGTCGCCCTCCTCGCGCAGGGTGGCCAGCGCCGCCCGCAGCCGCAGCAGGTCGTGGGTGTCGCGCCGTACCGCCGCCAGGCGCGCCGCCTCGGCCTCCAGGGCGACGCGGAGTTCGAGGACGTCGCGCGCGCCGGCGTGCCGGACGCCGTTCAGGGCGGCCGCCGGATCGGCCGCCGACCTGACGAAGGTGCCGTTGCCCTGGCGGGACTCGAGAAGACCGGAGTGGACGAGGACGCGCACCGCCTCGCGGACGGTGTTGCGGCCGACGCCGAGCTGCTGGGCGAGCTCGTGCTCGGTGGGGATGCGGTCGCCGACCGCCCACTCCCCGTCCGCGAGCTGGGAGCGGAGCTGCGCCACGACCGAGTCCACCAGCGAGGTCCGCCCCGCCGCCTTCAGTGCCATTCCGTTCCGCCCTTCATACGCCCGGTTGCCCAGTCATCCTACAACTGACCCGGGCGGGGGTCTCGGGACTACTGTGGGGCCGTACGCGGACCGAACACCCTCACCACCTTCGGGAGTCAGTCATGTCAGACCGCTTCGACGTCGTCGTACTCGGAGCTGGCCCCGGCGGCTACGTCGCCGCCATCCGCGCCGCCCAGCTGGGCAAGCGGGTCGCGGTCGTCGAGGAGAAGTACTGGGGCGGTGTCTGCCTGAACGTCGGCTGCATCCCCACCAAGGCGCTGCTGCGCAACGCCGAACTCGCCCACATCTTCCACCACGAGGCCAAGACCTTCGGCATCAAGGTCGACGGCACCGTCTCCTTCGACTACGGCGAGGCGTACCGTCGCAGCCGCACGGTCGCGGACGGCCGCGTCAAGGGCGTCCACTTCCTCATGAAGAAGAACGGGATCACCGAGTTCGACGGCCGGGGCACCTTCCTCGACGCGAACACCCTCCAGGTGGCGAAGTCGGACGGCACCACGCAGACCATCACCTTCGACAACTGCATCATCGCCACCGGCGCCACCCCCCGGCTGCTGCCCGGCACCTCCCTGAGCGACCGGGTCGTCTCGTACGAGCAGCAGATCCTCGCCGAGGACGCCCCGAAGTCGATCGTCATCGCCGGCGCCGGCGCGATCGGCATCGAGTTCGCGTACGTCCTGAACAACTACGGCACCAAGGTCACCATCGTCGAGTTCCTCGACCGGATGGCCCCGCTGGAGGACGAGGAGGTCTCGAAGGAGCTCGCCAAGCAGTACCGCAAGCTCGGCATCGACGTCCTCACCTCCACCCGCGTCGAGGCGATCGACGAGTCCGGCCCGCAGGTCCGCGTCACCGTCACCGGCAAGGACGGCGCGCAGAAGGTGCTGGAGGCCGACAAGGTCCTCCAGGCCATCGGCTTCGCACCGAACGTCTCCGGCTACGGCCTGGAGAGCACCGGCGTCGCCCTCACCGAGCGCGGCGCGATCGACGTCGACGGCCGCTGCCGCACCTCGGTGCCGCACATCTACGCCATCGGTGACGTCACCGCGAAGCTGATGCTGGCGCACACCGCCGAGGCCATGGGCGTGATCGCCGCCGAGACGATCGCGGACGCCGAGACCATGGAGCTCGACTACGCCATGATCCCGCGTGCCACCTACTGCCAGCCGCAGATCGCGAGCTTCGGCTACACCGAGGCGCAGGCCCGCGAGAAGGGCTACGACGTCAAGGTCGCCAAGTTCCCCTTCATGGCGAACGGCAAGGCGCACGGCCTCGGCGACTCGACCGGCTTCGTCAAGATCGTGGCCGACGCGAAGTACGGCGAGATCGTGGGCGCCCACCTGATCGGTCCCGACGTGACGGAGCTGCTGCCCGAGCTGACCCTGGCTCAGCAGTGGGACCTGACCGTGCACGAGGTCGCGCGCAACGTCCACGCGCACCCGACCCTGGGCGAGGCCGTGAAGGAAGCGATCCACGGCATCGCCGGGCACATGATCAACTTCTGACGCACCGGGCGGCCGTCCCCTCGTCCCCGAGCGGAAAAGCGTTCGCGTCCGAACAGGCGCCCGGCGCACACTGGTTGGGCGGGGGACACGGGGGATTCCCCGGGGGCGGCCGCTTCGAGCGCGCGGACCACGGTCCGCGCGGGCCGCGACCCACGAAGGCCCGCTCCCTCCGGGGAGCGGGCCTTCGTCAGGTCAGGGACCGGATCAGGCGTCCAGCAGGCGCTCCAGGACGAGCGCGATGCCGTCCTCCTCGTTGGTGGCGGTCACCTCGTCCGCCACGGCCCGCAGTTCCGCGTGCGCGTTGCCCATGGCCACGCCGTGCGCCGCCCAGCCGAACATCGGTATGTCGTTGGGCATGTCGCCGAAGGCGATGGTCTCCGCGGCCTTCACGCCGAGCCGGCGTGCGGCCAGCGAGAGGCCCGTCGCCTTGCTCAGGCCGAGCGGCAGGATCTCCACGATCCCCGGCCCGGCCATGACGACGTCCACGAGCCCGCCGGCCGTCCGGCGCGCGGCCAGGGCCAGTTCGTCGTCGGTGAGCGTGGGGTGCTGGATGTACAGCTTGGTCAGCGGCGCCGCCCAGACCTCCGCCGGGTCCTCGTACGGGACGTACGGCAGCGGCCCCTCGTGCACCCGGTAGCCCGGGCCCATCAGGACCTCGCCCTCCAGGCCGTCACGGCTCGCGGCCAGGGCCAGCGGTCCGACCTCCGCCTCGATCTTCGACAGGGCCAGACCGGCGAGCTGCCGGTCCAGGGTGAGCGAGGTCAGCAGCCGGTGCTCACCGGCGTGGTAGACCTGCGCGCCCTGCCCGCACACCGCGAGCCCGTCGTAGCCGAGGTCGTCGAGGATGTGCCGGGTCCAGGGCACGGCACGGCCGGTGACGACGATGTGCGCGGCGCCCGCCGCCGTGGCGGCGGCGAGCGCGGCCCGCGTACGGTCCGAGACGGACTCGTCGGCCCGCAGCAGCGTGCCGTCGAGGTCCGTCGCGACCAGGCGGTAGGGGAAGGGGCTCACCGGGAGATCGGCTCCAGGACCTCACGTCCGCCGAGGTAGGGACGCAGCACCTCGGGGACGCGCACCGAGCCGTCGGCCAGCTGGTGGTTCTCCAGGATGGCGACGATCGTGCGCGGGACGGCGCACAGGGTGCCGTTGAGCGTGGCCAGCGGCTGGACGACCTTTTTGCCGTTCCGCTCGTCGCGCATGCGGACGGAGAGGCGGCGGGCCTGGAAGCCGTCGCAGTTCGAGGCGGAGGTCAGCTCGCGGTACTTGCCCTGGGTCGGGATCCAGGCCTCGCAGTCGTACTTGCGGGAGGCGGAGGCGCCGAGGTCACCGGTGGCGACGTCGATGACCTGGAAGGGCAGCTCCAGGGAGGTCAGCCACTGCTTCTCCCACTCCAGGAGCCGCTTGTGCTCGCTCTCCGCTTCCTCGGGCGCGACGTAGGAGAACATCTCGACCTTGTCGAACTGGTGGACGCGGAAGATGCCCCGGGTGTCCTTGCCGTACGTGCCGGCCTCGCGGCGGAAGCAGGGCGAGAAGCCCGCGTAGCGCAGCGGCAGCTTGTCGGCGTCGATGATCTCGTCCATGTGGTACGCGGCGAGCGGCACCTCGGACGTACCGACGAGGTAGTAGTCGTCCTTCTCCAGGTGGTACACGTTCTCCGCGGCCTGGCCGAGGAAACCGGTGCCCTCCATGGCGCGCGGGCGGACCAGCGCGGGGGTCAGCATCGGGATGAAGCCGGCCTCGGTGGCCTGGGCGATGGCCGCGTTGACGAGGGCGAGCTCCAGGAGCGCGCCGACGCCGGTCAGGTAGTAGAAGCGCGAGCCGGAGACCTTGGCACCCCGCTCGACGTCGATGGCGCCGAGCGCCTCGCCGAGTTCCAGGTGGTCCTTGGGCTCGAAGCCCTCGGCCGCGAAGTCGCGGATGGTGCCGTGCGTCTCCAGGACGACGAAGTCCTCCTCACCGCCGACGGGCACGTCGGGGTGGACGAGGTTGCCGAGCTGGAGGAGGAGGCGCTTGGCGGTCTCGTCGGCCTCGTTCTGCTCGGCCTCGGCGGTCTTGACGTCGGTCTTGAGCTGCTCGGCCTTCTGTAGGAGCGTGGCGCGCTCCTCGGGGGTGGCCTTGGGGATCAGCTTGCCGAGCGCCTTCTGCTCGGATCGGAGCTCGTCGAAGCGGACGCCGGACGACCTGCGCCGCTCATCGGCGGAGAGCAGGGCGTCGACGAGCGCGACGTCCTCTCCACGGGCGCGCTGGGAGGCGCGAACACGGTCGGGGTCCTCACGGAGCAGGCGAAGGTCAATCACCCCACCAGGCTACCGGGGCGTTCTCGCCCGCCCCCACCGGATAAGGTCGCGCGTGTTGATTTGCCCGGATTGAACCGCTTGGGAATTCCGGAGGCCGCTGCTCCGGGGCCCTGTGAGGCGGCGATCGGCAATAGTTATCCACAGGCTGTGCGGAAGTTCTGTGGATTGCAGGGAAGGTCGCAGGAATCACCCTCACCGGCCGGGTAATTCCGTGATCAAACATCATTTCCATGCTCATTCGGGTGGGAATTGCCCGCTCCGACGGCTTGATTCCCGCTGGTGCGCCGACCCGGGCGGGGCTGCCCGCCGTGGACGAGGTGTCGGACGGCGTGGCGGCCAAGGGTGATTTGTCGACCTTGTCGGGGGCGTGTTGTCGACTTGTCCCCAGGTCGGCGGAGCTCCTGTGGATAACCTCTGTGGGTAACCGAAAAATATGCAGGTAGGACTAGTGGTCCGTGCCTGTGGACGACCGGCTCCGCGAAACGGGACGGCCGGTCATCCTCGGGGGAGACCCGAGAGCCGGGTCAGGCCCGGCCGTCCTGGGCACGCGCGAGCCAATCGGAGGCCGCCATGAACTCCTGGTCCGACGTCCCCCGCCGCAGCGGCCGCACGTCCTCCGGCGCCACCCCCGCCCTCGGGTACGAGCCGAGGAACCGCACCTTGGGGCAGATCCGCTTCAGGCCCATCAGCGCCTCGCCCATCCGCCGGTCCGCGACATGACCCTCGGCGTCGACGGCGAAGCAGTAGTTCCCGATGCCCGCCCCGGTGGGGCGGGACTGGATCAGCATCAGGTTCACCCCGCGCACCGCGAATTCCTGGAGCAGTTCGAGAAGGGCACCCGGATGGTCGTCACCGAGCCACAGCACCAGCGAGGTCTTGTCCGCACCCGTCGGCGCCGCCGGCCGCGCCGGACGGCCCACGAGCACGAAACGGGTCTCGGCGTTCTCCGCGTCGTGGATCTCGGTGACCAGCGCCTCCAGACCGTACGTCGCCGCCGCGAACTCCCCCGCGAAGGCCGCGTCGAACCGGCCCTCCTGCACGAGCCGGGCCCCGTCCGCGTTGGAGGCGGCCGACTCCCAGGTCGCCTCGGGCAGATGCGCCCGCAGCCAGTTCCGTACCTGCGGCTGCGCCACCGGGTGGCCCGTGACCGTCTTGATGTCCGACAGCGCGGTCCCGGGGCGCACGAGGAGCGCGAAGGCGATCGGCAGCAGCACCTCGCGGTAGATCATCAGCGGCTCGCCCGAGGCCAGCTCGTCCAGCGTCGCGGTGACCCCGCCCTCGACCGAGTTCTCGATCGGTACGAGCGCGGCGGCGGCCTCCCCGTTCCGTACGGCGTCGAGGGCGGCCGGCACCGAGACCATCGGAACCAGCTCCCGCGTCGCCGCCTCGGGCAGCGTCCGCAGCGCTGCCTCCGTGAAGGTGCCTTCGGGACCGAGATACGTATACCGGGTGGCGGACATACCGTCACCCTAATGGGCCCGGTGGCCCGCTCACCCCTCCAGCAGCCGCTGGCCCACGTACTCGCCCTCGGCCGCCCCGCCGGGCACCGCGTAGAGGCCGCTCGACTCGTGCCGGATGAACGGGGAGAGCGCGTCGCCCCGGTCGAGCTTCCGCTGCACGGGGACGAAGCCGCGCAGCGGGTCCGCCTGCCAGCAGACGAAGAGGAGTCCGGCGTCCGGGATGCCGTCGGGGGCGATCCCGTCGTGGAAGGAGAACGGCCGGCGCAGCATCGCCGCCCCGCCGTTCTGTTCGGGGGCGGAGATCCGGGCGTGCGCGTTGTCGGGGATCACCGGCCTGCCGTCCGGGCCGAGTTTGTTTAGGTCGAGCTCCGTGGTCTCGGTGCCCCCGCTCAGCGGAGCCCCGTCGGACTTCCGGCGCCCGATGACCTTCTCCTGCTTCTCCAGGGAGAGCTTCTCCCAGTCGTCGAGCAGCATGCGGATGCGGCGCACCACCGCGTACGAGCCGCTGGCCATCCACTCCTGTCCGCCGGGCGCCCCGGCGGGGACGAAGATCCGGCGGTCGAAGTCGGGCTCGTCCGGCTTCGGATTGCCGGTGCCGTCGATCTGCCCCATCAGATTGCGGGCGGTCATCGGCTTCGCGGTGGCGCCGGCCGAGCGGTTGAAGCCGTTCATCTGCCAGCGCACCCGGGCCGCGTCGCCCGCGTCCTTCTGCAGGGCGCGCAGGGCGTGGAAGGCGACGAGGGCGTCGTCGGCGCCGATCTGCACCCACAGGTCGCCCTCCGAACGGCGCGGGTCGAGCGCGTCGGAGGAGAAGGCGGGCAGCGGGTCGAGTTCGGCCGGGCGCCGGGCCGTGAGTCCCGTCCGGTCGAAGAAGGTCCGTCCGAAACCGAAGGTGACCGTGAGGGAGGAGGGTCCGGCGTCGAGCGCGACACCCGTGTCACCGGCCGGTGCCTCACCCGCCATCAGCGCCTTCGCCGTCGCCGACCAGCGGCGCAGCAGTGCAGCGGCCTCCTTGCGGCCCGCGCCCGGGGCGAGGTCGAAGGCGACCAGGTGGCCCCGTGCCTGGGAGGGGGTGGTGATGCCCGGCTGATGTTTCCCGTGAAACATCACCTCGGTCGCGCCGACCGTGGACAGCGCGGGAGCGCCGCCGGGGCCGCTCGCTCCCCCGGAACCGCCGTCGGACACGGCGGCGGAGACGCCGGCTCCGCCGGCCGCGCCGATGGCGAGTCCGGCGGCGCCCGCCGCGCCGACGGTGCCGAGCAGCCGCCGCCGGGAGATCTCAAGGGTGTCGTTGTCGCGCTCGGTCACGGGTCAGCCGATCTTCACGTTCTTCTCGATGGTGGTCTGGTCGATCTCGGAGGTACGGACGGTCACCTGGATCCGCCAGTCGCCGGGCATCGGGATCTGGACGCCGCTCGCGCTCCAGTGTCCGGTCTGGATGCGGTCGGGGGCGACGGGCAGCGGGCCGACGCCCTTCTCCCGCAGGGTGAGGGCGACCTTGATCTCGGGGACGTCCAGCGGTTTGCCGTTGGGGCGCTCGACGTAGAGGTGGAGCGCGTTGGCGCCGGTGCGGCCGGGGTCCAGGCTCAGCCGGACCACGCCCTGGCCCTCGACGCCACCGGTGTCGAAGGGCAGCCGGACGTCGACCGGGCGGTCGGGCACGGCGGCCGTGCCGGTGGCGGTGGTACGGCCGGCCTCCTCCTCGGTGCGGCCCGGCTCGGTGGAGGTGAGGACGGTCGTGACGGCGAGCAGCACGACGGCGACGGCGGCCTCCGTGAGCACCGAGCGGCGCAGCCCGCTCCGCTCCGGGTCCGCGTCGCGCTCCCGCTTGCGGCGGGCGGTGGCGACGGCGGCCCGCTGCCGGGCGAGCTGCGCGGCCCGCTCGGGGTCGGGTTCCGCCGCGCCGCCGTCCTCAGGGGAGACCTCGTCCTCGCCGGGCTCCCGGCCCGGCTCACCGGCAGCCGGGTCCCCGCCGGGCCGGTCCTGCCCGGTCCGGTCCCCGCCGGTCTCGTCCCCCTCGCCCAGGGCCCTGTCCGTCACCCCGGGGGTCGCGTCCGCGAGGCGGTGCGTCCAGCGGCGGGAGATCCAGGCGATGCCCACGAGCACGGCCATCAGCCCGATCTTGACCAGCAGCAGCTGCCCGTACCGCGTGCCGGTGAGCGCGGACCAGGAGCCGACCTGGCGCCAGGACTGGTAGACGCCGGTGGCCACCAGGACGGCCACCGAGGCGAAGGCGACCTTCGAGAACCGCTCGACGGCCGCGCGTTCCACCGACGGCGCCCGGTGGAGCGCCACCAGCAGCACCGTGAGGCCGCCGAGCCAGGTGGCGACCGCCAGGAGGTGCAGGATGTCGACCGGCATGGCGATGCCGGGCTGCAGACCGGTCGAGGCGTGCTCGGCCAGTGCCCACGTCCCCGCGATGCCGGCCGCGACGACCGTTCCGCCCAGACCGAGCCCGAAGGCCAGGTCCTTGCGCTCCTTCGGGTCCGTCCGCCGGGCGTAGGAGCCGAAGAGGACCGCCACGAACAGCGCGGCCGCGCCGAGCAGCAGCAGCCGGGAGGTGAGGGCGGCACCGGTCTTGGTCTCCAGGACCGCCTTCAGCCCGGCCAGGTCGAAGGCGTCGGCGAGTTCGCCGGAGCCCGTGTACGGGTTGCGCAGCAGCAGCATGGCCAGGGTGGCGCCGGTCAGGGTCAGCCATCCCCGTACGACGGCCCGCTGCACCGGCCGGACGCCCGCGCCGCGCGGCCAGCAGACCAGCACGAAGGCGCCGCCGCCGACGAGGACGGCGAAGCCCGCGTACGAGAGGTAGCGCGCGACCCCGTACAGCACACCGACGAGGCCGCCGCCCGGGCTGCGCTCGGGCAGCGCGACCGAGGTCGCCGAGGGCGCCCCGACCGAGAACGTGAAGGCCCCGGCGATGGGATGGCTGTCGGCGGAGACCGTCTGCCAGGCGACGGTGTACGTGCCGTCCGGAAGACCGGCGCGCAGCGCCACCCCGTACCGGACGACGGCCCCGCTGCACAGGTCGATGATCTCCCCCGTGTCGACGCGCCGGCCCGCCGGGTCGAGGACCCGGATCGAGTCGGCGCTCATGGCGACCTGTTCGGAGAAGGTGAGGTTGACCTCCTTGGGGGCGGTGGCGACCACCGCCCCGTCCTTCGGATCGCTCCCCGTGAGCGCCGCGTGCGCGGAGGCGGGGGCGGCGCCGGTGAGGAGCGTGCCCAGGAGCGCGGCCGCGACGAGCAGCAGCCGGGCCAGGGCGGTACCGAGGCGCGGGGCGGTGGTTGTCATCTCTGCGTCACTCCGTCAACGAGCTCAGTGCTGCCGCGGGTTGTGGTGGGGGGCCTCGACGGGGACCTCCACCTCGATCGGGTCCGACTTCTCGAAGTGGAGCTCGACACGGACCTTGTCGCCCTGCTTCGGCTTCGACTTCAGTTCCATGAACATGATGTGGTTGCCGCCGCGTTCGAGCGTGAGCTTCCCGTTCGCGGGGATGTCGAAGGACGGCACCTCCACCATCTTCTGGTTCTTGGTCTCGTGGATGGTGACGTCGTCCGAGAGCGGGCTGGTGACCGAGGTGAGCTTGTCCGCCGCGCCGCCGCTGTTGGTGATGGTGAGGAAGCCTCCCGCCATGTCCGAGACCGGCTGCGGGATGAACGCCCCGCTGACCTTCAGCTGGGGTTCGTCCCCGCCGGCGGAGCAGCCGGTCAGCGCCACCGAGGCGGCGAGCGCGACGGTGGCGGCGAGGGACAGGACGGTGGTGCGGCGGGTCACGGGTTCTCCCCCTTGATGAGCTTCGGCAGGTCCTTGGCGTAGTCCTCGACGGTCGTGTTCTCGCCGTACAGGACGTAGCCCTGGTCGGTCTTCGGGGAGAACGCGATCACCTGGGCGCCGTGCATGGAGACGACCGTGCCGTCCTTCTCCTTCTTCGGCGGGTCGATGCCGATGCCGATCTGGCGGGCGCCCGCCTGGATCGCGGAGAAGTCACCGGTGAGTCCGACGAAGGAGGGGTCACCGGCCGCCGGCAGCCACTTGGCCAGCTCGGCGGCGGTGTCCCGCTCCGGGTCGGTGGTGACGAAGACGACCTGGAGCTTCTCCTGGTCCGCCTTGGGGAGCTTCTTCTTGGCGACGGCGATGTTGCTCATCGTCAGCGGGCACACGTCGGGGCAGTGGGTGTAGCCGAAGTAGATGAGCGTCGGCTTGCCCTGGGTGCGCTCGCGGAGGTCGTACGTCCCGCCCTTGGTGTCGGTCAGGACGAGGTCGGGCTTGGTGAACGGCCGGTCGAGGACGGTGGCCGCCTTCGTGGTGGTGGTGCCCCCGGAGACCTGGGCGACCGCACCGGAGGGGGCGGGCTTGTCGTCCCCTCCGCCGAGGCCGACGGCGGCGGTGATGCCGAGGGCGGCGACGATCGCGACGGCCGCGACGATCAGCGGGGTACGCCGCCCGGGACGGGCCGTACCGCGCTGCTCATCACCGGACGCCGCAGGGGATGTCTTCTCTACGGACATGCTGTTTCTTTCCGAGTTCTGCGGATGAGGGGGGCGGCCGTCAGGCCGAGCGCCGGCGTCCGGCGAGGACACCGAAGGCGACGCCGGCGAGGCCCACCAGGATGCCGATGACGCCGAGGACCCGGGCCGTGGTGTCGCTGGAGGAGGCGGCGGCCGTCTTCTTGTCGCCGGCCGTGTCGGCGTGGCTGTCCTCGGTGCCGGCGTCCGCGCCGGAGGCCGAGGCCGAGGGGGCGGGGGCGGTGGTGGCCGCGCCGCCGTGGTGGTCGCCGGAGGCCGGGGCGAGCTTCAGGACCGGGGCCGGGAACTGCGGCTCCTCGGCGCCCTCCTTCTGCTCCTCGATCCAGCGCACGACCTCCTTGTTGTCGTACGTCTGGATGGCCTTCACGACGAGCCGGTCGGTGTTCTCCGGCAGCCGGCCGAGGGAGAGCGGGAACTGCTGGAACTGACCGGGCCCGATCTTCGAACCGTCGGCGGTCCAGGTCACCTTGGAGACCGCCTCGTTGATCTTCTTGCCGTGGAGTTCCAGCGGCTTGTCGAGCTTCGTCCGGGTCACCTCCGCCTTCCAGCCCGGGACGGGCTGCGGCATCACCGAGGCGAGCGGGTGGTCGAGGGGGAAGTTGACCTCCACCTTCACGGTGGAGGCGTTGTCGCGCTCGTTGGGGACCTTGATGTTCACGGTCGCGTAGCCGCCCTGGGCGGCCTCGCCCTGCGGCTGCACACCGACGTGTGCGAAGGCCGTGCCGGACAGCAGCAGGACGGAGGCGGCGGCGGTGCCACCGGCGACGAGGACACGGGAAACGTTCATGGCGTAAGGACACTCCAGCTCGGAGGGACGGAAGGGTGACCGGCACGCCGTGTCGCGCCACGGGACCGGGGTCCCGGACGGGCCGCGGGCCGGTGGGCCCCGGCCGGGCGTGCGGACGGCCGCGGTCCCGCTCCGGACGAGCGGACCGCGTCAGGCTGCGAGGGCGCAGTCGGCGGCCGGCGGGCCGCGGCGGATCACCGTGTGCTGGAGGGCCTCGGCCACCGGCGGTGGCGAGGAGTCGGAGGCGGTACGCGGCCGGGGCCCCGGTCCGGTGCCGGGCGCGCCCGGCAGACCGGCGAGCAGGGCCCGTACGAGGCGGAGCGCGGCCCGCAGCGCGCGGACGGGCGCGCAGACGGCGAGCTCCGTGGCGCCCTGCTCGGAGAGCCGGACGAGACCCACGAGGGCGCGGTCGCCGCGGCGCAGGAGCCAGCCGGTCGCCAGGGCGGCGAGCAGGTGCCCGAGGAGCATGGGCAGGCTGGGCAGCAGTTCGGCGGCGGGCCCGGCCGTCGTGACGGCCGCGGCGCCCGGGTGGGCGTGGGCGGCGGCGGTGGCGGCCGCCGGGTCGAGCCCGGCGTCCCGCACGATCCGGGCCGCCTCGGCCGGCCCGAGGGTCGCCGCGCTCGCCCCGCAGACCAGCTTGGCGGCCAGCCGTACGAGGGCGTCGTCGGCCTGCTCGCTCAGGGCGAGGTGCCGCTGGCCGGCGCCGAAGAGGACGTGGAGGCCGAGCTGCCCGCCCGCGAGGGCGCCCACCACGAAGCCGAGGGACCGCTCGCGGTCGGTGAAGAGGAGGACGGTCCCGAAGACGCCGAGGAAACCGGCGAGCAGGGACCACAGGGCGATGCCCGCGCAGGCGGCGAGCGCGTGCCCGAGCCCGGACAGCACGACGCAGACCGCGGCGAACACCGCGGCCCTCAGCAGCCGTGGAGCGAGCGGCGGGGCAGACATGGCGGGCCCATCATCGCACCACGGGCGCCCCCGGCAGGAGGCAGGTCCGTAAGGTCGCACTTGGGGGACTTGCTCGCCTTGCGGTGCTTGCGGCTGTGGCGTGGCCGACCGCCCGCGGCGGCCGGGTCCGCCCCGGCGCGGCCCGCCGTCATACACCGGCGTCCGGGCCGGTGCATCCGCCGAACGAGCGCTCTTGTCCTCACGGGGGGCTTACGGACCGGTGCGCAGGGCAATACGTATCGGTATGTCGAGCCGCTGCCGGGAGGCTGGAGCATGAGCATCTGGTGGTCACTCCATCTGCGGCGCGAGGCGGCGAGCGTGCCGCTCGCCCGCAGGCTCCTGATGGGCACGATGGAAACGGCGGGTGTCGATCCCGACGTGTCGTACGAACTGTCCGTCGCGCTCACGGAGGCCTGCGCCAACGCGGTCGAGCACGGCGGTGGCGCAGGTACGGGGCCGGGCCGGGGCGCGGCCTCGGAGGCGTACCGGGTCACGGCCTACCTGGACGGCGAGACCTGCCGTATCGAGGTCGCCGATTCGGGCCCGGGCTTCCCGGGGGTCGGCCGCCGACCGGCTGCGGGCCTCACCGGAACAAAGGGTTCCGCGACGGACGGCCCCGTCACGGACGGCCCCCTGACGGACGCCCCCGTCACGGACGTCCCTGCGGCGGTCGACTCCGGGGCGCGTGGACCGGTGGCGGGGGGAGGCGGTCCGGACGGTTCCTGGTCCGGTGCACCGGCCGCCCTCGTCGGAACCGTGCTCGGCGGCCCCGTGCTCGGCGGTCCTGTGCCGGACGGTCCTCCGCTCGGCGCTCTCGCCCTCGCCGAGGCCGAGAGCGGGCGGGGCCTGCGGCTGATCGAGGAACTCGCGGACCACGTGCAGTTCGGCAACCGCTCGGGCCTCGGCGGAGCCGTGGTCAGCTTCGACAAGATCCTCAAGTGGAAGGACAGCCCGTCCCTCCTCCTCGCCTGAACGCCGAAGCCCCCGCCGGAGGACCGGCGGGGGCTTCGGCGCGGGTGCCGAGGGGTCAGCCCTTCAGGGCGGCCATCCACGCCTCGACCTCGTCGGACCGGCGCGGCAGCTGGGCCGACAGGTTCCGGTTGCCGTCCTCCGTCACGAGGATGTCGTCCTCGATCCGGACGCCGATGCCCCGGTACTCCTCCGGCACGGTCAGGTCGTCGGCCTGGAAGTAGAGCCCCGGCTCCACGGTCAGGCACATGCCCGGCTCCAGGGTGGTGTCGACGTACGCCTCGGTGCGCGCGGCGGCGCAGTCGTGGACGTCCATGCCGAGCATGTGACCGGTGCCGTGCAGGGTCCAGCGGCGCTGGAGGCCCAGCTCCAGGACGCGGTCGACCGGGCCCTCCACCAGGCCCCACTCGACCAGCTTCTCGGCGAGCACGCGCTGCGCGGCGTCGTGGAAGTCGCGGTAGGCGGCGCCCGGCTTCACCGCGGCGATGCCGGCCTCCTGCGCCTCGTACACGGCGTCGTAGATCTTGCGCTGGATGTCGGTGTACCGGCCGTTGATCGGCAGGGTGCGGGTCACGTCGGCGGTGTACAGCTCGGTGGTCTCGACGCCGGCGTCGAGGAGCAGCAGGTCGCCGGAGCGGACCGCGCCGTCGTTGCGGACCCAGTGGAGCGTGCAGGCGTGCGGGCCGGCGGCGGCGATGGTGCCGTAACCGACGTCGTTGCCCTCGACGCGGGCACGCAGGAAGAAGGTGCCCTCGATGTACCGCTCGCTGGTGGCCTCGGCCTTGTCGAGGACCTTGACGACGTCCTCGAAGCCGCGGGCGGTGGCGGCGCAGGCCTTCTCCAGCTCGGCGACCTCGAAGTCGTCCTTGACCAGGCGGGCCTCGGAGAGGAAGACGCGCAGTTCCTCGTCGCGCTCGGCGGTGACCTTGTCGGTGAGGGCGGCCTCGATGCCGGCGTCGTGACCGCGGACGACGCGGACCGGTCCGGTGGCCTCCTTCAGGCGCTCGGGCAGCTCGCGCACGTCCTTGGCCGGGATGCCGAGGAGCTGCTCGGCCTCGGTGAGGGAGTGGCGGCGGCCGACCCACAGCTCGCCCTGGCCGTCGAGCCAGAACTCGCCGTTCTCCCGGTCGGAACGGGGCAGCAGGTAGATCGTGGCCCGGTGGCCCGACTTCGCCGGCTCCAGGACGAGGACGCCGTCCTGCGTCTGGTCGCCGGTGAGGTACGCGTACTCGGTGGAGGCGCGGAAGCTGTACTCGGTGTCGTTCGACCGGGTCTTGAGCTTGCCGGCGGGGATCACCAGGCGCTCGCCGGGGAAGCGGGCGGAGAGCGCGGCCCGGCGGGCGGCGGTCCGCTCGGCCTGGGGGATGGGGGTGAGGTCCCGCAGCTCGGTGTCGGCCCAGCCGGACTTCATGTTCTCGGCGAGCTCGTCGGAGACGCCCTGGTACAGGCCGTTCTTGCGCTGCTTGATCGGCTGGTCTTCGGTCTCTTCCGGGGTCTCCGGGGTGAGCTCCTCGGCCACGGGTCTGCCTCCTCCTGGTACGACACTGAACCCTGACCATCGTACGGTCGTGCGGAAGAGGTCCCCCAGGGCCGGAAGGCCCCCGACGGGCAGCGACCGGCCGTGCCCGCTGCGCTACGACGGGCGGCGACCGGCGTGCCCGGGCCGTGCGGACGTCGGGGAGCGGCGGGTGCGGGTGGCGCCGTCCCCGCGGGATCAGTCGAAGCGGGCCGCGAGCAGCACCACGTCGTCCTCGCCCGGCTCGTCGCGGCCCGTCGCGCGGTCGCCCGGCCCGTCGGGCAGCAGGGTCCGCAGGACGTGGTCCACGACGGCGTCCGGGTCGGCCCGGTCCGCCCTCGGGACGCCCGAGGCCGCCGCGTGCAGCCGGGCGAAGGCCCGGTCCACGGGGTCGCCGGTGCGGCGCAGAAGCCCGTCGGTGTACAGCAGCACCGTTTCTCCTGGTGCGGGAGAAAGCTCGACGCTCGGCGCCTCCCAGCAGGAGAGCATCCCGAGCGGGGCGGAGAGCGTCGTCTCCACGAAGGTGGTGCGGTGGTCCCCGATGATCAGGGGCGGGGCGTGCCCGGCCCCGGCGAGGACCAGCCTGCGCCGCGCCGGCTCCGCGTAGGCGAACAGCGCGGTCGCCGCACGCGCGGGCTCGGTGACCCGCATCAGCAGCTCCAGGTCGGAGAGGACGGCCACCGGGTCCTCGCCCTCCATGACCGCGTACGCCCGCAGGGAGGCGCGCAGGCGCCCCATGGCGGCGAGCGCGCTCGGCCCGGAGCCGGTGACGGAGCCCACGGCGAGCCCGAGGGCGCCCTCGGGCAGCGGCAGCGCGTCGTACCAGTCGCCGCCGCCGCGCGGACCGGTGCGATGGCGGGCCGCGAGCCGGACGCCGGGGACGCGCGGGAGGCGGCTGGGGAGGAGTTCCCCGGCGACGGTGGTGAGGTCGGCGCGGGCCCGTTCGACCTGGAGGAGGCGGGCGAGGTGCTCGGTGGCGAAGCGGGCGTAGAGGCCGATGAGGTGCCGCTGGCGTTCGGTGGGTTCGGCGGGCTCGTCGTAGAGCCAGACGGCGGCGCCGAGCCCGCCGGCCTCCTCGGTGGCGAGGGGGAGGGCGTAACTGGCGGCGTAGCCGAGCCGGGCGGCGACCTCGCGGTGACGTGGGTCGAGGCCCTCTTCCGCGCGGACGTCGGGGACGGCGATCGGGTCGGGCACGGTCCGGTGGCGGTCGCGGCGCCCGGCGAGCCCGTCCGGCGCCCCGGCTCCTCGGGCTCCTGGGGTTCCGTCGAATCCTTCGATTCCTTCGATTCCTTCGAGGAGGCGCCCGTAGCCGGTCATGTGCCGGGGGAGGGTCTCGATGGTGCCGAGGTCGGCATGGGCGAGGCCGAGGCCGATGGTGGTGGCGGGGCCGAGGCCGTCGGCCGGTTCGAGGACGGCCATGCCGCGGCGGGCGCCGACGAGCGCGGCGCCGGCGGTCAGCAGTTCGCGCAGGGCCCGGTCGAGGGAGGCGGCCTTGACGAGGCGCTCGGTGAGTTCGTGGAGGGTGGTGAGGTCGGAGACCCAGCCGGCCAGGCGGTCCTGGATCAGCAGGCCGGGGGCGGGGACCTGCGGCCCGTCGGTCCGGTCGGCGGTGGCCCGGGAGGCCGGATCGGCCGGACGGTCGTGGCCGGTGGACGCGGCCGTGGCGGGCGCCCCGGGGAGGGGGGCCGCAGTGTGCGGGGGAGCGGGAATCGTGGAATCGATTCCGGCCACTTTCGGCACGTGTGGGGTGCTCATCGCGGTCGGCTTTCCGACCGGTGCGTTTGACGCCATAGCATCGCAAACCCCCAGGAGATTCTGCTGATTCTGCGCCGCTCGATGTCTCCACATGTACACGCACCCGAGGAGCGATGTCCAGCATTGTCCCCATGGGACTTGTGGTGTCCGTGAGGTTGTGCAGAAGGGTTGAACTGACGGCGAACTTGGCCGAAAATTGCCCCCAGTGTGCACCTTTTGCGGTCGACTGGCGTCGTTTCACAGCGCGTCATCCCGAACGTCCTGGGTACGTAATCGGTGACAGGCAGGGGCAGTTGAAAGTGCCCCGGAGCGAGATGCGGAAGCCCGGCGTCCAGTACGCCGCAGGCCGCGGTCCGTCACCGAGTGGCGGGGAACTGTTCCGAACCGGGTCCTGTCCCGGCTCCGACCGGCTTCGGTCCGGCCGGCCCCGCTCCGATGCGGGGCGGCGCACCGCCGTCCTTGTACGCGCTGATACGCACGGTGAAGTGTTCTGCACGTGTTGTGATGTGGATTCGGCGTTCAACGGAAAGGAACGAGCGCTCATGCGCGAGATCCTCGGAAGGCGACGCAGGCTCCGGTTCCGGCGCAAGGGAAGGACCGCCCGGCTCGACGCCGCGGTCACCTTCGCGGTCGAGTGGGACTGGCCCGTCCTGCCGGGCGTGGGACTGAGCTCGACGACGACCCGTACGACCACGGGGGCGGTGTGCGCCTGCCCCGACCCCGCCTGCGCGGTGCCCGGCGCGCACCCCTACGACCCCGGGCTCCTCGCGGCGACCACCGACGAGCGGATGATCCGCTGGTGGTGGACCCGCCGCCCGGAGGCGCCGGTGATCCTCGCCACCGGTGGCCGCGCGCCCTGCGCGGTGAGCCTCCCGGCCGCGGCGGGTGCGCGGGCCCTCGCCGCGCTCGACGCGATGGGCATCCGGCTCGGCCCCGTGGTGGCGACCCCGACCCGGTGGTCGATCCTCGTCGCCCCGTACGGCCTCGAACGGCTCGGCGAGCTGCTCCACGCGAAGGACAGCGTGCCGAGCTCGCTGCGGTTCCACGGCGAGGGCGGGTACCTGCTGCTCCCGCCCTCGGTCGCCGGGACCGGGCAGGTGAGCTGGGAGCGGGCCCCGCTCGCCGGATCGGCACGGCCGTGGCTGCCCGACGTGGAGGCGGTGGTCGACGCCCTGGTCGAGGCCAGCACGAGCGCGCCGGACGGCGGCAGCCGCCTCGCGTACTGACCCCTCCGCCCGGAGCCGGTCCTCCCCGGTCGCCCCCTCCCCCTCCTCCTCCCCGTCCACCCCTGCCGATCCTTCCCTCCGGTCCTTGTCTCCGGCCCTTCGCCGAGCCGGCCGCACCGGGCCCGCGTCCCCCCGGTCGCGGTTCACCCGAACGGGTGCGGTGGGGCCCGGCTCGTACGGGAAACGGGTGTGCGGCCCGCCGGATGTCCGGCGGGCGCCGCTATGTTCGCCCCACCGTCCGGGCTCCCCGGCCGCCGTACGACTCCAGGAGCAGGTGGGCCGCATGCGTCCGGTGAACCTCCGATGAACCTCCGCGTGGCCGCGCTCGCGGCCGCCGTCACCGCCGCCGTCCTGCTCCCGCTCGCCGCCTCGGCGGGCGGTACCGGCACGGGGAAGGGCGCGGGAGCGGCGGGTACGGACGCCACCGCGCCGCCCGGGGACCTGCTGGGCGGCCTGGGCCTCGGTCCCGGGCCCCGCACCGCCGGGGACGCGCCGGCCGGGACGGCCCCGACCCGTACCCCCACCGCCCCACCTGTCCCGCCCGGCCCGCCCGCCCCCGTACCCGGTGGCTCCGCATCCGCCGGATCCCTGCCCGAGCGGATCGCGCGATGCGGGCCGGAACTCGCCTCTCCGGAGGGCGTCGAGGCGCAGACCTGTGTCCTGGCGGAGGGCGCCGACACCTGGGGCCGTACGTACTACCGCAACGCCACGGGCCGGGAACTCGACGCGTATCTCACCTTGATGGCACCCGGCGGGCGGACCGTTCAGGTCCGCTGCCACGTCGCCGCCGAGGATGAACCCGGGCGCTGCGAAACACCCCGGGAACGCGGGAGTGAGGGGCTCACGGCCTATACGGCGGTGGCGGAATTCGCAGGCGCGGGCGACAACGGCGCGGGTGCGGAGGGAGCTGGTCCGCTTCTGTTGCGCTCGGGCAGCAACACGGCGGGCGGCGAAGGTAGTTGAGAGTCGAACACCTCCGGACGGGCGGAGGCGGACATGGAAAGGCCCGATCGCTGGCGACGGGGGATGCACCAGCGACCGGGCTTCCAGAACGGTAACAAGAGATCTGCCGTTCGCAAATTCGATCTCGGTTATTCGGACAGGGATTTACCCGCCCGTAGGCCGGGTTGTGGTGGAAGTCACCGACCGGTCGGTCTGCCGGTGACTCGTACCACCCGGGGTATCAGCTGAGAGTCACCTGACGGTTCGTGAGGCCGCCGCGCGCCCGCCGCTCCTCCGCCGTCAGAGGGGCGTCCGAGGCGAGCGCCCCGGCGAGCCGCTCGGCGAACTCGGCGGCCGGCTTCTCGCACTCCTCCGCCGTCATCGAGGTCGGCAGGTCCCACACCGGAACCATCAGGCCGTGGGCGCGGAACGACCCCACGAGACGGGTGTCCTGGCCGAGGGAGGTCCCGCCGGCGGCCTGGAGGCGGGCGAGGGCGTCGAGGAGCTTCTCCTCGGGGTGCGGCATGACCCAGCGCAGGTGGTTCTTGTCCGGGGTCTCGCACCAGTACGCGGCGTCCACGCTCGTGAGCTTGACGGTCGGGATCGCCGCGGCGTTGGCCCGCTCCAGCGAGGCCGCGACCTCCGGGTCGGCGCCGTCGGCCGACTGCGGGACCCAGAACTCGAAGCCCGGGTGGACCTCCGGCACGAACGCGCCCTCGGGGTCGAGCAGATCCTGCAGGCGCGGGCCCTCGGCCGGCACCCGGCGCGGCGGGACCGGGTTGCCCGGCTCGGTCTCCAGGGCGCGCTGGAGCGTGTCGGCCAGGTCGCGCGCCAGGTCACCGGAGGAGGACTCGTTCTGCAGGCCCAGCAGGACCGACCCGTCGTCGCGGCGCAGCGCCGGCCAGGCCATCGGCAGCACGGTCGCGAGCGTCACGGACGGCACGCCCTCGGGCAGCCCGCCCTTCAGGGTGAGCGGCACGGTGGCGGCGGGCACGAGTTCGCGCAGGGCGACCCAGTCGCACTCGCCGGGCAGGCCCTCGAAGGGGCGCTGGACGTGCTCGGTCACGGCGTGCGCGGCCTCCCGGCCGTGACACGCCTTGTAGCGGCGGCCCGAACCGCACGGGCACGGCTCCCGCGCGCCGACGACGGGGATCTCCCCGCTCGTGACCTGTGCCTGGCCGGTCTTGCCGGCCTTTCCGGCCTTCGTCTGGGGGCGCTTCTTGGCCATGGTGGGGCTGTCTCCCGATCGCGGCGGTGCTGTGTCGGGCGCGAGCCTAGCCGCCCGGGCCACCGGGACCTTTCATCCGGGCCGTCGCCCGGCCCGTACGCGTACGCCTGTTCCCCGCCACCCGGCGGAGTGCGGTGCGAGCACCGGACGCCCCCGGCCGGCCGGCTTCCCCGTTCCGGCCGGGACGGCCCGGCCGGAGCGGGGAAGGGAACGGTCAGTCCAGGTCGTCGTACGCGTCCAGGAAGCCGAGGGCGGGGCCTCCGCCGACGACGCGGGCCGCGAAGTCCTCACGGCGGTGTCCCTCGGTGACCACCGCCCAGACGGTCACCTCGCCCGTGGCGCTGTCGCGTACGCCCCAGTCCTGGGCGAGGGCGCCGATGATGTTCAGCCCGCGGCCGCCGTGCGCGGTCACCGAGGGCTTCGAGGGAACAGGGCGCGTGGGACCACCGCCGTCCGTCACCTCGACGATCAGACCGCCCGACGGATCGAGCCGCCAGGCCGCGAGCACGTCCCCGTCGCCGCGGTCCCCCCGGCCCAGTGGTCTGCCGTGCCGGCAGGCATTGCTGAGAAGTTCGGAAAGGATCAGTACCGCGTCGTCGACGACCGTTTCGGACACCCCGCTGCGGTACAGCTCGTCCCGCATCCGGTGCCGTGCCTCACCCACGCCCGCAGGGCCATGGGGTACGGCCATGCTCGACGACGTGGGCACCTCCTGTGCCACCACCAACGCCACCCCCGAGACCTCCTTTGCCCCACGCCACGGTGTGGATGCCCCAATGGCATGGGCCGGAAACCGACTGTTCCGCGTGTGATGAGGCACTCGTGACGATCGCGTACGTCCCGAACGCGCCGGTGCACTCCCCGCAAGCCCCGTGACGGGTGGGGTCAGGAGGTACGGGAGAGGCGGCGGGGTCCCGGCGGCGGCGCCCCGCTCACGGCGGGAACGGGCCGCCGCTCGGGCCCCGGAGGGGCCGCGGCCCACGGCGGGGGACGGAATCCGGCTCAGGCGCCGGAGGCACCGCGGCTTCCGCTCCGGCCGAGTTGGGCGAGGACCTGCTTGGGGCGGTTGGTGATGATGGCGTCGACGCCGAGCCGGACGCACAGTTCGACGTCCTCGGGCTCGTCCACCGTCCACACGTGCACCTGGTGACCGGCCTTCTGAAGGCGGAGGATCACCGCCGGATGGTGCCGGACGATCCGGATCGAGGGCCCCGCGATCCGCGCGCCCGCCGGGAGGCGCCCGTCGCGCAGCCGGGGGGAGACGAACTGGGAGAGCGAGACCGTCGGCAGGGTCGGCGAGGCCGCGGCGATCCGGTGGAGCGAGCGGGGCGAGAAGCTCATGACCCGGACCGGCGAGTCGTCGGCGGAGTCCGGCGCGTCCAGCCCGAAGCGCTTCAGGAGCTGGAGCAGCCGCTCCTCGACCTGGCCCGCCCAGCGGGTCGGGTGCTTGGTCTCGATGGCGAGCTCGACCCGGCGCCCGGCGTCGGAGACCAGCTCCAGGAGGCGCTCGAGGGTCAGGACGGAGGTGTAGCCGGGGTCGCCCCAGTCGGGGCTCTCGCCGACCTCGTCGCGTTCCTTCCAGGCGCCGAAGTCGAGCGCCGCGAGGTCGGCGAGCTCGAGGCCGGAGACGGCGCCGCGGCCGTTGGACGTACGGTTGACGCGCCGGTCGTGGACGCAGACGAGATGGCCGTCGGCGGTGAGCCGGACGTCGCACTCCAGGGCGTCGGCGCCGTCCTCGATCGCCTTCACATAGGCGGCCAGGGTGTGTTCCGGTGCGTCCTCGGACGCCCCTCGGTGGGCGACGACCTGGACGGGGGCGCGGTTCGTTTGCTGCCGTGCGTGAGTCACCGCGTCATGGTGCCATTGGCGGAGCCACGGCAGAGGAAGACGCCCATTCTGTCCGTATATAAAGGAGGGGGCGTGGATGCACAGCTCCGGCTTACGGCGGTCTGACGTGTCGTGGGAAAAGCTGGGCACACGATCCCTGGCACCTGCCCGGAGCACCGAGTGCACCAGGCACCCCACCCCGTACCAGCAGACGAGCGCCACCGAGGAGAGCGAGCTGTGAGCACCGAGAACGAGGGCACGCCGGTCCCGGCGGACGACTCGACCGCCCCGTCCGCCGCTCCCGCACCCCCGCCCGCGCCCTCCGCGCCCCCCACACCCCCGCCTGCGCCGCCCGCCGCGCCGCCCGCGCACGCCGGTGGGAGCGCGGTGCCACCGGTGCCGCCGGGCGGACCCGCCGCGCCCGGATCCGGCTGGCCGCCGCCCCCGCCCGCCGTACCGGCCTGGGGCGGGCCGCACCCCTCCCCGCACCCGGCGCCCGCCGCACCCCGCGGAAAGGCCGGCGGCCTCGTCGCGGCGGTCCTGGCCGCGGCGCTCGTCGCGGGCGGTGTCGGCGGCGGGATCGGTTACTGGGCCGCCCAGCGCGGCGAGGACGGCACCCGCTCCACGACGGTCTCCTCGGGCGAGGCCCCGGCCTCCTTCAAGCGCGAGCCCGGTACGGTCGCGGCGGTCGCCGCGAAGGCCCTGCCGAGCGTCGTCACCATCCAGGCCAAGTCGGGCGGCGGCCAGGACGAGGGCGGCACGGGCACCGGCTTCGTGTACGACAAGGAAGGCCACATCGTCACCAACAACCACGTGGTGGCCTCGGCGGCGGAGGGCGGCGAACTCTCCGTGACCTTCTCCGACGGCCGGGCCTACGACGCGGAGGTCGTCGGCCGCGCCGAGGGGTACGACGTGGCCGTACTGAAGCTCAAGAGCGCCCCGGACGGCCTGAAGCCGCTGCCGCTGGGCGACTCCGACAAGGTGGCGGTCGGTGACTCGACGATCGCCATCGGCGCGCCGTTCGGCCTCTCCAACACGGTCACCACCGGCATCATCAGCGCCAAGAACCGCCCGGTCGCCTCCGGTGACGGCTCCGGCGGCGGCAACTCGTACATGAGTGCCCTCCAGACCGACGCCTCCATCAACCCGGGCAACTCCGGAGGCCCGCTGCTGGACGCGAGCGGCGCCGTGATCGGCATCAACTCGGCCATCCAGTCCACCGGCAACGGCTTCGGCCAGTCCCAGGCGGGCTCCATCGGCCTCGGCTTCGCGATCCCGGTCAACCAGGCCAGGAACGTGGCCGAACAGCTGATCAGGACCGGTGAGCCGGTCTACCCGGTGATCGGCGCCACGGTGAACATGGCCGGCCGCGGCGACGGCGCCATGATCGCCGCCCAGGGCAGCGGCGGCACGGCCCCCGTCACCCCGGGCGGCCCCGCGGCGAAGGCCGGCCTGAAGCCGGGCGACGTCATCACCGGCTTCGGCGGCCGCACGATCGACAGCGGCCCGACCCTCATCAGCGAGATCTGGACCCACAAGCCCGGCGACTCGGTCGAGATCACCTACGAACGCGACGGCAAGCCCGCCAAGACCACGGTCACCCTCGGCCAGCGCACCGGCGACAGCTGACCCGCCCCCACCGCCCAGCCGGTACGCTGTACCCGCTCCGCCCCTGGTGAGACGGCGGGGCGAGGTGGGTTGCCCGAGCGGCCTAAGGGAACGGTCTTGAAAACCGTCGTGGCGCGAGTCACCGTGGGTTCAAATCCCACACCCACCGCCACGTGAAGGGCCCCCGACCGGGGAATACGGTCGGGGGCCCTCTCGCTGCGCCTCGACCCCGGCCGGATCGGCCCGAGCCGACGTGACGGCCTTTCACCTTCCTTCGGCCCGCGCGCTCGCCGGAGCGGCCCGGTCCGCGTTCCCGCAGGTCGACACGGGGTTCCCAGCGGGGTGGGAGGGCAGCGGATGCGGGATGGGCGTGGGGCCGGGATGCTGGAAGGGCCTGGAACCGCGCAAGGAGGCCAGATGTCTGTGTTCGACAAGCTCAAGGGCATGCTCAAGGGGCACGAGGAACAGGCCGGCAAGGCCGTCGACAAGGCGGGCGACGCGGTCGACGCCCGGACCCGGAGCAAGTACAGCCGTCATGTCGACACGGCCCAGTCGCACCTGAAGCAGCGGCTGGGTGACGGCGGTACCCAGCCGGGGCAGACTCCGCCGCCCCCGGAGACGCCGCCCCGCCAGTGACGCGGCGTACGCCCCAGGGAGAGACCGGCGGCCCCGCATCCGTGGACACACGGGTGCGGGGCCGCACCCGTGAGGCCGTACGGTGCCGGGGACGCGTACAGGCGAACGGCCGGAAGGGGTGGCGCGCATGCGGATCGTGCTCGTCCTGGGGGACATCACCACCGAGGCGGTGGACGCGGTGGTCAACGCGGCGAACTCCTCGCTGCTCGGCGGCGGAGGGGTGGACGGGGCCATCCACCGCCGGGGCGGCCCGGAGATCCTCGCCGCCTGCCAGGACCTGCGCCGTTCCCACTACGGCAGGGGCCTGCCGACCGGACAGGCCGTGGCGACGACCGCCGGCCGCCTCCCGGCCCGCCACGTGATCCACACGGTCGGCCCGGTGTGGACGCGGGACGAGGACCGTTCGGACCTGCTGGCCTCCTGCTACCGCGCGTCCCTCCGTGTCGCGGACGAGCTGGGCGCTCGTACGGTCGCCTTCCCGGCGATCTCCACCGGCGTCTACGGCTGGCCGATGGAGGACGGTGCCCGGATCGCGGTGGGGACGGTGCGGTCCGCCGCGACGGCGGTGGAGGAGGTGCGCTTCGTGCTGTTCGGCGCGGAGGCGTACGCCGCGTTCGAAGCCGCCCTCGCCGCACACGGCGCGGAGGACTGACGGAGGACCCGCGCGTCCGGCGGGCCCCGAGCCGGCGTGGTGACCCTGAGCCGCGCGGGGGGACGGCTCCACCCAGAGGAGGTGGAGAGGTCCCCAGTCCTCCGACCTGAGGGGGACCGCGGTTCGGGACCTGGGGCCGATCCGCCGCACACCCCTCCGCTCCTAGCGTGGAGCCATGACTCCGCCACCCTCTGGCCCCGTCTGCGCCGGCGCCTCCACGGTCGTGACCGGCCCGGCGCCGTACCCGTCCTTCACCTCGTACGTGAAGGCGCGCGGGCCCGTGCTGCTGCGCACCGCCCGCTCCCTCACCGCCAACCCGTGCGACGCCGAGGACCTCCTCCAGACGGCCCTCGCCAAGACCTTCGTCGCCTGGGAGCGCATCGAGGACCACCGCGCCCTCGACGGCTACGTCCGCCGGGCGCTGCTGAACACCCGTACCTCGCAGTGGCGCAAGCGCAAGGTCGACGAGTTCGCCTGCGAGGAACTGCCCGAGCCCACCGGCCTCCCCGTCCCGGACCCGGCCGAACGCCAGGTGCTCCACGACGCGATGTGGCGGGCGGTGACGAAGCTTCCCGAGCGGCAGCGCCAGATGGTCGTCCTGCGGTACTACGAGGACCTCAGCGAGGCGCAGACGGCCGAGGTGCTCGGGGTGTCGGTCGGCACGGTCAAGAGCGCCGTCTCCCGCGCCCTGGGCAAGCTCCGCGAGGACCCGGAGCTGGCGCCCGTACGGTGAGCGCCGGCCGCCCCGGTGGGCCGGCCGTGGACATCCGCCAGTCATCACTGGCAATCTCCGTACTCCCGGGTAGTGACATACCGCGCGGTATGTGCGCAGAATCTCCACATCCTTTCTGCCACGTAGCGCCCACCGGGAGGACGCCCCGTGTACAGCACCATGCAGGACGTACAGCTCAACATCAGCCGCCTCCTCGAGCACGGCCGGCGGGTCCACGGTGGCTCCACCGTCACGACCTGGACCGGTGAGGCGGAGCCGCACCGCCGCACCTTCGCCGAGATCGGCGACCGTGCCGCGCAGCTCGCGAACGCCCTGCGCGACGAACTCGGCATCCGACCGGGCGACGTCACGGCGACCCTCATGTGGAACAACGCCGAGCACGTCGAGGCGTACTTCGCGATCCCCTCCATGGGCGCCGTCCTGCACACCCTCAACCTGCGCCTTCCCCCCGAGCAGCTGGTGTGGATCGTCAACCACGCCGCCGACCGCGTCGTCCTCGTCAACGGCTCACTGCTGCCGCTCCTCGCCCCGCTGCTGCCGCACCTGCCCACGGTCGAGCACATCGTGGTCACCGGTCCGGGCGACCGGTCCCTCCTGGACGGAGTCGCCCCGCGCGTCCACGAGTACGAGGAGCTGATCGCCGGCCGCCCCACCACGTACCCCTGGCCGGAACTGGACGAGCGCACCGCCGCCGCCATGTGCTACACCTCCGGCACCACGGGCGACCCCAAGGGCGTCGTCTACTCCCACCGTTCGATCTACCTGCACTCCATGCAGGTGAACATGGCCGAGTCGATGGCCCTCACCGACAGGGACACGACCCTCATCGTCGTCCCGCAGTTCCACGTGAACGCCTGGGGCCTGCCGCACGCCACCTTCATGACCGGCGTCAACATGCTCATGCCTGACCGGTTCCTGCAGCCCGCCCCGCTCGCCGAGATGATCGAGCGCGAGCGGCCGACCCACGCCGCGGCCGTCCCCACCATCTGGCAGGGCCTGCTGGCCGAGGTCACCGCGAACCCGCGCGACCTCTCCTCGATGACCCACGTGACCATCGGCGGGGCCGCCTGTCCGCCCTCGCTCATGGAGGCGTACGACAAGCTCGGCGTACGGCTCTGCCACGCCTGGGGCATGACGGAGACCTCCCCGCTCGGCACCATGGCCCACCCGCCGGCCGGCCTGGGCGCCGAGGAGGAGTGGCCGTACCGCGTCACGCAGGGCCGGTTCCCGGCGGGCGTCGAGGCCCGGCTCGTCGGCCCGGGCGGAGACCACCTCCCCTGGGACGGTACGTCGGCCGGTGAACTGGAGGTGCGCGGCGCCTGGATCGCGGGCTCCTACTTCGGCGGGGCGGACGGCGAGGCGTTCCGCCCCGAGGACAAGTTCAGCGAGGACGGCTGGCTCAAGACCGGGGACGTCGGCATCATCAGCCCCGACGGCTACCTGACGCTCACCGACCGCGCCAAGGACGTCATCAAGTCCGGTGGCGAGTGGATCTCCAGCGTCGAACTGGAGAACGCGCTCATGGCCCACCCGGCGGTCGCCGAGGCCGCCGTCGTCGCCGTGCCGGACGACAGGTGGGGCGAGCGCCCGCTCGCCACCGTCGTCCTCAAGGAGGGGGCGACGGCCGACTACGAGACGCTGAAGACCTTCCTCGCCACCGAGGGCGGCATCGCGAAGTGGCAGCTCCCGGAGCGCTGGGCGGTCGTGCCCGCGGTCCCGAAGACGAGCGTCGGGAAGTTCGACAAGAAGGTGATCCGCCGGCAGTACGCGCAGGGCGAGCTGGACGTCACCCAGCTGTAGCCGCCCCAGGGGGACAGAGGGAGGAACCCTCTGTCCCCCTGGCTAGTTGGTGCCGATCTTCGCGAGCAGGTCGACGATCCGGGCCTGCACCTCGGCGCTGGTCGAGCGCTCGGCGAGGAAGAGGACCGTCTCGCCCGAGGTGAGCTTCGGCAGCTCGTCCTCCGCCAGGTCGGCGGAGGTGTAGACGACGAGCGGGGTGCGGTTGAGCTGCCCGTTCGCCCGCAGCCAGTCGATGATCCCGGCCCGGCGGCGGCGCACCTGCATCAGGTCCATCACCACCAGGTTCGGCCGCACCTCGGCGGCGAGCGCGACGGCCTCGCTGTCGGTCGCCGCCCGTTCCACGAGCATCCCCCGTCGCTCCAGGGTCGCGGCGAGCGCCTCCGCGATGTGCTCGTTCTCCTCGATGAGCAGGACCCGCGACGGATGCTGCTCGCTGTCGCGCGGGGCGAGCGCCTTGAGGAGGACGGCGGGGTCGGCGCCGTACGCCGCCTCCCGCGTGGCCTGGCCGAGACCGGCCGCGAGGAGGACGGGGACCTCGGCGGCGACGGCGGCCTGGCGCAGCGACTGCAGCGCGGTCCGGGTGATCGGGCCGGTCAGCGGGTCGACGAACAGCGCGGCCGGGAAGGCGGCGATCTGCGCGTCGACCTCCTCCCGCGAGTGCACGATGACGGGCCGGTAACCGCGGTCGCTCAGCGCCTGCTGCGTCGCGACGTCCGGCGCGGGCCAGACGAGCAGCCGGCGCGGGTTGTCGAGCGGCTCCGGGGGCAGCTCGTCGTCCACGGGCTGCGGGGCGGGCCGGTTGGCGACCTCGACCGCGCCACCGGGACCGTCCAGCGGCTCGGGACCCTCGGCGGAGCCCTCGGCCGGTGCCTCTATGGCGTACGCACGGCCCTCGGACACGGCGGGCGTGAGACCGAGCTGCGGCTCGGGCTTGGCCACCGCGTCCGGCTGCGCCACGGGAACGGGCGGTACGGGACGGGCCTGTACGGGACCGGAGGCGCCGGCGGGCTGCGCGGGCGCCGGCGGGTCGATCTCGGGCGGCGTGGCGAGCTTCCGCCGCCGCCCGGAACCGTTGGCGGGCGTGGGCGTGGGCGCAGGGGCGGGCGGGGTGAAGGGGACGCCCTGGCCGAGCGTGCGGACGCTGAACGCCCGACCCTGCGTGGACTCCTTGGGCATCGGCAGCTCGGGCGGCAGCGGTACGGATCCGGTGCCCGTCCCCGTACCGGTCGGGCCCGGCGGCTGCGACTGCGCCGGGGCGGGCGGCGCCACGGCCCGGCGGCGTCCGCCCGCACCGGGCACGGGCTGCGGGCCCGGCTCGTCCTGCGCCGACGGCGGGGTCAGGGGCTGCGGCGGGGGCAGGGGAAGCGACCGCGGCGGCTGAGGCGCGGGGGCGGGCGCGACCGGAGACTCCTGAGGCCCCTGGGGCGCCTGCGATGCGGGAGGCACCGGGGACGCCGGGGTCGGCGGAGGCATCGGGTGCGGCTGCGGCGGGGTGTGATCGGCGCCCGGCACGCCCCGTACCGCCTCGTGCTCCCCCGCACCGGCCACCGGCGGAACGGGCCCGGGGGAGGGAACGGAGCCGGAAGGCGGGACCGGTGCGGCCGGGGGCACGGGTGCCGGCGGAGCCGGCCGGTCGGTGACGGGCGGCGTGACGGCCTCCCCGGCAGCGGACGAGGGACCGGCGGGTTCGACGGGACCGGCCGGGGGATGCGGGGCGGGCGCGCGGTCGGCGTCGGCGGGCGGCAGCGCGAACGGGGTACGGGGGCCGGCCTCGGCCGCCGCGGCCCGCTCCTGCGCGGCGGCGAGCGCCCGGCGGCGCCGTCCGGTCGGCCGGGACTCCTCCCCGTCCGCCGGCGCGGTGGAGGTCACGGCGGGCAGCGCCCGGGCCAGGGCGGGCGCGGACGACGGCTCGGCCGAGACGCCCTGCGGCGGCACGGCGGCGCCGAGCGCGGCCCGTCCCTGCGCGCCCTCGGCGGCGGTCACCACGGAGCCCTCGGCGGGCCGGCCGCGGCGCCGCCCGGTGGGCTCGACGGGCGCGCCGGACGGGAGACCGGCGTTCTGCTGGGCGGGAATCAGGTCCCCGGCTCCGACCCCGCCACCGGGGGCGGGACTTGCCGGGTTCTCCTCCGTACGGGCACGGCGGCGGCCGCCGGCCCCGTTCTGGGGTCCGGCACCGGTGTCCGGCACGGCGCCCTCCAGGAACGCGTCCGTGGACGCGCGCCGGGCCCTGCGCCGACCGCCCCCGGAGGCCGTCCCCACGGACGCCGTCCCACCCGTGCCGGTCGTGGCCGCGGTCGCGTCCGCCGGAACGGCGCCGGAGGACGGGGCGGCGGAGGCGGGAGCCGCGTCCGCGGCGGTCCCCCGAGGCGGGGTGGCACTGGCCTGCGCGGGCAGCGCCGGCGTACCGGGCACATTGGGCTGGGGCTTCGGATCCGTCGCGGGGACCGTGCCCCGGCCGGCGCCGAGCGGCACCTCCAGGACGTACGCGCCGCCGCTGGTCCCCGGCACCTCGTGGGTCTGCACGACACCGCCGTGCGCCGCCACGATGCCGCGGACGACGGGGCCGTGGACCGGGTCGCCGCCCGCGTACGGCCCCCGGACCTCGATCCGTACGACGTCCCCGCGCTGCGCGGCCGCCACGACGATCGTCGAGTCGGCCTGCGGGGCACCGCCGGCCTGGCCGCCCGCCGCACGGGCCTGCCCGGTCGAGTCGACCCCGGCGACGTCCGCCACGAGATGCGCCAGCGCGGTGGTGAGCCGGCCCGCGTCCACCTCGGCCTCGATCGGCGGGGCGTGCACGGCGAACTGGGCGCGCCCGGGGCCGATGAGCTCCACGGCCGCGTCGATGCCGGCCGTCACGATCCGGTCGAGCAGCGCCACCCGCTTGTCGAGCGACTCGTCGCCCGCGTCGAGCCGCTGGTAGCCGAGGACGTTGTCCACCAGGGCCGTCATCCGGGAGTAGCCGGCGGCGAGGTGGTGCAGGACCTGGTTGGCCTCCGGCCAGAGCTGGCCGGCGTCGTCGGCGGCGAGCGCGCCCAGCTGTGCCCGCAGCTCCTCCAGCGGCCCGCGCAGCGACTCGTCGAGAACGGCCGTCAGCTGCGCGTGCCGGGCGGCGAGGGCCGCGTACCGCTCCTGCGCCTGCTCGCGCTCCGCCGCGTGGCGCTCGGCCCGGTCGGCGAGTTCGGTCGCGTGCCGTTCCGTCAGGGCGGCGATCTCGGCGGCGTGCTGGTCGACCAGTTCCTGGTACGGCCTGCGGTCGGTGAAGGTCATCACCGCGCCGACGAGCTGGTCGCCGTCCCGTACCGGAGCGGTCGTCAGGTCGACCGGCACCCGCTCGCCGTTCTTCGCCCACAGCACCTGGCCGCGGACCCGGTGCTTCCGGCCCGACTTCAGCGTGTCGGCGAGCGGCGACTCCTCGTACGGGAAGGGCTCGCCGTCGGGCCGCTTGCTCAGGATCAGGGGGTGCAGCTCCGCCCCGCCCAGCTCACCGGCCCGGTAACCGAGGATCTGCGCGAACGCCGGGTTCACGAGGACGACCCGCCCGTCCGTGTCCGTACCGACGACGCCCTCGGAGGCGGCGCGCAGGATCATCTCCGTCTGCCGCTGCGAGCGGGCGAGCTCGGCCTCGGTGTCCAGAGTGCCGGTGAGGTCGCGGACCACCAGCATGAGCAGCTCGTCGCCGGTGTAGCCGCTGTACGAGTCGTACGCCTCGCGGCCGTCCTCCAGGCTCGAGGAGGTCACCTCGACGGGGAACTCGCTGCCGTCCGTGCGCCGGGCCATCATCCGGGTCGGCTTGGTACGGCCGCGTTCGTCGGTGCCGTCGGGGCGGCGCATCGAGCCCGGGATGAGGCGCGAGTCGAAGGACGGCAGCAGGTCCAGGAGGCCGCGGCCGACGAGCGCCGTGCCGGGGGTCTCGAACATGCCGAGGGCGATGGTGTTGGCGTTGACGACCGTGCCGTTGCAGTTGACGAGCACGAGGCCGTCGGGCAGGGCGTCGAGTATGGCGGCGAGGCGAGCAGCGCCTCGGGATGGCCTGCTGCTCACGACGACGCTTCCTCCCTGACGCACTGCACTTGCCCGCAGCACTCGCTCGCTGCGTCCGCCCTACCGGCCGGCCGGCCCCATCTTGCCCCTCGGGCCGCAGCCTGTCACTGAGGGAGTCTAACGGCGACTCGCGGCCGGTCCCCCGACCGCGATCTCACCGGATCTTCACCGGAACCCCGGTCCTCATCCCCGGACGGCGGGCAGGACGGGCTCCAGGTTCTGCCAGCGGTCGATCTCGCACCCGTCGGTGCGGGAGAAGCGGGCGTCGACCGTACGGCCCCGCCAGGTGCCGGTCACGTGGGCGGTCGCCGACCCGCCGTACATCTGGGTGCAGAACCGGTCCTCGGGCACCGTGGCGAAGGGGTCACCGCCCTGGCGCGCGAGGTGGTCGAGCCGCTCGCACGCGTCCTGGGCCGCCGGATGGTTCCCGCCCGCCTTGATCGCCGCCTTCCCGCCCTTCCCGCCCTTGCTCTCGCAGGTCAGGTCGTACTTGCCGTCGGCCTCGGGGTGGCCGCTGTTGCTGACGGTCACGGTGAGGGAGTCGGCGGCCGGCGCGAGCAGGGGCAGCGGCAGGGGGCCGAGCCCGGCGGCCCCGACGGCGGAGGTGGCGAGGGTCGCGAGGACGAGACTGCGCAGCATGGCTTCTCCTGGAGCACGGATGTACGGAGGGCACGGGATGCGCGTGCCCCCACCCCCACTAACGCTCCCGGAGCCGGAGCGTTGCGCAACCGGGGTGCGCCGGGTGGGGCTTTGCCCTCGGCCCCGGAGGACTAGTACGGTGAAAGCGATTGGTGACACCAGGCTCGCCTGTGTCATCATCTGCACGCACCACCCGCGTACGCGTGGGGTGCGAGGAGGCGTCGCCTAGTCCGGTCTATGGCGCCGCACTGCTAATGCGGTTTGGGTTTTAAAGCCCATCGAGGGTTCAAATCCCTCCGCCTCCGCCCTACCGAAGCCCCGGCCTCCCAGGCCGGGGCTTCTTCCCTTCCCGCCGACCGTGCGCCGGCTTCCGCCAGGCTCGGGGGCCGTCGGCCTTTCCGGGGCGCGTCCACGGCACGCCGGCCCGGCCGCCCATCCCGTATGTGACCCCGGTCTCTTTCACCCCTCCGGCCCACCCTCGGGGCCCTGCCCCGGCTGCGGCACCCGCCACTCCGTCTCCGCGCGGCCGAGACGTTTCCGCAGGTCACAAGGGGTGGGCCTATCGGATTTCACATGGCGGCGGCAGTCATGTAATGTTCTTCCTGTCGCCGCGAGCGGGCCGAAAGGCCGGGGAGCGGAGGCAGAAAAAAGAACAAGCACTCGTAGCTTAACGGATAGAGCATCTGACTACGGATCAGAAGGTTGCAGGTTCGAATCCTGCCGAGTGCACACAGGTGAGAGGCCCGGACGAGAGTCCGGGCCTCTTGCGTTGTGTCGGGGGCCCCCGGGGCTTAGGGTCCGGGGGTTCGGTTCGTATGACTTGGGGGTTGGGGCCATGGCTCTGTTCGGGAACGCGCACGCGATCGATCCGGCGCAGGCGCAGCAGGAGTACGCGCGGCTGTTGGGGCAGGGGGAGCAGGTGCACGCCGCGTATCTGCTGATCCGGGACACGATCTTCTTCACCGACCGGCGGCTGGTGCTGGTCGACAAGCAGGGGATCACCGGGAAGAAGGTCGAGTACCACTCGATCCCGTACCGGAGCATCACGCACTTCGCGGTGGAGACCGCCGGCACCTTCGACCTGGACGCCGAGCTGAAGATCTGGATCTCGGGCAACTCCGTGCCCGTCCAGAAGACCTTCACCAAGGGCGTCGACATCTACGAGGTGCAGGCGATCCTGACGCAGTTCGTGGCCCGCTAGGCGAGCGGACGGTGTGGTGGAAGGCCCCGGGGGGGACCCCGGGGCCTTCCACTTTTGGGTGAACCTGTCTGATTTCAATGTCAGTTGAATATGCCTTCGTCCTAGCGTGCGAGGTGGAGGTGATGATCGATGGACGCGATCGACATCGATGACTTTGCGCACGTCGCCACCGGAGCGCGCCTGCGGCGGCTGACCGCGCCGGACGGGACGCACTGGTTCCCCGTCGTGGACGTGGCGCGGCGGCTGGGGTACGGGGGGAGCCGGGAGGCGCTGCGGGGGGCCGGGCTGCCGCCGGCGTGGGTGGCGACCGCACGGGAGATCGACGCGGGTGCGGGCATACTCGCCCGGAGCGGGATCAGGGCCTCGGCGCGGATGGTGAACGTCCAGGGGCTCGTGCAGCTCGTCGGGGCGTGCCGCAGGCCCGAGGCCGGTCCGTTCCGGGAGTGGGTCGCCGAGGTCGTGGCCGGGGTGCAGCGCGACGGCGGGTACGGTCTTGAGCCCTCCTCGGCGCATGCCGGGTACGTCCTGCCGCCCGAGTTGATCGACGTGCTCGTACGGCTGGAGGGCGCGTTCGACGAGGGCGCCGCCGACCGGGCCGAGTTGGCCGCGTACGCGGAACTGCTCCGGGAGACCCGCCGGAAACTCTCAAGGGCCGCCGACCCCCTTGAGCGTCCGTCCGTGCCGCGGCAGCGGACGGGGACGACCGTCGCGCTCTCCCCGCAGGAGCTGGTGGAGTCCTGGCAGATCACCGGTGACCTGTGGACGGTGGCCAGCTGCCTGGCGCCCGCGCTCGTCCGGGGCGGGGTCCGCTACCGGCCCCAGGACGTCACCCGCAGCACCGGACTCTCCCGCGAACGGGTCCGCGACTGCGTCCGGCGTCTCCTCGAGCGCGGGTGCATGCGGGAGGTCGGCGTCCCGGAGCCCGACGGCACCCGCGTCTACGTGCTGCCCTGAGCAAGCCGGAGCCGGCCGTACGGACGTACGGGAGACTGGGGCACGAGCGCGGTGGAGGAAGGGGCGGGCGGCGTGGAGTGGCGGTGCCGCGGGATCACCTGGGACGGCGGGGTGGCGGGCCTGCGGTGGCACGGCGGGCGCGTCAGCCCGCTGGTGTACGGGCGGGAGCTCGCCTTCCGCGCCACGGGCGTCCGGCGGTGCGCGGGAGCTCGCGGCACCCCCTGCCCCCTCGGGGCCGGGATTCCCGGGCGGGCCACCGGCGGGCGCTGCCCCGAGTGCGCGCGGCTCGACCGCGCCCACTCGGTCGCCGCCGACACCCTGGCGGACGACCCGCGCCCGTACCGCGTCTACCTCGCCTGGTTCGGGCCCGGCATGACCAAGGTCGGCATCACCGGTGAGGCGCGCGGCGACGCCCGGCTCCTGGAGCAGGGGGCCGTCACGTTCAGCTGGCTCGGCCGGGGTCCGCTGATGGCCGCCCGGCGCACCGAGGAGGTGCTGCGGCAGGCGCTCGGCGTGCCGGACCGGGTCCCGTACGAGCGGAAGCGGGCGGCACGCCACGTTCTCCCGGACGCCGCCGAGCGCGCCCGGGAGGTCGAGGAGCTGCACGGGCGCGCCGGGGCGGTCGGCGGGTGGGCGGAGACCCTGGAGCCGCTGCCGTGCGCGCCGCGCGATCACGCGGCGGCTTTCGGTCTCGACCGGCCGGGTGGGCTGCCGCCGCTCTCCGGCACGGTCACCGAGCTGGTGGACGGGGGTGTCGTCACGGGGCGGCTGCTCGCCGCCGCCGGGCCCGACCTCCATCTGCTCGACCCCGCCGGGCGCTGTCTCGCGCTCGACACGCGGCTCATGGGCGGGTGGGTCCTGGAGAGGCCCGGGGCCGGCGGTGCCGGAGGCGGGGCCGGGAGTGCCGTGGAGGGGACGGCGTTCTCGGTGCCCGTCTCCGGCGTGGTCACCCCGGACCGCCAGCAGGGGCTGTTCTGAGACCTGGGCCTCTTTCGGTGGGAGGACCATGGACAGGGCCCTCCGGGCCGGTGAGGGTGGGGCCATGACCCGTAAACCGGTGGTGGGAGCCGAACCACCCACGCACGACGCCGTGTTCACCTCCGGTGGAGCGAGCGGGACCGAGCCGCCCGATGGGACGGGGCTGTCCGGGGCCGGGACGGAGCTGAACGGGGCCGAGCCTCCCGGACCGACCGAGCCGCCCGGGCCTGCCGTCCCGCCCGGAGGTGAGGCGCGGGCCGTGCACGCGCTCCTCCGGCGCCTGGAGCTGCCCGGGCTTGTCGACGTCCACACCCACTTCATGCCCCGCAACGTCCTCGACAAGGTGTGGGCCTACTTCGACGCGGTCGGACCTCTGACCGGGGTGGAATGGCCCATCACCTACCGCGAGGAGGAGGACCGCCGGCTGGCGCTGTTGCGCGGCTTCGGCGCCCTCGCCTTCACGGCCATGCTCTACCCGCACAAGCCCGGCATGGCCGCCTGGCTCAACGGCTGGGCCGCCGGCTTCGCCGCTCGTACCCCGGACTGCCTGCACACGGCGACCCTCTTCCCCGAACCCGGGGCGGAACGGTACGTGCGCGAGGCGCTCGACGCCGGTGCCCGTGTGTTCAAGGTGCACCTCCAGGTCGGCGGCTTCGACCCGAACGACCCTCTCCTCGACGCCGTGTGGGGCGAACTGGCGGAGCGCCGGACGCCGGTCGTCGTCCACTGCGGCTCGGGGCCGGCGCCGGGACGGTTCACCGGGCCCGGGCCCATGGAGCGGCTGCTCGCCCGGTATCCCCGGCTGCGGGTGATCATGGCCCACATGGGCATGCCCGAGTACGGCGCGTTCCTGGACCTGGCGGAGCGGTACGAGGAGGTCCGGCTGGACACCACCATGGCCTTCACCGACTTCGGCGAACGGCTCGCGCCCTTCCCCCCGTCCGAGTCCAAGAGGCTCGCGGACCTCGGTGACCGGATCCTCCTCGGTTCCGACTTCCCCAACATCCCCTACCCGTACGTCCATCAGCTGGAGGCCCTGGAGCGGCTCGGTCTCGGGGACGACTGGCTGCGGGCCGTCCTGTACGGCAACGGGGCCGCGTTGTTTCACGTGAAACCGAGGCCGTCGCACGGGAGACGGTGAGCGGCGGCCCCGGAGCCGCCGGGGCCGTTTCTCAGGGAATTCACAGGAAAGGGCAAGAGCCCTCTCAGCGGCGGCGGCGAGTGTGGAGCCATGACCGTCACCTCCACCACCCCCGCCCGAGCCGCCACCGGCTCCCGCCGTGGCACGCGCGCCGCGTCGCGGCCTACCGACGGCGCCGCCGTCCGTGTCCTCGTCGTGGACGACGAGGCCTCGCTCGCGGAGCTGCTCTCCCTGGCCCTGCGGTACGAAGGCTGGACGGTGCGGAGCGCGGAGGACGGGGCCGCCGCCCTGCGCGCGGCGCGGGAGTTCCGGCCCGATGTCGTCCTGCTCGACGTGATGCTGCCGGATGCCGACGGGCTGAGCCTGCTCGGGGCCCTCCGCAGGGAGCTGCCCGGGGTCCCCGTGCTCTTCCTGACGGCGAAGGACGCCGCCGAGGACCGCATCGCCGGACTCACGGCCGGGGGCGACGACCACGTCACCAAGCCGTTCAGCCTGGAGGAGGTCGTCGCCCGGCTGCGCGGCCTCATCCGGCGCTCGGGCGCCGGGCGGGCGCGCACCGGGTCGCTGCTGACCGTCGGCGATCTGACCCTGGACGAGGACAGCCACGAGGTCACCCGGGGCGGTGAGTCGATCCACCTCACGGCCACCGAGTTCGAGCTGCTGCGCTATCTGATGCGCAATCCGCGCCGGGTGCTCGGCAAGGCCCAGATCCTGGACCGCGTGTGGTCGTACGACTTCGGCGGCCACGCCAACGTGGTCGAGCTGTACATCTCCTACCTGCGCCGGAAGATCGACGCCGGCCGATCCCCGATGATCCACACCCGGCGCGGTGCGGGCTACCTCATCAAGCCCGGCGAGTAGCCCCCGAGGGGAGGTCGGCGCGGTTCGTCCGGCGCTCCGAAAGTAATCGCTATACAGCGTACGAGAATTCCTTGTACGGTGTACGAGTCACGTTCTCGTACACCGTACAAGGAGCTGCCATGACGGCGACGACCGCCGCGAACGAACCGCCCCCCGCCCCGGTCGGCGGTGGCCACCCGCAGCGCTGGCTGATCCTCGGCGTCATCTGCCTGGCCCAGCTCACCGTGCTGCTCGACAACACCGTGCTCAGCGTGGCCATCCCCTCACTGACCTCGGAACTCAACGCCTCCACCAGCGACATCCAGTGGATGATCAACGCCTACTCGCTGGTCCAGTCCGGCCTGCTCCTCACCGCAGGCAACGCGGCCGACCGCTACGGCCGCAAGAAGCTGCTGGCCGCCGGCCTCGCCCTCTTCGGGCTCGGCTCGCTGGCCGCCGGGCTGGCCGACTCCACCGCCCAGCTGATCGCCGCCCGCGCGGGCATGGGCGTCGGCGGCGCGCTGCTCATGACCACCACCCTCGCCGTCGTCATGCAGATCTTCGACGACTCCGAGCGGGTCAAGGCCATCGCACTGTGGGCCACGGTCGGCTCGCTCGGCTTCGCCGCCGGGCCGCTGATCGGCGGTGCCATCCTCAACCACTTCTGGTGGGGAATGATCTTCCTCATCAACATCCCGGTGGCCCTGATCGGCCTGATCGCCGTCGTCAAGCTGGTCCCCGAGTCCAAGAACCCGCAGGGCGAGCGTCCCGACCTGGTCGGCGCGCTGCTCTCCACGATCGGCATGACCGCCGCCGTCTACGCGATCATCACCGGCCCTGAGCACGGCTGGACCTCCACCGAGGTGCTCGTCCCCGCCGCGATCGGTGTCGTCGTCCTGGCCGGCTTCGCCCTGTGGGAGCTGCGCGTCCCGTACCCGATGCTCGACATGCACTTCTTCCGCAACCAGAAGTTCGTGGGCGCGGTCGCGGGCGCGATCCTGGTCATGTTCGGCATGGGCGGCTCGATGTTCCTGCTCACCCAGCACCTGCAGTTCGTGCTCGGGTACGAACCGCTGGAGGCCGGTCTGAGGATGGCGCCGCTCGCGCTGACCGTCGTCGCCCTCAACCTCACCGGTGTCGGCCCGCGAATCGTCATGAAGCTCGGCACGCCCCTCACCGTGACCGTCGGCATGACCCTCGTCGCGGCCGGCCTCGGCTCGATCGCGTTGATCGGCGGCGGCTCCGACGGCACGTACTGGGGCATGCTGCTCGGCCTGGTCCTCATGGGAATCGGCCTCGCCGTCTCCAACCCGGCCATGGCCAACGCCATCATGAGCGCGATCCCGCCGGAGAAGGCCGGTGTCGGCGCGGGCGTCAACGGCACCCTCGCCGAATTCGGCAACGGTCTCGGCGTGGCCGTCCTCGGTGCCGTCCTCAACGCCCGGTTCGCCGCGCTCGTCACCGTCACCGCGACCTCGCTGCCCGCGGCGCTCGCGGCGGCGGGGACGGACGCCGAGCGGGCGGACATCTCCGGCGCCTTCGCCTCGGGCCTCCAGACCAGCCAGCTCGTGGGCGCGATCGCGGTCTTCGCGGGCGGCCTCCTCGCGGCGGCCCTCCTCGCCCGCGCCGAGCGGTCCGAACGCGGCGCGGCGGCCGGGGAGTCCGGCGGGACCGGGGGATCCGGCGGCGACCCGTCCGAGAAGGCCGGAGCGTCTGCATAGCATGGGCGCGGACGACTGAAGACGGAGGAACGCGATGGTCAAGGCAACCGATCGGGCCAAGAACCCGGCGCGTTCCAGCGTCTGGCTGGAGAACAAGGACGGCCGGGCCGCCCGCAGCGGGGGCGGCCCGGCCGGGCTCGACCGGGACCGGATCGTGGCCGCCTCGATCCGCATCCTCGACGAGGAGGGCCTGGCGAAGCTGTCGATGCGCAAGCTCGCCACCGACCTCGGCGTCACGGCGATGTCCCTCTACTGGTACGTCGACACCAAGGACGACATCATCGAGTACGCCGTGGACACCGTCTACGGCGAGATCGACCTCGCCGTGGTCGACGCCGCCGGCGACTGGCGGCAGCAGATCCGGGAACTCGCCCTCCAATACCGCCGGATGCTGGTCCGCCACCCCTGGATGTCCCCGAGCGCCGGCCAGTACCTCAACATCGGCCCCCACGCGATCGCGGTCGGATCCAAGATCCAGGAGACGATCCGCGCCACCGGTCTGCCGCTGGAGCGCCTGCCGAGCACGATGTCGGCGGTCTTCCAGTTCGTGTACGGCTACGGCACCATCGAGGCCCAGTTCGGGCGCCGGGCGGCCGAGGCCGGCATGTCGGCGGACGACTTCTACGGCGAGGCGCTGAAGGCCTTCCGGGACGAACCGCAGTTCGTGGAAGCCCTCGAACCGATGGCGGAACTCCTCGACGAGCGCGCCTCGCACGACAGCGTCACCGTCATCTGGGACCGGGACTTCGAGTACGCCCTCGACATCCTCATCGCCGGCATCGAGGTCACGGTCCAGCGGCACGCCTGACGGGCCCGACGCTCCCCCCGCCGGTGGACGGCAGGACCCCGGAGGCGCCCCGGCGCACGAGACGGGGCGACGAGCCGTCCCCTGCTCGTCGCCCCGCTCTGTGACCCGGTCCGCCTCCGCTCGAAACGGACCGGGGGTTCTGTGTGGGTCGGCCCGACCCGGAGAAGGCCCTAGACGGCGGCCTTCTCCTGCCCCGCCTCGGCCTTCGACGCGCTGTCGCCGTGGCTCTTGAGCGCGACCTCCTTGATGAACAGCGTCACCAGGAAGGCGATCAGCGCGAAGGGCGCGGAGTAGAGGAAGACGTCCGCGACGCCGTGCCCGTACGCGCTCTCCATCACCGTGCGGATCGGCGCGGGCAGGGCGTCCATGTCGGGGATGGCCCCGCTGCCGCCGCCCTGGCCCATGGCCCCGGCCGCCTTCGGGCCGAGTTCGGCGAGCCCGTCCCGTACGTAGTCGGTGACCCGGTGGGCCATGACCGCGCCGAGCGCCGAGACGCCGACCGCACCGCCCAGGGAGCGGAAGAAGGTGACGACGGAGGAGGCGGCGCCCAGGTCGGACGGGGCCACCTGGTTCTGCGTGCAGAGGACCAGGTTCTGCATCATCATGCCGAGACCGAGGCCGAGGACCGCCATGTAGAGGGCGAGGTGCCAGTACGGGGTGTCGTACCGCATCGTGCCCAGCAGCCCGAGGCCGGCGGTGGCGAGGGCGCCGCCGCTGACCAGCCAGGCCTTCCACCGACCGGTCTTGGTGATGATCAGACCGGAGACGGTGGAGGAGACGAAGAGGCCGGCGATCATCGGGATGGTGAGGACGCCGGACATCGTCGGCGACTCGTTCCGGGCCAGCTGGAAGTACTGGCTGAAGAAGACGGTGCCCGCGAACATCGCGACACCCACGAAGAGGGAGGCGAGCGAGGCCAGCGTGATGGTGCGGTTGCGGAACAGGCGCAGCGGGATGATCGGCTCGCTCGCCCGGGACTCGACGAGGACGAAGACCGCGCCGAGGAGCACCGAGCCGCCGACCATCGCGGCCGTCTGCCAGGACATCCAGTCGTACTTGTCGCCCGCGAAGGTGACCCAGACGAGGAGCAGGGAGACGGCGGCGCTGATGAAGAAGGCGCCGGACCAGTCGACCTTGACCTCGCGCTTCACGACGGGGAGCTTCAGGGTCTTCTGCAGGACGAGCAGGGCGATGATCGCGAAGGGCACGCCGACGTAGAAGCACCAGCGCCAGCCGAGCCAGTCGGTGTCGGTGATGACGCCGCCGAGCAGCGGGCCGCCCACGGTGGCGACGGCGAAGGTGGCGCCGAGATAGCCGCTGTACCGGCCGCGTTCCCGGGGGGAGATCATGGCGGCCAGGATGATCTGGGAGAGGGCGGTCAGACCGCCGACGCCGATGCCCTGGACGACGCGGCAGGCGATGAGCATGCCGGTGCTCTGGGAGAGGCCGGCGACGATCGATCCCGCCACGTAGACGATCAGGGCTATCTGGACGAGCAGCTTCTTGGAGAAGAGGTCGGCCAGCTTGCCCCAGAGGGGCGTGGTGGCGGTCATCGCCAGGAGCGCGGCGGTGACGACCCAGGTGTACGCGGACTGGCCGCCGCCCAGGTCGGTGATGATCTGGGGGAGCGCGTTCGAGACGATCGTCGAGGACAGGATGGCGACGAACATGCCGAGCAGCAGCCCGGACAGCGCCTCCATGATCTGCCGGTGCGTCATCGGAGCGGTCTCGGCGGTCCCGCCGGCTCCCGTACCGGAGGGGGCGCCCCGCACACCGGTGTCGGGTGTGGTCGTAGCCATGAACTTCCTTTGTCTGACGTCGTTGCCGGAGTGGTTTCTCAAGCGTGGTGCGCCCGGCAGTCCCCGAAGGAGTCGCGCAGCCGGGCGAGGAGCGCGGTGAGCAGTGCGACGTCGTCGTCGGACCACTCCGCGAGGTTGCGGGCGAAGGTCTCGGTCACCCGCCGGTCGAGCTCGGCGAGCATGTCCTCCCCTCCGGGGGTGAGCCGGAGGATGCGTGAGCGCCGGTCGGCCGGGTCGGGCCGGCGCTCCACCCAGCCGTGCTCGACGGTGTGGGCGACATGGCGGCTGCAGACGGACATGTCCACGGCCATGTGCTCGGCGAGCCGGCTCATCCGCATGTCGCCGTGGTGGTGGAGCAGGGCGAGAACGGCGGCGGCCCCGCCCTGGCACTCGACGGGGAGGACGCGGGCGAGCCCGCGCTTCACGGCGCCGATGGCGCTGACCTGGCGGGCCAGGTTTTCGTAGCGGTTGCGGTTCCGCGTCTCCATCGGGGCACTCCGGCTCATCTTGTTGCTTAGGGCAACCATAGAGATGGATGGTTGCTCCAGGCAAACTAAATCGGTCAAACGGCGCTAAAGAATCGGCAAAGGGCGGTCGGGGGCGCCGGGGCTTGGGCCCCTCACCCCGCTTTCGCTAGGGTCCTGGCCCATGGCACACAACCCCCAAGCACCGTACGGACAGGGCCAGGGCCCCGAGGGCTCCTACGACCCCGCCGGCAGCACCCAGATGTTCCGCGCCTTCGTCGACGAGGGGACTCCGCAGCGGCAGCAGCAGACCCCGGCACCTTCGGCCGGCCCCCGGGTCGGCCTGATCGTGGGCGTGGTCGCCGCGATCGTGGTCCTGGCGGCGGTCGCCTGGCTGGCATTCGGCTGACCGACGCTCCTCCAACCGTCCCGGGTGGGCCGGGTCCGCGCCGTGCGGACCCGGCCCACCCGGCTTTCACGGGGCCGGTACGGCGTCCAGGGCCGGCGCGATCACCTCGAACGCGCGGCGGGTGAGCGCGAGCGGGTCCTCGCGCTCCCGGGCGGGGCGCCCCGGAGCCCCGCCGGCTCCCCGTCCCGTGCGGGCCGTCCCCGCGCCCGCACCGGCCGTCCCCGCGCCCGCACCGGCCGTCCCCGCGCCCGCACCGGCCGCCGTCACGTCCTCCGGTCCGTCCGGGCCCCCGCCGCTCCACCGGTGCAGCACCGTGTCGAAGGCGGTGAGCGCCATGCCCGCCGCGAGCCGCGGGTACAGCTCCGTCGCCGCATCGAGCCCCAGCCGCCCCGCCAGCTCCTCGGTCAACTCCTCGCGCCACCGCCCCTCGTGCTCCAGGAAGCGGGCGAGCAGCGCGGGCGTGCGCAGGATGAGCCGCACCACGGGCAGCGTGCGCTCGGGGTGGTCGCCGCAGGCGGCCAGCGGTACGGAGACGGCGCGCAGCAGCGCCTCGGAAGGCGGCTCCCCGGCCGGCCGGGCGGCGAGCTCGGCGCGCATGTCGGCTCCCATGCCCGCCAGGAACTGGACGACCACGTCCTCCTTCGACGCGAAGTAGCGGAAGAACGTGCGCTTGGAGACGCCGGCGGCGGTCGCGATCTCGTCGACCGTCACGGCGTCGAAGCCCTTGCGGGCGAGCAGCTGGAGGGCCGCCTCGGTCAGTTCGGTCGCGACGAGCTGGCGCTTGCGCTGGGCGAGGCTGCTCTCGGCGGGGCGGGTGGTCACGGGGCGATGGTAGTGCGGTGACCCACGTGACACCAAAAGTCGCTCTTGACACTCGGTGACACGAACGGCAACGTGTGTCGCATGACCAGGAAACAGCGCTGGACCGCCGACCTGATCCCCGACCAGTCCGGGCGGGTCTTCGTCGTCACCGGGGCCAACAGCGGCCTCGGCCTCGCCACCACCCGTGCCCTGGCCCGTCGGGGGGCGCACGTGGTCCTCGCCGTACGGGACGAGGCGAAGGGCCACCGGGCGGTGGACGAGCTGGTGACCGGCGGGGCGAGTCCCGGGTCGCTCGACGTACGGCGGCTCGACCTCGCCGACCTCGACGCGGTACGGGCCTTCGCCGACGGGCTGCGGGCCGAGCACCCGCGCCTGGACGTGCTCGTCAACAACGCGGGCGTCATGGCGCCGCCCCGCACGCTGAGCCCGCAGGGGCACGAGCTCCAGTTCGCCGCCAACCACCTCGGCCACTTCGCGCTGACCGCGCTCCTGCTGGACCGGCTCGCGGAGGGACGCGACCCGCGCGTGGTGACGGTCAGCTCCATCAACCACCGGCAGGGCGGACTCCGCTTCGACGACCTCACCGGCGAGCGCGGCTACGCCCCGATGACCTTCTACAACCAGTCGAAGTTCGCCAACGCCGTCTTCGGACGCGAGCTGCACCGGCGCCTGAGCGCGGCCGGCAGCCCGGTCCGCAGCGTGCTCGCCCACCCCGGCTACACCGCCACCAGCCTCCAGACCAAGGACACCCGCGGACTGCTGCGCGTGGTGCTCGGCGGCATCGGCAACCCGCTGTTCGCCCAGCGTCCGGAGCGCGGCGCCCTGCCGCAGCTGTACGCGGCGACCGAACCTGCCGTCGCGGGAGGCGAGTTCATCGGCCCGGACGGACCCGGCGAACTGCGCGGCGACCCGACGCGCGTACGGCTCTCCGAGGCTGCGGCCGACCCGGACACGGGGCGCCGGCTGTGGGCGGAGTCGGAGCGCCTGACCGGCGTGCGGTTCGCGCTCAGCGCCAGGTAGCGCCGACCTCGCGGGTGTCGACACGGGTGCCCGGCGGCACCCGCCAGGACTCCACGCACACGGTGTACGTCTCCGTCCGCGCCGCCCCGGCGGCGATCGGGGCGGGCAGCGGCCGGGTGCCGGTCACGGTGCCCCAGTCGATGCCCAGGGCGCCGACGACGTGCGTCCCGAAGGTGACGGTTCCGGCGACCACGGGGGTGCCGCCGGTGTTCCGGAAGGTGACCGTCACGCGCTCGCACCAGCGCCGGTCGGTGTCCGCGAGGACCGGCACGGAGACGGTGAGCGCGGCGGGGGCCGGCGCCGGGGCCGGGGACGGCGGTGGCGTGGGCGGGGAGGCGGGCCCCGGGGTGGCTCCCCGGGGCGGTGGCACGGGCCGGGGGCCGGCGCCGGGCCCGCTCGTGCCCGGCGCGGAGTGCGGAGGAGTGCGGGGAGGGGCGGTGGCGATGTCCGTACGGGGCGGGCCCGGCGCCGGAGCCGCCGGTTCCGTACCGCCGCCGGCTTCCGTACCTTCTCCCGGTTCCGTGCCGCCGTACGCGCCGGGTCCCGTGCCGCTGCCCGTCCCGGATCCGGGGTCCGCCGGCGTACCCGTGGCGGAGGACGCCGACGAGGCCACGGGGGAGGGGAGGGGCGAGGGGGAGCGGGTGCTGGAGGCGAGGGTCGGGAGGGCGGCGGGGCCGTCCGGGGGAGCCGCGCCGGAGGGGACGACCGTGCCGTGCCGCCCCGGGCCGGCGCCCAGGGGCGCGTACGCGTCGTCGCCGTCCCCGCCGATGCCGCAGGCGGTCAGCGCTCCGCCGAGGCAGAGCGCCACCGTCACGAGTCCCGGCCTCCTTCGCCCCATGTCGCCAGTGTGGCCGACGGACCCTCGCGGGGCGGGCGGTTCGCCGAACTCCGTTCTCTCCGGTCAGTCGGAGATGAGCCCCTCGCGGAGCTGGGCGAGGGTGCGGGTGAGCAGCCGCGAGACGTGCATCTGCGAGATGCCGACCTCCTCGCCGATCTGCGACTGGGTCATGTTGGCGAAGAAGCGGAGCATGATGATCTGCCGCTCCCGGGGCGGGAGTTTGGCGAGCAGCGGCTTCAGCGACTCGCGGTACTCGACGCCCTCCAGGGCGGTGTCCTCGTAGCCGAGGCGGTCGGCGAGCGATCCCTCGCCGCCGTCGTCCTCGGGGGACGGCGAGTCCAGCGAGGAGGCGGTGTACGCGTTGCCGACCGCGAGGCCGTCGACCACGTCCTCCTCCGACACGCCCAGTACGGCGGCCAGTTCGGGCACGGTCGGGGAGCGGTCGAGCTTCTGCGCCAGTTCGTCGCCGGCCTTGGTGAGGGCGAGCCGCAGCTCCTGGAGCCGGCGCGGGACGCGCACGGACCACGAGGTGTCGCGGAAGAAGCGCTTGATCTCGCCGACGACCGTCGGCATCGCGAACGTCGGGAACTCCACGCCCCGTTCGCAGTCGAAGCGGTCGATCGCCTTGATGAGGCCGATGGTGCCGACCTGGACGATGTCCTCCATCGGCTCGTTGCGGGAGCGGAAGCGGGCCGCCGCGTACCGCACGAGGGGGAGGTTGAGCTCGATGAGCGTGTCGCGGACGTAGGTCCGCTCCGGGCTGTCGGCGGCGACGCCTTCGGCGTCGAGCGCGCGCAGGCGGAGGAACAGGGAGCGCGAGAGGGTGCGGGTGTCGAGGGTCTCCGGGACGACCGTCGGCGGCGGAGCGGGGGTTGTGGTGCTGTCGGCCGCGGTCGGCGCCGTCGTCTGCACGGGCGCGCCCGCCACGGCCACCGCGAGGGGCGTGGAGAGGGACGCGGACGCGGACACGAGGTCGGACCCGGGCACGACGGCGGGTGCGGTGACGGACGCGGGCACGGTCACGGACGCGGGCGTGAGCGTGAGCACCTTCGAGCTGCCCTGTTCTGCGGACATGCCACCCCCTTGAGGTCGCGGACGGTCGCGGTGGCCGCGACCGTCTGAGGAACGCAGCCTCCACCTGAATACCGGCGGCAGGGCTGCGGCAAACTCGGTTCCAGCAGAATGTCACATGTCGGCAACACGCTGTAGTGACTTGTCGACATGGCGTGAGGTCATATCCGCAGGAAACAAGGGGTGTACGTCTTTTGGTGCTCCGTCAGGTTACTCCGAACGGGTCTACCTGATCCGGTTACGCCTCGATTCTGTTTGCGGATCTCAGACGGGCGAAGCTGCGGGCGAGGAGTCTTGACACGTGCATCTGGGAGACGCCGAGTTCCTGGCTGATCTGGGACTGGGTCAGGTTGCTGTAGTAGCGGAGCATCAGGATCCGCTGCTCGCGCTCCGGGAGCTGGACGAGGAGGTGCCGGACGAGGTCCCGGTGTTCGACGCCCGCGAGGGCGGGGTCCTCGTACCCGAGCCGGTCGAGCAGGCCGGGGAGCCCGTCGCCCTCCTGTGCGGCCTCCAGGGAGGTGGCGTGGTAGGAGCGGCCGGCCTCGATGCAGGCGAGCACCTCGTCCTCGCCGATCTTCAGCCGCTCTGCGATCTCGGCGGTGGTGGGTGAGCGGCCGTGGGCCGTGGTCAGGTCCTCGGTGGCGCCGTTGACCTGGACCCACAGTTCGTGGAGGCGGCGGGGGACGTGCACGGTGCGGACGTTGTCGCGGAAGTAGCGCTTGATCTCGCCGACGACCGTCGGCATCGCGAAGGTGGGGAACTGCACGCCCCGGTCGGGGTCGAAGCGGTCGATCGCGTTGATGAGGCCGATCGTGCCGACCTGGACGACGTCCTCCATCGGCTCGTTGCGGGAGCGGAAGCGGGCCGCCGCGTACCGCACGAGGGGCAGGTTGGCCTCGATCAGGGCCCCGCGCACCCGCTGGTGCTCGGGCGTGCCCGGCTCCAGGTTCTTCAGCTGCCCGAACAGCACCTGGGTGAGGGCGCGGGTGTCGGCGCCACGGGTGCTCTGGGGACGGGGGCGCGGGGCGTCCGCCGCTCCGCCCGCTTCGTGCTGGGGCGGGACCTGAGGTGCTGTACTGGCCGGCACGTTCACGCCACCCCTTTGGCTGGTGTAGCTGGTCGACTGGGTCAACTACGGTCAACTCATCCGTCAAAAGCGGTCATAGCATCACAAGACATGTCCACTGTGTGCAAGCACCGCATAACCACGTGTTGAGGACATCAAGGACCCGAAAGAGGAGGCCGGAACACCACGAAGCCCCCCACCTGAACAGCGGGGGGCTCGGCGACGGAGAACCGGACGGGGAAGGGGAGGGAGGGCTAGAAGGCGTAGTCCGCGATCACCCAGGTGGCGAACTCGCGCCACTGGGCCACACCCGCCTGGTGGGCCGGATGGTCCAGGTACCGCTGGAGCGCCTCGGTGTCCTCGACGGCCGAGTTGATGGCGAAGTCGTACGCGATCGGGCGGTCCGTGATGTTCCAGTCGCACTCCCAGAACCGCAGCTCGGGGATCTGCTCACCGAGCGCGCGGAACGCCTCGACGCCGGCGACCACGCGCGGCTCGTCACGTGCGACGCCCTCGTTGAGCTTGAAGAGGACCAGATGGCGGATCACGGAGGGCTCCTAGTTGATGAGTTCGGTCATGAACTCGCCGACACCCTGGGCGGCGCTGGAAATGCCTTCGAACCCTACCTGCACCAGATCGGCCGCCCGGGCCGGGGAGGTGATGATCGTGTAGAGCACGAAGACCCCGATCGCGTACAGCGCGATCTTCTTCGCCTGTGCCATCTGCTCCGGCCCTCCCGTGTCCCCGCCCGGCTTCGCCCCGCCCGGCTGTCCCCACCCGGCTCCGCCCGTCTCGCCGGACGACCGCGCCACTCTAACCGAGCCTTTATGGACCAAGGACCCGGTGATCGGGGCCTTTTGCCGCCCCCCGGGAGGGGAGCGGAGGAGCAGGATGGACACCGAGCCCGGCGGATCTGGCAGGAATCCCCGGGCTGTGGAACCGGCCCGCACTGCGGGGCCCGCGCCGCGAGCTTCCCCCCTGACCGTGGCGCGGGACCATCCGGACCGGTTCTCGCCGGGGGGAGCGGCTTGTCCCCCCGATGCCGCTCCCCCCGTCCTTCGCCGAGGGCCCCGGCCGCTCTCCCCGAGCGCCGGGGTCCTTTCGCGTACGGGGGGAGAGGGCATGCGAAAGGGCCCGGTGCTCACGCACCGGGCCCTTCCGTCGAAGCGGTAGCGGAGGGATTTGAACCCTCGGTGACTTGCGCCACACTCGCTTTCGAGGCGAGCTCCTTCGGCCGCTCGGACACGCTACCGAGAGAGAGCTTAGCCCAAACTCCCCCGGCGATGAAATCCGTATCGATCCGCAGGTCGGACGGGGGGTCAGCGCGCCCGGAAGAAGGCCGTCAGCTGCTGTGCGCACTCCTCGCCGAGCACGTCGTGGATCACCTCGGGCCGGTGGTTGAGCCGCCGGTCCCGGACGAGGTCCCAGAGCGAGCCGGCGGCTCCCGCCTTCTCGTCGACGGCGCCGAACACCACCCGCGCCACCCGCGCCTGCACGAGCGCGCCGGCGCACATCACGCACGGCTCCAGGGTCACGACCAGCGTGCACCCGGTCAGCCGCCACTCGCCGGTGGCCTCGGCTGCCCGCCGCAGCGCGAGGACCTCGGCGTGCGCGGTCGGATCGCCGGTGGCCTCCCGCTCGTTGTGGCCGCGGGCGAGCACCTCGCCGTCCGGGGAGAGCACGACCGCGCCGACCGGTACGTCACCGGCCGCCGCGGCCGCGTCGGCCTCGGCGAGCGCCAGCCGCATCGCGGACCGCCAGGGATCCCGTACGGGGTCGGGCGCCGGGGCGGAGTCCGTGGGGGTGGGCGGCGCCGAGCCGGCGGCGCCCGCCGGCCCCACGGGCTCCGCCGGGAGGTGCGGGGGCACTAGCGCACGGCCTCCAGGACCTCCGCGGCGCCCAGCGCGTCCGCGATCTCCGCGAGCGCGTCGGTGTCGAGCGCGAGGAGGTCGTTCGGGGGCACGCCGAGGTCCGCGAGGACCAGCCGGTCACCCACGGGGGCGGCGGGCACCGTCTCGGCGGCGGCGGCCTCCTCCTCGTCGTCGCCGTCCGCCGGGACGTCGAGCGGTTCCCCGTCCTCCGTACCGTCCAGGTCCAGCGTGTCCAGGTCGTCCAGGGCGGCGCCGTCCAGGTCGTCGCCGAGGATCTCCCGGGTGAGGATCTCCCCGTACGAGGAGCGGGCGGCGGCGGCGCCGTCGGAGACGTAGATCCGGGGGTCGTCCTCACCCTCCACACGGACGATGCCGAACCACGCGTCCTCCTGCTCGATGAAGACGATCACCGTGTCGTCGTCGACGGAGGCCTCGCGGGCCCGGTCGACCAGATCGGACAGGGTCTCCACGTCGTCGAGCTCCGTGTCGCTCGCTTCCCACCCGTCTTCGGTGCGCGCGAGCAGTGCGGCGAAGTACACCTGACTCTCCCACTGATCAGAGGTGTGACGATCCGGCGGCGCGCTCCTGATGCCCCGCCCAATCGGCATCGTGACAGAAACAAGGGCCGCAGGAGAGGTCTTCGGCTCTTGCGTCGTGCATCAGTCTGAACGACACCGCGATCGGGCGGCGCGCGACCCCGGCGCACGAAGGGGGCGCACAGCGGGGGCGCCCGCACCGGTCGCCGGTGCGGAGCACGCGTACGGAGACGGTCGCGCCCGCGTCCGTACGGGGTGGCCTCACCAGCGGAAGGTGCGCATCCGCATGGCCTGCCGCATCCGGGCCGCGCGGGCCCGCCGGGGCTGGACGCGCTCGCGCAGGGCCTTGGCCTCGTTGAGCTCGCGCAGGAACTGGGCGCGGCGCCTGCGGCGCTCCGCGTCCGTCTCCGGCTCAGGCTTTCCGCGCTCCTGGCCTGCGGTCTCTTCCGGGTCCGGCATCGGCCACACCACCCTGCGACTGGGTCCCTGTGCCCCCACCTTCCCCCAGTGGCGGGAATCGATGCCAGTGCGGGGCGGGCTACTGTTGAGTCATGCGTCTCCACGTCGTCGATCACCCGCTGGTCGCCCACAAGCTCACCACCCTGCGCGACAAGCGCACGGACTCCCCGACCTTCCGGCGGCTCGCCGACGAACTGGTCACCCTGCTCGCCTACGAGGCCACCAGGGACGTCCGGACCGAGCAGGTCGACATCGAGACCCCCGTCACGCCCACCACCGGCGTGAAGCTGTCGCACCCGCGCCCGCTGGTGGTGCCGATCCTGCGCGCCGGCCTCGGCATGCTCGACGGCATGGTGCGGCTGCTCCCGACGGCGGAGGTCGGCTTCCTCGGCATGATCCGCAACGAGGAGACGCTGGAGGCGTCGACCTACGCCACGCGGATGCCGGAGGACCTCTCGGGCCGCCAGGTCTACGTCCTGGACCCGATGCTGGCGACCGGCGGCACGCTGGTCGCGGCGATCCAGGAGCTGATCAGGCGCGGGGCCGACGACGTCACGGCGGTCGTGCTGCTCGCCGCCCCCGAGGGCGTCGAGGTCATGGAGCGCGAGCTCGCGGGCACGCCGGTGACGGTGGTGACCGCCTCGGTCGACGAGCGGCTCAACGAGCAGGGCTACATCGTCCCGGGCCTGGGCGACGCGGGCGACCGCATGTACGGCACCGCCGAGTAGGAGGCGGGCCGGGCGGCCGTGTCCCGCGGGGCACGGCCCGGGCGTCCGCCCTCCGCGCTCAGCAGCGGGTGGGCGCCGGCTTCGGCTTGGCGAGAGCCGCCAGGGCCGCGTCCGCCGTGGCCTTCGGTGACAGGTTCTTGAAGGCCGTTCCGATGATCAGGTCGACATCCGCCGTGGCGCGGGTGTCGACCTTCGTCGTGGCGCCCGCGAACTGCGTGGCCAGCACCGGGAAGATCCCCTTGGCGGCCGTGTTCGCGCCGAGCAGCATCCCGGCGCCCGGCACCTTCTTGTCGTACGCGGCGGGCGCGTTGCCCACCTTGCCGATCTTGAAGCCCCGCTTCTTCAGCTCGTCGGCGGTCGCCTTCGCGAGTCCGCTGCGCGGGGTGGCGTTGTAGACGTTGACCGTGATCTGCGCGGGTCTGGGCAGAGCGGCGGCGGGCGCCGCCGTCGGCCTGGGCGCGGGCTTGCAGTCGGCGCCCTGCTTGCCGGCCGCCGCGCTCCTCGTCCCCCCGTCGCCGCCCGAGAAGACGTCGACGAGCTGGAGCGTGCCCCAGCCGGCGGCACCGAGCACGACGACGGCGGCCGCGGAGGCGAGGACGATCCGGCGCCGGCGGTGGGGGCGGCGCATGCGCGGGTAGACGTCCCCCGTGATGCGGTACTTTCCGCCCATTCCGGGGGGAGTGAGCATGCTCATGAGCGCAGCGTAATGCCGCCCGTCGGCGATGCCTACTTGATGATCATGTGATCGCGTCCGGATGGGGGTGAACTGCCCCCGAAAGGGTCAGTCGAGTTCCAGGACGCGGGCGTGCAGCACCTGTCGCTGCTGGAGCGCCGCGCGGACGGCGCGGTGCAGTCCGTCCTCGAGGTAGAGATCGCCCTGCCACTTCACGACGTGCGCGAAGAGGTCGCCGTAGAAGGTGGAGTCCTCGGCGAGCAGCGTCTCCAGGTCCAGCTGGCCCTTGGTGGTCACCAGCTGATCGAGGCGGACCGGGCGCGGGGCGACGTCCGCCCACTGCCGGGTGCTTTCCCGGCCGTGGTCGGGATACGGCCGGCCGTTTCCGATGCGCTTGAAGATCACACGGAAAGCCTACCGGGCGAGCGGCTCCCGGCGCAGCCACGCGGGGGCGGTGGGATGCTGATGCAAACCATGACATAAGCGAAATCGGGGTCCGTCATGAGCGTGAGTGAGATCGCCGCCGGATACGCCTTCGACGGGCCGGCCCTCGATCTGGGGGCCCTGCTGTGGGACGGCGCCTGCCATCCGGACGCGCCGGTCCGCGTCCCGCTCGCCGCCCTCAACCGGCACGGTCTGGTCGCCGGGGCCACCGGCACCGGCAAGACGAAGACCCTCCAGCTGATCGCCGAACAGCTCTCGGCGCAGGGCGTGCCGGTCTTCCTGGCCGACATCAAGGGGGACGTCTCCGGGATCTCGGCCCCCGGCCAGGACGGCGCGAAGGTCCGCGCGCGGGCCGCGGAGGTGGGGCAGACCTGGGAGGCGAAGGGCTTTCCCTGCGCCTTCTACGCGCTCGGCGGCACCGGCCCCGGCATCCCGGTGCGCGCCACCGTCACCGGCTTCGGCCCCGTCCTGCTCTCCAAGGTGCTCCAGCTGAACCGCACGCAGGAGCAGTCCCTCGGCCTGATCTTCCACTACGCCGACGCCAAGGGCCTGGAGCTGGTGGACCTCAAGGACCTGCGGGCGGTGGTCGCCTTCCTGGTGTCGGACACGGGGAAGGCCGAGCTGAAGGGGATCGGCGGCCTGTCGACCGTGACGGCCGGGGTGATCCTGCGGGCGATCACCGCCCTCGAGCAGCAGGGCGCCGGAGCGTTCTTCGGGGAGCCGGAGTTCGACACCGGTGAGCTGCTCCGCACGGCGGACGACGGGCGCGGCACCGTCTCGGTCCTGGAACTGCCCGCCGTACAGGACCGGCCCCAGCTGTTCTCGACCTTCCTGATGTGGCTGCTCGCGGACCTCTTCCACGACCTTCCGGAGGTCGGCGACCCGGAGAAGCCGAAACTGGTCTTCTTCCTCGACGAGGCGCACCTGCTGTTCAAGGACGCCTCGAAGGCCTTCCTGGAGTCGATCACGCAGACGGTGCGGCTGATCCGCTCGAAGGGGGTCGGGGTCTTCTTCGTGACGCAGACCCCGAAGGACGTGCCGGCGGACGTGCTCGCGCAGCTCGGCAACCGGGTGCAGCACGCGCTGCGGGCCTTCACCCCGGACGACGCGAAGGCGCTGAAGGCGACGGTGCGGACCTTCCCCCGCTCCCCGTACGACCTGGAGGAGGTGCTGACCGGGCTCGGGACGGGCGAGGCGGTGGTCACCGTCCTGAGCGAGACGGGGGCGCCGACCCCGGTGGCGGCGACCCGGATGCGGGCACCGGAGTCGCTGATGGGCCCGGTCGCGCCGGAGGTCCTCGACGCGGCGGTGAAGGCCTCGCCGCTGTACGGGCGGTACGCGCAGGCGGTGGACCGCGAGTCGGCGTACGAGAGGCTGACCGGCGAGCAGCGGGCGGCGGAGGCGGCGGCCGAGGCGGCGGCGCCCCGGGCCGCGGCGGGCCAGGAGGCCGCGGAGCCGTCCGGTCGCCCGGCCGGCACCGCGCCCTCCGGGGACACGGGAGCGAGGGCCCCGGAGGAGGAGCCCTCGCTCGTCGAGCAGGTCGTCGGCAGCGGGATCTTCCGGTCCCTGGCCCGGTCGGTCGGCACCCAGCTGGGCCGGGAGATCACCCGTTCCCTCTTCGGCACCGCCCGCCGGCGGCGGTGAGGGAGGACCCGGGACCGCGTCCTCCTTACTCGGTGACCTCGTGGTGGTCGTCGTGCAGGCCGCCGCCGCTGCCCGCGTCACCCTCGGTCGGGACCGAGACGACCGGCTTGCGGAGGGAGGAGATGTCGTGGGCGTAGGTGCCCACGGCGTTCGCGATGACGTCGATGTTGGCGTCGAAGGCCGTCATGTTGACGTTGCTGAGGTCGTCGCCCTTCGCGTGGTAGTTCACGTCGTACGCGACGCCGGCCTGGCCGCCGAACTTGGCCGCCTGCGCGGGGGTCTTGATGCCTTCGGCGCCGGTGAAGGTGCCGCCGGAGGGGATGCCGACCTTGATGAACGGGCCGTAGTCGGAGCGGCCGGTGAAGTCGGTGCCCTCGTGCGGGAGACCGCGCTTGTCCATGAAGTCGGTGATGTCGCGCTCCAGCTGGGCGGAGCCCTCGGGGCCCGCGCCCTCACCGACGTTGTCGGAGTTGTCGCCGTCGTACACGAACAGGCCGTAGTTCGGCGAGGCGATCATGTCGAAGTTGAGGTAGAGCTTGATCTCCTTGCGGTCGAGCTCCGTCAGGTTCTTGACGTAGTGCTCGGAGCCGAGGAGGCCGACCTCCTCCGCGGACCACCAGGCGAAGCGGACCTTGTTGCGCGGCTTGTCCTTGGACTCGGCCAGCTCCAGGGCGGCCTGGAGGAGGCCGGCGGAACCGGAGCCGTTGTCGTTGATGCCGGGTCCGGCGGTGACCGAGTCCAGGTGGGAGCCGAGCATCACGGTGTTGGCGGCGTTGCCGCCCTTCGTCTCCGCGATGACGTTGTTGGTGGAACGCTTCTCCTGGAGCTGGCGGATCTCGAAGGAGAGGTTGACCGGGCCCTTGGCCAGGTCGGCGGCGAGCTTCTCGCCCTCGGCCTGCGGAATGCCGCCGGTCGGGATCTTGCCGGCCGCCGGGTCGCCGAGGGTGCCGGAGAGCAGGCCCGCGGTGTTGTTGTAGATGACCGCGCCGACGGCGCCTGCCGCTGCGGCGTTCTCCTGCTTGACGGCGAAGGCGCAGCCGCCGCGCTTGATCAGGGCGATCTTGCCGGTGAAGGTGCCGGAGGCGAAGTCGCCCGGCTCGCAGCCCGAGGTGCCGTCGGCGTCGACGGGCGCGGCGGCCAGAGCGGCCGTGATGCCGCCGACCGGCGTGGACTTGGTGTACGTCATCGCCTTGATGTCGAGCGCGCGGGGCGCGTCGCCGAGGACGGAGGCCTTCTCGGCCAGCGTCTGGGTGTAGATGAAGTCGAACTTCTCGTACGAGACGAGGTAACCGGCCTTCTTCAGCTGCTGGTACACGTACGCGGCCGAGGCGTCGTGCCCGAGCGAGCCGGCCGCGCGGTGGCCGCCGGCCGAGTCGGCTATCGCCTGGAACTTCTGCAGGTGCTTGTAGGCGCCCTGTGCGGAGGTCTCCCGGACCAGCTTCTTCGCCAGCTTCGCGGCGTCGCGGGCCGGGGCGGCCGCCGGGTCCTGGCCGGCGGTGGCCGGCGAGGCAAGGACCAGGGGGGTGGCGAGGGCGGCGGCGGCCAGAATGGCAGCGGCTCGACGCTGGGTTGCGTTCACAGAAGTCCTTCCCGATACGGACGCGGTTGAGGGGAAGTTAGCGATCTGGGGGGCGCTCTGTGAACAGGTTCTTCGCAATTCCTGTCAGGATGAGCAGGAATGACACCTGGAATTATCAATTCCCGGCCGGTTTGCCGCTCTTGGCGCCCTTGGTCCCCTTGTCGCTCTTGCTCGCCTTGGTGCGTGAGGTCCCCCCTTTGCGGTCGTGGCGGTCCCGGTGGTTCCGCTTCCGGTCGTGGTGGTTCCGGTGGCCGTGGCTCCTGCGGTCCCGGTGGTGCGCGTTCCGGCGGTGGTCCCGGCGGTTCCTGTGGTGCGCGTTCCGGCGGTGGTCCCGGCGGCCTTCTCCGCCTTGGCGGCCGCCTTCATCTCCTGCTTGTGGGCCCGGACCTTCGCCAGCGATTCCGGTCCGGTGATGTCGGCGGCCGAGCGGTACGCGCCCTCCTCGCCGTACGCCCCGGCCGCCTCCCGCCAGCCGGGGGGCCGCACCCCGTACCGCTTGCCGAGCAGGGCCACGAAGATCTGCGCCTTCTGCTTCCCGAAGCCGGGGAGGGCCTGGAGGCGGGCGAGCAGTTCGCGGCCGTCCGGCACGTCCGCCCAGACGGCCTCGGCGTCGCCGCCGTACTCCTCGACCAGGAAGCGGCACAGCTGCTGGATCCGCTGCGCCATGGAGCCCGGGTAGCGGTGCACGGCCGGCTTCTCCGAGAGCAGGGCCGCGAACTCCTCGGGGTCGCGGGCGGCGATGTCGTGCGCGTCGAGGTCGTCGGCGCCGAGCCGGGAGGCGATCGTGTACGGGCCGGAGAACGCCCACTCCATGGGCACCTGCTGGTCGAGCAGCATGCCGACGAGGGCGGCGAGCGGGGAGCGGCCGAGCAGGGCGTCGGCCTCCGGCTGCTGGGCGAGGTGGATCTCGGGGCTCATGCTCCGATCATCCCGCCGGTCCCGCCGGGTCGCCCGGCGGGCTCACCCCTCCGGGACGGGGGCGCCCCTCCGCGAACCGGGCGGGGGTCACCAGGACGCGCCGCCGGCTCGCCCGGCGCGCGCCCTCACCGACCTGGTGCGGCACGGTGCCGGGCCGGTTCTCAGGAGCGCAGGTGCAGCAGAGCGCGTACGCCCGCCTTGAGCCGGTCCGTCGAGAGGTCCTGGTCCACGGTGAGGTGGTGGATCAGGTCCGGCGAGAAGGGGGCGAGGAGGAGGTGGGCGAGGAGCGCGCCGTCGGCCCCGGGGCGCAGCTGGGTGAGGAGCAGCGCCACGTGGGTGTGCATGACGCGGTAGGCGCCGCCCGTGTACCGGCCGCGCGGTGCGGCGGAGTGCGCGGCGAGGAGGATCTCGCGCTGTTCCCCGACCCGGTCCACGAGGGCGTCGAGGAAGGCGTCGAGGCGTTCACCGGGCGGGGCGCCGGGGCCGAGCGGGGGCGGGCCGCTCATGAACGCCTCCTGGAACCGGCGCTCGCGGTCGTCGAGGAGCGCCCAGAGCAGCTGGGAGACGTCCCCGAAGCGCCGGTAGACGGTGCCGACGCCGATGCCGCTGGCGTGGGCGACCTGGTTCATGGTGACGGCCTCGGGGCCCTTCTCGGCGACGATCCGGGCGGCCGCGTCCAGGATCTTGCGCCGGTTGCGGGCGGCGTCGGCCCGTTCGGGGGCGGGCGCCCCCCTGGTGGGCAGGAGGCCGAGCAGTGGCGCCGGACCGTCCCCGGCCTGCGGTTTCCTCGTGCTCATCAGCCTGCTCCCGTTCTCGTGCGCCGCCCCCGCCCTCGTACGGGAGGCCCCCCTGGCCTCCCCGGTGGGTCCCGGACGCGTCCGGTGCCCCGGTTCGAGCATACCGGCAGCCCTTGCCAAGCGGACAGCTATCCACTTAGCCTCGTGACGGAAACGGAAAGTAATCCGAATGAGGAGAGTCCGTCATGTCCGTGAAGGTCGCCGTCATCTACTACTCGGCCACCGGCGCCGTTCACCAGCTCGCCCAGGCCGTGGCCGAGGGCGCGGAGAAGGCCGGTGCCGAGGTGCGTCTGCGCCGGGCCGCAGAGCTCGCCCCCGACGCCGCGATCGACGCGAACCCGGCCTGGCGCGCCCACGTCGACGCCACCGGCGACATCGAGGTCGCCACCCTGGACGACGTCGAGTGGGCCGACGCCTACGCCTTCGGTTCCCCGACCCGCTTCGGCAACGTCGCCGCGCAGCTGAAGCAGTTCATCGACACGACCGGCGGCCTGTGGCAGCGGGGCGTCACGGCGGACAAGCCCGCCACCGCCTTCACCAGCGCCCACAACCTGCACGGCGGCAACGAGTCCACCCTGCTCGCGCTCTACAACACCTTCCACCACTGGGGTTCGATCATCGTCTCGCCCGGTTTCACGGACCCGTCCGTGTACGCGGCCGGCGGCAACCCCTACGGCACCGCCCACCCCGGCGCCAACGGCGCCCCGGCCGAGACCGTCCTGCAGGCCGCCCGCTACCAGGGCAAGCGCCTGACCGAGGTCACCCAGCGCCTGAAGGGCCTCGCGGTCGACTGACCGGCCGTGACGCGGAGGACCCCCGGGCGGCGCACCCGCGCCGCCCGGGGGTCCTCGCGTCCGTGCCCCGTCACGCCAGGGACAGGAACAGCTTCTCCAGGCGGACCCGCATGACCTCGCGGTCCTCGGGGGACGCGCCGCCCTCGCCGGTGTCGGTCAGGCACTGCTGGAGTCCGGTCGCGATGATCGCGAACCCGGCCCGGTCGAGCGCGCGGGACGCGGCGGCGAGCTGGGTGACGACCTCCTCGCAGTCCCGGCCCTCCTCGATCATGCGGATGACACCGGAGATCTGGCCCTGTGCCCGGCGGAGCCGGTTCAGGACGGACTTCAGCTCCGCGCCGGCGAGATCGAGTTCCACGCTGCTCCTCCATGGACGCCCCGGGGTGTCGTTCCGCTTCCTGTACGGGGGCCCGTCGAGCTCCCAGGATGTCACCCGCGGCGCCCGCGCCCCTCTCCCCGGCCGCCGGTTGCGCCGGGGCCGCACCCGGTGCTCCCGGCGGCGGTCTCAGACGGTGCCGGCCGCCGCGTACCGGCGCAGGAACATCTCCACCCCGTCGGCGAGGAGCCGTTCGCTCAGCTCGTCGCCGAGGTCCGCCCCGTACTGCTCGAAGACCATCTGCGGGAAGACGAGCAGCGAGTAGAGCTGGAGCACCGCCACCTCCAGGTCCGGGATCTCCAGGCGGCCCCGGTCGGCGAGGGCGCGCAGGGCGTCCGCGACGGCCGGGTGGTGGCCCGTGGGGCCGTGGGCGCGCCAGGCCCGGCCGAGCTCGGGGAAGCGGTGCAGTTCGGTGGCGACGAGGCTGCGCAGGGCGCGGGCCTCGTCGTCGGCGCGGACGGCCCGCACCCAGGCGCGGCCCGCCTCGGTGAGCGCGGCCCGCAGGTCGGTGGCCTCCGCTAGCCCGGCCAGGTCCGGCCCCTCCGGTCCGGTGGTCAGCGGCTCGTCGAGGGCGCCCGCGACGACGGCGGTGAAGAGGGCCTCCTTGCTGCCGAAGTGGTTGTAGACGGTCACCTTGGAGACCGCGGCCTCGGCGGCGATGGCGTCCATGCCGACGCCGAACCCCTCGCGCAGAAACAGGTCGCGGGCGGCCCGCACGATCGCCTGCCGCTTGCGGGCGGCGCGGGGTCCGGAGGGGGCGGGCCGGGACCCGGCGGCGGGTGCCTGAGGGGCGGCTGCCTGGGAGTCGGGCCCGGCGGCTGCCGGCGCCCCGGGGGCGGGCTGGGCGGTCATGAGGGCAGCGTACCAACGCAACTGAACTCTTGAGTTCAACTGAACTGATCCGTACAGTTCAGTTCATGACGACCGGACACCCCGCACCGGGGCACACCCCTGCCCATCCCGACCCCCACGCCCCGCCGCCCGGAGACCCGGCTACGCCCCGCCGCCGCTGGGCCGCCCTCGCGCTCCTCTGCGCCGCCCAGTTCATGCTGATCCTCGACGTCACGGTCGTGAACGTCGCCCTGCCCTCCCTCGCCGCCGACCTCGACCTCGACCGCACCGCGCTGACCTGGGTCGTCACCGCGTACACCCTCTGCTTCGGCGGCCTCATGCTGCTCGGCGGGCGCCTCGCCGACGCCTTCGGCGCCCGCCGGGTCCTCCTCACCGGCCTCGCCGTCTTCACCGCCGCCTCCCTGGCCTGCGGTCTCGCCGGGAACGCGGCCGTCCTCCTCGCCGGCCGGACCGCCCAGGGCATCGGCGCCGCCCTGCTCTCGCCCGCAGCCCTCGCCCTCGTCACCACGGGCTTCCACGGGACCGACCGCGCCCGCGCCCTCGGCGTGTGGGCCGCCGTCGGCGGCACCGGCTCGGCCGTCGGCGTGCTGCTCGGCGGCGCGCTCACCGACGGCCCCGGCTGGCCGTGGATCTTCCACGTCAACGTGCCCGTCGGCCTGGCCCTGCTGCTCACCCTCCCGAGGCTGCTGCCGCCGTCGCCGCGCGGCACCGGAGGCCGGCCGGACGTCCCCGGGGCGCTGCTCGTCACCACCGCGACCGGTGCCCTCGTCTACGGCCTCGTCCGGGCGGGCGACTCCGGCTGGGTCTCCCCGGCGACCCTGCTGCCCCTGTCCGGCGCGCTGCTCCTGTACGCGGCCTTCGCCGCCGTCGAACGCGCGAGCCGGGCCCCGCTGATGGACCCCCGGACGTTCACCCGGCGCCCGGTCGCCGCCGGCTCCCTGCTCATGCTCGTCGCGACCGCGCTCCTGATCTCCTTCTTCTTCCTGGGCTCCCTGCGGCTCCAGCACGTCCACGGCCTGGACGCCCTGCGCACCGGCCTCTTCTTCCTCCCGGTCGCCCTCACCACGGCGCTCGGCGCCCACCTCGGCTCCCGCCTGATCACCACGGCCGGCCCGCGCGCCTGCGCCACCGGCGGCATGGCGCTCGCCGCCCTCGCCTGTCTGCCCCTGACCTTCCTCGGCCCGGCCCCGGGCGGCGCCAACCCCTGGACCATCCTGCTGCCCGCCCTCGCGACGGCCTCCCTCGGCCTCGGCGCGGTCTTCGTCACGGCCACCACCACCGCCCTGGGCCTCGTCGCCCCGCACGAGGCCGGCCTCGCCTCCGGCATCGTGAACACCTTCCACGAACTGGGCGGATCGGTCGGCGTCGCCGTCGCCTCGACCGTCGCCCTCGGCGCCACGTCCCTGCCCCGCCCGGACGGCTTCACCGCCGCCCTCACCCTGTGCGCCGCGGCCGCCGCGGCCACCGCTCTCGCGGCCCCCTTCCTCGTCCCGCGCGGCACGCCCCACCTGACGGGCGGGCCGCACGGGATGCACTGAGCGGAGCCCGACGGGTACGCAAGGGGTGGCCGGCGTCGCGGGCCGCCCGGCGAACCCGCCTCAGTCCTGGCTCGGGCCCGTCTCGTCGACCGGGCGGACGACCACCGGGTACTCCGGGGCCCCGGGCGGCTGGGGGCACCGGGCGACGCGGGCGGCGATCTCCGTCACGCGGTCGAGGCTCGCGCAGTCCAGGAGCCAGTACCCCGCCAGGACCTCCTTCGTCTCCGCGTACGGCCCGTCCGTGACGACCGGCCGGCCGTCCCCGTCCACCGTCACGAAACGGGTCGTGGACGGGGCGGCGAGCCCCTGCACGTCGAGCAGCTCGCCCGAGGCCGCCAGGTCCTCGTTGATCGCGTTCATGTGGTCGAACATGACCTGGAGCTGTTCCTTGTCCCAGGCGGGGCTCGCCTCCGAACCGCGGCCCGTCATCGCCGCGTAGTCCGCCTGCGAACCCAACACCATCACCAGGTACTTCATGACGTCCTCCTCCGGACTTCCCCGCGGCTCTCCGCCGCCTTCGCAGGAGAGTCGGAGCGGCGGGCGCGTTCTCGACACCGCGCGGGAAAAAAGAAGGGAAAGCCGGATGAATCACCCGGGAGCACCATCATGCCGGTGTGAACGCATTCACCTTCTCCGCCGCCTTCATCACCTTCTTCTCCGTCGTCGGCCCCCCGAAGGTGCTCCTCTCCTTCGCCGGCCTCGCCCAGGTCCACCCCGTCCGCCAGCTCCGGACGATCGCCCTCATCTCCTCGGCCGCCGCCGTCCTCGTCGGCCTGGTCACCGGCATCACCGCGCCCTGGCTGCTCGACCTCTTCCACATCAGCACCCCCGCGCTCCAGCTCGCCGGCGGCGTCATCTTCTTCCTGTACGCCGTCGGCCTCGTCCTCGGCATCCACCTCGGCTCCGACGGGATCCGGCAGGACGCCCCGGATCTCGTCAGCGGGGTGCGCGAGCTGCTCATGCCGTACGTGGTGAGTCCGCTCGCCATGACGGCGGTCCTCATCGAGGCGGCGGCCCGCGACTCCTTCAGCTGGCGCTCGACGGTCGTCGGCGCGTACGTCACCGTCATCGCCCTCGACCTGGTCTGCGTCCTGCTCCTCACCCGGATCCTGCGCCGCACCCACCACGCCACGATCGAACTGCTCGGCCGCCTGCTGGGCCTGCTGCTGGCCGCCGTCGGCGTCGACCTGGTCCTCGACGGGCTCTCGGACCTCGGCGTGCCGGGGCTCACCACCCGCCACTGACCCACGGGCGCCGCGCGGTCGCCCGTCAGGGACGCGCCGGGGCGGGGCCGGCCGGCCGGGCGACGAAGTCCGTGACCGTCCGGACGAAGACGTCCTCCTGCTCGAAGAAGACGACGTGCCCGGTGTGGGCGGCATGTTCGGAATGAGGGCCTCGGCCTCCTCAGGATGGTCGGCACCGAACAGTTCCTGCCCTCCTGAACCACCGCCCGCCCGGCGGACTCAGGCGTCGGCCGCCGCCCGGTCCCCCAACGGCCGCCGGCGCAGGGCCGGATCGGTGAGGGCGGCGGGACGCCAGACGCCGTCGGGGGCGTACAGGTCGGTCCCCGGTGGCACGATCGCGTCGATCCGGTCCATGGCCTCGTCCGTGAGCAGCACCGGCGCGCCCTTGAGGAGCCCCTCCAGCTGGTCCATGGTGCGCGGCCCGATGATCACCGAACTCACCGCCGGATGCGCCGCGGCGAAGGCGATCGCGAGCTCCGGCAGAGTGCAGCCGAGGTCGTCGGCGAGCGCCACGAACTCCTCGACCGCGTCGAGCTTGGCGGCGGTCGTGGGCAGCGCCGGGTCGAAGCGGTGCGGAACGAGCGCGGGCCGGCCGCTGCTGAGGTCGATCGGACGCCCCTTGCGGTACCGGCCGGTGAGGAAACCCGACGCGAGCGGGCTCCAGGTGAGCACGCCCATCCCGTACCGCTGGGCCACCGGCAGCACGGAGGCCTCCACGCCCCGCGCCAGCAGCGAGTAGGGCGGCTGCTCGGTGCGGAAACGGCGCAGGCCGCGCCGCTCGGCGACCGTGTGCGCCTCCACGATGTCCTCCGCCGGGAAGGTGGAGCAGCCGAACGCCCGGATCTTGCCCTGGGTGACGAGATCACCGAGGACGCCGAGCGTCTCCTCGATGTCGGTCCGCGGGTCCGGCCGGTGGACCTGGTAGAGGTCGATCCATTCGGTACCGAGCCGCCGCAGGCTGTTCTCGACGGCCTGGGTGATCCAACGCCGGGACAGACCGCCCCTGTTGCGGCCCTCGCCCATGGGGAAGTAGACCTTGGTGGCGAGGACGGTGACCTCGCGGCGGCGCCGGTCGCGGAGCGCCTTGCCGACGATCTCCTCCGACTCCCCCACGGAGTACATGTCGGCCGTGTCGACGAAGTTGACGCCCTGGTCGAGGGCGGCGTGAATGATCCGTACGGACTCCTGATGGTCGGGGTTGCCGACCGCCCCGAACATCATGGTGCCGAGGCAGTAGGTGCTGACTTCGATCCCGGTCCCGCCGAGTACCCGATAGCGCATGCGCGCACTCTAGGAATTGGAGTGCGCTCCAGCGCAAGGCCTCAGGCCGTTCGCTCCCGTTCCGCGGTCCCGGGCCCCAGGGCCTCGGCGAGGAAGCCGGCGACCAGCCGGTGCAGGACCCGGGGCCGCTCCAGGTGGACGTCGTGCCCCGCGCCCGGCACGCTCGCGCCCCGGAGGCGGGGCAGGAACCGGGCCATCTCCGCGTACTCCTCCGCGCCGACGATGCCGCCCCGGGAGCCCTCCCCGAGGACCTCGAGGACGGGGCAGGTGATCGCCGCCCACTCGTCCCAGAAGGCGCGGCGGGCGTTCTCCGCCACGGACGCCACCATGACCTCGGGGTCGAACCGGGGCCACAGCCCGCCGTCCGCCCGCCGCTCCAGACCGTCCGCCCAGCCTTCCCCCACGGGCCGGTTGCCACCCCCGAGGTACGCGACGGCCGCCTCGCGCGAGGGGAACGGCACCGGCCAGCCGGCCAGCCACTCCCCGATCACCCCAGGCAGCCCCGGGGCGGCCCGGCCGGGGCCCGCCTCGACGAGCACGAGCGCGGCGACGAGCCCGGGATGGGCGGCCGCCGTGAGCAGCGCCGTGTGCCCGCCCAGCGACTGGCCCGCCAACACCACGCGCCCGAGCCCGAGTTCCCGTACGACGGCGGCGGCGTCGGCGACGTACGCGGCGCGTGAGGTGTCCGCCGGGCGCCGTTCGCTGTTCCCGTGCCCGCGCTGGTCGAGGGCGACGACCCGGTGCCCGGCCCCCGCCAGCAGCCGGGTGGTGGCGTCCCACTCCCCGCCGTGCCCGGCGAGCCCGTGCAGCAGGAGTACGGGCGGCCGCGTGCCGCCGCCTCCCGGACCCTCGGGGCGGTGGTCGCGGTACGCGAGCCGTACGCCGTCCCGTACGACGACCCCCTCGGTCGTCCGCGCCGTGTCATCGGTGGCCGTCATGGGGCCATGATCCCCCGGGACGCTAGGGGTTGAGGAGCTGGTCGGCGACGGCGGTGCGGGCGTAGAGGACGGAGCGCCCGCTGCGGTGCGCGGTGACCAGGCCCGCGTTCCGCAGGGCGATGAGGTGCTGGGACGTGCCGGCGGCCGAGAGCCCGCAGTGGGCGGCGAGCTGTGTGGTGGAGGCGGGGGTGTCGAGTTCGGTGAGGAGCAGGGTGCGGGACCGGCCGAGGACGGCGGCGACCGCGTCGGTGGCGGCGGCCGGCCGTGGGTCCCACAGGGAGCCGATCCCGCGTGCCGGGTAGGCGAGTTGGGGCGGGTCGGGGTGGACGGACCGGGTGAGGATCCGGGGCCAGGCGAAGACGGAGGGCACGAGCAGCAGCCCGGAGCCGGCCTGGTCACGGGTGAGCGCGCAGTGCCGCCGTACGAGACGCAGGGTGCCGTCGTCCCACCGTACGGTCTCGTGGAGTTCGCCCAGGACCCGGGCGGAACCGTGCTCGGCCACCTGCCGGGCCCGGTGGAACACGTCCGCCTCCAGGACCTTCTGGATGCGGGCCCAGTAAGGGGCGAGGGCGAGCTCCCAGTAGGTCTCGATCTCGTCGGTGACCTTCCGCAGGGCCTGCTCGGGCGCCCGGTCGAGCAGGTGGAGCCGGGCGTTGCCGGGTTGTTCGGCGAGGAGTTTGCGCAGGTCGTCACGGACCTGGGCGGCGGGGGTGCGGCGGATGGCGTCGAGTTCGGAGGAGAGGGTGGGGAAGGGGCCGGCGGGGGTGGGGTTGAGGAAGTCGGCCAGGTACCCTCCGGCCGGTATCAGGGCGGCCAGCCAGCCCCGGTCGAGCCCGGCCCGCGCGAGCCGGGGCCGCACCTGTGCCGCCCAGCGCCGGTGCGGGGCCGCGGTGCCCTCACCGGCCGCGCCGGTGAGGGCCCGGTAGCTGGTGACGACCTCCCACATGGGGGAGACGGCGAAGCGCGTCTGGGCGAGATCGGCGGCGGAGAAACTGAGCTCGGATTCCACGGTCTCACCTCGGGTTGGGGGGAGGGGCGGACCGGGCAGGCACCGCCTCCCCCGGTTCCGGCGCCCGGATTCGGCCTGAGCTTAATCATTGGAGGGCGCCGGGGGACGGCGGCCAGTCTTCCCCCATGCCTGCCACTCGGACCACCGCCCCGTTCCGGGGCCTCCCGCCCCTCGTCTGGACCGTCTTCGCCGGAACGATCGTCAACCGCCTCGGCTACCTGGTCACCCCCTTCCTCGTCTTCTTCCTCGCGTCCCGCGGCGTGACCGGTGCCGAGACCACCTACGTCCTCGGCGCGCTCGGTGCCGGCAACCTCCTCGGTCCCGCCGTCGGCGGTGTCCTCGCCGACCGGCTCGGCCGCCGGCCCACGATGCTGATCGGACTGATCGGCGCGGCGGCGGCGCAGGGCGCCCTGTTCGCCGCCCCGGGCGTGGTGACGATGGCGGTGTCCGCGCTGCTGATCAGCGCGGCCGGCAGCACCGTGTCCCCGGCGGCGTACGCGCTGATGGCCGACGCCGTCGAGGGCGAGCACCGCCAACGGGCGTACGCGCTCCTCGGCTGGGGCGTCAACATCGGCACGGCGGTCGCGGGCGTCCTCGGCGGCTACCTCGCCGCCCGGGGCTACTGGCTGCTGTTCGCGGTCGACGCCGGTTCGATGCTGCTCTACGCCCTGGTCGTCGCCCTCCGCCTCCCCGAACCGCCGCGCGCCGCGACCGCCCCGCGGCAGAAGGACGGCATCGGGTACGGAGTCGTCCTGCGCGACCGCCTCACCCTGCTCCTGCTGCCGCTGCTCGGAGTACAGCTGTTCGTGTACTCGCTCACCGAGGTCGCCCTGCCGCTCGCCGTCCGCGACAGCGGCCTCTCCCCGGCGGTGTACGGCGCGATGGCGGCCGTCAACGCGGCCCTCGTGGTCGCGCTCCAGCCCTTCGTGACGACCCGGCTGGCCCGCTTCCCGCAGCTGCGGGTGCAGAGCGCGGGCAGTGCGCTGATCGCCGTGGGCGTCGCGCTCACCGGCCTCGCGGACGGGATCGTCGGCTACACCGTGTCGGTCGTCGTCTGGTCCCTGGGCGAGGTCGTCGTCGCCGGCATCGCCGCCGGGATCGTCGCCAGCCTGGCCCCGCCGCACGCCCGGGGCCGCTACCAGGGCGCCTTCAGCTGGACCTGGGGCGTGGCCCGCTTCGCCGCCCTCAGCCTCGGCGTCACCGTCTACACCCAGCTCGGCCCGGCCGCGCTCTGGTGGACGGCCCTCGTCGCCGGCACGGCCACCGCGGCGGCGCTCCTGTCCCTGAGCGCCCGCATCACCCGCCGTACCGCCGACGCCCACACCCTCGCGGCCTGAACGACCCCACCGGTGCTCCCCTCGCGCACGTCCGCGAGGGGAGCACCGGCGTCCCGCGCGCTCCTCAGTCCCGCCGGATGTGCTCGGGGTCGACATGCCGCCGCACCATCGGTACGGAGGCCACCCCGGCGATCAGCAGCACCCCCAGCGCGCAGGCGAACAGCAGCGGCAGCGCGTCCCAGTCCCAGTGCACGGCGCCGCCGCCGGTGATCAGGTAACTCGACTCGGCCAGCCAGCCGGTGACGAGTGCGGCGCCCAGTCCGACCGCCAGCGGCAGCACCACCTGCACCACCTGCACCACCCGCAAGGTCCCGGCCCGGGCGCCCAGCAGGGCCAGGGCCGCCACCTGCCCCCGCCGCTCCATCGCCCGGTCGGCCACGGACACGACGAAGGCGGCGACCCCGATGACGAGCCCCAGCACCATGCCCACGGCGAGCAGACTGCGGATGACGGTGAGCTGCGCGAGGGACTCGACCACGATCCCCACCGGCTCCACGGCGGCGGTGGGAGCCACGGCGCCGATGCCGTCGAGCACCCGCCGCACGGTGGCCGGATCGGCGCCGCTCACGAGCGTGAGCGCCCCGCCCGCCTCGGCGACGTGCGCCGGGAGCAGCGACGGCGGCACGAGCAGCGCGCCCGACGCGACGACGGACACGCTCCACGGACGCACGTCGACCCGCTCGGGCGGGACGGTGAACATCGCCCTGCGCCCGTTCTCAAGGGCGAACGCGTACCGCTCGCCCGGCTTCGGGTCGTACGCGAAGGCCGAGTCGGTGTTCCGCAGCTGCATGACCTTCCCGTCGACGCAGCCGGACGCCCGCCGGGTGATCGCGGTGAGCTGCGCGCAGGTGGCGACCACCATCGAGGTCTGCGGCACGTCGCTCCCGTCCAGCGGATCCCAGGACCGGTACGACACCACGTGATCCACGACCCCCGGCACCCGCTCCAGCGCCCTCCGCTGCGCCGCGTCGATCTGGTCCAGCTCGATCCGGTACTCCTGCACCGGGTCGGTCCGCCGGCTCACCTGGTCCAGCTCCACGAGCACCCCCTGCGTCAGCGAGGCCCCGAAGAGCAGCAGGACCAGACCGGTGACCACCCGCAGCGAGGCCCCCGGGTCCACCTCGGTCCGCCGCATCGCCAGCGCCAGCGGCAACGACTTCACCGTCCCCGCCACCCGCTTCGCCAGCCACGCCGTGATCGGCGCCAGACCCCACACGAGCCCGGCACCCGTCAGCAGGACGGCCCCGGGCACGAGCAGCGAACTGGCGGACCCACCCGACGGGTCCCGCCCCATGACGCTGAGCACGCAGTACCCGCCGATGACCCCGAGCCCGGGCACCAGCAACAGCGCCCCCGCCTTCCGCGGCGTCCGCCGCTCCCCGGTCCGCCGCACACTGATCGGCGACTTCGCGGCCCGCCGCGCACCGAACTGCCCCACCACCCACGCCAGCGCCGGACACCCCACCAGACACCACGCGACGGTCTCCCACCCGGGCCGCCCGTCCGCCGGATACCAATGCAACCCGGGCAACCCGACCCGCGCCATCACCTCGTTGACCCCGACATACACCCCGACCCCGACCACGGCTCCCACGAACGCCGCGACCACACTCTCCCCGGCATTCACCCGCATGGTGTCCCGCGCACTCAGCCCTACCAGCCGCAGCGCGGCCAACCGCCGGGCACGCGATTCCCCGGAAAGCCGGGCGCAGACGGACAGGAAGATGACGAGGGGGAGAAGAACGACGCAGGCGAGGGTGAAACGGAGGGCGTCGAGGGTGGAGGGTTCGATGACTTCCTGGCTGGAGTATTTGCTCCCGAACGACCCGAGAGGGACGGCGTCGGTCAGCGTCTTCGCCTCGGTGCCGATGTAGGCGTAGAGATCTTCCTGGCCGCCCAGCCCTTCGGGCCGGATGACACCGGTCACTCGCCCCGGTACGAGGCCTTTGACGCCGGGGTGCTTAGCCAGAAGGTCGCGCAACTCCGGGGAGACCACAGCCTCACCGGCTGCTGGGAGTGCGCTGACCCCGGGCGGGACCGGCCCGGGCCCGGGCCGGACGCGGGCGACGAAGACGCGGCGGAGTGGTCGTGATCCGTACGGATCCCTGTGTTCGACGTGGACGAAACTGCTGGTCGCGGGGTCACCGGGGAGGGCCTCCCGAGAGGCGGTGCGGGCGTCGTGTGCCGTGACGATGGACGGAATCGTGAGAACGGCTGCCAGACAGGCCACACCCAGCGCGGAGCCCAGAGTCATCAACGAAAAGCGGACGCGTCCTCGGCGGTCGCTTCCCCGGAGCAGGCGTAGGCCGAGCAGGAAGGCATTCACACAGCCACCCGTTGAGCCAGAACTCCGTCGGTCATCGTGTACTGCTTGTCGGCCTTGGAGGCCACGTTCGGATCGTGCGTGACGATGACCACCGCAGTTTTCTGTCGACGAGCCAGGTGAAGAAACTCGCTCAGGACCGCGTCTGCGTTGGCACTGTCAAGGGCGCCGGTCGGTTCGTCGGCGAACACGACGTCCGGTCGGTGGACGAGCGCCCGTGCCACGGCGACGCGCTGACTTTGGCCTCCCGACAGTTTGGAGGTCCGTTGCCGGAGGAAATCGCTCATTCCGAGTCGGCCGAGTACCTGGGCTGCGACCGCATGGGCGTGATCTTTACTGATGCCCGCCAGACGCAGAGGAAGAGCGGCATTCTCCTCGGCGGTCAATTCGGGAAGCAGTTCTCCGTACTGGAAGACGAAACCGAGACGCCCCCGCCTGAGCGCACTCAGTTCCCCGTCCGGCAGGGAGGCAAAATCGATGCCGTCGAAGACGATCTTTCCGTTGGACGGTGGAAGGATGCCCGCGAGGCAGTAGAGCAGTGACGACTTGCCCGACCCACTGCTCCCCATGATGGCGGCGACTTCGCCCCGATCCAACGTGAAGTCGACACCACGCACTGCCTGGTGCGTGCCGTAGAAGAGGTCCACGCTTTCCGCGCGGAGAATGATGTCCATAGTGAGGTGCTCCCTGGGGAAGGAGCCGCCGGTGGGCGGCTCCCCGAATCACCGGCTAATTGCGCTCGAACGTCCGAAGCGGCGAGCAGTTGTCCGGCCGGAAGGATCCGCGGTCCCGACACAGCCGCACTTCCACCTTGCGCGTGATTTGAAGCGCGGGGTCGTAGAGCACCTTGTCGACCCTGACGTCCCCTTTCTGAATTCCCTTGATTCGCTTCTTCGGGTACTCGGCGATCTTCGATTCGATGTAGACGTTGTGATCGTCCGCGGCGGACTCGTCCCGCAGTACACCTTGGATGTGGAGACCGCTCGGTGGCTGGTTCTTCGGCTGCCAGGTGTACCTGCCCTTGAACGAGGCGCCGTTCGTGTGCATCGTCATTTCCTTCCAGGAATCGGCCACGGCCGCTCCCATGCCACCGAAGAAAAGACTCGCGGCGACCGCCGCCACTGCCAACTTCCGCATGAATACCCCTGTATAGTCCGAACGGGCGGGTCGCAGCAGAAAGTAGCGGAAGCGCAGTCCCTCGGAAGGCGCAGTAACGTCCCTGCCGAATTTTTGGCCCCGAAGCAGTGAATCCGTCTTCATCAAGGTGCCGCCGGGTGTTCACTCGGCTCGCGGCGGAAGGCGAGAAGGCGGCGAACTTCACCTTGGGAAGACGGTGGCGTAGGTAGACCCGGCGTCCCGGTTCTTCGGTGCCGCTCTGTCGTCCATGGCTCAGGCTTCTGGCCTCCGAGAGTGCGCCGACCAGCGCAAAGACGGGACCGCAGCGCGTGCAGCCGGCCGTACACGAGCAGCCCGGGCAGGTCTCGCAGCAGTACCGGCCTCCGTGCCGAACCACTGGAGTGCCCGACCGGTGACGGCCGCGATGCCGGCGTGCGGGGCCTCCAGGCCCCCCAACGACGAAGGGCCCCACCTCGCGGTGGGGCCCTTCGACATCGTGCCCGGTGAGGCACTGGCGGAGGATACGAGATTCGAACTCGTGAGGGGTTGCCCCCAACACGCTTTCCAAGCGTGCGCCCTAGGCCTCTAGGCGAATCCTCCGCCGGGAACATTACATGACCGAAGGGGGTGCTCGCGAACTCGATCCGGGAGGGGGGTCCCGGGAGGGTTCCCGGAGGGATCGGGGTGGGGGAGGTGGGTCATCGGGGGGTGGGGGATCGGGTAGGCTGGGCGGAGCCCCTCACGCGGCGCTATCTGACTGAACTCCCCCAGGGCCGGAAGGCAGCAAGGGTAGGTCGGCTCTGGCGGGTGCGTGGGGGGCGCTTGCGTTCCCGGGTTGTCGGTGGGCGCCTATAACCTCGTATACGTGTCGTCTCTCGCGCTCTACCGCCGCTATCGCCCCGAATCCTTCGCCGAGGTCATCGGGCAGGAGCATGTCACCGACCCGTTGCAGCAGGCCCTGCGGAACAACCGGGTCAACCACGCGTACCTGTTCAGCGGCCCCCGCGGGTGTGGAAAGACGACCAGCGCCCGGATCCTGGCCCGGTGCCTGAACTGTGAGCAGGGGCCGACGCCGACGCCGTGCGGCGAGTGCCAGTCCTGCCGGGACCTCGCGCGCAACGGGCCGGGGTCCATCGATGTCATCGAGATCGACGCGGCCTCGCACGGTGGTGTGGACGACGCCCGTGAGCTGCGGGAGAAGGCCTTCTTCGGGCCGGCCTCCAGCCGGTACAAGATCTACATCATCGACGAGGCCCACATGGTCACCTCGGCGGGCTTCAACGCCCTCCTGAAGGTGGTCGAGGAGCCGCCGGAGCACCTCAAGTTCATCTTCGCGACGACGGAGCCGGAGAAGGTCATCGGGACCATCCGCTCCCGTACGCACCACTACCCCTTCCGTCTGGTGCCGCCGGGCACGCTCCGCGCATACCTGGGCGAGGTGTGCGGGCGCGAGGGCATCCCGGTCGAGGACGGGGTGCTGCCGCTGGTCGTGCGCGCGGGCGCGGGGTCGGTGCGTGACTCGATGTCCGTGATGGACCAGCTCCTCGCGGGCGCGGCCGACGACGGTGTGACGTACGCCATGGCCACCTCGCTCCTCGGGTACACGGACGGGTCGCTGCTGGACTCGGTGGTGGACGCGTTCGCCGCCGGGGACGGGGCCGCGGCCTTCGAGATCGTGGACCGGGTCATCGAGGGCGGCAACGATCCGCGCCGGTTCGTCGCGGATCTGCTGGAGCGGCTGCGTGACCTGGTGATCCTGGCCGCCGTGCCGGACGCCGCCGAGAAGGGGCTGGTCGACGCGCCGGCCGATGTCATCGAGCGCATGCAGGCGCAGGCCTCCGTCTTCGGCGCGGCCGAGCTCAGCCGGGCGGCGGACCTGGTGAACGCCGGGCTGACCGAGATGCGCGGCGCCACCTCTCCCCGGCTCCAGCTGGAGCTGATCTGCGCGCGCGTGCTGCTGCCCGCCGCCTTCGACGACGAGCGTTCGACGCAGGCCCGGCTCGACCGGCTGGAGCGCGGAGCCGCCACGGCGGTCGCCGCCCCCGGGCCGGTCTTCACGCCCGGCCCGCCCACGCCCGCGGTGGCGTACGTGCCCGGGCCCGAGGCCCACACGCCGATGGCCCCGCCGCCGCTTCCGGCCGCCGCTCCCGTACCGCCGCCGCAGGAGAGGTCCCAGCCCGTCCAGGCCGCGCCGCAGCCGGCCCCGCCCGCGCAGGTGCCGCAGTCCGACGCGCCCCGGCCCGGGGCGTGGCCCGGTGCCGCCCGGCCCGGTGGCGGGGCGCCCGGCGCCTGGCCGGGGGCCTCCGCGCCCGCCGCCCCGCCGCAGGCACCCGCTCCGGCCGCGCAGCCCGCCGGGTCCGCGCCCGCGCCCGCCGCCGGGGCCGGCGACATGGCGCAGGGAGCGGCCCAGGTGCGGAACATGTGGCCGTCGATCCTCGACGCGGTGAAGAACCGGCGCCGTTTCACGTGGATCCTGCTCAGCCAGAACGCGCAGGTGGCCGGCTTCGACGGCACCACGCTCCAGCTCGGTTTCCTCAACGCCGGGGCCCGCGACAACTTCGCGAGCAGCGGCAGCGAGGACGTCCTGAAGCAGGCCCTGGCCGAACAGTTCAACGTGCAGTGGAAGATCGAGGCGATCGTCGATCCCTCGGGCGGTGTCAACCCGCCGCCCGCCGCCGGCGGCTTCGGCGGCCGTCCCGCCGCGCAGAGCCACACCCCGGGACCTCCGCAGCAGAGCCACGGCCCGGGCCAGGGACAGGGTTACGGCCAGGGCCAGGCGTACGGTCAGGCCCCGGCGCCCCAGCCCGGCGCCGGTTCTTCGCCGGCGTCCGCCCACGGGCAGGGCGGGCCCGCCCCCGTACGGGCCGCGCAGCCCGCCCCCGGGCAGCAGGCGCCGTCCGCCGGTCAGCAGGCGCCGGCCTCCGCGCCGCCGCCGCGTTCGGTGGCGCCGGAGGACGACGTACCGGAGGAGGACGATCCGGACCTGGTCGAGTCCGCGCTGTCGGGCCACGAACTGATCGTCCGCGAGCTCGGGGCCACCGTTGTGGAGGAATACACGAACGAGTAGCGCCGTCTCGCTCGGTGGCCCGCACAAGGGCCGTCCCGGACGGCGGGCTACTCTGGCTGGCGTGAAGGTCCTCGTCATCGGCGGCGGCGCCCGCGAACACGCCCTGTGCCGCTCTCTCTCCCTCGATCCCGACGTCACCGCTCTGCACTGCGCGCCCGGCAACGCCGGAATCGCGGAGGTCGCCGCGCTGCACCCCGTCGACCAGCTCGACGGCGGCGCGGTCGCCGCCCTCGCCACGGAGCTCGACGCCGACCTGGTCGTCGTCGGCCCGGAGGCCCCGCTCGTCGCGGGCGTCGCCGACGCCGTGCGCGCGGTCGGCATCCCCGTCTTCGGCCCGTCCGCCGAGGCTGCCCTCCTCGAGGGGTCCAAGGCCTTCGCGAAGGACGTGATGGCGGGCGCCGAGGTGCCCACCGCCCGCAGCTACGTCTGCACCACCCCGGCCGAGATCGACGAGGCCCTCGCCGCCTTCGGCGCCCCGTACGTCGTCAAGGACGACGGTCTCGCGGCCGGCAAGGGCGTCGTGGTGACCGAGGACGTCGAGCAGGCCCGGGCGCACGCCCTCGCCTGCGACCGGGTCGTCATCGAGGAGTACCTCGACGGCCCCGAGGTCTCCCTCTTCGCCGTCACCGACGGCACGACCGTCCTCCCGCTGCAGCCCGCGCAGGACTTCAAGCGCGCGCTCGACGGCGACGAGGGCCCGAACACCGGCGGCATGGGCGCCTACTCGCCGCTGCCGTGGGCCGACCCGAAGCTGGTGGACGAGGTCCTGGAGACCGTCCTGCAGCCGACGGTCGACGAGCTGCGCCGCCGGGGCACCCCGTTCTCCGGCCTGCTCTACGCGGGTCTGGCGATCACGAGCCGGGGCGTGCGGGTCATCGAGTTCAACGCCCGCTTCGGCGACCCCGAGACCCAGGTGGTCCTGGCCCGTCTCAAGACCCCCCTCGCGGGTGTGCTGCTGCGCGCCGCCACCGGCACCCTGGCCGACCAGGAGCCGCTGGCCTGGCGTGACGAGGCGGCCGTCACCGTGGTCGTCGCGAGCCACAACTACCCGGGGACGCCGCGCACCGGCGACCCGATCGAGGGCCTGGCCGAGGTGGCGGAGCGGGACGCGCCGCACGCGTACGTCCTCCACGCCGGTACGAAGCGGGACGGCGACCGGATCGTGAGTGCGGGCGGCCGGGTCCTCTCGGTCACCGCCACCGGAACGGACCTGACGCAGGCGCGCGAGCGTGCCTACGCGGCGGTCGGCCGCATCCGTCTTGACGGCGCGCAGCACCGTACGGACATCGCGCGGAAGGCCGCGGAGGACGCCGGGAGCACCGGAGTCTAAGCGGCAGGAGGCGCCGGTCGTGCGGCGGAGAGGCAGTGAACCGCACGACGGCGCCACCGTCATCACCTTTGCCCAAAGCCATTCCATCGAGTGACGGCTCGGCCATACGGATGACGCTCGCCGACACCCCAACTAGGGTGCGGCGGAGGCGTCCGGCACTTGGCCCACCGGCATTGCGATGTCAGTGACGGGTGCCACAGTGGGGGAGTGAGCAACACCGCCACGGGCAGTCCCGACGAGGGCAGGAGGGGGTGATGTACGGCGTGTCCGGTACCGGTTCCGGCCTCGGCGAGGAGTGGGGCGCGCGCGCCGCGCGCTCCCGGGCGCTCGCCGTCCTGCGCGTGCGCGGCAGGGCCCTCGGCCTCGCCGTGCTCCCCGCCGCCGTCGCCGTCGTCCTCCACGCGGGCGGGGGCACCGGCCTCCTCGGCGGTACGGGCTGGGACACCGCCCGTGCCGTGACGACGGTCCTCGCCGTCGTGGTCCTGCTCGCCGCCGCCGCCATCGGGCTGGTCGTCGCCCGGGCCCGCCCCGCCGTCACGCCCACGGTGGAGCTGTCCGAGAGGGCGGCCCCCGATCTGTACCGGCTGGTGCGCGAGCTGGCGGACCGGCTCGGTGTCCCCGCGCCCTCCGCGATAGCGCTGACGCCCGACTGCGACAGCTGGCTGGAGGACCGTACGCACCGGGCCCACCGCGCCCGCCACCTGGCGCACTCCGGCCGGGACCGGGGCGCCGACCGCGCGCCGGCGGCGCCCGTGCTCGTCATCGGCTCGCCGTTCCTCTGGTGGATGCGTGTGGGTGAGCTCCGCGCGGTCCTCGCCCCCGTCGTCGCCGGTACGGGCCCGGCGGCCCACCCGGACATAGCCGCCGCCCGCCGCTTCGTGCGCGGGCTGGACGCGGCGGTGGCGGTGCCGCGCCGCACCGACCTCGATCCGCTGCGCCGCCTCGGTGCCCGCGCGGTCGGGCAGGTCGCCCGGATCCTGTTGCGGGGCTGCCGGGGGCACGCGGCCGAGATGGAGCGCGGGGTGGCCGCCGCCGGCTCGGAGCGGGCCCAGACCGTCGACCACGGGGTACGGATCGTGGCGCAGGAGCAGGTCGGCCTGGCGTACGCGGGCTGGGACCGGCTCCTGACCCGGGTGGCGCTGCCCGCCTGGAGGATGGGCCGCTGGCCCGCCCGGCTCGACGCGGGCGTGGTCTCCGCCCTCACCGAACTCTCCCGCCGCGACCGGCTCGCCGAGGGCTACGCCGCGCGGCTGGCCGAGCGCCCGGCCTGCGACCTCCTGGAGGAGCCGGGCGCGGTCGACGAGGCGACCTCCCTGCTGGCCGCCCGCCTCTTCCACGGGGGCCCGGCGGAGACGGGCCCTGACTGGAGCCCGGTGGAGTGGAGCCGGTACCCGGAGGAGGTCGTGGACCGGAAGTGGCGTACGGACGCGGCCCGTCTGCACGAGGTCCTGGACCGGATGGGCGTCGCGGAGCCCGCGCCGGGCGGGGTGCGGACCGCCGCGGCCCCGACCCTGACCCGGGTGATCGCGCACCTGACCCTCCCCGCCGGCCCGGACACCGGGGCGGTCCCGCGGGGCGGTCTGGTGGAGCCCGCACCGGCCGGCCCGGCCCGCACCGGGGCGCCCGTGGCCACGACCACCGCCGCCGCACCGGCCGCTCCCGCCACGAAGGCGCCCGACCCCGATCTCGACGCGGACGCCGTTTTCCCGGAGGACGAGGACCCCGTCGTGAACGCGGCGGCCGAGGCCCTGGCCGGGGCTCTCACCGCGCATCTCGCGCGGGAGGAGGCGGACCGGGAGGCACGGGCGGCCTCCGCCGCCCGCCGCGAGGACGGGCACGACGGAGGGGCCACCGGGGGAACCGGCTCCGCCGACTCCCCCGTGATCGTCGGCGGCCCCGACGGCCCGCTGCCGCTCTGTCCGATCGAGCCGCCCCGTACCGGCCGTGACCTGCTCGCCGACCATGTGACGGCGATGGTGTGCTGCGCGGCCGTGGACACGGCGGAGGCCGCCCCCGGTCTCGACTGGCTCGACGGCCCGACGCTGCTCGTCGGGGGCGAACGCGCGGCCGACCTCGGTCCCCGCGTCCTGGCCCTGGTCGAGGACGGCGATCCCGAGCCCTTGCGGGCCTGGCTCACGACGACCGGGGTTCGTGCGGAGAAGCCCGTCCGGCTCGTCTGAGGCTTTCGCCGCCAGGCCGGTCCACCGGAAGATTTCCGGAGCCAGCGCTTCCACTCTCGTCAATTCACGACGAACGGTGACGGAGTGCGTGCGTTATGTGATGTGCTGGAGACCGTCACTGACAGAGACGGACGCGAGGGGTTTCCCTCGCGGTCCACAGCCATTCACACCACAGGCACCGACCAGCCGAAGCAGCCGACCGGGGGAGTCGAGGGAGGGGCGCAGCATGGGGGCGGATCAGATCAGGCGGTGGGAGTCGGGAGCGCTCGCGCACGCCGTCAGCGATCCCTTCGGCCAGGGCCCGCTGCCCTGGCTGCGCGGCTCGGAGAACTACTTCGACGACACGGGCCAGCTCGTGCCCTGGTACGCCGACGAGACACTCGCCGGCGGAGGCGGCGGCGGTCCGCGCACCGCCGACGACGTGCGGCGCCAGATCAAGGGCTTCGCCTCGGACGGCGCCGTCGCGCCGGGCGAGTCGATCGATTTCCACATCACGGTGGACCCGCCGCAGCAGTTCTCGGTCGACATCTACCGGATCGGTCACTACGGCGGTCACGGCGCCGCCAAGATCACCACGAGCCCCCGGCTCGCCGGGATCGTCCAGCCGGCTCCGCTCACCGCCGACCGCACGGTCTCCTGCCACCACTGGTGGCAGTCGTGGCGCCTCCAGGTCCCGTCGTACTGGTCGATCGGGGCGTACGTCGCCGTCCTCACCACGGCCGACGGGCACCGCTCGCACATCCCCTTCACCGTCCGGGACAGCCATCCGGCGGACCTGCTGCTCGTCCTGCCGGACGTGACCTGGCAGGCGTACAACCTCTACCCGGAGGACGGGCGGACGGGCGCGAGCCTGTACCACGCGTGGGACGAGGAGGGCCGGCTGCTCGGCGAGGAGGACGCGGCCGTCACCGTCTCCTTCGACCGTCCCTACGCGGGCGCGGGCCTGCCGCTGCACGTGGGGCACGCGTACGACTTCATCCGCTGGGCGGAGCGGTACGGCTACGACCTGGCGTACGCCGAGACGCGCGACCTGCACGCGGGGCGGGTCGATCCGACGAAGTACCGGGGCCTGGTCTTCCCCGGGCACGACGAGTACTGGTCGGTGCCGATGCGCCGGACCGTCGAGCAGGCCCGGGAGCAGGGCACCTCGCTGGTCTTCCTCTCGGCCAACACCATGTACTGGCAGGTGGAGCTGGGCCCGTCCCCGTCCGGGGTGCCGGACCGGCTGCTGACCTGCCGCAAGCGCCGGGGCCCCGGCCGCCCCGCGCTCTGGCGCGAGGTCGACCGGCCCGAGCAGCAGCTCCTCGGCATCCAGTACGCGGGCCGGGTGCCCGAACCGCAGCCGCTGGTCGTACGGAACGCCGGGCACTGGCTCTGGGAGGCCACCGGAGCCGGGGAGGGCGACGAGCTGCCGGGGCTGGTCGCGGGCGAGGCCGACCGCTACTTCCCGCGTACGCCGCTGCCCGAGCACGAGGGCCGCATGCTGCTCGCCCACTCGCCCTACCGGGACGGCGAGGGCGCGCTGCGCCACCAGGAGACCTCGCTGTACCGGGCTCCGTCGGGCGCGTGGGTGTTCGCCTCGGGGACCTTCGCGTGGTCGCCGGCGCTGGACCGGCCGGGCCATGTCGACGCCCGTGTCCAGCGCGCCACCGCCAACCTCCTCGACCGGATCTGTAAGAGGGACTGACCGGGACCGACCGTGCTCGACCTGGCGGGATCGAGTGCGACAGGCTCCGACGGGTGTCCGATCGGAACCGACCGGGCCCGCCCGCCGACGGCTCGTTCCGGTGCGAGAGAATCGATGCGCTCCTGGATCAACCTACGCGGAGGAACCGTGTCCGGATTCGTAGAAAAGCCCGAGCCTGTCCAGGTCCCGGGTCTGACCCATCTCCACACGGGCAAGGTCCGCGACCTTTACCGCAACGAGGACGGCGACCTCGTGATGGTGGCGAGCGACCGCATGTCCGCGTACGACTGGGTGCTGCCCACCGAGATCCCCGACAAGGGCCGGGTCCTCACGCAGCTGTCCCTCTGGTGGTTCGACCGGCTGTCCGACCTGGTGCCGCACCACGTCCTGTCCACCGAGCTGCCGGCCGGCGCCCCCGCCGACTGGGCGGGCCGCACCCTGATCTGCTCCTCCCTGAACATGGTTCCGGTCGAGTGCGTGGCCCGCGGCTACCTCACCGGTTCGGGCCTCGTCGAGTACAACGAGTCCCGTACGGTCTGCGGCGTCGCGCTGCCCGAGGGGCTCGGCGACGGGTCCGAGCTGCCCGCGCCGATCTTCACCCCGGCCACCAAGGCCGCCGTCGGCGACCACGACGAGAACGTCTCGTACGAGGAGGTCGCCCGGCAGGTCGGCGCCGAGACCGCCGCCATGCTGCGCCAGGTCACCCTCGCCGTGTACTCCCGTGCCCGGGACATCGCCCGCGAGCGGGGGATCATCCTCGCCGACACCAAGTTCGAGTTCGGCTTCCGCGGGGAGCACCTGGTGCTCGCCGACGAGGTCCTCACCCCGGACTCCTCGCGCTTCTGGCCGGCCGACCAGTGGCAGCCGGGCCGCGCCCAGCCCTCGTACGACAAGCAGTTCGTCCGCGACTGGCTGACCTCCCCGGCCTCCGGCTGGGACCGCCGGAGCGAGCAGCCGCCGCCGGCCCTCCCGCAGGAGGTCGTGGACGCCACCCGCGCCAAGTACATCGAGGCGTACGAACTCCTCACCGGCACCAGCTGGAGCTGAGCGGCGCGGACACGAGAAAGCCCCCGGTCGGATCGACCGGGGGCTTCTTCATGGAGCGGACGACGAGATTCGAACTCGCGACCCTCACCTTGGCAAGGTGATGCTCTACCAACTGAGCCACGTCCGCATGCGCCGTAGCGCGGGAACTACTATACCCAACCTTTGGAGCGCGCGAGGCGCACCGCCGTGTGCCGGTTCTCGGCCCCGAGTTTCGCGGCGGCGGACGACAGGTAGTTGCGGACGGTGCCGGGGGAGAGCGAGGCGCGCCGGGCGATCTCCGAGACCGGCGCCCCGTCGGCGGCGCACTCCAGGACCTCGGCCTCCCGCGCGGTCAACGGGGAGTCGCCGGCGGCGATGGCGTCGGCCGCCAACTCCGGGTCCACGTAACGGTTTCCGGCGTGGACGGTACGGATGAGCTCCGCGAGCCGCTGGGCGCTGACCGTCTTGGGCACGAAGCCGCGGACGCCCGCCGCGAGGGCCCTCTTCAGGTGCCCGGGTCGGCCGTGACCGGTCACGATCATGGTGCGGCAGGCGGGGAGTTCCTCCCGGATCGATGTGGCCACCGTCACACCGTCCGCCCCGGGCATCTGCAGATCGAGTACGGCGACGTCGGGCCGGTGCGCCCGGGCCATGGCCAGAGCCTCGGGCCCGGTCGCGGCCTCGGCGACGACGACGAGATCGTCCTCGAGACCGAGCAGGGCGGCGAGCGCGCCCCGGATGAGGTGCTCGTCATCGGCGAGCAGCACGCGCACGGGATCGGTCACGGGACGACCTCCTCTTTCCGGACGGGTTCACGCACGGGGCCGCCGAGGTCGTCCCCGGCGGGGCGGCCGGGCACGGGATCCTGCGCGAGGTCCCGGGCGGGGCCGCCGGGCACCGGATCCTGCGTGAGGTCCGCGGCCGGACCGCCCCCGTCCCCGGCGGCGCCCGTTCCCCGCCGCGTACCCACGGGGCCACGGCGAGCGGCGCGGGGCAGCGGCACCCGGGCGGTCACGCGGAAGGAGTGGGGAGCGGCAGGACCGGCCGCCAGGGTCCCGTCCACCGCCCCGAGGCGTTCCCGCAGCCCGGCCAGACCGGAACCCGGCCCCCGGGCCCCCGCTGCGGTCCCGGACGCCCCGGCGCCTTGAGCCTCGGCCCCCGCGCCGTCGTTCTCGACGGTCAGCAGCACCGCGCCCGGTTCCGCGCGGAGCACGATCGCGCAGCGGCGCGCGTCCCCGTGCCGCAGGACGTTCGTCGTGGTCTCCCGGACGACCCACCCCAGCGCCGACTGGACCTCGTCCGGCAGGTCCAGCGGCGGGGCGTCCACCGCGCAGTCGATGCCGGCGGCGCCCAGGACGCCCCGGGCGCCCTCCAGTTCGACCCGCAGGTCGGCCTCGCGGTAACCGCGGACGACCTCGCGGACCTCGCGCTGCGACTCGTGCGCGATCCGCTGCACCTCCACCATCTGGTCCACGGCCTCCGGGCGCCCGCGCCGGGCGAGCTGGACGGCGAGTTCGCTCTTGAGGGCGATGACCGACAGGTTGCGGCCCATGACGTCGTGCAGGTCCCGGCCGAAGCGCAGCCGCTCCTCGGCGACGGCGAGCCGGGCCTTGAGGTCCCTGGAGCGTTCCAGCTCCTGCACGACCCCGAGCAGCCAGGAGGAGAAGCCGCAGGCCATGGCCACGAAGCAGCCGCCGATGAGAACGCCGAGGGTGGAACCCGCGGCCTCCGGCAGGCCGTTGCCGGCGGCGGCCACCGGGCCGCCGGTGGCGAGCGCCGCCACCAGCACGGCGCCCGTGATGTGCCGTACCCGGTCCACGCAGAGCACGACGGCGCCGACGGTGAAGACGGCGGCGCCGGTCATGACGCTCACGTTGACCGCCCCGTCCGGCATCGCGCCGGCCGCCCACAGGATGTTGAGGAGGATTCCGGCGCCCGCCGTGAGGGAGGCCACCACCAGGGCGAGCCGGACCGGCCGCTCCCGCTTGCCGGTGGTGTGGTCGAGGGCGCGGGAGGACAGCACCGCGCAGAGCACGGCGTGGAGACAGACCGCCAGGGAGAGGGCGAGGGCCCCGGTCGTCCCGAGCGGGCTGCGCGCGTCACGGGCCAGCGGGATGCCGCCGAGCGAGACGACCTCCAGCGGCGCGAAGATGTGGAAGGTCCACCGGGTGTACAGCTCGACCTTGGCCGCGCTGCTGCGCCGGGACCACCACCCCGTCAGTCCGGACATGTCTCCCGGCCTCCCCTTCCCCGCGTCACCGGCCTCACCGATTCCTTCAGCGCCGCGGCTCCCAGCGGAACCACTGCCGGACCGCCCAGCCGGTGAGGACGCCCCAGGCCACTGTATTGAGGGCGGCGGTCAGGAGGCTCCCCGCGTGCGCCGTCCCGAGCCATCCGGCGCGGACGAACTCCATGACGCCGCTGAGGGGCAGCAGTCCGCACAGGTCGGCGGCGAGCGGCGGCAGCGCGTCGCGCGGGACGAAGAGGCCCGAGCCGAAGGCGGAGATGAGGAACAGCGGCAGGGTGGTCAGCCCGGCGCTCTCGACGGTGCGGGTGACGGCCGTGGTGACGGCGGCGAGCCCGGCCATGAGCGCGATCGCGGCGAGGAGGCCGAGGACCAGCAGGTCCGGGCGGGCGGGCGCCGCCACGTCCAGGACGGCGAATCCGGCGACGGTGAGGACCGCGCACTGCACGAGGGCGATGGCGGCGGAGGGCAGGGCGGCCCCGGCGAGGATCTCGGCGTCGCTCGCCTCCCCCGTGCGCAGCCGCTTGAGGACCAGCTCCTCCCGCCGGGCGACCAGGCTGGAGACGAGTCCCATGTAGACGACGAGCAGCACGATCATGCCGGTGCCGCCGATCAGCGTGGCCGCCCCGGTGCCCATCGGCAGGGTCTCCGTGTCGAGGCCGCCGAGCGAGGAGCGCAGCAGGAACACCATGAGCAGCGGCATGAGCACCGCGATGAAGAGATTGTTCCGGTTGCGTCCGAGGAGGGTCAGTTCGGCGCGGCCGAGGGCGGCGAGCCGGGTGCGGGTCGTGGAGGCCCCGCCGGCGGACGCCGGGGCCGGGACCGCCGCGGATGCGGATGCGGAGGGCGGGGTGGTGCTCATCGGGCGTCGGCCTCCTGCCGTTCGGTGCGGGACGCGATGTCGAGGAAGGCCTCTTCGAGGGAGGCGGACCGGGCGTCGAGCCCGTCGAGCCGTACGCCTTCCTCCCGGGCCCAGCCGAGGAGTTCGGTCAGGTCGTCCTGGAGGGCGTGGGTACGGATCTCCACGCGGCCGGCGGTCTCGGCGGCCCGCAGCCGGAGCGGGAGCCGGCCGGCGGGGACGCCGTCGGGGAGCGTGAAGCGGATCCGGGCCGGCTGGGCGGCGGTGACCTCGGCCGGGGTGCCGGAGAGGACGATCCGGCCCTGGTGCATGATCGCGAGCCGGTCGGCGAGCGTCTCGGCCTCCTCCAGGTAGTGGGTGGTGAGGAGGACGGTCGTGCCCTCCGCGCGCAGGGCGCGGACGAGTGCCCAGGTGTCGCGGCGGCCCTCGGCGTCGAGGCCGGTGGTGGGCTCGTCGAGGAAGAGGACCTCGGGGCGGCCGAGGAGGGCGAGCGCCAGGTCGAGCCGGCGCCGCTCACCGCCGGAGAGCTGCTTGACCCGTACGCGCTCCCGCCCGGCGAGCCCGGTGGCGGCGAGGACCTCGCCGGCGGGGCGCGCGCCGCTGGTGCAGCCGGCCCACATCCGTACGGTCTCGGCCACGGTCAGGTCGGAGGGGAAGCCGCCCTCCTGAAGCATGACGCCGATGCGGGGGCGGACGGCGGACCGCTCGCGGTACGGGTCGTGGCCGAGGACCCGGGCGGTGCCGCCGCTCGGGGCGGCGAGGCCTTCCAGGAGTTCGACGGTGGAGGTCTTTCCGGCTCCGTTGGTGCCGAGGAGGGCGAAGATCTCGCCGCGCGGGACGCTGAAGGAGATCCCGCGCACCGCGTCGTAGCCGCCTCCGGACCGCCGGGAGGTACGGGTCGTGGACCGCGCCCCGGAACGTTCCCCGGGGCCGCCGGACGCGCCGCCGGCGTAGGTGCGGCGCAGCTCGGTCGCCTCGATCGCAGGTGTCATGGATCCAGGCTGGCGCCGGGCGGGGCCGGGGGGCAGTGCGCGCTGTCATCGCCCCCGCTGACAAATGTCATGGGGCGGCAGACGTGCCGGGGAGGGAACGACGAAGGCCCCGGTTCCTGAGAACCGGGGCCTTCGCTCCCTGAGCGGACGACGAGATTCGAACTCGCGACCCTCACCTTGGCAAGGTGATGCTCTACCAACTGAGCCACGTCCGCATTGCTCCCGACCGGCTTTCACCGGGCGGTGCGAGCACCACTCTACCTCATCCACCGGAGTGGTCGGTCGAGCGGTGCAGAGCGGGTGACAGGGATCGCACACTGCGCCTTCCCCCTGGAAGGGGGATGTTCTACTACTGAACTACACCCGCACGCTGCGTGAGGTTCGGCCTTTTCGGCCTCGCCCCTCGGCGTGCTTCAGACTCTAGCGGATCATGGGGGGTGCAATGCAAATCGGCTCCGGCGCGGGGGCCGGAGGCCTCCCCGGAGATCCCCCGGGCCGCCCGCCGTCCGCACCGCCCGACGCCGGGCCGTCCGTCGGCCGTGCCGGTCGGCACCGCCCCGGGGACCCGGCCGGGCACGCGCCGCCCGGTGCCGCTCAGCTCGCCGCGCGGAACGCCTCGTACACGGCCTTGGGGATGCGGCCCCGCGCGGGAACGTCCATCTTGTGGGCCTGGGCCCAGGCGCGGACCGCCGCCGGGTCGGGGGCGAGGGCGGTGTGCGTGTACGTCCCGGCCCCACCGCCCGTGCCGCCGCCCGCCGCCGCCTTGCCGGTCAGCTTCCGGCCGGCCGCGAGGTAGGGGGCGAGGGCCTTGCGGAGTTTCTTTGCATTGGCAGCATTCAGGTCGATCTCGTACATCTTCCCGTCGAGGCCGAAGGCGACCGTTTCCGCCGCTTCTCCGCCGTCGATGTCGTCGGAGAGGGTGACCACCACACGCTGCGCCACGGATATCGGTCCTTTCCTGTGGCCCGCCACGTATCAGGGGCGTTCGATTCCGCTCTGACGTGCGGCGATGCCGGGCATATGGCTGCCCAGGGACAATGTTTCTTTCCTCTGGAATCCTTTGTACAGCGACGGGCGGCGCATTGTGAAGCCCTGCCAATTGTCTCAGCGTGTCCCGGGGCATTGGCGGGTGCGATATTTCACTCGCATTTCATGTGCGGCGGGGTGTGCGGGGCATTGGAGTGGATCATCCTCCGGGTGGGCGTCCACGGGAGGGCATTTGTAGGATCCTTCAGATCTCTACCCGCGTAGAATTTGGAGGCAGGTACGCTGAGGGAACCGCCCACGCAACACACCACCGGGAGTGCCAGTGGCACGCGTCGTAGTCGACGTCATGCTCAAGCCGGAGATCCTCGACCCGCAGGGACAGGCGGTGCAGCGTGCACTGCCCCGCCTCGGGTTCGCCGGAATCGCCGACGTCCGTCAGGGGAAGCGCTTCGAGCTGGAGGTGGAGGGACCGGTCGACGACGCCGCCCTCGCCCGCATCCATGAGATGGCCGAAACCTTCCTTGCCAACACCGTGATCGAAGACTTCGTCGTGAAGGTGGAGTCGTGACCGCACGCATCGGCGTCGTCACGTTCCCCGGAACGCTCGACGACCAGGACGCGCTGCGCGCCGCCCGCCTCGCGGGCGCCGAGCCCGTCCCGCTCTGGCACCGCGACAAGGACCTCAAGCAGGTCGACGCCGTGGTCCTGGCCGGTGGCTTCTCCTACGGCGACTACCTGCGGGCCGGGGCCATCTCCCGCTTCTCGCCGGTGATGGAGACGATCATCGAGCAGGCGAAGGCGGGCATGCCCGTCCTCGGCATCTGCAACGGCTTCCAGATCCTCACCGAGGCCCACCTGCTGCCCGGCGCCATGCTGCGCAACAACCACCTCCACTTCATCTGCCGCGACCAGAAGCTGCGGGTGGAGAACGCGGAGACCGCCTGGACCTCGGACTACGCCGCGGGCCAGGAGATCGAGGTCCCGCTCAAGAACATGGACGGCCGGTACGTCGCCGACGAGCGCACGCTCGACGAGCTGGAGGCCGAGGGGCGAGTGGCCTTCCGCTACCTCGACGTGAACCCCAACGGCTCCCTGCGCGACATCGCGGGCGTCACCAACGCCGCGGGCAACGTGGTCGGTCTGATGCCGCACCCCGAGCACGCCGTGGAGCCGCTGGTCGGCACCGGCAGGACCGACGGGCTCGGTTTCTTCACCTCGATCCTCAAGAAGCTGGTCAACGCATGACTCTCGACACCGTCAAGCACGCGACCGAGACGCCCGACGTCGAGCAGCCCTGGAAGGAACTCGGCCTCAAGGAGGACGAGTACGCGCGCATCCGCGAGATCCTCGGCCGCCGTCCCACCGGCGCCGAGCTCGCCATGTACTCCGTCATGTGGTCCGAGCACTGCTCGTACAAGAGCAGCAAGGTCCATCTGAAGCAGTTCGGCGAGAAGGCCCCCGAGAACGACGCCATGCTCGTCGGCATCGGCGAGAACGCCGGCGTCGTCGACGTCGGCCAGGGCTACGCGGTCACCTTCAAGGTCGAGTCGCACAACCACCCGTCGTACATCGAGCCCTACCAGGGCGCGGCCACCGGCGTCGGCGGCATCGTCCGCGACATCCTCGCCATGGGCGCCCGTCCGGTCGCCGTGGTCGACCCGCTGCGCTTCGGCGCCGCCGACCACCCCGACACCAAGCGCGTCCTGCCCGGCGTCGTCGCCGGCATCGGCGGCTACGGCAACTGCCTGGGGCTGCCGAACATCGGCGGCGAGGTCGTCTTCGACTCCTGCTACCAGGGCAACCCGCTGGTCAACGCCGGCTGCATCGGCGTCATGAAGCACGAGGACATCCACCTCGCCAAGGCCTCCGGCCCCGGCAACAAGGTCATCCTCTACGGTGCCCGCACCGGTGGCGACGGCATCGGCGGCGTCTCGGTCCTCGCGTCCGAGACCTTCGACGACACGAAGCCCACCAAGCGCCCCGCCGTGCAGGTCGGCGACCCCTTCCAGGAGAAGCTCCTCATCGAGTGCACCCTGGAGATCTTCAAGGAGAAGCTGGTCGCCGGCATCCAGGACCTCGGCGGCGCCGGCCTGTCCTGCGCCACCTCCGAGCTGGCCTCCGCCGGTTCCGGCGGCATGCGGGTCGACCTCGACAAGGTCCACCTGCGCGACGCGACGCTCTCGCCCGAGGAGATCCTCATGAGCGAGTCGCAGGAGCGCATGTGCGCGATCGTCGAGCCGCAGCACGTCGACCGCTTCCTGGAGATCTGCGAGAAGTGGGACGTCATCGCCGTCGTCATCGGTGAGGTGACCGACGGAGAGCGCCTGGAGATCTTCTGGCATGGCGAGCAGATCGTCGACGTCCCGCCGCGCACGGTCGCGCACGAGGGCCCGGTCTACCACCGGCCGTACGCGCGCCCGGAGTGGCAGGACGCGCTCCAGGCCGACGATGCCGGCAAGCTGCCCCGCCCGCAGAACGGCGAGGAGCTCAAGGACCAGGTCCTCAAGGTCGTCTCCTCCCCGAACCAGGCCTCCAAGGCGTGGATCACGGACCAGTACGACCGCTTCGTGCAGGGCAACACCGTCCTGGCGCAGCCCGAGGACGCGGGCATGATCCGGATCGACGAGGAGTCGAACCTGGGCGTGGCCATGGCGACCGACGGAAACGGCCGGTACGCGAAGCTCGACCCGTACACGGGCGCGCAGCTCGCGCTGGCGGAGGCGTACCGCAACGTCGCCGCCTCCGGTGCCAAGCCGCTGGCCATCTCGGACTGCCTGAACTTCGGTTCGCCCGAGGACCCGGCCGTCATGTGGCAGTTCGCCGAGGCCACCCGCGGTCTCGCGGACGGTTGCCTCCAGCTCGGCACCCCGGTCACCGGCGGCAACGTGTCGCTGTACAACCAGACCGGTGACGTGGCCATCCACCCGACGCCCGTCGTGGCCGTCCTCGGTGTGATCGACGACGTCAACCGCCGCACCCCGATCGCCTTCGCGGAAGAGGGCCAGCTCCTCTACCTGCTGGGCGACACCAATGAGGAGTTCGGCGGCTCGGCCTGGTCCGAGGCGATCCACCAGCACCTCGGCGGCATGCCGCCGGCCGTGGACCTCGACCGGGAGAAGCTGCTCGGCGAGATCCTGATCTCGGCCTCCCGCGACGGCATGATCGACGCGGCCCACGACCTGTCCGACGGCGGTCTGGTCCAGGCGGTCGTCGAGTCCTGCCTGCGCGGCGGCAACGGCGCGCGTCTGGTCGTCCCCGAGGGCCTGGACGCCTTCACCTTCCTCTTCTCCGAGTCGGCGGGCCGCGCGGTCGTCGCCGTCCCGCGCAGCGAGGAGCTCCGCTTCACCGACATGTGCGGCGCGCGGGGTCTGCCGGCGACCCGGATCGGCGTCGTCGACGGTGACACGATCGAGGTCCAGGGCGAGTTCAGCCTCTCCCTGGAGGAGCTGCGCACGGCCCACGAGGCCACGATCCCGGCGCTGCTGGCCTGACCTCTCATCCGGGAGAGCCCCCGGCCGGACCTTGACGGTCCGGGCGGGGGCTCGTCCGCGTCCCACCGCCGGTGCGGCCCGCGCCCGGCTCAGCCGTCGAGCGAGTAGAAGGCGTCGAGTTCCTCGATGTCCGCCACGCACTCGTCGATGTCGGAGATCTTGCCGCCGATGATCGTGAAGACGAGGGCGCCCGGCATCTCGATGCCCCGGTCACCGTGCTCGGCGAACAGCTGGTGCGTCGCGACGGCGTGGCCGCGCCCGTCGACGAGGACGGAACCGAGTTCGGCGCGCAGGGTGCCGCCGGTGTACTCGCCGAGGTCCCGGTACATGCCGAGGACGTTGTCCCGGCCCTTGAAGTGGCCGCCGAAGCGGGTCTCGCCGGGCACGTGGTGGGTGCAGTCACCCGTCATCAGGGAACCCAGCGTCTCCATGTCTCCCGAGGTGAACGCCGAGTAGGCGCGGCGGATCAGGGCCGCGTCGGGGTGCTCGTGGTGGGTCATGTCCCGTCGCCTGCTTTCACTGCCTGTCGCGAGGGTGTGCCTCCCTCCTCCAGTCTCGGCGCTAGCCTCTGCCCATGCCACCCGCCGCGAAGCGCCCCCGCCGTTACGACTCCGCCAAGACCCGCGCCGCCGTGCGCGCCCAGTTCGGGCACGTGCGCGAGGCCGTGGAGGCGCTCACGCCCGAGCAGCTCGACGGGCCGACGCGGCTGGGGGAGTGGACCGTACGGGACCTCGCGGCGCACCTGGCGTGGATGGTCGGATCCGTGGCGGAGCTGCTCGGCCGGCCCGCCCCGGCCGCGGCGGAACTGGCGCTGACCGACTGGCCCTTCGCGACCGCCCCGGCGGCGGAACGGATCGACGGGCACACCCGGGGCATCGACGCCTCCGACCTCCCCGCGCTGTACGACCGGACGGCGCGGGCGTACGAGGAGGCGGTGGCCGCCGCCGACGACGCCCGGCTCCTCCCGGTCGGCCTCGGTGCCATGACCCTGGCCGACTTCCTGGTGACCCGGACCGTCGAACTGGTCGTCCACACCGACGACCTCGTGGCGGCGACCGGTGCCGCCGTCCCGTACGACCGGCAGGCCCTCGCCGCCTGCACCCGGCTGCTGGCCGACGCGCTCGCGGTGAAGGCGCCGGGCGGGGCGGTGGAGGTGCGGATTCCGCCATTCGCGGTGGTGCAGTGCGGGGAGGGTCCCCGGCACACCCGGGGCACTCCGCCGAACGTGGTCGAGACGGACCCGCTCACCTGGATCCGGCTGGCGACCGGCCGTACCGGGTGGGCGGCGGAGCGGGAGGCGGCCCGGGTGAGCGCGAGCGGTGAACGGGCCGATCTCGCCGCGCTGCTGCCCCTGATGGGCTGACCGGCGGAAACGGGGGGAGGGGAACCGACCCGGGGCCGCTCCCGTCCCACCGGCATGCAGAAGCCGCGCACTCTCGCAGCCGCCGCCCTGGTCCTCCTCCTCGCCGCCTGCGGCACGGAAGGAGGGGAGACAGGCCCCGGAGCGGGCACGGTCGCCCCGGACCTGCCCGTCACCGGCACCCACTGGACGATCGAGTCGGTCACGGTCGACGGGACCAGGTCCGCGGCCCCGGACGGGGCCTCGCTCGACTTCGAGGGGAAGGGCCGGGCGAAGGGGAACTCCGGCTGCAACCACTTCGGGGCCGCCGTCGCCGTGAACGGCGACACCCTCACCGTCTCCTCGCACGAGGTCACCGCGATGGGCTGCCCGGCCGACCGGGAACGCTTTGAATCCGCCCTGCTCAAGGCCTTCTCCGGGAAGTTGAACGGCCGCCTGGACGGGGACGCCCTCACCCTCGCCTCCGCCGACGGCCGCGGCGGTGTGGAGCTGACCCGTGAGCCGTCCGCGCCGCTGCGGGGCACGACCTGGAGGATCGACGGGCTGGTCTCCGGCGGGACCGCCGCCTCGCTGCCCGCCGGCAGCGGGGGCAAGGCCCGGATGGTGATCGGCACGGACGGCCGGGTCACCGGCAACCTCGGCTGCAACAACTTCTCCGCCACCGCCCGAGCCGACGAGCGGACCCTGACGGTCGAGGGCCCGGCGGCCACCACCCGCATGATCTGCACGAGCCCGCAGATGAGCCTGGAGACGAAGCTGTACGAACTCCTCGACGGGCCGCTCACCTACCGGCTGGACCACCGCTCGCTGACCCTCACGGACGCCTCGGGGGAGGGGTTCACGGCGCGGGCCGAGACCCCCGGACGCGCGTAGCGCGGGCCGGTGACGGGACGCTGGATTGCGAACTCCGTCACATCGACCGTGGGGTTACGGGCCGGTACGGGGCCCCTCCCGGGAGGGTGCGGGCGGCGGGAACCCTTCCGGCGCCTGCCTTGTAGGCCTCTCCAAGGCGAAGTCGATCAATACGTGCGATCATACGAGTGGGGCGGGTCCGCGATTTCGCCAATTCGGACCAGTGGTCGAGCCCGTCTACACTCGGAAACGTGCCACGTGGTGACGGTCGACTCAATCACGACCTGCTCCCCGGCGAGAAAGGCCCCCAGGACGCGTGTGGCGTCTTCGGTGTCTGGGCTCCGGGTGAAGAGGTCGCAAAGCTCACGTACTTCGGGCTCTACGCCCTCCAGCATCGGGGCCAGGAATCCGCGGGAATCGCGGTCAGCAACGGCTCCCAGATCCTCGTCTTCAAGGACATGGGGCTCGTTTCCCAGGTCTTCGACGAGACCTCTCTCGGTTCCCTCCAAGGTCACATCGCGGTCGGACACGCCCGCTACTCGACCACCGGGGCCTCCGTGTGGGAGAACGCGCAGCCGACGTTCCGGGCGACCGCCCGCGGCTCGATCGCGCTCGGCCACAACGGCAACCTGGTGAACACGGCGCAGCTCGCCGAGATGGTCGCCGACCTGCCCAAGAGGGAAGGGCGCGCGACCCAGGTCGCCGCCACCAACGACACGGACCTGGTCACCGCGCTCCTCGCGGGCCAGGTGGACGAGGACGGCGAGCCGCTCACCATCGAGCAGGCCGCCGCGAAGGTCCTCCCCGAGGTCCGGGGCGCCTTCTCCCTCGTCTTCATGGACGAACACACGCTCTACGCGGCCCGTGACCCGCAGGGCATCCGCCCGCTGGTCCTCGGCCGGCTGGAGCGCGGCTGGGTGGTGGCCTCCGAGTCCGCCGCCCTCGACATCTGCGGCGCCAGCTTCGTCCGCGAGGTCGAGCCCGGCGAGCTGATCGCCATCGACGAGAACGGCATCCGTACCTCGCGATTCGCGGAAGCGAAGCCCAAGGGCTGTGTCTTCGAGTACGTGTACCTGGCCCGTCCCGACACGGACATCGCCGGCCGGAACGTGTACCTCTCCCGCGTGGAGATGGGCCGCCGCCTCGCCAAGGAGGCGCCGGTCGAGGCCGACCTGGTGATAGCGACGCCGGAGTCCGGCACCCCGGCCGCGATCGGTTACGCCGAGGCCTCCGGTATCCCCTTCGGCGCCGGCCTGGTGAAGAACGCCTACGTCGGGCGCACCTTCATCCAGCCCTCGCAGACCATCCGCCAGCTGGGCATCCGGCTGAAGCTGAACCCCCTCAAGGAAGTCATCAAGGGGAAGAAGCTCGTGGTCGTGGACGACTCCATCGTCCGCGGCAACACCCAGCGCGCCCTGGTCCGCATGCTCCGCGAGGCCGGTGCGGCCGAGGTCCACATCCGGATCTCCTCGCCGCCGGTCAAGTGGCCCTGCTTCTTCGGCATCGACTTCGCCACCCGCGCGGAGCTGATCGCCAACGGCATGTCCGTGGAGGAGATCGGCAAGTCGCTGGGCGCGGACTCGCTCTCGTACATCTCCCTGGAGGGGATGGTCGAGGCGACCACGATCCAGAAGCCGAACCTCTGCCGCGCCTGCTTCGACGGCGAGTACCCGATGGAACTGCCGGATCCCGAGCTGCTCGGCAAGCAGCTCCTGGAGACCGAGCTGGCCGCCGGGCCGGCCGCGACCGCGGCCTCCGACGCGCTCCGGCGCCCGTAGGACCCCGCCGCACACCCCCGCAGTACGACACGAAAGCTCTGAACCCATGTCTCAGAACCCCAGTGCCGGAGGCGGCGCCAGCTACGCGAGCGCGGGCGTCGACATCGAAGCGGGCGACCGCGCCGTCGAGCTGATGAAGGAGTGGGTGAAGAAGACGCAGCGCCCCGAGGTCCTCGGCGGCCTGGGCGGCTTCGCCGGTCTCTTCGACGCCTCCGCCCTCAAGCGCTACGAGCGCCCGCTCCTCGCCTCCGCCACCGACGGCGTCGGCACGAAGGTCGACATCGCCCGCCAGATGGGCGTGTACGACACGATCGGCCACGACCTGGTCGCGATGGTCATGGACGACATCGTCGTCTGCGGCGCCGAGCCCCTCTTCATGACCGACTACATCTGCGTGGGCAAGGTCCACCCGGAGCGGGTCGCCGCCATCGTCAAGGGCATCGCCGAGGGCTGCGTCCTGGCCGGCTGCGCCCTGGTCGGCGGCGAGACTGCGGAGCACCCGGGCCTCCTCGGCCCGGACGACTTCGACGTGGCGGGCGCGGGCACGGGTGTCGTGGAGTACGACCGGCTGCTCGGCGCGGATCGCATCCGTACGGGTGACGCGGTCATCGCCATGGCCTCGTCCGGGCTTCACTCCAACGGGTACTCGCTCGTCCGGCACGTGGTCTTCGACCGCGCCGGGATGACCCTCGACCAGCAGGTGGACGAGCTCGGCCGCACCCTGGGCGAGGAGCTCCTGGAGCCGACCCGCATCTACTCCCTGGACTGCCTGGCCCTCACCCGCACCACCGAGGTCCACGCCTTCAGCCACATCACGGGCGGCGGCCTGGCCGCCAACCTGGCCCGGGTGATCCCGGACGGCCTGCACGCCACGGTCGACCGCTCGACCTGGACCCCGGGCGCGATCTTCGACCTGGTCGGCACCGCCGGACAGGTGGAGCGCCTGGAGCTGGAGAAGACCCTGAACATGGGCGTGGGCATGATGGCCGTCGTCCCGGCCGAGTCCGTGGACGCGGCCCTGACCACGCTGGCGGACCGGGGCCTCGACGCCTGGGTCGCGGGTGAGATCACCGAGCGCGGCGACCGGACGTCCGGTGCCGAGCTGGTCGGCGACTACGCCCGGTAGAAGCGGTCAGGGAACAGGGGGCGCTCCTCGGGGCGCCCCCTGAGCCGTACCCCCGCACGCCGGACCCTCGGCCTGCCGAGGCGTACCGGCCGCCCGGCGGACGGCGGCGGCCCGCGAAGATCCGCGGACAGCACAGAAACCCGGCCGGGGTGACCCGGGCCGGGTTTCGTGTTCAGAAGGTCAAGCGCGACGGCGCGACGCGGACGGGCCGGACTCGTCGTCCTCGTCCTCGTCGTCCGTGTTGTAGAGATCCGCGTACTGCGCGTACGGGTCGTCTTCCTCGTCGTCGTCCTCGAACGGCTCGCCATTCGGCGGCTGGTTCGAAGTCGAAGCGCCCAGCTCGTGGGCCAGACGCGCAAGGTCGGTCCCGCCGCTGCTGTACTTCAGCTGGCGGGCGACCTTGGTCTGCTTGGCCTTTGCCCGGCCGCGCCCCATGGCTCGACCCCCTCGGTGACGGGGCTCGCTGGCCCCAGAGTCTTGACACGCGTTCATGGTTCGGAACGGGCTCTCGGCAGAGAGACCGGTCCGTAGGGCTTCAACGGTACCTGTTTCCTCGGGTCTACGGTACGCCGCGCGCATCACATACCCCGGTACAGAACCTTCGAGGAGCCCTTTCCTCGCTGGTCAATCGCGATTTTAACCTCTTCTGAAGGGCCGACCCGCCGACCGGCGTGAGCGAAGTCTCCCGGATGGCGGGCCGGCCCCTCCGTACGGCGGTACGGCTCAGGCGCGGCGGGCGTCGGCCATCCGCTGCTCGGCGATCCGGTCGGCCGCGGCGGCCGGCGGGATCCCGTCGGCCTTCGCACGTGCGAAGATCTCCAGGGTGGTGTCGAAGATCTTCGTCGCCTTGGCCTTGCAGCGGTCGAAGTCGAAGCCGTGCAGCTCGTCGGCGACCTGGATCACGCCGCCGGCGTTGACCACGTAGTCGGGCGCGTAGAGGATCCCGCGCTCCACGAGGTCCTTCTCGATGCCCGGGTGGGCGAGCTGGTTGTTGGCCGCTCCGCAGACGATGCTCGCGGTCATGAACGGCACGGTGGTCTCGTTCAGGGCGCCGCCGAGCGCGCAGGGGGCGTAGATGTCGAGGCCCTCGACGCGGATCAGCTCGTCCGTGTCCGCCACCACGGTCACCTGCGGGAACTTGTCGGTGATCCGGCGCACCGACTCCTCGCGCACATCGGTGATCACGACCTCGGCGCCGTCCTCGAGGAGGTGCTCGACGAGGTAGTGGCCGACCTTGCCGACACCCGCGACGCCGACCTTGCGGCCGCGCAGCGTCGGGTCGCCCCACACGGCCTGGGCGGAGGCCCGCATGCCCTGGAAGACGCCGAAGGCGGTGAGGACGGAGGAGTCGCCGGCGCCGCCGTTCTCCGGGGAGCGGCCGGTGGTCCACCGGTTCTCGCGGGCGACGACGTCCATGTCGGCCACGTAGGTGCCGACGTCGCAGGCCGTGACGTACCGGCCGCCGAGGGAGGCGACGAAGCGCCCGTAGGCGAGGAGGAGCTCCTCCGTCTTGATCTTCTCCGGGTCACCGATGATCACGGCCTTGCCGCCGCCGTGGTCGAGGCCGGCCAGGGCGTTCTTGTACGACATGCCGCGCGCCAGGTTGAGCGCGTCGGCGATCGCCTCGGCCTCCGTGGCGTACGGGTAGAAGCGGGTGCCGCCGAGGGCGGGGCCGAGGGCGGTGGAGTGGAGGGCGATGACGGCCTTGAGGCCGGTGGCGCGGTCCTGGCAGAGCACGACTTGCTCGTGGCCACCCTGCTCCGAGTGGAAGAGGGTGTGGAGTACGTCAGCAGGAACGCCGGTCACATCGGTCACGGTGGTGACTCCCAAGTACGAAGCGGCGGTTGCGGCCCTCCCTACGGGTGGGGGAGGACCATGTTCCGCACGAGAGTAAGTGCTACCTGTGCGTAGATCGGCCGCAGTGCTCAGGATCACCCCCTCGCGGAGTACCTCCGTGGAAGGATTTGCGACATGTCGGTCGCCTCTTCGGTCCTCGTCCCTTACGCGTCCTATCTGCGGGTGTACGAGCCGCTGGCCGCGTTTCCCGAACCCGAGCGGTCCCAGTGGGCCCGCTACGCCCGCCGGGCGGGCACTCCCGGCGCGCAGGAGGAGCTGCGGCGCTCCCTCGCGGACCTGGTGCCGACGCCTCCGGTCCCGGTGCCGGTCGAGGAGAGCGGGGAGGCGTTCGTCGCGCATCTGGGCGGGGCGGTGGTGATCTGCCCGTGGCGGACCCGGCTGCGGGCGCTGCTCGCCCTGGAGGAGCTGGCGGCCGGGGCGTTCCCGGGGCCGGTGCTCGACGCGATGGTGCCGCCGGTGGTGCGGGAGCAGGCGGCGGCGGACCACGAGCGCTGGCGGGTGGAGAACCCGGACGCGCGGCCGTGGATCCGGACGGCGGTGTGGCAGGTGCCGCTGCGCTGGTTCGCGCTGTTCGGGGAGGAGGACCGGCAGTACGAGCCCGGGCGGCGGGACGGCGAGGGACCGGTGCGGGCGCCGGTGCTGCGGTACCGGACGACCATGGCGCAGGCGCGGCGCCGGCTCGCGCGCTCGCTGCGGGCGCTGCGGGAGTCGATCGACGAGGGGCCGATGACCCGGGGGCTCGTCGAGGTGGGCCGCTGGCTGGAGGAGTTCCACCCGAGGGCCCTGGTGGAGCTGGACTTCGGCGGCCTGGTGCACGCCGTGCCGGAGGAGTGGCTGGCCGGGGAGCGCTCGGCGGCGGAGGTGGCGGCCGGGATCGCGGCCCTGAAGGCGGGCGACGGCGAGGAGGCGAGCGAGGTCTACGGGCGGCTCGCGGAGCGGTGGCGGCTGGTGCGCGAGCTCCAGTTCGCGAACTGACCGTCAAGATCCGCCGCCGGAGTCTGTCAGGTGTCCATCGACAGGACGGCACCGGCCGGTGTAAATGATCTTCATACACCCGGAGGCGGGTCCCCGGGCCGTTCGGTACGCCCGGCGGGGACGTTGGTCCCGATCCGGGCCTTTGACTCAAGCGTGACGGATCGCACTTAACGCACCCTTGCGTCCATCACCCATCCTCGTGCCAAAATAGGACAAGGAGTCCGGGGAGGGTTCCTTCCGTCCAACTATGGGCGGAACGCTCAGCATTGCACTCTATGGGGGGTCTGAGGACTCCTGATCGCTCTGTGACTGATCGTCACAGTGGCGTGACTGTCCGTTATGGCATGGTCCATCGACTTCCGCCGCTGATGAACACCTGCGAGGGCAATTCCATCGGTTTGGCCGACGTGGCTGGACGGATGGTGTAGTTGTAGTGCCGAGGACAAGCCGTTCGTCCTATAACCGACTCGGCCCGCTTCTGCCATTTCGGGCAACGCGGGTCAAGGTGCAGAATTTAGAGGAAAGAACCGAGAAGGTTCGGTTCTCCCGAGGAGGCCGCTCATGACCGCTCGCACCCCTGATGCCGAGCCGCTGCTGACCCCTGCCGAGGTTGCCACGATGTTCCGCGTGGACCCGAAGACGGTGACCCGGTGGGCCAAGGCGGGCAAGCTCACGTCCATCCGCACGCTGGGTGGGCACCGCCGGTACCGCGAGGCCGAGGTTCGCGCGCTGCTGGCGGGCATTCCGCAGCAGCGCAGCGAGGCCTGAGGTTCGCGCAGCACTTGTAACACCCCGCAGTACCCCGTAACACCGGGCCTGGCCGGATCCCCCAATCCGGTCGCCCACCCCTAGCTCTGCCGGCGGTCACCTGCCCCAACAGGTCTCCGTCACCGATCGCGCTGGACTCCGCCGGGTCCGGCGCGATCTTTTTTGTGCCCCGGCCGAGCGTCGCCTGCCCGTGCAATTGCACATATTAAATCCGGCTGGTGTAGGGAGGGTGTAAGTGAAGCGGTTTCTGAAACACTTTCAGTGACACCCGTCACAGAGGCCAACTCTTGCCAAGGAACAGCCTCCCACTCCCGGGAACGCCCCCAACCCGCCGTTGGTCACCGGCCGATGGGACTTTCGTCCCCGGCCGCCGGGTGTCCGCCCGGGGCTCGCACGGCCCCGTGCGGGATGTCCCGGGGCCCCAGGTGGTCCGCGCCCTTGGCGCCTGCCCGTCCGCCTACCCCGCGTCCGCCCGTCCATCCGCGCGCGGGACCGTCCATCCGTGCGGGACCGTCCGCCCGCGCACAGCGAAAAGGCCCGCATCGTGTGATGCGGGCCTTTTCCGAGGCGATCCTGACGGGACTTGAACCCGCGACCTCCACCTTGACAGGGTGGCGAGCTAACCAACTGCTCCACAGGACCTCGTTGCGAGAACGACTGTACAGCAGTTTCGGGGCTCTGGTCGAACCGGGTGCCGGGGGCCGCCTCCGGCACCCGGGCCGGTGCCCCCGTCACGGGGCCGCGGCGTCGATCGCCTTCACGATGCGCTTGTCCGAGACCGGATGGGCCGTCCCCAGCGCGTGGGCGAAGTAGCTCACCCGCAGCTCCTCGATCATCCAGCGGATGTCGGTCACCTCCGCCGGCACCGGGCGGCCCGGCGGGAGCTGTTCGAGCAGCCAGGCGTACTCGTCCAGCATCTCGTGGACCTTCTCCATCCGGGTGGTGTCCCGCTGGACCCCGGTCGGCATCTGCTGCAGCCGCCGGTCGACCGCCACCAGATAGCGCATGAGGTCCGGCAGCCGCTTGAGGCCGGTACGGGTCACGAAACCGGGCGGCATGAGCCAGGACAGCTGGTCCCGGACGTCCTTGAGGTTCGGCAGCAGCGCCGGGCTGTTCGTCGCCTTCAGCCGCCGCTCGCAGGCCTGCCAGGCCGCGAGCACCTGCTGGACCTGGCCCACCGTGCGGACGGTCAGCTCCACGAGGTCGGCGCGCACCTTGTCGTACAGCTTCCGGAAGGACTCCTCGTCCCACGCCGGGCCGCCGTGGTCCGTGATCAGCCGGTCGGCCGCCGCGGTCGCGCAGTCCTCGAAGAGGGCCTGGATCGAACCGTGCGGATTCGCCGACAGGGCCAGCTTCTGCTGGTTGGTCAGCTTGTCCGAGGCGAACTTCGCCGGGTTCACCGGGATGTTCAGCATGATCAGCTTCCGGGTGCCCCGCCACATCGCCTGCGCCTGCTCGGCCTCCGTGTCGAAGAGGCGTACGGCCACGGAGTCGCCCTCGTCGACGAGCGCCGGGTACGCCTTGACCGGCTGGCCAGCCCGCCGGGTCTCGAAGACCTTGGTGAGGGTGCCGATCGTCCACTCCCGCAGCCCCGAGCGCTCCAGCGAGGGCCCCGAGCCGTCCGGGCCCGCCGTGGCAGCGGCGGCGGCCTTCGAGAGGGCCTGACGGGCCTTGGGACGCAGCGTCAGCTTCAGCGCCTCCAGGTCCTTGTCCTCGGCCAGCTTCCGGCGCCGCTCGTCGACGATCCGGAACGTGATCCTGAGGTGGTCGGGGACCTTCGCCCAGTCGAAGTCCTCGGGGGTGAGCGGCACTCCGACCATCCGCCGGAGCTCACGGGCGAGCGCCGTCGTCAGCGGCTCCTGCACCGGGACGGTGGAGTCCAGGAAGCGGGTCGCGAAGTTGGGCGCGGGCACGTAGTGGCGGCGGATCGGCTTCGGGAGCGACCTGATCAGCTCCGTGACGACCTCCTCGCGCAGCCCCGGGATCTGCCAGTCGAAGCCCTCGTCGGTGACCTGGTTGAGCACCTGGAGCGGGATGTGGACGGTCACGCCGTCCGCGTCCGCGCCCGGCTCGAACTGGTACGTCACCCGGAACTTCAGCGGCCCCTGCCGCCAGGAGTCCGGGTAGTCGTCCTTGGTGACCGCCCCCGCCTTCTCGTTGATGAGCATCTCGCGCTCGAAGTCGAGGAACTCCGGCTCCTCACGGCGCTTGTGCTTCCACCACGAGTCGAAGTGCGCACCCGAGACAACGTGTTCGGGCACCCGCTTGTCGTAGAAGTCGAAGAGGGTCTCGTCGTCGACCAGGATGTCCCGGCGCCGGGCCCGGTGTTCGAGCTCCTCGACCTCGGTGAGCAGCTTGCGGTTGTCCGCGAAGAACTTGTGGTGGGTGCGCCAGTCGCCCTCCACCAGCGCGTTGCGGATGAACAGCTCGCGGGAGACCTCCGGGTCGATGCGCCCGTAGTTCACCTTGCGGTCGGCGACGATCGGCACGCCGTACAGCGTCACCTTCTCGTACGCCATCACGGCCGCCTGGTCCTTCTCCCAGTGCGGCTCGCTGTACGTCCGCTTCACCAGGTGCTGGGCGAGCGGCTCGATCCACTCGGGCTCGATCCGCGCGTTGACCCGCGCCCAGAGGCGGGAGGTCTCCACCAGCTCGGCCGACATCACCATGCGCGGGGGCTTCTTGAAGAGCGCCGAGCCGGGGAAGATCGCGAACTTGGCGTTGCGGGCGCCCAGGTACTCGTTCCGGGTGCCCTCGCGCTTGGCGTCCCTGCCGCCTCCGCCGCCGTCCTTGGCGTCCTTCACGTCCTTCAGACCGATGTGGGAGAGCAGGCCGGCCAGGAGGGACACGTGGACCGACTGCTCCGGCGCGTCCTCCTCGTTGAGGTGGATCCCCATCTGCTTGGCGACCGTGCGGAGCTGCGCGTAGATGTCCTGCCACTCCCTGATCCGCAGGAAGTTCAGGTACTCCTGCTTGCACATGCGGCGGAAGCTGGACGACCCCCGCTCCTTCTGCTGCTCGCGGATGTAGCGCCACAGGTTGAGGAAGGCGAGGAAGTCGCTGGTCTCGTCCTTGAAGCGGGCGTGCATCTGGTCGGCCTGCGCCTGCTTCTCGGCCGGCCGCTCGCGCGGGTCCTGGATGGACAGGGCCGCCGCGATCACCATGACCTCGCGGACGCAGCCGTTCTTGTCCGCCTCCAGGACCATGCGGGCGAGCCGCGGGTCGACCGGGAGCTGGGCGAGCTTGCGGCCCTGCTCGGTCAGCCGCTTCCTCGGGTCCTTCTCCGCCGGGTTCAGGGCCCCCAGCTCCTGGAGGAGCTGCACGCCGTCCCGGATGTTGCGGTGGTCCGGCGGATCGATGAAGGGGAACTTCTCGATGTCGCCGAGGCCGGCCGCGGTCATCTGGAGGATGACGGAGGCCAGGTTGGTCCGGAGGATCTCCGCGTCCGTGAACTCGGGACGGGTGAGGAAGTCGTCCTCGGAGTAGAGCCGGACGCAGATGCCGTCCGACGTACGGCCGCAGCGGCCTTTGCGCTGGTTGGCGCTGGCCTGCGAGACCGGCTCGATCGGCAGCCGCTGCACCTTGGTGCGGTGCGAGTAGCGCGAGATGCGGGCGGTGCCCGGGTCGATCACGTACTTGATGCCGGGGACGGTGAGGGAGGTCTCCGCGACGTTGGTGGCGAGGACGATCCGGCGGCCGGAGTGCGCCTGGAAGACCCGGTGCTGTTCGGCGTGGGAGAGCCGGGCGTACAGGGGGAGGATCTCGGTGTTCCGCAGCTTCCTCTTGAGCAGCGCGTCGGCGGTGTCGCGGATCTCCCGCTCGCCGGAGAGGAAGACCAGGATGTCGCCGGGGCCCTCGGCCTGGAGCTCGTCGACGGCGTCGCAGATCGCCGTGATCTGGTCGCGGTCGGCGTCCTCGGAGTCCTCTTCGAGGAGGGGCCGGTAGCGGACCTCGACGGGGTACGTGCGGCCGCTGACCTCGACGATGGGCGCGTCGCCGAAGTGGCGGGAGAAGCGCTCCGGGTCGATGGTCGCGGAGGTGATCACGACCTTCAGGTCGGGGCGCCTCGGCAGCAGCTGGGCCAGATAGCCGAGCAGGAAGTCGATGTTGAGGGAGCGCTCGTGGGCCTCGTCGATGATGATCGTGTCGTAGGCGCGCAGCTCGCGGTCCGTCTGGATCTCGGCGAGCAGGATGCCGTCCGTCATCAGCTTGACGAAGGTCTCGTCCGGGTTCACCTGGTCGGTGAAGCGGACCTTCCAGCCGACCGCCCCGCCGAGCGGGGTCCTCAGTTCCTCGGCGACGCGCTCGGCGACCGTGCGGGCGGCGATCCGGCGCGGCTGCGTGTGGCCGATCATGCCGCGGACGCCCCGGCCCAGCTCGAGACAGATCTTCGGGATCTGCGTGGTCTTGCCGGAGCCCGTCTCACCGGCGACGATCACGACCTGGTGGTCGCGTATCGCCTCCAGGATCTCGTCCTTCTTCTGGGAGACGGGCAGCTGTTCGGGATAGGTGACGGCGGGCACGAGGGCGGCGCGTGCGTCGACCCGCTCCTTGGCCTTGCCGGCCTCGGCGGCGATCTCGTCCAGGACGGCCGCGCGGGCCTCGGGCTTGCGGATGCGGCGGGCGCCTTCGAGACGGCGGCCGAGCCGGTGGGCGTCCCGCAGCGAGACCCCGGCCAGGACGGTCTGGAGGGCGGCGAAGGAAGTAGACATACGGATTCCAGGATCGCACCTGCGGCCGAGAACCGGCGAACCGATTTCCGGGCCGCGTCCGGGGGCGGGCCCCGTACGCCTGCGTAATATTTCGGGCACACCGACCGGATCCGAGGGGTTTCGCATGTTCCGCACCACCGCCCGAGCGCACCCCGCGTGCGCCGCCCCGGCGGTCGCGCGGCGGGGCCCGCTCCTCACGTCGCTGCTCGGCCTGGTCCTGGGACTCCTGCTCTGCGCGGCTCCGGTGCCGTACGGGGACCCCGGGGCGGGGCCGGACCGGGTGCCGTACGAGGTCTCCGGGACGGAGGCGGCCGCGGTGGTGACCGCCGTCGCCCACGGGACCGGTGGGGTGAGCGCGCCGGACGGGGACGGTCCCGTGCCGGGCTGCGGGCACCGGAACCCCGCCGAGGCCGGGGCCGAGGGCCCCGCCGTACCGCCACGGGCCCAGGGCTTCGCCGACCTGCTTCCCGCGCTCACCACCGGCCGCGCCCCCGCCGCGGGCGCCTGGGGCGCCGACCCGGAGGCGGGGCGCCCGGCACCGGGCCGCGAGCCGCCGGAGCTCGTACCGCCGTCACCGGTGGAGCTGTCGGTCCTGAGGGTGTAGAGGCGCAGGCCTCCCCGTACCCCTCTCCCCTTCTTCCTCCCTCAGGAGCGCTTCCGCATGTCCAGGTCCAAGACGATCACGATCGTGTCCGGGGTGGCCGTCGCCGCCGTGCTCGCCGGTTTCGCCTCGTACACCGCCACCAAGCCCGCCGCCCCCGGCGCCGCCGGCACCTCCGCGGTGGCCGAGGTGTCGGCCGGCCCGTCCGAGGGCGTCTATCCGGAGCTGGAGGCGTACGCCCGGCGCGACGCGTCCGACGGCCTCGCCCTCGGCCGGGCCGACGCGCCGGTCGTCCTCATCGAGTACGCCGACTTCAAGTGCGGCTACTGCGGCCAGTTCGCCCGCGAGACCGAACCGGTCCTGGTGGAGAAGTACGTCCGCAGCGGCACCCTGCGCATCGAGTGGCGCAACTTCCCGATCTTCGGCGAGGAGTCCGAGGCGGTGGCCCGCGCCTCCTGGGCGGCCGGTCGGCAGGGCCGGTTCTGGCAGTTCCACAAGGCCGCGTACGCCGAGGACGCCAAGCGGAAGGGCTTCGGCAAGGAGCGGCTGACCGCCCTCGCCGAGGAGGCCGGCGTCCCGGACCTGAACCGGTTCGCGCGGGACAGCGAGGGCACGGAGGCCCGAGAGGCCGTGAAGAAGGACCAGGAGCAGGGCTACAGCCTCGGCGCCACCTCCACCCCGTCCTTCCTGATCAACGGCCGGCCGATCGCCGGCGCCCAGCCCCTCGAGACCTTCACCGAGGCCATCGAGGCGGCGGCGGCCGCGAAGACGGCCTCGGCGAAGGGCCGGGGATGACCTCGGGCATCGGCTACTTCGCGGCCTTCCTCGGTGGCCTGCTCGCCCTGCTCAGCCCGTGCAGCGCCCTGCTCCTGCCCGCCTTCTTCGCGTACTCGATCGAGACCCGGGCGAAGCTGGTCGCCCGCACCGGCATCCTCTACGCCGGTCTGGCCACCACCCTCGTCCCGCTGGGCGCGGCCGGGTCCTTCGCGGGCCGGTTCTTCCACGGCCACCGGGATCTGCTGGTCACGGCCGGCGGCTGGCTGATCGTCGGGCTCGGCGTCCTCCAGATCCTCGGGCTCGGCTTCGCCTCCCGCCGGATCGCGGAGGCGAGTGGCCGGATCCGCCCGACGAGCGCCGTCTCGGTCTACGCCTTGGGCCTGGTCTACGGGCTGGCCGGCTTCTGCGCCGGCCCGATCCTCGGCAGCGTCCTGACGGTGGCGGCGCTGAGCGGCAGCCCGGTGTACGGGGGGCTCCTCCTGGCCGTGTACGCGCTGGGCATGGCGGTTCCGCTGTTCGTGCTGGCGCTGCTCTGGGAGCGGTACGACCTGGGGCGGCGGCGCTGGCTGCGCGGGCGCCCGGTCCGCCTCGGACCGCTCACGGTCCACTCGACCTCGCTGCTCTCGGGCCTGTTCTTCGTGGCCCTGGGGGCGATGTTCCTGGTCTTCGACGGGACGACCGCCCTGCCGGGGCTGCTCTCGGTCGACGACTCGTTCGCGGTCGAGCGGCGGGTGGCGGAGCTGGGCCGGTCGGTGCCGGACTGGGCGCTGCTCGTGGCCGTGGTGGCCGCGGTGGCGGTGGTGGTCGCGGTGCGGGGCAGGCGCGGGGCCGGGCCCCCGGTGGAGCGCGAGGAGGCCTGAGCCGTACGGGGAGGGGGCGGCGCCCCTCCCCGTACGGGATCCCCCGACCAGGGGGCCGGGGAACGAGGAAGGCCCCGTTCTTTCGAACGGGGCCTTCCGGTGGTGGCTGGGGCCGGGGTCGAACCGGCGACCTATCGCTTTTCAGGCGATCGCTCGTACCAACTGAGCTACCCAGCCACGAGGCCATTGCTGACCTCAGCGATCCTGACGGGACTTGAACCCGCGACCTCCACCTTGACAGGGTGGCGAGCTAACCAACTGCTCCACAGGACCTTGCTGTCTGTGCGAGACAAGTCTCGCACAGGGTGATGCGTGCCCCCAACGGGATTCGAACCCGTGCTACCGCCTTGAAAGGGCGGCGTCCTGGGCCACTAGACGATGAGGGCTAACGGCCCCACCTGGGCGCTTCTCAGCGCGTCGGGGACGTGAGAAGCATATGGGATGTCGGCCGGTATCGCCAAAACGGTTTCCCCGGGCCCGTGGGAACGGGCTCCTTCCGGGGGAGAATGGGCCCGTGCTGGAGATGACGCGCGAGGAGTTCGAGGAGCTTGTCGCCGAGGCCCTGGACCGGATCCCGCCGGAACTGACCCGGCTGATGGACAACGTGGCGGTGTTCGTCGAGGACGAGCCCCCGGCGGACGACCCCGAACTGCTCGGGCTCTACGAGGGGACGCCGCTGACCGAGCGGGGTGAGTGGTACGCGGGGGTGCTGCCGGACCGGATCACGATCTACCGGGGGCCGACGCTGCGGATGTGCGCGTCGCGCGAGGACGTGGTCGCCGAGACCGAGATCACGGTCGTCCACGAGATCGCCCACCACTTCGGCATCGACGACGAGCGGCTGCACGCGCTGGGCTACGGCTGATCGGACCGGGGGCGTACGGGAAGTGCCCGGGCCCGGACACCCCCAGGAGTGACCGGCGGACGGGGGCGGCATGGGGCGGGCCCGCGCGTGCGGGGCGCGTACCGGGCGCGTTCGGGGCGTGTCCCCCGCGGCGCCGGGGGAGTTGGGCAGGGCAACGCGTTCCGTTCCTGCCCGTTGTGTCCTGGAGGTCCCCCTGTGCGCACTTTGCCCACCCGTGTGAGATGGGCCGCCACCGCGTTGGCGGTCGCCGCCTGTGCCGGCCTGAGCGGCTGTATGAGTGTCGGTGAGGACGGGGCCAAGCCGGCGCCCGGCGCCTCCGGCTCCGAGCGGGGCGCGGCGGCCGAGGCCGAGGGCGGCGCGGGGGGCGCGGCAGGCCAGGACGGCGCCTGGGCGGGGCCGACCGCCCGGAGCGGGCCCGACGCGGCGGGTGAGGTGACCGAGACCCCGGTGCCCGGCGGCTCCGCCTCCGCCTCGGCCCCGGCGCAGTCCTCACCCGGCGTGAAGGGACCCGCGGACCGGACCCCGGCACCCGGCGGCCCGGTGAAGCCCCTGCCCTCGGCGGGCGGTGGGCACGGCGGCCAGGACGGCGGCTCGGGCGGTTCCGGAGGGGGAAGCGGCGGCAGCGGTGGGGGCGGCACGGGGAGCGGCGGCGGTACGGGCGGGGGTGGCGGGACCGTCGGCGGCGGGACCGGTGACACCGGCGGCGGGGCCACCCCGACCCCGGAGCCCCAGGAGCCGACCCCCGAGCCGACGCCGGAGCCCACCCCCGAACCGACCCCGGAACCGACGCCCGAGCCGACCACCCATCCCAGCGACCCGCCGGCGCCGGGTCCGGACACCCAGATGGGTGCCATGTGGGCGGCGCAGGAGGCCGGTGAACCGTCCGAGCCGACGGCATCACCGCAGGTCGGGCCGGTGTGACCCGGGCCGGTTTGCCATGAGTGGGGGAGGGTGCGTATGGTGGTAGATCGTTTGATCCCATTTGCCCCCGGCGCCACTATCGATGAGCGCCGCGACTGGCGCGTACTCTCCCTTGCCGTGACTGACCGCATCGAGGCGGTCGTAGTGCGAAACACGGAGTTGACGGGCGCGTGCCGAGACTCCGGAAGGTTTCGCATTTCGCATGTCCATTTTCAGTTCTGACCACGCCGTCCTGCCCGAGAACGACGAGATCGTCTCCGACGCGGCCGAGGCCGCCGAGACCGTCGACGTCGTCGAGGCCCTCGACGCCGCAGAGGCCGACCTGGCCGCCGACACCGACGAGGCGACGGACGCCGACGAGGCCGACGAGACCCCGCAGATCACCTTCGGTGACCTGGGCCTGCCCGAGGGCGTCGTGCGCAAGCTCGCGCAGAACGGCGTGACCACCCCCTTCCCGATCCAGGCCGCGACCATCCCGGACGCCCTGGCCGGCAAGGACATCCTCGGCCGCGGCCGTACCGGCTCCGGCAAGACCCTCTCCTTCGGTCTGCCGCTGCTCGCCACCCTGGCCGACGGCCACACCGAGAAGAAGAAGCCCCGCGGCGTCATCCTGACCCCGACCCGCGAGCTCGCGATGCAGGTCGCGGACGCCCTCCAGCCGTACGGCGACGTGCTCGGCCTCAAGATGAAGGTCGTCTGCGGCGGTACCTCCATGGGCAACCAGATCTACGCCCTGGAGCGCGGTGTCGACATCCTCGTCGCCACCCCGGGCCGTCTGCGCGACATCATCAACCGCGGCGCCTGCTCCCTGGAGGCCGTCCAGGTCGCCGTCCTCGACGAGGCCGACCAGATGGCCGACCTGGGCTTCCTGCCCGAGGTCACCGAGCTCCTCGACCAGGTCCCGGCCGGCGGCCAGCGCCTGCTCTTCTCCGCGACCATGGAGAACGAGATCGCGACCCTGGTCAAGCGCTACCTGACCGACCCGGTCGTCCACGAGGTCGACAGCGCCCAGGGCAACGTCACGACCATGACCCACCACGTCCTGGTCGTGAAGCCCAAGGACAAGGCGCCGGTCACCGCCGCGATCGCCGCCCGCAAGGGCCGCACCATCATCTTCGTCCGCACCCAGCTGGGCGCCGACCGCATCGCCGAGCAGCTGCGCGAGGCGGGCGTCAAGGCGGACGCGCTGCACGGCGGCATGACCCAGGGCGCGCGTACCCGTACGCTCGCCGACTTCAAGGACGGTTACGTCAACGCCCTCGTCGCCACCGACGTCGCCGCCCGCGGCATCCACGTCGACGGCATCGACCTGGTCCTGAACGTGGACCCGGCCGGCGACCACAAGGACTACCTGCACCGCTCGGGCCGTACCGCCCGCGCCGGCAAGTCCGGCGTGGTCGTGTCGCTGGCCCTGCCGCACCAGCGTCGCCAGATCTTCCGCCTCATGGAGGACGCGGGCGTCGACGCCTCGCGCCACATCGTCGGCGGAGCCGGTGCCTTCGACCCCGAGGTCGCCGAGATCACCGGTGCCCGTTCGCTGACCGAGGTCCAGGCCGACTCCGCGAACAACGCCGCCAAGCAGGCCGAGCGCGAGGTCGTGGACCTGACCAAGCAGCTGGAGCGCCTCCAGCGCCGGGCCGTCGAGCTGCGCGAGGAGGCCGACCGTCTGGTCGCCCGCGCCGCCCGCGAGCGCGGCGAGGACCCGGAGACCGCCGTCGCCGAGGTGACCGAGGCCGCCGAGGCCGAGGTCGCGGCCGCCGCCGTGGCGGCGGAGCGCGAGGAGCGCCGCGAGGAGCGGCGGGACGAGCGCCCGGCCTTCCGCGACCGTGACGACCGGGGCGGCTACGAGCGCCGGGACCGTGAGGACCGCGGTGGTTTCCGCCGGGACAACGACCGTCCGTCCGGTGGTTTCCGCCGGGACAACGACCGTCCGTCCGGTGGCTTCCGCCGTGACGACCGTCCCTCGGGTGGTTTCCGCCGGGACAACGACCGTCCGTCCGGTGGCTTCCGCCGTGACGACCGTCCCTCGGGTGGTTTCCGCCGGGACAACGACCGTCCCTCGGGCGGCTTCCGCCGCGACGACCGCCCCTCCGGCGGCTTCAACCGGGACGACCGTCGTGACGACCGCGGTGGCTTCCGCCGTGACGACCGTCCCTCGGGCGGCTTCCGCCGCGACAACGACCGTCCGTCGTTCCGCGACCGTGACGAGCGCCCGTCGGGTGGCTTCCGCCGCGACGACCGCCGGGACAACGACCGCCCGGCCGGTGGCTTCCGCCGCGACGACCGCCCCTCCGGCGGCCACCGTGGCAGCGACCGCCCGTTCAACCGCGACCGTCGTGACGACCGCCCCGCGGGCGGCTTCCGCCGCGACGACCGCCCCTCGGGCCGCCGTGACGACCACCGCCCCTCCGGCTCCGGCTCCGGCTCCTTCGGCGGCGGCCGCCGCGACGACAAGCCGCGCTGGAAGCGCAACGGCTGAGCCGGTCGACCCGCGCGGAACCGCGAGTCCGCGTGAGCGGGTGACGACCTGACGGGAAGGGCCCGTACGACACTTCGGTGGCGTACGGGCCCTTCGTCTTGAACGGGTTCGGAACACCGTCGCGACGCCGGGCCGGGTGTTGGTAGGGTCACCCCGCTCAGGGGGGACGACCGAGACCGGGATCTCCCGTCCGCGTGCCGCCGCAGAGGTGCTGCCGCGCCCTCCCTGACCCCATGTTTTCCGGGAGGGACCTTCCTTGATCCATCAGGGCAACGACCGCGCGCGCGGTTCGGGCCGACGCACCCGCGCCGCCCTCGTCCTCGCGCTCGCGACGGTCACGGCGGCGACGTCCGCCGGGATCACGGCGCCGCCCGCGGTCGCCGACACGGCGCCGCAGACCACCGTGCTGCCGGCCGCGCCGCGCTTCTCGCCGCGCGCCACCTCGATCCTCAACGCCGGCGAGACCGGCTATCTGCTGGCGCAGGAGGGCGACGTCCGCCTCCAGTGGATCGACTACGCCACCGGGACCGCGACCCCACTCGCCGTCACCCTGCCGGAGGCGCCGCGCTACGACTACGAGACCGGCTACTGGGACTGGCGGCAGAAGCTGCCCATCGGAGGCGGCGGCCACTGGGGCAGGGGCTCCGACACGGTCGCCGTGCACTCCGCCACCCCCAGCCCGCGCGTGACCCTCCAGAAGGGCGCGGGCGCGGTCTTCGCGGAGATCGCCCTCCCGGAGGGCCAGACGTACGTGGGCACCTTCGGTGACACCGTGGTGACCCGCACCGGCGAGGCGGACGCGCCCACCGGATTCCACCTGCTGCGGTCCGAGGCGGGGAAGGTGACGGACACGCCCGTCACCGGACTGCCGGAGGGGACCGTTCCCACCGGTGTGGAGGACGGTGACGCGACCTCACTCGTCCTCCGGCACCGGAACTCCGCGGGCGGCCAGGAGAACTGGGCGCTCACCGACCTCGCCGACGGGGTGGCCGAGCCGCTCCTGGGACCGCAGGACGGCTCGGAGGACGTGACCGGCTTCCGCCTCGGTGCCGGAACGATCCTGCGGCTGCGCACCGGGCGGGACAAGATCGACGTCCTGGACCGCACCGCGCCGGAGACCCTGATCCGCACGGTGGAGTCCGGTTCCCTCGCGTACGACGCGACCTTCGCCGCCGTGGGCACGACCGTCCTCGGCGTCAGCCGGCAGAACCCCGGGAGCAACGAGTACCGGGGGACGGCCCTGTGGGTCCTCCCGGGCACCGACGAGGACGACCTGAAGCCTCCCGTGCTGGAACTGGCCGGCGGGCAGATCGTCGTGACGCCCGACGGAACCGCGCTCGCCGCCGGGACCACGGCCGCCGAACCGCGGGGCGACCTCGACTGGGCCGTGCACCGGCTCGTACCGGCCTCCGGCGGCGGTGTGGAGACGCGCCGGCTCACCACCGTCGAGCCCATGCCCGCGAAGATCCACGGCCTCGCCCTGGGCAGCGGCATCCTCACCCAGGGCGAGAACAGCACCTACTTCCAGCCGGCCGACTACTACGGCGTCTACCGCTCCACCTGGCTCTCCGCCACCGGGCAGCCGCAGCCGCTCCGGACCACCGTGGACGGGCTGCTGAGCGGCGACGACGGCGACTGCTCCTCCTACACCGGCCGCTGCGTCGTGATGTGGGCGAGCGGTGACGGCTTCCACGGGCGCCGGAACGATTCGTACAGAGATGACACCGTGCTGTACGAGAACGGGAGGAGCACCGCCGGGGGGCCGAGCGTCACCACCGGCATGACCAGCGGTGAACTGGTCGACCTCTCCGGCCGGTTCGGGCTCGTCGCCTCGGCGAGCACCGTCCTGCGGGAGGAACCGTACGTCGTCGAGTTCCCGAAGTCGGGTGCCGGAACCGTCCGCGAACGGCGCACCGACCTCACCGCCGCCCTGTGGGGATCCACCCTGTGGAGCGCCGCCAAGGACAGTCCGCGGGTCACCTCGAAGTCGCTGGTGTCCGGCGCGGCGGGCCCGTCCTTCACCACCCCCAACGCGTGTGCTCCGGCCCACCTCCAGGCCGCCGGCCGCTGGGTCTACTGGTCCTGCGACCAGGACGGCTGGAGCCCCGGGACGGGTTCGGGCGTCTACGACCGGCAGACCGGGCGGTCCATGACCCTGCCGGGCCGCAACATCCGCAACGTGCTGCTCGGGGACGGCTACGTCGTGCGGCAGGACCCGGAAGCGGGCCTGCGCCTGTACGACCTGCACGCCGGGCTCCCGGCCTCCGGCTCCGCCGCCGACGTGCCCCAGCGGACGCTGGCGACCGCGGCCGAGCTCGGCCCTGACGCCCACGCCCGCCGGGACTGGACCGTCGACCGCTTCGGCGGCCACGTCGCGTACGCCGGCACCGACGAGCGGATCCGCATCGTCGCCACCGGGGTCCCCGCGCCGCCCGTCACCGTGATCGACTCCGCCGTCACCGGTGCGGCGCTGAACCTGGCCGCCTCCGGCACCGGCTGGTCCGGCCGCTGGTGGACCTCCAAGCCCACGGGCGCCTGGCAGGTCACCGTGAAGGAGAACGCCACCGGAACGGTCGTCCACACGGCCTCCGGGCCCGAGGCGCGCGGCCGGATCGAAGCCGCCTGGACCGGGAGGAACGCCTCCGGCCAGGCCGCGCGGAACGGCGGCTACACCTGGACCCTCACCGCCCGGCCCGCCGACGGCATCGGCGCCGACCTCTCCCTGACCGGCGCGCTGACGGTGACCGGCGGCGCCCCCGCCGCCCGGCCCGCCTGGCACGACGTCACCGGCGACGGCAAGGGCGACCTGCTCGGCCTCACGCCGGGCGGCACGCTGGCCGTGCGGCCGGGCACGGGCACCGGGACCGTGGGCACGGGGCCGTCGGCGACCGGCTGGGCCTCCTCCTCCCTGCTCGTCCCCTTCGGGGACCTCACCGGCGACGGGTGCGGCGACCTGCTGGTGCGGAACGCCGCCGGGGCCCTGACCCGCTACGACGGCGGCTGCGGCACCGCGTTCTCGCCCAACGGGAAGCGGGCCGGTCTGGGCAGCGGCTGGCAGATCTACAACCACCTGTCCGCCCCCGGCGACCTGACGGGCGACGGGCGGACGGACCTCCTGGCGCGCACACCCGCCGGTGAGCTGTGGATGTACGCCGACAACGGCGCCGGCGCGTTCAAGCCGAGGATCCGGGTCGGCACCGGCTGGCAGATCTACGACACGGTCGTCGCGGCCGGCGACCTGAACGGCGACAAGGCCGGCGACCTGCTCGCCCGGGACAGCACCGGCGCCCTGTGGCGGTACTACGGGACGGGCAGGGGCACCTTCGGCCCGCGCGTCCGGATCGGCACCGGCTGGCAGACCTACAACACGGTCGTGGGCGTCGGCGACCTCAACGCCGACGGCAAGGCGGACCTGGTCGCCCGCGACGCGGCGGGCGCTCTGTGGCGGTACAACGGCACCGGCGCCGGCACCCTCTCCGCGCGGGCCCGGATCGGCACCGGCTGGCAGATGTACGCGCGGCTGGCCTGACCGGCGCGCCGCCGGGCCGAGGCGCCCGACGCGGCGCGGCACTTCCGGCTCGGGGCGCCTCCCGGACCGGGGCGCCTGCCCGCCGGCGCGTCCCCAGGGCCCGTACGACACCTCGGTGGCGTACGGGCCCTGCCCGTCGAGCCGCCCTCGTCCGCGGGTGCGACGGCGGCGGGATACGCTCACGTTCTCGACGGGAGCGCGGGCGCCGGCCAGGGGGCCCGGCGGAGAACCGCCCCGCCCCGCCTTCTCGCACATCAGGTTTCCCGGGGAGGGACCCCTCTTTGACTCGTCACCCCCGCGCGCGGCGACCCCGCGCGCGCATCGCCGTCCTCGCCGCCGCGCTGCTGGCCTCGGGGATCGGCGCCGCGCCGTCCGTGAGCGCCTCGCCGATCGTGGGCATCGACCAGCTGGACATCGACCCCGACTGGCGGGCCGTGCCACGCGGCGAGATCGTCACCGCCGTCTCCGCGGGCGGCTACGCCCACGCCACGGAGGACGGCGACCGTCTCAACGGCGACCGGCTCGTGTGGACGGACTTCGCGACCGGCACGAGCGTCCCGCTGGGCTACGAGGCCCACCTGCGCTTCGCCGAGGCCGGGATCGGCGGCCGCTACGTGTACGTCGAGCCCGCCCCCGGTGAGCACGCCGTCCGCGACCTGGCGACCGGCGCCCAGCAGCCGTTCACCCCGCCGTCCGACGCGAGTTACGTGGGACTCCTCGGCGGCTCCCTGCTCTTCCAGCGGAACACCGGCTTCTTCCTGGTGCAGGCCGCCGACCTCACCGGCCCCCAGACGCCGGTCACGGGCTGGCCCGCCGACGCCGACCTGAGCACGGCGCAGCTCGTGGCGGGCGACGACACCGTCGCGGTGATCCGTTACGCGCGCCAGGGAAGCGCCTACGACTTCACCGGGCTCGGCCTCGTCGAGCTCGCCACCGGTCGCGTGACCGCGATCGAGGACGCCGCCACGGCGTACAGCAGTGACTCCACCGGCCCGGTGGTCCTCGGCCCCGACCGGATCGCCTGGGTGGACCGGTCGCGGACCGTGCACGTACGGGACCGCGCCCTTCCGACCGCCGCCGCCGAGCAGACCTTCACCCTCCCCGCCGACCTGGACGCCACGGGCCGGATCGGCCTCGTCGGCGACTGGGTCCTCGCCCTCACGAAGCCCGGGGGCGCGGACCCGGTCCTGCGGCGGAAGCTCGTCGCCGTCCACCCGGACGGCCGGACGCTGACCCTCCTGGAGAAGGCCCAGGCCGAACTCAACCAGGTCACCGGCCAGGACACGGCCGCCGCGGCCGTCGTCGGCGGCACCGGTCCGACGGACTGGGCCCTCCAGAAGGTGGTGCCGGGCAAGGACGGCACGCCGCTCCTGGAGAAGCTCGCCGCCCCCGTCGAGCCGGTCGCCGCCACGGTCGAGTCGATCGCGCTCGGCGCCGGCCGCCTCTCCTCGCTGGAGTGGGGCGGCTCGCGGGGCTCCGGCTTCTTCGAGCGGACGCTGCCGGTCGGTCCCCTCCACACCGGGCAGTCGAAGCCGGCCCCGCTGGGCGCGGAGCAGAAGCGCCTGGAGCGGAACAACCCGCTCTTCGACAGTGGCGACGGCCGCACCGTCCACCTCGCGCACGAGGACTTCAAGCCCCTGGAGGTCGTCGCCCGGACCGCTTCCGGCCGGGTGACGCGGGCGCTCACCGGCGAGAACCACGGGCAGCTCGCCGACGTCTTCGGCCGGTGGGCGGTCTTCCAGGGCGGCAGCGGCCAGACGCTCGTCCTGAACCTGGACGCACCGGCCGGCACCTCGCCCGTCGTCCGCAAGCAGCCGCGGACGGCGGCGGCCGTCTGGGGCGACACCCTCTTCACGGGTACGGCCGTCAACGGCGAGGTGGCCCGGACCGACCTGACGACGGGCAGGGCGACCGGGACGTTCTCGACGGGGGCCGGCTGCCCGGCGACCGAGTTCCAGGTCTCGGCGGGCCGCTGGCTCTACTGGGCCTGCGGACAGACCGGTGCCCACGGCGTCCACGACCTGCGGACCGGTGCGCGGCTCGCGCTCGGACAGGGTGTGGCCGGCGGCGGGCTCCTCGGGGACGGCTTCTACGTGTCCCGGGACGCCGCCTCGTACCTCCGGGTCACCGACTTCCACACCGGTACGGCCCGGACGCGGACGCTCGTCGACGCCGAGCCGGTCTCCGGCCCGCGCCGGGAGACGTGGACCGTCGACCGGTTCGGCGGGGCCGTCGCGTACCGCGGGGCGGACCAGCGCGTCCACGCCGTGTGGACCGGCGTGCCGGCCTCCGACCTCACCGCCGCCTCGGCGAGCGCCCCCGCCTCCGCGCGGTCGAAGGACGGCTGGAAAGCGTCCTGGACGCTGTCCAAGCCCGCCTCGACGTGGCGCCTGAACATCCGCGACCCGCACACCGGGACGGTCGTCCGCAGCTACGGCGGCGGAGAGACCCGGGGCCGGCTCGGCATCGCCTGGGACGGACGCACGGCGGCGGGCAAGGCCGCTCCGAACGGGCCGTACGTCTGGGACCTGACCGCCAACACCGCCGACGGGCAGGGCCGGGACCTCGCCCTCTCCGGCGGCATCACCGTCACCGGCGGCACCCCCGGCCGGCGGGATCTGGCCGGAAACGACCGGCAGGGCGACCTGCTGGTGATGGACACGGCCGGACTCGTCTCGATGTACCGGGGCAACGCGTACGGCGGCCTGTCGTCCCGCATCGCCGGTACGGGCGCGAAGTTCCCCACCACCTCGGTCCTCGTGCCGTTCGGCGACGTGAACGCCGACGGCTGCGCCGACGTCCTCGCCCGCGTCGGGGACCAGCTGCGGTCCTACCGCCCGGGCTGCGGCCAGGTCGTCTCCGCCTCCTCCCCGTACACCCCGCTCGGCTCCGGCTGGGGCGGCTTCGACGTTCTGACCTCGCCCGGCGACCTCGACGGCGACGGCTTCACCGACCTGATCGCCCGCCAGGCCTCCAACGGCGACCTCTACTTGTACGGGGGCACCGCGGACCACCGGCTGAAGCCGCGCGTACGGATCGGTACCGGCTGGAAGCTCTACACCAAGCTGATCGGCGCCGGAGACCTCAACCGCGACGGCCGCGACGACCTGCTCGGCATCGACACGGCGGGCGTCCTCTGGCGCTACTACGGCACGGCGACCGGCGGCCTCTCCCCGCGCGTGAAGCTCGGCGGCGGCTGGAACGGCTACTCGTCCCTGGTCGGCCTCGGCGACCTCTCCGGCGACGGCGTCACCGACCTCGTGGCCCGCGACACCGCCGGCCGCCTCTACAGCTACGAAGGCACCGGCTCCGGCGCCTTCGGCGGCCGCGTCCTCATCGGCACCGGCGGCTGGAACGGCTTCAAGGGCCTCTTCTGACCCCCGCCCCACCACCCGCCCCGCCCCGCCCCGCACCCCTGCGGCGCGGCGCGGGGCGGGGTGTGTCGGATACTCGATCTGTTCCGCGTACCTCTCGGGCTATGCTGCATGGGCGTGCTTGTCCACGGGCCGTTAGCTCAATTGGCAGAGCAGTGGACTTTTAATCCATTGGTTGTGGGTTCGAGTCCCACACGGCCTACCGAGAGCGGGGGAGGGGAGACCCTCCGACCTGCTACGGAGCGCCCCGCCCGGTGTCGACCGGGCGGGGCGCTCCGTCGTTCCGCGTGGCCGCCCCGCGGAGGCGGCGGCTCCTGCGAGGGCTGAGGTTCCTCACATGGAGCGGTGTGGCGCCCCGAGGCACGTGACGGCGCATGGACCGCGCGCGGTGGAGCAGCCCGGTTCGAGCCGGTCGCTGCGGCCGGGACCGCCCCCGGAGCCGGTGACGTGAAAGTTGAACTGTGCTGCGGTTCCCGCTCATCGCCGTTCGCACGGTCACCGGCACTCCCACCTCGCGTAGCCGTCCCGAGAGTAGGTTCCGATCTGGACGGGGCGGGCATCAGCCGGCACGCCTCGGCCATCGGCGGTGAGGGGCGTGCAGCGTGGGCACAGCTCCCATGAGTGGCCGTCCATTGTGGGGGCCGGCCGACATGACCGCTGTCGCAGCGTACGGTCACGCGAACCGGTCGCGAATCGGTGTCGGCACGGATGGGATCAGAATCGGCCTCGAACGGGCACCGAATTTTTCGTTCCATTAACCAGTCATTCACCAATTGGTCGGGAGAATCCACCTCGCAGTGACAGGCCGAAAGGCAGGGCGCGGCGATTTCCAGCCGTGGGAGGCGGATGTTTCATTGATTTTGAGTCCGAGTGATCGAGTGATTGGCTCAAGTGCACTGTTCGTCCTGGCCGGGATGCGCGCTTGAGGAGTGGCAGATCGTCTCGATAAGTTGATTGTGAAACCTCAGGGGAAGGCGGAGGTCAAGCGGCTGGGGTGAGTCTGCCTTCCCGTTCGCTGTCACCCCGGTGGCTTCCGTGCAGGACAAGGTGGCTGTCGAGGTGCATCGAAACGCGTCAGCGTGCTTCGGTCAGATGGCGAGTGTTCGGTGGTGGCTAAAAAGAGAAAGGTGCTTGAGGCATTCTTTGAGTCGTGTGAGGCTGAGGTGGCTGCAATGGCGAGTGAGGGAGACGCGTCATGATGCAGCACGTCCTTGTATGTGACTGAAAGGGGAGGGACATGTCCTTCGGAATTACAGTCAGGGCCATGGTCGCAGCCGCAGCCGTGACAGCACTGATGGGCGCCGGTCAAGCGTTCGCCGGCGCCGGGGAAAATCTGGATTCAAGGTACGAGAATTCCGCGTACGCATACAGTCATGGTACGAACGGCCAGGTGGCGATAGCTGACACAGCGGGGGACAGCATGGCTGTCTACACGCTGTACGACCGCAAGAACAACACGGGGCTGCGGCTCGACAACCACGACGGCAATGGCTCCACGAAGTTCAGCGGCATGGACACCACCAACTACGTGAGCAAGGTGACTGCCTGTCTGAACGTCCAGCTCAACCCGGACCGGTGCGGGCCCGACGACCGCCCCGGCGACGGGCGCTGAGCATCCCGGCGGTGGAGCGGTCCAGGCCGCTCCACCGCGCCTTCTCATTCACCTGGCGAGACAGTGAGGACAGCACGTGGGCGGGGCAGACGGCACGGACATCGGGAAACCCGTTCTGGAGATCGTGGGACTGACGCACTCCCTGGGCGCGCGCGAGTTGTTCTCGGGGCTTTCGCTGAGCCTGCGGGCCGGGGAGTCGGTCGCGGTGACCGGGCCGAGCGGGTCGGGCAAGAGCACGCTGCTGTCCTGCGTGCTGGGCCTGATCGCACCGGACGCCGGATCGGTCAAGGTGACGGGCACCGAGGTCGTGGGGTTGCGGCCCGGGCGGCTGGCCGCGCTGCGGGCCCGGTCGGTCGGCATGGTGTTCCAGTTCGGTGAACTCCTGCCGGAGCTGAGCCCCTTGGACAACGTGCTTCTCGCGGCGCTGCTGGCCCGTACCGAACGTCACGGCGCCCGGGAACGGGCGCGCACGCTCCTCGACGAACTCGGCGTGCCGTCGGCGGTGACGAGCGAGGAGCTGTCCGGTGGTGAGCGGCAGCGGACCGCGGTCGCCCGCGCCCTGATCAACGAACCCGCGCTGCTGCTCGCCGACGAGCCGACCGGCGCGCTGGACACGGAGTCGCGCGACCGTACGGCCGAGGTGCTGTTCGGCCTGCCCCGCCGCCACGCGTGCGGGCTGCTCGTGGTGACCCACGACGCGGGCATCGCCGGGCGGGCCGACCGCGCCCTGCGGCTCGACGCGGGCGTTCTGAAGCCGCTGGCCACCGGGGCGTCCGCGTGACGCCGGTCGGCGGGACCGGGAGCCTCGCGGGCCGGCTTCTCTCCATCGGGCGGGTGGCCGGCCGCCGTGCCGAGGCGGGAAGCGTACGTGTCGTGGCGCTGCTGCTCGCGGCGCTGGTCCTCACCCTCGGCCTGGGCAGTCTCGTGGCCGTACACGCCGTGTACGCGGGCAAGGAGGAGCGCCGGACGGCCCGGACGCCCGTGGCGCCCGAGGGGTCTCCGGGCGGCGCCACCGGCGCGACGACGTGGCTGGTGGGGTCCGACTCGCTGGAAGGGGAACGCCGTTTCAGCGTCGTGTACCTGGCTCCTCATCAGGGCGACGCACCGCTGCCTCCCGGGCTCGCCCGCTGGCCGGACCCGGGCCAGGCGGTCCTGTCGCCGGCCCTGCGCCGGGCAGGTGCCACCGAGGACATCGACCACCGCTACGGCCCCCTGGCCGGAACGATCGGCGAGGAAGGACTGGACGAGCCGTCCGAATGGCTCGCCTACGTCCGGCCGCGCGACGGCCTGAGCGCCGAGCGGCCCGCCGACGTCGTGACGGGATTCGGCCCGGCGGCCGGACCGGTCCGGCACGCCCTGGAGCCGGGCTCGGGCCGGCTGGACGACAAGCCCGAGTGGATGTTCCAGGCGGCGGTGACCGGCATGCTCGTGCTGCCGGCCGTCGCTCTCCTGGTCGTGGCCGCGCGCACCGGTGCGCACGCCCGTGACCGCAGGAGCGCGCTGGTCGCGGCGCTCGGCGGGCGGCGGCGGGACCGCGCGCTGATCGCCCTCGGTGAGGCCGCGGCACCGGCCGCCCTGGGCGCGGCCGTCGGGGCCGCGCTGGTCACCGCGGCCGGCCTGCGCGACATCCGCATCCCGTACACCGACTACGTCCTCTCCTCCTCGCACCTGCGCCCGTACGGCTGGGCCGCGGTGCTCGTGCCGGCCGCAGCCTTCCTGCTCGTGCAGGCGGCGGTGGTGGCCGCCGACCTCCTCCCGGGCCGGAACGCGTCCGGAACCCGGCCGCGCGCCACCGCACGGGGCAGGTGGCTGCCGCGGCTGGCCGTGGTGTGTCCCCTCGCGGTCGTCCTGGCGGTGCGGGGCCCCGACCTGTTCGCACCGGACACCGCGCTGCGCACGCTCACCAGCTGGACGGGCATCGCCCTCACGGTTCTGACCCTCCCGGCCGCCCTCGCGACCGTCACCGCGCGGGCGGGGCATCTGCTGGCCCGCCGGGGACGGGCGTCCGGTCTGCCCGGAACGCTCGTGGCGGGCCGTTGTACGGCCACCCACCCCGGGGGGACCGCCCGCCTCGTCACCGGCGTCTCGATCGCGCTCATCGTCTTCATGCAGGCCGTCGCGTGGCAGGGGCTGTTCGGCACACAGACCGCCGAGGCGAGGCGGAGCCTCGACCGTGTCGGCCGGAGTCTGGTCACCGTCGGCATCCGCGGCGAGGCATCCGCCTCCGCCGTGGCGGCTTTCCTCGCCGGCGTGCCCGGCACGCGAGCCGTCCTGCTGACACCGCCCGGCGACCGGGGCACCGCTTCGACCCTGCACGGCGACTGCGCTGCCCTGACCGCCCTGCGCCTGCCCTGCCCCGTCCGCGAGACGCGCGTCGACGGCCCCCCGGCGGACGTGAAGCTGCGCGAGCTGCTCCGGTGGACCCCCCGCCCCGACACGGCGCTCGTCCTCCGCAGGACCGACGCCCGGGCACTGGCGGAACGCGCCGCGTCCGACGACGGCGGTGCGACCCTCGCCGTTCTGCGGCCCGACGGGAAGCCCCTCTCCGTACCCGCCGTCAAGCGGTGGTCGCACGAGGTGTTCCCGCGCGGCGCGGTCGTCCGGGCACCGGGCGAGGACCAGCTCACCGCGGGCGCCCCCAACCGTGACCAGGGCCGCTGGAGCGCCCTGTTCGGCATGGCCGGCATCGCGGTGCTCGCCCTCACCACGGGTCTCGCCGCCCTGGCGGAGTTCCTGCGCCAGGGCCGCGCCCTCGCCCCTCTGTCCGTCCTCACCGGAGGGCTGCGCGTCTTCCGGACGAGTGCGGCCTGGTCGGTGCTCGCCCCGCTCGCCGTCGCCGCGACCGCGGGTACCGCCGTCGCCGCCGCGCTCGCCGCTCCGGTCGGCGTCCACGGCGAGTCCTCCGTCACCGGTGAGCTGATCGCGGCGACGATCGGCGTGGTATTCGTGGTCGGTGTGTTCCTGTGGGTCTGGGCCTCCCGTGTCGCCGTCCGGCAGGCCCGGACGTGGCGTCCCGGCGGGGAGTGACGCCCAAGCGCTCCACGCGCGCCCGCCGGGCCGCGCGGACCGGCCGCGGGTGAGGGCCGGGAGCGGTCCCTTCCGCACGGGGTGCGGGGGCGAAGCTGGAGGGTGGAGGTGGGCGGGTGAGTACGGTGACGGCGAGGGGTCCCGGTGATCCGGCGGGGACGGCCCGGAGGCTGGCGCGGTGCGCGCTGGCGGCCGCGGGTGGTGCCGTGGTGGTGCTGCTGACGGCGCTGGGCAGCGGGGGTTTCCTGATACTGCTGAGCGGTCTGGCGGGGCTGGCCGCCGCGGCCGTCGGGCTGTGGTGGTTCGCCGCGCACCGCGGCCTCCTGCGGCTGCTGGGGGCGGTTCTGGCGGTCGGGTCGCCCGCCGCGGTCCTCGCCCTGTACGTCCTCGGCGGCGTGTGGGTGATCGCCCTCGTCTCGCTCGCCCTGTGGGCCGTGGCCCTCGGCTTCGCCCGGTCCGCGCTGCGCCGGCCCGGCGAGGGGCCCAGGACGGTCCGGGGCGTGCCCGCGCGGCGGCCCCTGCGGCCGGTGCTCATCATGAACCCGAAGTCGGGCGGCGGGAAGGTCGGCCGGTTCGGGCTCGTCGAGCGGGCGGAGAAGCTCGGCGCCCGCGTGATCCTCATCGATCCGGAGCGGGAGAACGACGTCGAGGCGCTGGCCCGCGGCGCCGTCGCCGAAGGGGCCGACCTGCTCGGCGTGGCCGGTGGCGACGGTACGCAGGCGCTGGTCGCCGCCGTGGCGGCCGAGCACGACCTGCCGTTCCTGGTGATCTCGGCGGGCACCCGCAACCACTTCGCCCTGGACCTGGGGCTCGACCGCACGGACCCCGCCACCTGCCTGGACGCCCTGACCGACGGCGAGGAACTCCGTGTGGACCTGGGCTCCGTCTCCGGCCGGCCGTTCGTGAACACGGTCTCCTTCGGCGTGTACGCGGACGTCGTCCAGCACCCGGATTACCGGGACGCCAAGGCGGGCACCGCCATCGAGCTGCTCCCCGACCTCCTCCAGGGCGGGGCGGGCGCCCGGCTCGACGCGCGGGCCGACGGCAAGCGGCTTCCGGCGCAGCAGGCGCTGCTCGTCAGCAACAACCCCTACGCCGCCCCCGATCCGTTCGCGCCGGGCGCCGCCCAGCGGCCACGGCTCGACGGCGGCCGGCTCGGGGTCATCGGCATCCGGGTGGAAGGCGCGGTCCAGGCCGCCGAACTCGCCGTCCGGGGCACCCAGTCGGAGGCCCTGAACGTCCTGACGGCCCGGCGGGTCGAGGTCACCGGGAACGGCACCACCGACGGCACCGGGAACGGGAGCGGCGCCGGCAGCATCGCCGTCGCCGTGGACGGTGAGGCGCTGAACCTCCCGACACCCGTGGTGTGCGTGCTGCGTCCCCGCGCTCTGCGGGTACGTGTACCGCGCGACCGGCCGGGGACCACGCCCCCGCCGCCGCCCCTGGACTGGCGGCGGATCCTCCGGCTCGCGCTCGGCAACCCATCCTCGGCAAGGAGCGGCGCATGACGGACCCCAGGACCCACGGCCACGGTGACGGCGGCCAGGATCCCGACCCCGGTTCCGGGTACGGCGGCCAGGCCCCCGGCCCCGGCCACGGCGGGGGGCCGCGGAAGGAGGCCCGGGGCTGGGCCGGGACCGCGCGGGCGGTCCTGCAGGACCTGCGGGCCGTGGACGGCGCCGTGTACGCGGCGGTGGCCGGCACCTCCACCCCGACGCTCGACGCGGCTCTGCGCCGGCTCTCCACCGCCGCCGACCACTCCAAGATCTCCTTCTCGGTCGCGGCGCTCCTCGCCCTCGCCCCCGGCCGGCCCCGCCGGGCCGCGCTCGTGGGCGCGGGGGCCGTCGCCGTCGCCTCCGCGTCGGCCAACCTGCTGGGCAAGCGTCTCGTCCGCAGGCCCCGCCCCGACCGCGAGGCGGCCCGGGTGGTGGCCGGCCGGCACGTGCCCATGCCCGACTCCGCGTCGTTCCCCTCCGGGCACACCGCCTCGGCGGTCGCCTTCGCCACGGCCGTGGGCGCCACGCTGCCCCCGGCGGCGGCGCCGCTGTGGGCGCTCGCGACGGCGGTGGCGTACTCCCGTGTCCACACGGGCGTCCACTACCCCGGCGACGTCGCCGCCGGCGCCGTCCTGGGCGTCGCCAGCGCCGCCGCCTCCCTCACGGCGGTCGCCTCCTGGACGGCGGCCCGGGGCGCGGGAGGCGCCGGCCCGCGCTGACCCCCGCGCGGCCGCCGCCGGAGCCGTACGGGACCGGCCCGAGCCCCACCCGGTCGGCCCCGCCCGTTCAGCTCGCCCGCGCCAGGTCCTCCTCCGTGAACGGGAGCGCCGCGAGGCGGGCCGGGTCGGCGAGGACCTGGAGGGCGACGACGCGGTCTCCGGAGATGGTGAACGACAGCATCGAGCCGGGCCGCCCGTCGACCACCGACAGGAAGCCGGGCGCGCCGTTGACGACGACCGGCAGGACCGCGTGGCGGAACTTCGAGTACATGACGGCCTGCGCCATGACGGCCTCGGCGCCCCGTACCAGCCGGGAGGCCGCGAGGCTGCCGCTGTCGGCCCGCAGCACCACGTCCGGGTCGAGGACGGCGAGCAGGCCCTCGAAGTCACCGGCGTTCGCGGCGGCCCGGAAGGCGTCGGCGATCTCCCGCTGGCGCCGGGGGTCCGGCCCCGGCCCGGGGGAGGCGTCCTGCACCCGGCGGCGGGCCCGGCTGGCGAGCTGGCGGGTGGCGGCCGGGCTGCGGTCCACGATCCGCGCGATCTCGTCGAAGGAGACGGCGAACATGTCGTGCAGCACGAACGCGAGCCGCTCCGCCGGTGACAGGGTCTCCAGGACGATCAGCAGCGCGAGGCCGACGGACTCGGTGAGTTCCGCCGCGCGCTCCGGGTCGGTGGTGTCGGCGGCCCGGACCACGGGGTCGGGGACGTGGAACTCCAGCGGGTCCTCGCGGCGCGAGCCGCGCGAGCGCAGCATGTCCAGGCAGACGCGGCCGACCACCGTCGTGAGCCAGCCGCTGAGGTTGGTGATCCCGCTGACATCGCTGCGGCTGAGCTTGAACCAGGTCTCCTGCACGGCGTCCTCGGCCTCGCTCAGCGAGCCCAGCATCCGGTACGCCACGGCCCGCAGGTGCCGCCGGTCGGCCTCGAACCGCAGGGCCAGCGCCTCCTCGTCCGCGTCTTCGTGACCGGGCCGCCCACCCGGGCCACCCACTGCCGTACCCATGCGCTCATCCATCCCTCGGACTCCCCCTCCGTGTCCCGTCATGCGTCATGACGGATCGCAACCCGTGAATGTGACACGGCCCCGGGAGGGCCCGCGAACCTCCGCCGCGTCCGTTCCGTGAGATCCACGCCGCTCCGCGCCGAACGCCCGGGAATCCCCGGCCGAGGCCGCCGACCGCCGGGGAACGCTCCTTCAAGCCCGTGCTCAGCATCCGTAGATTGATCACCATGACGACGACAACGCCGCAGGTCAATGCCGTTCTCCGCACCCCGCCGGCCTCCCCGGCCGCCGCGGTCGCCCACTTCTCCGCGAGCCTCGCCTTCCACGCGGACGTCTCCGATGTCGCCGCCGCGCTCGCCGACGGCGGCGACCCCGGCTTCGTCCTCCTGGACTCCCGCTCGACCGCCTCCTGGGACCAGGGCCACATCCCCGGCGCGATCCACCTGCCGACCGCGCTCATCCCCGAGCAGGCCGAGCAGCTCCTCGACAAGGCCGTCCCCGTCGTCACGTACTGCTGGGGCCCCGGCTGCAACGGTGCCACGCGCGCCGCGCTGGCCCTCGCGCAGCTCGGCTTCCAGGTGAAGGAGATGCTCGGGGGCTTCGAGTACTGGGCGCGGGAGGGCTTCCCGTACGAGACCTGGGAGGGCCCCGCGCGGCAGGCCCCGGACACCCTCACGGCACCGGCGGAATCCGCCGACTGCGGGTGCTGACGGAAACCGATTTCCGTGTTCGCTCCTCCATGCCGTAGTGTGGTGTTCACCGACGCGGGGTGGAGCAGCTCGGTAGCTCGCTGGGCTCATAACCCAGAGGTCGCAGGTTCAAATCCTGTCCCCGCTACTCAGTAGCCCGAAGGCCCGGATCCGGAAACGGATCCGGGCCTTCGGCGTTCCCCCGGTGAACCTTCCGAGTGGCATTTGACCTTTACGCAACGTCAAGTTCTAGCGTCTGCGTCATGGAGTGGTCGATCCAGGAGATCGCCAGGAAGGCCGGGACCACCAGCCGCACGCTCCGCCACTACGGCGAGCTGGGGCTGCTGGAACCGAGCCGGATCGGCGCGAACGGTTACCGGTACTACGACCAGGCGTCGCTCGTGCGGCTGCAGCGCATCCTGCTCCTGAGGGAGCTGGGCCTGTCGCTGCCCGCGATCGCCGAGGTCCTCGAAGGGCAGCGGGACACCTCCGCCGCCCTCCGTACCCACCTGCGCCTGCTGGAGCGGGAACGGGAGCGCATCGGCCGGCAGATCGAGGCCGTGCGGACCACTCTCCACAAGACCGAGAGAGGAGAGGAACTGATGGCGGAGGAAGTCTTCGACGGCTTCGACCACACCCGGTACGAGGCGGAGGTCACCGAACGCTGGGGCCGGGACGCGTACGAGCAGGGGGACCGCTGGTGGCGGTCGCTGAGCGACGCGGAGAAGAAGGCGTTCATGGACGAGCAGAAGGACATCGCCCGCGGCTTCGCGGCGGCGGCGCGGGCCGGGCTCGCCGCGGATTCCACGGAGGTGCAGACGCTCGCCCGGAGGCACTGCGACTGGCTGTCGGCCACGACGGCGCCGAGCAAGGAGTACGTGATCGGCCTCGGCCGGCTGTACGTCGACGACCCGCGTTTCACGGCCAACTACGACCGGCACGGCGAGGGCACGGCGATCCTGGTGCGGGACGCGCTGAAGGTGTTCGCCGAGCGCAACCTGTAGCGACCGTCCCGAAGTAAACGCTGGCCAAAACAGGGCCCGTCCCGTTGCCCGCCACCGAGCGCGCGCCGTAGCCTCGCGCGCACCATGAGTGACGGGACCGGAGTGACGGACCGCGTGGCGATCACGCGGGAACAGGCAGGACGGCGGGCGCCCGCCCTCCTGCTGCTGCTCACGGTGCTCGCCCTCTTCGCCGGGATCTGCCACGGGGCCCACGGCCACGCGCTCCCGGCCGCCCTCCCCTCGCCGGTTCCGGCCCACGGCGCGGCCCCCGCGGCCGCCGACCGGGCCCCCGACCCCTTCCTCGTCCCGGATGCCGGACCCGAGGCCCGGGGCGTCGCCCCCTTCGTGGCCGCCGTCCACTCCGGGGCGCCCGCCCCCTCCGCGTCCCCCGTGCCCGGGACGCCCACGCACGGCTGTCACGAGGGCGGCGACGACGGTCTGCCGCACGACGTCCATCTGCCGGCGGCGCAGACACCCGCCGGCCCCCAGCTCACCGCCCCGGACACGGCCGGAGCGCCGCTCGTCGCGCACGACGCGCTGTTCCCCGCCGACCCGCACGCCCGCCGCGTACGGGACCGGGCGGGCCCCGGGCCGGCGCCCGGGCACCTGCTCATCGCCCTCGGAGTGAACCGGAACTGAGCCCTGTCGCCGTACGACCACTGGGGCGCCCCCTCGGGTCGCCCCGGGCGCCACGCGTACGGCCCCGGACACGGCAAGGCTTCCTTCCGGCGTACTCACTCCAAGGACGTACCCCCCATGACCCTGCCCCTGTACCCGCCGCCGCCCGGCATCGCCGGTCAGACCGTCGGCAACACGCCCGTCCTGTGGACGGACGACGGCTACTGGGCCAAGCTCGAAGGCTTCAACTTCGGCGGCATCAAGGACCGCGCCGCCCTCCACATGGTCGAACAGGCCCGGCGGCGCGGGCAGCTGCGCCCCGGCGCGCCCATCGTCGAGTCGACCTCCGGCACCCTCGGCCTCGGGCTCGCCCTCGCGGGCGTCCTCCACGGCCACCCCGTGCACGTCGTCACCGACCCCGGCCTCGAACCGATCGTCGAGCGGATGCTCGTCGCCCACGGGGCCCGCGTCCACGTCGTGCCCGAGCCCAGTCCGCACGGCGGCTGGCAGCAGGCGCGGAAGGACCGGGTCGCCGAACTGCTCGCCGACCTCGACGGGGCCTGGTGCCCCGACCAGTACGGGAACCCCGACAACCCCGGCGCCTACACCGGGCTCGCCGCCGAACTCTCCGACCAGCTCGACCGGATCGACGTGCTGGTCTGCGCGGTCGGCACCGGCGGCCACTCGGCCGGCATCGCCCGCGCGCTGCGCGCCACCAGCAGCCCCGCCCTGGAACTGGTCGGCGTCGACTCCGTGAACTCCACCGTCTTCGGTCTTCCGGCCGGCGAGCGGCTCATGCGGGGCCTCGGCTCCTCCATCCACCCGGCGAACGTGGACCACGCGGCCTTCGACGAGGTCCACTGGGTCGGCCCGGCGGAGGCGGTGCGGTCGGCCCGCCGCCTGGCCGCCCGCCAGTTCGCGACCGGCGGCTGGAGCGTGGGCGCGGTCGCGCTGGTCGCGGGGTGGCTCGCCCGGACCCGGCCGCGCGGGACCCGGATCGCGGCCGTCTTCCCGGACGGGCCGCAGCGGTACTTCGACACCGTCTTCAACGACGAGTTCTGCGCGGCGCACGGCCTCCTCGACGGCCCGGTGCGCGAGGAGCCGGCGCCGTACGTGAGCGCCGAGCGCGTCGACGGCTGGACGCGCAGGGTCCTGAACCGGGCGGAGCGGCGGACCCACGGGGCCGCGCGGCCGCACCCACCGGCGGGCCTGGGCCCCCGGACCCCCGGTGTCTGCGGTACGGACCGGGGCCCGGGCCCGCGCGACACCGACCGTGCCGCCGGCCGGTCCGGACTCCCCGGCCTTCCCGGTCTCCCCGGTCTCCCCGGTCCCTCCGGGGCCGACCGGGCCGGACGGACGGGGCGGACCCGTTGAGCGCCACCGCCGCGCCGCCCAAGGGCGGCATCTGGAAGCAGAGCCGTACCTTCGAACCGGCCGTCCGGCTGCTGTTCCTCAACCAGCTCACCATCAACCTCGGCTTCTACATGCTCATGCCCTTCCTGGCCGCGCACCTCGCGGACGGGCTCGGCATGGCGGCCTGGGCGGTGGGGCTGATCCTCGGCGCCCGCAACCTCTCCCAGCAGGGCATGTTCCTGGTCGGCGGCGCGCTCGCCGACCGGCTCGGCTTCAAGCCGCTGATCGTGGCCGGCTGCGCCCTGCGGACCCTCGGCTTCGGCGCGCTCGCCTTCGCCCAGTCGCTGCCGGTGCTGATCGCCGCCTCGCTCGCCACGGGGCTCGCGGGCGCCCTCTTCAACCCGGCGGTACGGGCCTTCCTCGCCGCAGAGGCGGGGGAGGCGCGGCGGGTGGAGGCCTTCGCCCTCTTCCACGCGTACTACCAGGCGGGCATCCTGCTCGGGCCGCTGGTCGGGGTGGCGCTCACCGGGGTGTCGTTCCGGCTGACGTGCGTGGTGGCGGCCGTCCTCTTCGCCGGGCTGACCCTGGTGCAGCTCCGGCACCTGCCCGTACGGGGCCGGGAGGCGGACCGGGCCGGCGGCGACGGCGGCCGGGGCCAGTTCCGCACGGTCCTCACGCACCGCACCTTCTGGCTGTTCTCGCTGGCCATGACCGGCTCGTACGTGCTGTCCTTCCAGGTCTATCTGGCCCTGCCGCTCGCGGCCGGGGGTACGGGCCTGACCACCGCCCTGTTCGTGGTGTCCGCGCTGGTGGCGCTGGCCGGGCAGCTGCGCATCACGGCCTGGTGCAAGGCGCGGCTGCGGCGCGAGCGGTGTCTCGTGCTGGGCCTCGCCCTGATGGGCGCCGCCTTCCTGCTCCCGGCGGCGTTCGGGCGGGGAGTGGCGGGGCTGCTGCTGTGCGCGGCGGTCCTGGCCGTGGCGAACGCGGTGCTCTACCCGTACGAGATGGACACGGTCGTCGCCCTGTCCCGGGGGCGCTGGGTGGCCACCCACTACGGGCTCTACAACACCGTGTGCGGGATCGGCATCACCCTGGGGAACCTGGGGACCGGCGCCCTGCTCGACGTCACGGGCTGGTCGGCGGTGCCGTGGCTGGCCCTGTGCGCGGTGGGACTGGTGTGCGCGGGGGCCGTCGCACTCCTGGCCCGCGGCGGCCGGCTCGCGGCGCCCCCGCCCGAGCGGCCCGAGCAGTCCGCGTCGTCGGAGCAGTCCGCATCGCCCGAGCCGCCCGCGTCGTCGGAGTCGTCCGCGCCGCCGGAGTCGTCGAAGCCCGGCCCCGCCTGATCGCCCGGCTCCTTCCGGCCGGTCGACGCCCTGGGCGTCCCGGGGCTCCTTGATCGCCCGGGTCCCCCGGTCGGCCGTCCGGGAGTCGCCGCCCGGCGGGGGCGCGGGGACCCTGGGAGGGCGCGGTACGGGCCGCGGCCGGTATCGACCGGGCAGGAGAGCACAGGTGGGGCACCCTCTGGGAGCGACGGGTGACGGGCGGCGGGACGACGAGCCCCGCCGCCCGTACCGCGGTGCGCGCCGCTTCCTCCGGGCGCTGCCCCCGCTGGTCATCGCGGGCGGTGCCGTCTTCGACCTGTCGACGCCGCCCCAGTTCACGGCCGCGCCGATGTTCTCGGCTGCCCCGCTCATCGCCGCGCCGTTCTTCTCCACCCTGACGACCCTGCTCACGGGCATCGCCGCCGTCCTCGCCTGCCTCGGTCTGCACGCCTACAACGACACCCTCACCGAGGTCCCGTCCCTCACCGAGGCCCTCACCGTCATGACCGTCTCGGCGCTCGGCCTGCTGATCAACCGGGTCGTCCGGATCAGCGGGGAGCGGCTCGCCTCCGCGCGCGTCATCGCGGAGACGGCGCAGAAGGCGGTGCTGCCGACGCCGGCCGAACGGATCGGCGGGCTCCACTGCGCGGCGCGGTACGAGGCGGCGCAGGCGGACGCGTTCATCGGCGGCGACCTCTTCGCCGTCCAGGACACCCCGCACGGGGTGCGGCTGATCGTCGGGGACGTACGGGGGAAGGGCCTGGACGCGGTCGAGGCCGTGGCCGTGGTGATCGGCGCGTTCCGGGAGGCCGCCGAGCAGGAACGGACCCTGGAGGGGGTGGCGCAGCGACTCGAACGGGCCCTGGCCCGGGAGGGCACCCGGCGGCACGGGCTCGACGCCTTCGAGGGATTCACGACGGCGGTCCTGGCGGAGGTGCCGCCGGGCGCCGGGGTCGTACGGATCGTGAACCGGGGACATCCGCCCCCGCTGCTGCTGCGGGCGAACGGCGGCCTGGAGACGCTGGAGCCGGGCCAGGCGGCCCTGCCGCTCGGCATGGGCGAGCTGGCGGCCTGGCCGGACCGGGCCGACGAGCGGGCCTACCCGCCGGGCGCCACCCTCCTCCTCTACACCGACGGGCTCTCGGAGGCGCGGAACGCGCAGGGCGTCTTCTACGATCCGGCGGAGCGGCTGGCCGGGCGGATCTTCCCGGGGCCGGAGGAACTCCTCGACGCGCTCGTGGACGACGTACGGCGGCACACGGGCGGCGGGGCGACGGACGACATGGCGCTCCTCGCGGTGAGCCGGCCGGCGACCGGACAGCCGGAGCGGCGCCGGACGATGCCGGTGGTGGCGCCCGGCGGTGGGCGCCGTCACCACCCGTGACCGAGAGGTCTCCCAGTGATAACAATTGACTTACCGTCAGTTTTAGTGTGGACGGGGCTTCCGTTTTGAGAGGGGGTCAACTCGGGCGATTCCCTGCCAATTCAATGAACGATCACCGGGAACGGCTTGGAATAGGACCCTCGTCTCTATTAACGTTCGATAACGCAGCGCGGTCGTCCCAGTCGTCGCAAGAGGCGACACCGTGCGCACGCGCCGAATCCCGAAAGGGAACCGGGGAACCACCACTTGGGGTGAATCGGGCCCCTCGCACCTCGTGCGAAACCGCCCGTAGGAGACCTTCCTGCTCCGAACCCGTCAGCTAACCCGGTAGGCGAGAAGGAAGGAAAGGAGCGCGCCTCCGTGGCGTCCAACACCCCTGCACCCGAGGCCTCGTTCGATCCCTTCGGCGGCGCGGGTGCCGCCGGCTCCGCCGGGGAGTGGAACCCGACCGAGGGAACCCTCCGCGCCGAGAGCCGCTCCGGCGGCCGTCACCGCGTCGTCAAGCAGCGCTCCAACTTTGCCCGTTCCTCCACCGTCCTCGGCGTCGGCGTCATCGCGGCCGTCGGCGCGGGCGGTCTCGCCACCGCGCAGGACAGGCCCCCGGTCGCCATATCGCTCCCGGACCTTCCGGACCTCGGTCTGCCGGACGCCCACGACCTGCCCGGCGTCGGCGACCTGCTTCCCGACGAGGCACCCGAGCCGGTCAGCGCCGAGCGCGCCAACCCGAACCCGCTCACCGCCGCCGCGTACACCACGCTCTCCGAGGAGAGCACCACGGCGGCCGCCACCGCGAGCGCCGCGACCGGCACGGCCGGGCCCACGGCCGGAGCCGCCGACGCGGGCGAGGCGCTGCGCGCGCGCATCCTCCAGCAGGCCGAGCAGCAGCAGACCTCCGCCGACGCCGCCGAGCGGGAGGCCGCGGAGCGCGCCGCCGCCGAGAGGGCCGCCGCCGACGCCCGCGCCGCCGCCGAGAAGGCGGCCGCCGAGGCCGAGGCGAAGGCCAAGGCGGAAGCGGAGGCGAAGGCCAGGGCGGAGGCCGAGGCCAAGGCCGAGGCGGAGCGGATCGCGGCGGAGAAGGCCGAGGCGGAGCGCCTGGCGAAGCTCGCCGCCGACTACGCGATGCCCCTCTCCTCGTACACCCTGACCTCCACCTACATGCAGTCCGGCAACATGTGGTCCTCCGGCTACCACACCGGTCTCGACTTCGCGGCGCCCACCGGCACCCCGCTCAAGGCCGTGCACGGCGGCACCATCACCTCGGCCGGCTGGTCCGGCTCCTACGGCTACCGGATCGTGCTGCAGCTCGCCGACGGCACCGAGATCTGGTACTGCCACCTCTCCTCGATGACCGTCGCGGCGGGCCAGACCGTCGGCACCGGCGAGACCATCGGCCGCGTCGGCGCCACCGGCAACGTCACCGGCCCCCACCTCCACCTGGAGGTCCACACGCCCGGCGGCGACGGCATCGACCCGGCGCAGTGGCTCCGCTCCAAGGGTCTGTCGCTCTAGCAGCAGCACGGGGACCGTCTACCTCGAAAATCCCGGAACATGCCCGCCGGTGTTCCCGGATCAGGCGCGCCGGTCCCCCGGCGTGTGATCAGCTCCGGTACGGATTGAAGTCGCCGTAGTCCAGATACTGCGGCGGCGCCCACGCCAGCCCGGTGGCCCGCGCCGCGTACGTGAGCGCCGGGGAGGCGACCGGGCGGCGCTGCCACAGATGGTGCAGCAGCTCCTGCTCCCGCGCCGTGAAGTCCGGGCCCGCCACCCCGCGCCGGGCCCGGTCCCGCAGGAACGCGAGGGTCGTCGCGAACGACTCGTACTCGCCCACCGCCCGCGCCGCCTCGGGCCCGTACGCGCGGGCGGCGTAGGCGCGGGCCACCTGGCGGGCGCGCAGGGAGGAGAGTGCCGGAGGTTCGGCGGGGGCGAGCCAGCCGGCCGCCGCGTACGCCGGGAGCACCCGCGAGATCGTGCGCAGTTCGCGCTGCCGGCTCCACACGGCGAGCCAGGTCAGCAGCCCGAAGGCCGGAACCATGAAGACCGCGTACACGGCGTAGAAGGCGAGCGGGCCGCCGAAGGTGGCCGAGCCGTTCCAGAGGGCGTGGACCCCCATGGCGAGGAGCAGTCCGGCGAGCGGCAGCAGTACCTTCCGCAGCCGCCTGCCGCGGGGGGCGAGCGCGGCGAAACCGAAGCCGAGGCCGGTCAGGACCGTGAACAGCGGGTGGGCGAAGGGGGACATGACGACCCGGACGAAGAAGGTCGCGGCGGTGACCGACCCGAGTCCTGAGGTGCCGAACTCCTGGTCCTCGCCGAAGGCGTTCCCCAGGTAGAGGATGTTCTCGGTGAAGGCGAAGCCGGTGGCGGTGAACCCGGCGGCCACCACCCCGTCGACGGGGCCGCCGAAGTCGCGTCTGCGGAAGAGGAACAGGAGCAGGATCGCGGCGGCCTTCGCGCTCTCCTCCACCACCGGCGCGATGACGGTGGCGCCCAGGTTGTCCGCCGCGTCCGGGTCGGCGGTGGCGGTCGCGATCCAGCGGACCGCGAAGGAGTTGGCCAGGATCGCGACGAGCGCGGCGGCGAAGGCGCCCCAGGCGAAGGCGAACAGCAGGTTCTTCCACGGGCCCGGCTCCACCCGGTCGAGCCAGCGGAAGGCGGCCATGAGCAGCGGTACGGGGAGCACGGCGAGGCCGAGGCCCACCAGGAAGCCCTCGGTGCCGGTCTGTTCGCGGACCAGCGCCAGGATGACCAGGGCGCAGAGCGCCAGCACGGTGATCACGGCGACGGCCCGGACCAGCCGGCTGCGCCAGAACGCGCGGCGCGGCCGGTAGCGCCACTGGGAGCGGTCCGCGGCGACCGGGAAGGCGGGGTCCCCCGGGGCGCGGTGCGGAACGGGCGCGGCGGCTCCGCCGTGGGCGGGGTGTTCGGACGCGGGGGCTTCGGCGGGCGACTGGGACACGTCGACGACCCTAACGAGGGCCGCCGACAGCGGCGACGGGGTTACGGGCCAGGCTGTCCCGGCCCGGCCGTACGGGCCCTGACCGTCCGGGGGTCGCTACCGGTCGTCCCGGTCCCGCCGCTTCCGGGCGAAGAGGAGGTCGTGGACGACGTGGCCCTTGTCCAGCCCCTGCCCCTCGAAGCGGGTGAGCGGGCGGAAGGCCGGCCGGGGGGCGTAACCGCCGTCGGGCACGGTGTTCTCGAAGTCCGGGTGGGCGGAGAGGACGTCCAGCATCTGCTCGGCGTACGGCTCCCAGTCGGTGGCGCAGTGCAGCACCCCGCCGGGCCTGAGCCGGGTCGCGAGCAGCGTGAGGAAGTCGGGCTGGATCAGGCGGCGCTTGTGGTGCCGCTTCTTGGGCCAGGGGTCCGGGAAGTAGACGCGGCAGCCGTCGAGGGAGTCCTCGGTGAGCATCTCGCGGAGCAGGATGATCGCGTCGCCGTTGGCCACGCGGACGTTGGTGAGCCCGTTGCGGTCGGCGAGGCCGAGCAGGTTGCCCTGGCCGGGGGTGTGCACGTCGACGGCGAGGATGCCGGTGCCGGGGTCGGCGGCGGCCATCTGCGCGGTCGCCTCGCCCATCCCGAAGCCGATCTCCAGGACGACCGGCAGCCCGCCGAACATCTCGCCGAGGTCCAGGACCCGTTTGCCGTCGATGTCGAGACCCCAGTCGGGCCACCGCCTCAGCATCGCCTCCGCCTGCCCGGCGGTCACCCGGCTGCGGCGGGGCTGGAAGCTCCGGATCCGCCGCTCGAAGTGCGCGCCGGCGGGGTCGGGCGAGGGCCCTTCTCCGGGCGCGAACATCCGGCTGCCGCGGCGTGCGATGTTCTGCTGACTGACGTTCTCTGGCTGCTCACCCACAATGCGCCAATCCTACGGCGCCCCCGCCTGCCCGGCACGACGCCGCCGAGCCGCCGGGCAGCCCCGCACGGACGGCGACCCGCCGGGAGCCGGGGACGGCCGGGAGCCGGGGCCGTCGGCGGTGCGGTCCCTACAGGTGCGCCAGGGCCCGGGCGGCGATGTCGCGGCCGATCGGCAGGGCCGCGGTCGCCGCCGGGGAGGGCGCGTTGAGCACGTGGACCGTGCGGGGTGCCTCCCGGATCAGGAAATCGTCCACCAGCGTCCCGTCCCGCAGCACCGCCTGCGCCCGTACCCCCGCGGGGGCGGGCCGCAGATCCGACTCCTCCACGACCGGCAGCATCCGCCGCACCTCCTCGGTGAACGCCCGCTTCGACAGGGAGCGCCGCACCTCACCGGCCCCGTGTCTCCAGTGCTGCCGGGCGATCGCCCAGGAGCCCGGCCAGGCCAGCGTGCCGACCAGTTCGCGGGGGCGGACGACGGACCATCCGTACCCCTCCCGGGCGAGCGCCGGGACCGCGTTCGGCCCGACGTGGACGCCGCCGTCGATGCCCCGGGTCAGGTGCACGCCGAGGAAGGGGAAGGCCGGGTCGGGGACCGGGTAGACGAGGCCGCGCACCAGCGTGGGGTCGGCCAGCTCGTAGTACTCCCCCCGGAAGGGGACGATCCGCATGCCCGGGTCGTCGCCCGCGAGCCGGGCCACCTCGTCGCAGTGGAGACCCGCGCAGTTCACGAGGACCCTGGCGCGGACGATCCGCCCGTCCGTGGTCCGCACGGCCACACCCCAGGGGCGCCGGTCGACGGCGGCCGCCCGTGCCCCGTACAGGATCCGCGCCCCGGAGGCCTCGGCGAGCCGGACCGCGACGGCCCGGTAGTCGCAGATGCCGGTCGTGCCGACGTGGATGGCGGCGATCCCGCGCACCCGTGGCTCGTACTCCGTGATCTGCGCCGGTCCCAGCTCCCGCACCGGGATGCCGTTCTCCCGGCCGCGCTGCACGAGCGCGTGCAGCCGGGGGAGCTCCTCGCGGGCGGTGGCGACGACCAGCTTCCCCGTCACCTCGTGCGGAAGGCCCCACTCCGCGCAGAATTTGATCATCTCGGCCGCGCCCCGCACCGCGTACCGCGCCTTCAGCGAGCCGGGACGGTAGGAGAGACCGCTATGGATCACCCCGCTGTTGCGGCCCGTCTGGTGGCGCGCGGGGGCGTGCTCCTTCTCCAGGACCGTGACGCGCGTGCCGGGGGCGCGGCGCGTCAGGGCGTACGCCGTCGACAGACCGACGATCCCCCCGCCGACCACCAGCACGTCACAGTCAAACACCAGCGCCACCTCCCACCCCGATAGTGCACTGGCCCACTGACAAAGCCGCTAAACGCCCACGGGGTGGGACGCGTGTCACGCCGGGGCGACGAGCAGCGGCCGGGCGCGCTCCCTGAGCTCCCTCACGCGCGGCTCGTGCCCGTACGGCTCCAGGCGGTGCAGCAGGTCCCGTACGTACTCGGTGGTCCGGGCCGACGAGATCCGCCCGGCCACCTCCACCGCGCGCGTGCCGGCGGCGCAGGCCGCGTCCAGGTTGCCGGACTCCAGCTCGGCCACCGCCGACACCACCAGCCGCAGCCCGTGCGAGCGTACGTACTCCTCGGTCGGCCGGGACAGCGCCTGCGCGGTGAAGCGGCGCACCTCGTGCGGCATCCGCAGGTCCCGGTAGCACTCGGCGGCGTCCGCGCAGAACCGGTCGTACGAGTAGAAGCCGAGCCACGTCGGATCGGCGTCGCCCCGCCGGGAGCGCTCCAGCCAGCCCTCGGCGGAGGACAGCGCGGCGGCGGCGGCCGCGCCGTCACCGGCCTTGGCGTGGGCGCGCGCCTCCACGAGCCGGAAGAAGGACATGGTGCGGGCGGTGGCGAGCCCCCGGTTGCGTTCGAGGGCGGCCTGCGCGAGGTCGACGCCCTCGTCGGCGAAGCCCCGGTAGGTGGCCTGGAGGGACATGGAGGCGAGGACGTAGCCGCCGAGGGGCACGTCGGCGGCGGCCCGGGCGAGCCGGAGGGCCTGGATGTAGTAGCGCTGGGCGGCCTCCTGCTGGCCGGTGTCGAAGGCCATCCAGCCGGCCAGCCGGGTCAGCTCGGCGGTCGCCCCGAAGAGGGCCCGGCCGACCTCGTCGGAGTAGGAGCCGAGGAGCAGGGGCGCGGCGTCCACGCGTAAGCACTCCGGCACCATGGAGGAGCGCCAGTCGCCGCCCCCGTACTTGGAGTCCCAGCGGCGCGCGTCCTCGGCCGCCTCGCGCAGTTTGGCCACGTCGCTGTGGCCCACGCGCACGTGCTCCGGGCCGTCCGCCGGGGCCGCGCCCCCCGTGCCGCCCGCCGCCGGGGGCCGGGCGAGCTCGCGCTCCACCGACGGATCGGCGGGGGTTATCAGCCAGCGGGAGGCCGGCGTCGCGTACGCGCTGACGGCGAAGGAGCCCGCCAGGGACTGCCAGATGCCGCCCCCGCCCGCCCGCCGGCCGGCCAGATCCAGCCGGTACAGGTCGGTGGCCGAGCGGACCGCCTCGCCGACGTCGCGGGGGAAGGCCAGTCCCACCTCGGGCGCCGGATCGGCGTCGGCGAGCCCGATCTCGTGCAGCGGGACGGGCCGGCCCAGCTTCTGGGCTATGGCGGCGGCGATCAGGTGCGGGGCGGCGCCCTGCGGCACCATGCCCTTCGACACCCACCGGGCCACCGACGTCTTGTCGTAACGAAGGGTCAGACCCCGCTGCGCGCCGAGGTCGTTGACCCGCCGGGCGAGGCCGGCGTTGCTGATTCCCGCGAGGGCGAGAACCGTGCCGAGCTTTTCGTTCGGCCCGCGTTGCTCCCTGGACATGCGCCACCCCTCGACACCCAGACGGCCGCCACGACGCCGGGCACGGCGCGCGGCATTCGTGAACACAGCGTAGTTCGCCGCATCCCTACCGTTAAGGGTCGGTGTTCCGTATGGCGAGATTGTTGTGTGACGGATCGGCGGGCGGCCGACGGCGGTACGGGACGTGCTCCCGCCGTGTGGCCGTGCGCCCGGCCGTGCGCTCTCGTCCGGGTCCGGGGGGAGCGCTTCCATGAGGAACGCGTGGGTCGGCCCGTCCGGCCGGGGCAGGAGTCCCGGCGCCGCGGGCCGGGGGACGCCGCCGCCCCATTCCCCGCGGGCGGCGGACGGCACCGGGAGGCGGGAGCGCCTCCCGGACCGCCGCTCTGTGCCGGACGCCCGCGAAACATCCGGGGGCGGTCGAGAATCGGCCGAATGACGCCGTCGCCAACTGGCCCATGCCAGGGGCGCATTCGGCTTTCGCGCGCGTGCGCCCGCACCCCGCCCCGTGCGCCGTTGTCGTGGCAGCATGTCTCCCACCGAAACGGATGTGGAGGCGCCGATGCGATGGCTGGTGGGCTGGAGCAGTGTCGCCGCGAGCTTCGCGACGGCCGCGGGGGCCCGCGCCGGGGCGACCGGCGGCGCGTACGGCACCGGCCCGGCGGGCGGCGGACACGGCTCCGGTCCGGCGTACGGCCCGGGGTACGGCTCCGGCCCCGGCTCCTCGTACGGCCCCGGCTCCTCGTACGGCTCCGGGTACGGCGGCACGGCCGGCCCGGCGGCCGAGGGGCGCACGGTGCAGCCGGTGGGCGCACAGCTCCTGTGGGGCGACCCCGACCCGCTGTGGGCGGTCGGCGACTGGCGCCCCGACGAGATCCGCGTGGTCGCCGTCGACGACCACACCCGCCTCGCCGTCCTCGGCTGCTGCGCCGCCGGCGACGAGGAACTCCGCCTCGGCCTCCTCACCGCCCGCGGCGGCGCCCTGCGCCACCTCACCGCCTGGCCCGGCAGTTACACCGCCGTCGTCCGCGCCGGCCGCCGCATCACCGTCACCGGCGACCTCGCGGGCGCCCGGCCCGTCTTCCACACCCCGTGGGCCGGCGGCACCGCCTACGCCACCGCCGCCCTGCCGCTGGCCGACCTGATCGAGGCCCAGCTCGACATCGGCCACCTCGCGGCCCTGCTCGCCTGCCCCGAGACACCGGAGGCGCTGCGCGACTCCACCCCCTACGAAGGGGTGCGGCGCGTCCCGCCGGGCCACGCCCTGATCCTCCGCGAGGGCTCGCGGGAGATCGCCGGGTACGAGCGGGTCGCCTCGCTCGCGGTCGCCGCGCCCGAGGCCGACCCGCGCCAGGCCGTCGCATCCGTACGGGACGCCCTCGTCGCATCCGTACGCGCCCGGCTCACCGCCCCCCGGCACGCCCCCGAGGCGCCCCTGCCCGACCCCGGTCCCGTCCCGGGCATGGGGCCGGCCGACCGGCGCGCCGCCCGGGGCGGAGGCCCCGCGCCCGGCATCGGCGCCGACCTGTCCGGCGGCAGCGCCTCCGGCACGCTCGCCCTCCTCGCCGCCGGTCTGCCCGGCGTCCCCGGCACGATCGCCGGTCACGGCACGGGCGCGGGGGAGCGGCTGCTCGCCGTCACCTTCAACGACCTGGCGACCCGGCCGGGGCCCGGCCGCACCGCCGAACTGGAACGGGCCCGTGCCCTCGCCGCCGACCCGCGCCTGCACCACGTGGTCGTCGCGGCCGGCGAGGAGGCCCTCCCGTACGCCTCGCTCGACGGCCCCCTCACCGACGAACCGGGTCCCGCGCTGGTCTCCGCCGAACGCCACCGCAGGCGCCTCGCGGGCGGCAGCGCCGACCACTTCACCGGCATGGGCGCCAAGCAGGTCCTGGACGCCCACCCGGCGCGCCTCGCCGACCTCCTGATGGACCGCAGGCGGCGCTCCCTGGTGCGGCCCGTGACCGCCCTCGCCAAGGCGTCGGGCCCCTCGGCGGGCGCGCTCCTGGTGCCGCTCACCGTCTACCGCGCGGCGCGCCGCCTGGCCCGTACGCCCTACCGGACCGGCCTGGAGGCGGCCGCCCGCCGGGTCCTGGAGGCCAACCGCGCCGCCCCCGACGACTTCGGCCCCCTGGAGGCCTCGCTGTCCGCCCTGGCCTGGTCGCGGCCGGGACCCGCGGCGCGCTGGCTGACGGGGGAGGCCCTCGCCGAAGTATCGGTTCGCCTGCACCGGGCGGCGACCCTGCCCACCTCCGTCCAGCGCCCCGGCGAGGCACGCGCGCGTGCCGCCCTGGCCCGTGCCGCCGCCGACCACCGGGTCCTCGAACAGGCGGCGGAGATCCGCGGCCAGCGCCTGCACGCCCCCTTCCTCGACAACCAGGTCGTACGGGCCTGCCGCGACCTCCCCGAATCGCTGCGCGTGCAGCCGGACGCCCGGGCCGGGGTCCTGCGCACCGTCCTCGCCGGGGCGGGCATCCACGACCTCCCGCCCGGCTGGGGCACACCCCACCCGGCCGTCCCGGCCGCCGCCGCCCGCGCCGGACTGCGCGCGGCGCTGCCCCAGCTCCTGGCCCTCTTCGAGGCCCCGCTCCTCGCCGACGCCGGCCTGATCGAGGCCCGCGTGGTCCGCGAGGCGCTGCGCTCCGCCGCCGACGGCGCGCCCGTCCCCCTCGACGGCCTCGCCGACCTGATCTCCACCGAGCTGTGGCTCCGCCGCCTCCTCGCCCGCCGCGGCTCCTGCTGGACCGACACCACGGCCCCCCGCCCGCCCCGCGCGGTGCCGGGTCCGCTGATCCCCGCCTCGCGATCGCTGTCCGCCTGAAGGGGGAGGACCGGCGAAACGTTCCGCACGCTCGTTCGGGTGAAGGGCACCCGTTTCCGCCCCGGGTGAGGCCCTACGCTGAGAATCTCGCACCGAGCGAAGGAGGTCCGTCATGGCGATGCCGGTTCCGGAGGACGTGTTCCCCGAGGAGCTGCCCGACCGTGAGGGTGCGAGTGTGCGGGAGACCTTCGAGCTGTTCAGTGCGGCCGCCCCCAAGGGCTGGCGCGTGGAGCTGATCGAAGGGGAGATCTACGTGGTACCACCGGCCAATGGCGAACACGAGGAGATCGTGTCGGAACTGACCGGTCAGGTCCGTGATCATGACAAGCGGCTTGGCCGGTACACGGGCATCGGCCTCACCCTCCCCGGCGCCACCGACCCGGTGCGGGTGATCCCCGACCTCGTCATCGCCCCCAGGGGCAGCTTCGACGACCAGCAGGCGTGGCACGCCCCCGACCCCGTGCTCCTCGTCTCCGAGGTCACCTCCGCCGCCACGGCCGGCCGCGACCGCCTCCAGAAGATCCGCGCCTACGCCCGCGCCGGCATCCCGGTCTACCTGCTCATCGACCGCGCCGCGGACGAGGCCGTCGTCTGCTCGGAACCCGTCGGCGACGACTACGCCCACAAGGCCGCCCACAAGCTGGGGACGGCGGTCCCGCTCCCCGCGCCCCTCGGCTTCACCCTGGACTCCGCCGCCTTCCGCGGGTCCCCGGCCGAGTGACCCCGGGACGGCCCCGCTCCCGGTAAACCCCGAGGCGCCCGCCCCGCCCACCGGCCACAATGACCCGGTGCGGTATCTCATCCTCGGCACCACCGAGGCCCTCGGCCCCGACGGCAGCCCCCTCCGCCTCGGCGGTGCCCGGCTCCGGGCGCTCCTCGCCGCACTCGCGCTGCGCGGCGGCCGGCCCGCCTCCGTCACCGAACTCGTGGACGACGTCTACGGCGACGAACCGCCCCGGGACGCCCCCGCCGCCCTCCAGGCCCTCGCCGGCCGCCTGCGCCGGACCCTCGGCCCGGAGGCCGTCCTGTCGGTACCCGGCCCCGGCTACCGGCTCGCCGCCCGGCCCGAGGACATCGACCTGTACGTCTTCCGCCGCCGGGCCGCGGAGGCGACGGCCCGGCTCGACGCCGGGGACCCGGAAACCGCCGCGGCCCTCTTCCGGGACGCGCTCGCCCTCTTCCGCGGCCCCGCCCTCGCCGACCTGCCCGGTCCGGCGGGCCTGCGCCCCGAGGCCCAGCGGCTCGCCGCCCTCCGCCGGCGCGTCGAGGCCGACCTGCGGCGCGGCGCCCCCGGGCTCGTACCGGAGCTGACCGAACTCACCGCCACGTACCCCTACGACGAGGCCTTCCACGCCCAGCTGATCCGCGCCCTGCGCGCCGAGGGCCGCCCCGCCGACGCCCTCGCCGCCTTCGCCTCCGCCCGCCGCACCCTCGCGGACTCGCTGGGCACGGACCCCGGCCCGGCCCTGACGGCCCTCCACCACGAACTGCTGACGGGGGAGGTGGGCGCGGGGCCCGGTACGCCGGCCCCTGCCTTCCCCCGGCACCCCGCCGATCCGGCGACCCCGGCCGCCGCCGGGCCTCCGCCCCCGGAACGGGCCACCGGCGCGGCGTCACCGGCGACCGCGGAGACCAGCGGCACGCGGGCCCTGACCCCTGCCGAAGCGCCGACGCGCACCGCCGCCGCGGAACCGGCGCGTACCGCCCCCACCGCCCCGCCGGCGCACACCGCCCCCGCGGCCCCCACCGTCCCGCACACCCCGCACCCCGCCACCGGCAACATCCGGCCGCGCCTCACCTCCTTCGTCGGGCGGGAGCCCGACCTCGCGGCTCTGCGGGAGGACCTGGCGGGCTCGCGGCTCGTCACGCTCACCGGCCCCGGGGGGTCGGGCAAGACGCGGCTCGCGGAGGAGGCCGCGCGGCGGGCCGCGGGAGCCGGTGCCTGGATCGCGGAACTCGCACCGCTCGACGACCCCGACGCCCTCCCCGGCGCCGTCCTCTCCGCGCTCCGGCTCCGGGAGACCAGCCTCATAGGGCGCGACGGCGCGCCGCTCCAGAACGACCCGACCGCCCACCTCGTCGAGCACCTCTCCGCGCGCCCCTTCCTCCTCGTCCTCGACAACTGCGAGCACGTGATCGACGCGGCCGCCGCGCTCGCCGAGACGCTCCTCACCCACTGCCCCCGGCTCCGTGTCCTCGCCACCAGCCGCGAACCCCTCGGCGTGCCCGGCGAGACCGTCCGCCCGGTCGAACCGCTCCCGCCCGACCCGGCGCACCGCCTCTTCGCCGAGCGCGCCCGCGCGGTGCGCCCCTCCTTCGACCCCGACCGGGAAGCGGCGGCCGTCGCCGAGATCTGCCGCCGGCTCGACGGACTGCCGCTCGCCATCGAACTGGCCGCCGCGCGGCTCCGGCTCCTCACGCCCCGGCAGATCGCCGACCGCCTGGACGACCGGTTCCGTCTGCTCACCTCCGGAGCCCGCACCGTGCTGCCGCGCCAGCAGACCCTCCGCGCGGTCGTGGACTGGTCCTGGGACCTCCTCGACCCGGACGAGCGGGCCCTGCTCCGCCAGGTGTCCGTCTTCGCCGGCGGCTGGGACCTGGCCGCCGCCGAGGCCCTGGCACCGGACGCGGCCGACACGCTCGGCGCGCTCGTCGACAAGTCGCTGGTCGTCGCCACCCCCACCGAGGCGGGCGAGATGCGCTACCGGCTCCTGGAGACCATCCACGAGTACGCGGCCGAGCGGGCCGCCGAGACCCCGGAGCTCCGCGCCGCCGCCGAGGCCGCCCACACCGCCCACGTCACCGCCCTCGTCGAGGAGGCCGAGCCGAAGCTCCGCTCCCGCGAGCAGCTGCCGTGGATCGACCGGATCGAGCGGGACCTCGACAACATCCGCGCCGCGCTCCACCGCACCCTCGTCACCGACCCCGACGAAACGGCCGCGCTCCGCCTGGTCTTCGCCATGGGCTGGTTCTGGTGGCTGCGCAACTACCGTGCCGAGGCCCAGGCCTGGGTGGCCCGCGCGGTGGCGCTCGGCGACGACCCGGAGGACCCCGCCGACCCGCGCCACTGGCCGCGCATGCGCCTGCGCATGCTGCAGTTCTTCCTCGCGGTCGAGACGGAGGACTCGACGGGCGCCTTCGAGGACCGGGGGTGGACGGAGGCACTCGTCCGCCGCGTGCGGGCCGCGTTCGAGGACCGGCCGGGCCCGGAGGCCGCCCACTTCCCCGGCCTGCTCTGGCCGTTCACCGCCTACCTCACCGAGGAAGCGGCCGTGATCAGGGACCTGCTCGACACCGCCGTGGACAACTGCCGCCTGCACGGCGGTGACTGGGAGGTCGGCGTCAGCCTCATGTTCCGTACGCACATGGTCATCGACATGCCCGGTGACCTGCCCGGGGTGGACGAGGCCCTGGTCGAGCTCCGGGAGATCGCCCGGCGCGTCGGCGACCGCTGGATGGCGGCGCAGATCGCGAGCGCGGCGGGCGAGGCCCACACGATGCGGGGCCGCCACGCGGAGGCCGGTGAGGCGTACGAGGAGGCGCTCGCCCTCGCCCGCGAGGTCGGCGCCCACGCCGAAGCCCCGTTCCTCCTCGGACGCCTGGCCGAACTGGCCTACCGGGCCGGTGACCTGGAGGCCACCGAGGCCGGCCTGGACGAGGCCTCCCGCGAGGCCGAGCGCTACCGCGTGCGCGGCACGCAGACGTACATCTGCTTCCTCCGCGCCTCCCTCGCCCTCCACCGGGGCGATGTCACGGAGGCCCGCGCCCAGCTGGAGGAGGCGGACCGGACCGTCGCGATCGGCACGCCGCCGCCGCACTTCGAGGCGGTGATGACCGGGCTCGCCGCCCGCGTCGAGGCGTACGAGGGGAAGGGCGCCGCCGCCGTCGCCAGGGCCGCGCGGGCCCTGCGCTCGGCACGGGACCTGCGGTGCGCGGACTTCATCATGGCGGGCATGGGGGACGGGCTGGCGGTCGCCCTCGCGGAGGCGGGGGAGACCGCCGCCGCCGTACGGGTCCTGGCCGCCGTGGACGACTGGCGGCAGGGGACGCCCCGCTCGTTCCCGGAGCTCCAGGACGCCCAACGGGTGGCGGCGCGGGCCCGGGCCCGGCTGGACGCCTCCGCCGTGACGGCCGCCCGCGCGGCGGGGGCGGGACTCGGCGTGGACGAGGTCCTGGATCTGGTCGAGCCGTTCGCCCGGGCCGTCGGCTCCGTCGGCTCTCCCGTCCCCGCCGGGCCGGCGGGGAAGGTCAGGCGCAGCTGATCCTGGACATCGCCCAGTCGGCGACGGCGACCCGGCCGAAGGGCGTGTGGTCCTCCACGACGAGCCGGAGGATGGAACGGCCGGTGAGGTCGACGTGCACGGGCTGCGGCGGGTCACCGGGCCTGACCACGTCGGAACGCCAGAGCCGTTCGTCGTCCCCGTACACGGAGAAGCGGACGCCGCCGACCCCGAGCGGGGCACTCAGATCGTCGATACCGACCGTCGCGTCGTAACCGGTGCACTGCCGGTTGAGCCGGATGACCAGGGAGGACGGCGCCTGGACGCTCACGCCGTGCGCGTAGGGGGTGCCGCCGATCGAGAGCCCGCCGCGCTGCCACATCCAGGTGCTGTCGGCGAGGGACACCTCGGGCTTCGTACCGTCCCCGAAGGTCGCGTACTCCAGCTCACTGACCTGGTAGACGGCCGGTGGCGACGGCTTCGGGGAAGGTTTCTCCGGCGTGGGTGTCGGCGTCGGCGTGGGCGTCCGGGTGGGGGGCGGGGCCGACGTGGGTGAGGGGGGCGGCGTGGGCGTGGGAGTGGGGGTCGGTGGGGCGGTCGGCTGAGGGGTCGGCGTCGGAGTCGGGGCCTGGGTGGGGGCCGGAGGCGGGGCCGGCGCCTCGGCGGATACGGGCGGCGGCGGCACCGGTTTCGGCACCGGTTGTGGCTTCGGCTTCACCGACGGGGGCGGCGCGACGGGAGTGGTGACCGTCGGCGCGGGCTCGGGCGCCGCCACCGGCCGGGGGTCTCCGGCCATCGCCCAGACGAGGCCGGCCGCCGCGGCGACGGCCACGGCGGCGGCGATACCGGCCTTCGCGGGCGCACCGAGCCCCTCCGCGGCGGCCCCGCCGGCGGCAGCGCCGCCCGAGGTGCCGTTGGCCGCGGCCGCCGCCCCGGCACCGGCCGCGCCGACGGCGCCGCCCGCGACGACTCCGGCGGCCTTGAGCGAGTACCCGGCGGCGAACCAGCCGATGACGGCGACCGGCAGGAGCGCGGGGATCCCGGCGTTGACGTGCGCGAGTTCACCTGCGGCGAGCCGGCACTTGACGCACTCCTCCAGGTGCTTGCGCAGTCCGCGTTCGGCCCGCATCCGCAGACCGCCGCGGGCGTAGGCGCCGAGCCGGTCCGCATACCGGGCGCAGTCGCCGCCCGCGGTGAGGGACTGGCTGACGTGGGCCTGGAGATAGGCCTGCTTGAGCCCTTCGCGGGCGCGGCTGGCGAGAACGGCGGTGGCGTTGGCGGTCAGCCCGAACAGCGGGGCGACATCGCTGGGCGACTCCTCCTCGACGGTGGTGTGCCAGAGCACCGCCTGCCAGCGCTCGGGCAGGGACCGGAAGGCCTGCATGGCGAGCGACTGCTCGGCCTCGTGCATGGCCTTCACGTCCGCGCCCAGGTCCATCGTGTCCTGGTCGGAGACCTCGGAGGAGCGCGCGGCCTCGGCGGCGAAGACGGCGAAGTCGTCGACGAGGTGCTCACGCTTCTGCGACCTGACCCAGGTGGCGGCCACCCGGCGGACCGTGGTCATCAGGTAGGCGCGCACGGCCTGTTCGGGCCCGGCGCCGCCGCGTACCGCCTGGAGGGTGCGGGCGAAGACCTCGGCGGTGAGGTCGTCGGCCGTGTGCGCGTCCCGGCAACAGGTCCTGGCGTAGCGCCGGACGGCCTCGGAGTGGCGGCGGAACAGCTCCTCGTACGCGGTGTCGTCGCCCTCGCGCATGCGCTGGACGAGGTCGGCGTCGGACGGCGGCAGCTCCCGTGGCGGCGGCAGCACGGAGTCGTACCCCTCATCGCCGCCGGCCCCCGGTCCCGCCCCCTCCCCACCGTCCACGAGGGCACCCGCGGCCCCGGTCTCCGCAGCCCGCGTGTACGCGCCGGGCGCCCCGGCTCCCGTGGTCCCGGTGTACGCGCCGGCAGCCTCGGTCCCCGTGGTCCCGGTGTACGCGCCGGCAGTTCCGGCTCCCGTGGTCCCCGCGCTGTCCGTGTAGGCGCCGGGCTCTCCGCCCCACGCGGCTCCCGTGTACGAGCCGGCGGTGCCCGAATCGGCGATCCCGCCCGGCTGCGCGCCGGCGGCCCCCGTACTGTCCCACCCGGACGGCGCCGTCCCGGGAGTCGCCCCCGCGACGCCCCCGGCCTCAGCACCTCCGGCACCGGCGGGTCCCGGACGGGCCTCAGCACCTCCGGAGCCCGCGGACCCCGGCCAGGCTCCGGCGGACCCCGTCCCCGCCCCCGCCCTCGCTCCCGCGCCCTCGCTCCCGGCGGGCGCCTTGCCCTCGCGCTGCGGTGGCACGCTCGCGTCGGCCGGGACCGGACCGTCGCCGGTGGACGCGGTCGGCTGTGCCGGAACGGCGGGAAGCCCCGGCGGGCCGCCCTGGCTCGGTACGTGTCCGGAGGACAGGCCCCCGGCTTCCGTGGCGCCGCCGTTGCCCGGTGGATCGTCCCGACTGTCACCGCTCATGGCGGAAGCCCCCGTAAGCACGCTCGGATCCGAACATCGGCCAAGCCTGCCACAGCGCGCGGGCACGCCGAAGCGCCGCGTCCACTTACCACTCGTCCGGGGCGACTTCCTGTATCCGGGCGTGACCGCTCACACGTGCGTGGCATGCTCGTTGGTCCGCCCGGACCAGGAAAGACGCGCTCCGCCGCTCGCACCGCCCCGTGGGGCAGGCCCTCCCGGGGCCCGTCCCTACCGGGAGCGGAGTCCTTCGAGCAGGATGTCGAGGAGACGGGCCGAGGCCGCCGCCTGGTGGGCCGCGTCCGGCAGCGCCGGAGCGGCGGTGGCTATCACCAGGAGCACATCGGCCACGGTCACGTCCTTGCGCAGCTCGCCCGCCGCCCGGGCCCGCTCGACCAGCCGGCCGACGACCTCCAGCAGCTCCGCGGCGCTCGCGTCGTCCCGCTCGTCCGCGGGCACCGCGCGCGGCGCGACCACCCGCGCGTCGGCCTGCTCGGCCACGACGGCGCGCTGGGACGGCACCCGCGCGTCCTCCGCGACCGTTCCCGGCTCGGCGTCCGCTCCGGCGACGGCCGGAACCACACTCTCGTCCACGCCGACCCGCAGCACCTGCGGCGGCAGCAGCCGCCCGGCGCCCGAGGCCACCGAGGTCCGCAGGAACCGCGAGAGCGCCGACCACGGCTCGTCCTCCTGGCCCAGCGCGGCCCGCGCCTGCTCCGTCAACCGGGAGGTCTCCTCCTCGGCTATGCGCCGCACCAGGACGTCCTTGCTGGGGAAGCGCCGGTAGACCGTGCCCACCCCTACCCGGGCGCGCCGCGCCACGTCCTCCATCGGCGCCCCGTAACCCAGCTCGCCGAACACCTCGCGCGCCGCGCGCAGGACGTGCTCCAGATTCCGCTGGGCGTCCACCCGCAGCGGCGCGGACCGGCCGCCGGACACCGGCGAGGTGCCCGCGCCGCTGCCGTTGCGCAGCTCGGCGACGGCCGTACCCTGCTCGTCGCCGGCCGTGCCGACGACGCTCTGCCAGCGTGCTTCCTGCATGTGCATAAGCGTTCCCCCGCTCATGATGTCTCCCCCCGGAGACTCCCCGCCCTGACACGGGGTCCGGCTCGCGAGCGCAGCGGTCACGCGCTCAGCCCCGGAACCCCGATGAAGTACGAACATAGTTGAGTCGGAGTCAATTCAGAAGGGGGAGTTCCGCACGGTCCGCCCCCCGATCGGAGCAAGGACCGGAACTCACCCGATTCCGACCCCGCTCCCCGCCCGCCACCCCCACCCTGACCTGCGGGGTTCTCCGCGCGAGCCGGGCGCACGCCACCCCACGCCTCCGTACCCCTCCGGTCACACAATCCGTCGAGCCTGTGGACAAACCACGGTCGGCGTTGCGTCATGGGACAGTGACCGAACCTGCGCGCATTCTCGTGGTCGGCGGTGGCTACGTCGGCATGTACACCGCGCTGCGCCTCCAGCGGCAGCTCGGTGCCGAGCTCAGAGCCGGTACCGCCGAGATCGTGGTGGTCACCCTCGATCCGTACATGACGTACCAGCCGTTCCTGCCCGAGGCGGCGGCCGGATCGATCTCCCCGCGCCACGTCGTCGTCCCCCTGCGCCGGGTGCTGCCCCGCTGCCGCGTCCTGATCGGCGAGGTCCACTCCGTCGACCACGCCGCCCGGACCGCCACCCTCTCCACGCTCGCCACCGAGGAGGAGGGCACCGGCGACACCCGGCTCGGCTACGACGAGCTGGTCATCGCCCCGGGGTCCGTCTCCCGCACCCTCCCGGTCCCCGGCCTCGCCGACCACGGCATCGGCTTCAAGACCGTCGAGGAGGCCATCGGTCTGCGCAACCACGTCCTCGAGCAGCTGGACATCGCCTCCTCCACCCGCGACCCCGCGCTCCGCGCCGCCGCCCTCACCTTCGTCTTCGTCGGCGGCGGCTACGCGGGCGTGGAGGCGCTCGCCGAGCTGGAGGACATGACCCGCTATGCCGCCCGCTACTACCACAACGTCACACCGGAGGACCTGAAGTGGGTCCTCGTCGAGGCCACCGACCGCATCCTCCCCGAGGTCGGCGAGGAGATGGGCGGGTACGCCGTGCGCGAGCTGCGCGGCCGGAACGTCGACGTACGGCTGCGGACCCGGCTCGAGTCCTGCGAGAACCGCGTCGCCGTCCTCAGCGACGGCACCCGCCTGCCCACCCGGACCGTCGTCTGGACCGCCGGGGTGAAACCCGCGCCGGTCCTCGCCGCCACCGACCTGCCCCTCGACGAGCGGGGCCGCATCCGCTGCACCGCCCGGCTCACCGTCGACGGAGTCGAACACGCCTGGGCCGCCGGCGACGCCGCCGCCGTCCCCGACGTCACCGCCCGCGAACCCGGCACGACCTGCGCCCCCAACGCGCAGCACGCCGTCCGCCAGGCGCGGGTCCTCGCCGGGAACCTCGCCGCCTCCCTGCGGGGGGAGCCGCTCAAGGAGTACGCGCACGCGTACGCCGGCTCCGTCGCCTCCCTCGGCCTCCACAAGGGCGTCGCGCACGTCTACGGGCGCAAGCTCAAGGGGTACCCGGCGTGGCTGATGCACCGCGCCTATCACCTGAGCCGGGTCCCCACCTTCAACCGGAAGGCCCGAGTCCTGGCCGAATGGACCCTCTCAGGCCTGTTCAAACGGGAAATCGTCTCCCTCGGATCCCTGGAACATCCCCGGGCCGAATTCGAACTGGCCGCCTCTCCACCGCCCGGTCCCGGCGACAAGCCGTCGGCCTGACATCACTGTCAGTGCACTCCTCCACACTGGACGTGTGACCATAGGTGGATCCACACCTGCACAGCGTGACTCCGCACGGCACCCACACCACGAGGCATACAGATCCGTGAACTTCACCCGTTGGAGCGCCCGGCTCCCCGGCACGCAGCGCCGCGCGGCGCGGGGGACCGAACGCTCCGTGCCCGCCGCCCGCGGTGAGTACGGTCAGCAGCCGGAGCAGTCCGCCGAGGACGGCGCCGCCGGGCGGGCCGACGTGCCCGCCCTGGAGGAGTTCTCCGTCCGCGACCTCATCGGCCGGCTCCCGGGGCTCGTCGCGCTCGTGCACGGCCCCGACCACCGCATCGCGTACGTGAACGAGGCCTACGCGGCCGCCTTCGGGCCCCGTCCGGCGGGCGCCACCGTCGCCGCCGCCTGCCCGGAGGCGGAGGAGCTCGGCCTGCTGCCGCTCATGGACCAGGTGCTCCGCAGCGGCACGCCCCGTACGGTCAAGTCCCGGCGCACCCAGGACGGCGGCTCGTACACGGTCACCTGCCTGCCCGTCGACAGTCCGCGGACGGGAGGCGCGGTCCTCGTCCACGCCGCCGACGTCACCGACCACGCCGACGCCGCCGAGCGGCTCCGCGCCAGCGAGCGGCGCCACCGCGAGACCGCCGTCACCCTCCAGCGGTCCCTGCTGCCGCAGGAGCTGGAGCAGCCCGACGACCTGCGGATCGCCGCCACCTACCAGCCCGGCGGCACCGACGCGGCCGTCGGCGGCGACTGGTACGACGTCATCACCCTCGGCGCCGGGCGCACCGCGCTCGTCATCGGCGACGTCATGGGCCGGGGGGTCCGCGCCGCCGCCGTCATGGGCCAGCTCCGCACCGCCGTCCGCGCCTACGCGCGCCTGGACCTGCCCCCGCACGAGGTGCTGCAACTCCTCGACGGCCTCGCCGCCGAGATCGACGCCAGCCAGATCGCCACCTGCGTGTACGCGGTCCACGACCCCAACGAGGGCAAGCTCGTCTACGCCTCGGCCGGCCACCTCCCGATCCTCGTGCGGGACGAGGACGGCACCGTCCGCCGCGCCGAGGACCCGACCGGCCCGCCGCTCGGCACCGGCGGCTGGCTCCACGCCTCGGGGTCCATCGCCCTGCCGCCCGGTTCCACCGCCGTCCTCTACACGGACGGCCTGGTGGAGCGCCGCCGCGAGGACATCGACGAGGGCGTGGCCGCGCTGGCCCGGGCCCTCTCGGGGGCGAGCGGCACCCCGCAGGTCGTCTGCGACCGGCTGCTGCGCTCCCTCGGCGTCACCGCCGAGCACGACGACGACGTGGCGGTCCTGGTGGTCCAGCACCCGTCCCGCGAAGGCGCGGACGCCGAGCTGTTCCACAACGCGGCCCTGGAGCTCCTCGGCGGTGTCGAGGCCGCTCCCCGCGCGCGTGCCTTCGCCTCCGGTGTCCTGGCGAGCTGGCGCTTCCCGGTCGAACTGCGCGACCTCGGCGTCCTCGCCACCAGCGAGCTGGTGGCGAACTCCCTCCAGCACGGCACACCGCCCATGCGGCTGCGCCTCCGCCGTACCGACCGGCGCCTGATCATCGAGGTCACGGACGGCGACGACCACCTGCCGCGCCGCCGCCGGGCGGAAACGGAGGACGAGGCGGGTCGCGGTATCTCGATCATCGCGACGATCGCCTCGTCCTGGGGGAGCCGCCGCACTCCGGGCGGCGGCAAAGCGGTGTGGTGCGAATTCGCCCTTCCGTCCCGCGCGGGTTAGGCCGTGTCTTTCGGATCTTGCCGGGCTCGCGGCGTCTGGCACCGCGCCTCGCTGCGTTGTCGTCGGTCGCCGATGCTCCGCATGGACTCCCTCCTCCGCCTTGCGATGCACGGCGCCAGACGCCGCTCCCTGATCCGGCCTGATCCAAAAGACACGGCCTAGGGGTGTCTTCCGGATCGGGCCGGATCAGGCCGCGGCCGTCTCCCGCTCCGGCCGGTGCTGTGCGATCACCTTCGACGGCTTCGCGGCGAGCGACGGCTGGTTCTGCTCGGGCGTGAGCTGCCGGCCGAGCCGGACCGCCAGGAAGGTGATGCCCAGCGAGAAGAGAATGAAGGTCACGATGTACGGGCCGTGGAGGGCCGCTCCCATCGGGCCGCCCACGGCGGGGCCGACGGCCAGCGCCAGCTGCTTCACCAGGGCGAAGGCCGAGTTGTACTGCCCGACCATCGCCTCCGGCGCCAGGTCGGCCACCAGCGGCGCCACGGTCGGCGACAGCATCGCCTCACCGAGCCCGAAGAGGGCGTACGTGGAGACGAAGGCCGCCGTCGCCATGGCCTGGCTGCCGTGCCCGAGCCCCGCGTATCCGGCGAAGATCCAGGCCACGGTCCAGATGAGTCCCACGGCCGCGATGACGCGGGTGCGCCTGCGGCGCTCGACGAACTTCAGGACCAGGAACTGGGCCACCACGATGACCGCGGTGTTGGCGGCCAGGGCGATGCCCAGGGTCGACGGCTGGATGCCGGCGGCCTCGGTGCCGTAGGCGGCGAGACCCGACTCGAACTGTCCGTAGCAGGCGAAGAAGAGGACGAAGCCGAGGACGCAGAGCTGCACCATCGCCTTGTGGCCGAGGAGCGTCCGCAGTCCGCCGCCCGCACCGCCCTCGGCGGGACGGGTGTCGCGCAGCGCGGGGGAGCCCGGCATCCGGACCGTGCCCACGACCACGGCGAGGACGAGGAACATCACCGCCTCGATCGAGAACAGCAGCAGGAAGCTGCCCGGGCGGCTCTCGTCCACGAGCTGACCGCCGATGAGTCCACCGACACCGAGCCCCAGGTTCTGCAGGAAGAACTGCAGGGCGAAGGCCCGCGTGCGGCCGGTCGGCGAGGAGCACCAGACGATCATCGTCGCCAGCGCCGGCTGGAGCACGGCGGTACCGGCGCCGAGCAGCGCCGCAGCCCCCACGGCCGCCGGCACGCTCGACGCGAGCCCCATGGCCACGGCCCCCACGGCCGCGACCACGGAGGCGACGAGCAGCACCGGCACGGGACCGCGCCGGTCGACGGCCCGGCCGCTGAAGGGGAGGACGACGAGCGCGGCCATGGCGAAGACGGCGAGGACGATGCCCGCCGTCGTCGCGCCCAGATCCCGCACCTGTGCGACGTACACATAGAGGTACGGCACGGTGAAGCCGAGTCCGAACGCGCTCAGCGCGCTGCCTGCCTGAATGCGGCGCATCGCGGCGCCCCTCACCTTGGTCACACTCACCCACTTCGGTCGGAGGTTCAGAGGTGTACCCCTGAAACCTCAAGACTTCAACACTAAAGTTCGATGCTTAACTGTACACATGGAAGGACTTCAACGCCAACGACTGCCGTGGGATACTCCCCGCATGTCCGACACCGCTCCGCAGGAGCCGAGCCTCGACGAGCAGATCGCCGCCTATCAGCGCGAGTTCCGCGATCTTGATCCCCAGGTGGAGAAGGTCGTCTCCGCCCTCGGCCGCCTGAACCGCCGCATGAACGTGGCGTACGGCCGCCAGCTCGCCGACCTCGGCATCAGCAACGCCGAGTGGGAGGTCCTGAAGACCCTGGTCCTCGCCGGCGAGCCCTACCGCCTGGGCCCGGGCGAGCTGGCCAAGCGCCTCGGGCTCACCCCGGCCGCGATGACCCACCGCATCGACCGCATGGCGGGCGAAGGCCTGGTCACCCGTGACCGCGACGAGAACAACCGGGTGCGCGTGATCGTCGAGCTGACGGACGAGGGACGCTCGAAGTGGCTGGAGGCCATGCGCATGGCCACCGCCTTCGAGGAGGACCTCCTGCAGGACCTCACCCCCGAGGAGCGCGGCGTCCTGGGCGACGTCCTGATCCGCCTCCTCCGCCGCGTGGAGCTCACCCAGCCCGACGCCGGCGGCCGCCTGACGGACCTGGACTGAGAGCCCCGCAGACCTCACCAGGCGGGGGTTGACACGCCCCGCACGGATACGTAGTGTTCTCCGAGTTGTCACGGAGCCGGAACGGTTCTTCGACAGCCACTCCCGCCGCTGACGCGGCACCTCACCTCAGCACGATCTCCCTCTCGGGACGATTTTCGGCATGCCGAAATTCATTTCGAATGACTCGATTATGAGTCGCCGGGGAAATCCGCTAGAGTTTGAGACGTCGGAACGGCCCAACAGCCGGAAAGACAACCCCTTCTGACGGGGAATCGGACGCCGAAAGGATCTGATAGAGTCGGAACCGCCGGAAGGGCCCGGAGCGAAAGCGAAAGGGACCGGAAAGCACCGAGGAAATCGGATCGGAAAGATCTGATAGAGTCGGAAACGAAGGAAGCGCC
>NZ_JBIBBY010000001.1:538054-754149 GCF_042900905.1 Streptomyces sp. NPDC012827 | reverse complement strand
TTCGACGCCGGCGTCGAGGCGGACGCCGGGGCCGGTGGGCGGGGCGAAGAGGGTGACGGTGCCGGGGGCGGGCAGGAAGTTGCGGCCGGGGTCCTCGCCGTTGATGCGGAACTCGAAGGAGTGGCCGCGGATCTCGGGGTCGTCGTAGCCGAGGGGCTCGCCGTCGGCGATGCGGAACATCTCCCGGACCAGGTCGATGCCGGTGACTTCCTCGGTGACGGGGTGTTCGACCTGGAGGCGGGTGTTGACCTCGAGGAAGGAGATGGTGCCGTCGAGGCCGACGAGGAATTCCACGGTGCCGGCGCCGACGTAGCCGGCTTCCTTCAGGATGGCCTTGGAGGCGGCGTAGAGCTGCTTGTTCTGTTCGTCGGTGAGGAAGGGGGCGGGGGCTTCCTCGACGAGTTTTTGGTGGCGGCGCTGGAGGGAGCAGTCGCGGGTGGAGACGACGACGACGTTGCCGTGGGTGTCGGCCAGGCACTGGGTCTCGACGTGGCGGGGCTTGTCGAGGTAGCGCTCGACGAAGCATTCGCCGCGGCCGAAGGCGGCGACGGCCTCGCGGACGGCGGAGTCGTAGAGTTCGGGGACTTCTTCCAGGGTGCGGGCGACCTTCAGGCCGCGGCCGCCGCCGCCGAAGGCGGCCTTGATCGCGATGGGCAGGCCGTGCTGCTCGGCGAAGGCGACGACCTCCTCGGCGCCGGAGACGGGGTCGGGGGTGCCGGCGACCAGGGGGGCGCCGGCGCGCTGGGCGATGTGCCGGGCGGCGACCTTGTCGCCCAGGTCCCGGATGGCCTGCGGCGGCGGGCCGATCCAGATCAGCCCGGCGTCCAGCACGGCCTGGGCGAAGTCGGCGTTCTCCGAGAGGAATCCGTAACCGGGGTGGACCGCGTCCGCGCCGGAGTCCTTCGCGGCCTGCAGCACCTTGTCCATGTCCAGGTAGCTGGTGGCCGGAGTGTCACCGCCCAGAGCGAACGCCTCGTCCGCCGCCCGGACATGCAGAGCGTCCCGGTCCGGATCGGCATACACGGCCACGCTGCCGATACCGGCATCCCGGCACGCCCGGGCGACACGGACAGCGATTTCGCCACGGTTGGCGATGAGCACCTTGCGCACGATGGCTCCCTCCTTGAAACAAGCTGAGTTTAGGGACTGCCGACACGGCCTTTCGACCCGTCCCCAGTGGTGAGCTTGCCCACACGGAGCGTGATTCGAGGCGTGCTGGGGTCGTGAAATCCCTTGTCGCACCACGGTACGCAGGGTTCCTTTACGAGACAGTAGCTCCGAGGTGTGGCGCAGGTCTCTGTTCCCCCGGCCAGTGGCCATTCGGGTTTCTTTGTGGGGTCCCTACGAACGCCCGCGGGATTCTTTGCCGGACCGTCCGCGCCCGGGCGTTGACGTACGAACCCTTGTCCAGCGATTTACCGGCCAGTAGCCTTCGCGTCGTCGATCGTACTGGCGGTAACAGGTGAATCCAGGGGGTGGCCGAGGTGGCCCGCAGACCGATAGCTCTCGTGACGGCGGCGGTGCTGCTCGCCGAAGCGCCCGGCATCGTCCTCCTGAACGCCGTCATGGCCCGTTTCGTCGAGGCCCAGTCCATGTCCCTCGACGGCCTCGAACCGGACGCCATGGTCACCGGCACCTGGGCCCTCGGGATCGGCTCCGGGATCGCGCTCGCCGCCTGCGCCCTCGTCGCCCTGCTCGCGGGCGTCCGTGACCGCCGCCCCGGCCGCTTCGGCCGGGGCCTGCTCATCGGCTGCGCGCTCGTGCACGCCCTCCTCGGCGCGGTCGCCGTCGGCCTGATCGGCTGGGGCGCCTTCGCCCTGCTGATGCTGGTGGTGGGGCTGATCGTCCTCACCCTGGTGGCGTACGGGAAGGAGACCGACACCCCCGGGACGCCGCAGGCGCCGGGCGGTGGGCACGAGCCGGGCGCGGTGGCCGTGCCGGCGAGCCGCCCGGCTCCGGGTCCGGGGGTGGAGACGGGGCCGGAACCGGCGGCGCCGGCCGGGGCCTGAGGATCGGGCCCGCGGGCCGGTGGGCCGGGGCCTGAGGCTCAGGCCCAGAGGTCGGTGATCCGTACGTCCAGCTTCGCGAGGAGCCGGCGGAGCAGCGGCAGCGACAGGCCGATCACGTTGCCGGGGTCGCCGTCGATGCCCTCGATGAACGGCGCCGAGCGCCCGTCCAGGGTGAACGCGCCCGCCACGTGGAGCGGTTCGCCGCTCGCCACGTACGCCGCGATCTCCTCGTCCGTCGGCTCGCCGAACCGGACCACGGTGGAGGCCGTCGCCGACTCGAAGCGCTTGGCGGCCGTGTCGTACACGCAGTGACCCGTCTGGAGGACGCCCACCCGGCCGCGCATCGCCTTCCAGCGCGCGGTGGCCTCCTCGGCGTCGGCCGGCTTGCCGAGGGCCTGCCCGTCCAGCTCCAGGACCGAGTCGCAGCCGATGACGAGCGCGCCGAACACCTCGGGCCGGGCGGCCACATGGGCGGCCTTCGCCTCCGCGAGCGTGAGCGCGAGTTCGGCCGGGGTGGGGGCCTGGACCTTGTCCTCGTCGACCCCGCTCACGATGACCTCGGGGGCGAGCCCGGCCTGCCGGAGCAGCCCGAGCCGGGCGGGGGAGGCGGAGGCGAGGACGACACGGCGAAGCTCAGCAGTCATGGTTCCCAGCCTAATCGGCCGGGGCGGCCGGGTGCCTGACGTGCGCTCACGGGCCGGGCCGGGGTGGTGCCGGCCGTGGTCCGCCGCGCCCGGGCCGGGCCCCGCCCCACGTCGGCCCCCCGCCTAGCGCGCGCTCACCGCGAACATGGCCACGACCATCGCCAGGGCGAGCAGCACGCCCGCCCGGCGGAGCATGGCCTGCATCTCGCGCATGAACTTCGGCGGCTGGTTCTTGGGGTCGGACCACAGCATGCTCCGATCCTCCGGCCGGGAAGGGCCGGAACGCCTGAGTACGGATACTCAGCCGTCCCGGTCCGGGGTGACTACGCGTCGACGAACACCCCCGCCCGCGCCGCGGCCAGGGCCGCCGCCACCGCCCGTTCGGCCACGGCGGGGGTGACCTCCTCCCCGGTGACCGCGAAGCGGTAGTAGAGCGGGGCCGAGACCGCCCGCAGCAGTTCCGTGGGGTCGGTCCCCTCCGGGGCCTCGCCGCGTGCGACGCCCCGGACGACGACCGGGGCCCATTCGGCGAGCCGGGTCCGGTAGAAGCCGGCCAGCGCGCGGGCGCACTCCTCGTCGCAGGAGGCGGCGGCGATGACCGCGCGGAAGACGGCGCCCATGCGGGGGTCGGTGAGGGTCTCGCGTACGAGAGCGGCGTTGGCGCGCAGGTCGCCCGCCAGGCTGCCGGTGTCGGAGGCGGGCAGGGACTGCTCGGCCATGTCGTGGAGGAGGTCGGTGACCAGACCCACGGGAGTGCCCCAGCGCCGGTAGACGGTCGTCTTGCCGACGCCCGCGTCGGCGGCGACGCGGTCCATCTGGAGGGTGTGGAAGCCGGTCTCGGCGAGCGCGTCGAGGGTGGCGTCGAGGACGGCCCTGCGGACCTTGGCGGTGCGGCCGCCGGGGCGCTGAGTGCCGGGCGAGGTCGGCCGGGTCTCAGTCAAACGGGTCTCCTGTTCCATTAAGGCCTTCGACTCTGCTACGGTACGGGACATCTTAACGGAACTCGCTTCCCATTAAGGGGTCGTACGCATGGCTGCCCTGGATCTCCCCACCTCCACCGCACCCGCCCTCGCCGACGCGCCGGCGGAACCCACCCGCATGACCGGCCGCATGCGGCTCGTCCTGGTCGTCCTCCTCCTCGCCCAGTTCATGCTGGCCGTCGACTTCTCGATCCTGAACGTCGCCCTCCCCGTCATCGGCCAGGGCCTCGGCTTCAGCCTCGGCGGTCTCCAGTGGATCGCCACCGCCTTCGCGCTCGCCGCCGCCGGCTTCACGCTCCTCTTCGGCCGGATCGCCGATCTCCTCGGCCGCCGCCGCGTCTTCCTCGGCGGCATGGCGTTGCTCGGCGTCTCCTCACTCGTCGGCGGTCTCGCCACCGGCCCCGAGATGCTGATGGCCGCCCGCGTCGCCCAGGGCCTCGCCACCGCCGCCGTCACCCCCGCGGGGCTCTCCCTGCTCACCGCCTCCTTCCCCGAGGGGCCGCTGCGCGCCCGCGCGCTCGGCCTCAACGGAGCGCTGATGTCGGCCGGTTTCACCACCGGCGCGATCCTCGGCGGCGTCCTCACCGACCTGCTCTCCTGGCGCTGGGCGTTCTTCATCAACGTGCCCGTCGCCCTCGCCGTCGTCCTCGTCGCACCCGCCGTCCTGCGCGAGAGCCGCCCGGCCGGCCGGCCGCGCCTCGACGTCCCCGGCGCCGTCACCGTCACCGGCGGCCTCCTCGCCCTCGTCTACGGCCTGACGGTCGCCGGCGAACACGGCTGGACCGACCCCACCGCGCTCACCGCCCTCGCCGCCGGAGCCGTTCTGCTCGCCGCCTTCGGTCTGGTCGAGCGGCGGGCCTCGGCCCCCCTCGTCCCCCTGCGGGTGCTGCGCCGCCGGACCGTCGTCTGGGGCAACCTCGCCGGACTGGTCGCCTTCGTCACCGAGACCTCGCTGGTCTTCCTCATGACCCTCTACCTCCAGGACGTCCTCGGCTTCTCCCCGCTCGCCGCCGGCCTCTCCTTCGGCGTCCTCGGCGCCGGCACGATCCTCGGCGGGGTCCTCGCCTCCCGCTTCATCGGCCGGTTCGGGGCCCGCACCGCCCTCGTCGCCGGCGGTCTCCTCCAGGCCGCCGCCACCCTCGCCCTCTACGGCCTCGGCGAGGGCCGCGACGGACTGTGGCTGCTCCTCGCGGCGACCTTCGCGGGCGGCGTCGGCAACATGCTCGCGATCGTCGGGTTCATGGTCACCGCCACCTCCGGCCTCCCCGACGAGGAGCAGGGCATGGCGACCGGCCTCGCCACCATGACCCAGCAGATCGGCATCACCATGGGCACGCCGATCATGAGCGCCGTCGTCGTCACCGCCCCCGTCCTCCTCGACGGCATCGGCCTCGCGGTCCTCGTCAACGCCGGGATCGTCGCCGCCGGAGCCGTGCTCGCGGGCCTCTTCCTCCGCCGCGCGTGAGCCCGCTCCGGGCACGCGGAAGGCCGGACCCCCCCCGGGAGTCCGGCCTTCCGTCGCTCACCGCCGGGAGCGGCGCGGGGCTCAGGCGGGCCAGTAGGACCGCGCCCAGGCGCGCGGCCCGGGCCGGTGCCGTACCGAACGCGCGATACGGGACGGGTCCGACCAGCCCTCCGGCACGGCGGGGCCGGTGCCCTCGGCGGCCGCCGCCACGGCGGCGGCCCGCGCCTGGACCACCGCCAGTGCGGCGGCCAGCTCCTCCGGCGTGGGATTTCCTCGTACGACCTTGATCATCTGTGGTCCTCCCGGAGCCTAGAGCGGGATGTTGCCGTGCTTCTTCGGAGGCAGGGATTCCCGCTTGGTGCGCAGCTGACGCAGCCCCTTGACGATCTGCGACCGCGTGTCGGACGGCAGGATCACGGCGTCGATGTACCCGCGCTCGGCCGCCGTGTAGGGGTTGAGCAGGGTGTCCTCGTACTCCTGGATCAGCCGCGCCCGCGTGGCCTCGACGTCGTCCGCCTCCGCGATCGTCCGCCGGTGCAGGATGTTCACCGCGCCCTGCGCGCCCATGACGGCGATCTGCGCCGTCGGCCACGCCAGGTTGAGGTCCGCGCCGAGGTGCTTGGAGCCCATCACGTCGTAGGCGCCGCCGAAGGCCTTCCGGGTGATGACCGTGATCAGCGGGACCGTCGCCTCGGCGTACGCGTAGATGAGCTTCGCGCCGCGCCGGATGATGCCGCCGTACTCCTGGTCGACGCCCGGCAGGAAGCCCGGGACGTCCACGAAGGTGAGGACCGGGATGTTGAAGGCGTCGCAGGTGCGGACGAACCGGGCCGCCTTCTCCGAGGCGTTGATGTCCAGACAGCCGGCGAACTGCATCGGCTGGTTGGCGACCACACCGACCGGGAAGCCCTCGACCCGGCCGAAGCCGGTGACGATGTTCGGCGCGAACAGCGCCTGCGTCTCCAGGAACTCGCCGTCGTCCACGACGTGCTCGATGACCTTGTGCATGTCGTACGGCTGGTTCGCCGAGTCCGGGATGAGCGTGTCCAGCTCGCGGTCCTCGTCGCTCACCTCGGTGTCCGCCGTCTCCGGGAAGGCGGGCGGCTCCGACAGGTTGTTCGACGGCAGGTACGACAGCAGCTGCTTGACGTACTCGACGGCGTCCTTCTCGTCACCCGACAGGTGGTGCGCCACGCCCGAGGTGGTGTTGTGGGTACGGGCGCCGCCCAGCTCCTCGAAGCCGACGTCCTCACCCGTGACCGTCTTGATGACGTCCGGCCCGGTGATGAACATGTGCGACGTGCGGTCGACCATCACCGTGAAGTCGGTGATCGCGGGGGAGTACACCGCGCCGCCCGCGCAGGGGCCGACGATCAGCGAGATCTGCGGGATGACGCCCGAGGCGTGGGTGTTGCGGCGGAAGATCTCGCCGTACATGCCGAGCGCGCTCACGCCCTCCTGGATGCGCGCGCCACCGGAGTCGTTGATGCCGATGACCGGGCAGCCCGTCTTCAGGGCGAAGTCCATGACCTTGATGATCTTCTGGCCGTACGTCTCGCCGAGCGCGCCGCCGAAGACGGTGAAGTCCTGCGAGAAGACGGCGACCGGACGGCCGTCGACCGTGCCGTAGCCGGTGACGACGCCGTCCCCGTACGGGCGGTTGTTCTCCAGACCGAAGTTGGTGGACCGGTGGCGGGCCAGCTCGTCCAGCTCGACGAAGGAGCCCTCGTCCAGGAGCAGCGCGATCCGCTCCCGCGCGGTCAGCTTCCCCTTCGCGTGCTGCTTCTCCACGGCACGCTCCGAGCCGGCGTGGGTGGCCTCGTCGATACGGCGCTTGAGGTCCGCGATCTTGCCCGCGGTCGTGTGAATGTCGATCTCGTACTGCTCTGCCGGCTCGGACATCGGGATGCGGCTCCCTGCCTGGTCACGGGGGGTTCGTTGACTACGAATGGGCTACTGCTGGCCTACTGACCCGTAGCGTATCGGCGCCGATACGGCCGCGCAGTGCGGTCTTTGCCACACCTAGTCTGGCTTGCATGACGTCCTCCCAAGGCTCCGGCGGACCCTGGTCCGACCTCGACAGGCCGCCCCTGAACGCCACCTCCCTGCGCCGCGCGCTCGTGCTCCCCGGTGGGCTCTGGACCTCGCTGGACGTGGTCGCCACCACCGGCTCCACCAACAGCGACCTCGCCGCCCGCGCCGGCGAACTGCCCGAGGGCGCGGTGCTCGTCGCCGAGGAGCAGACCCACGGCCGCGGCCGCCTCGACCGCACCTGGTCGGCACCCGCCCGCTCCGGCCTCTTCCTGTCCGTCCTCCTCAAGCCCGACGTGCCCGCCGAGCGGTGGGGCTGGCTCCCGCTCCTCACCGGTGTCGCCGCCGCGGCCGGACTCGGCCGGGCGGCCGGTGTCGACCTGTCCCTCAAATGGCCCAACGACCTCCTGGTTTCCGTCGGCGGCGAGGAACGCAAGACCGGCGGGATCCTCGCCGAGCGGGCCGGACCCGACGGCGTCGTCATCGGCCTCGGCATCAACGTCACCCTCCGTGCGGACGAACTCCCCGTCCCCACCGCCGGCTCCCTGCTCCTCGCCGACGCCGTCTCCACCGACCGCGACACCCTCCTGCGGGCCGTCCTGCGCTCTCTCGCCCAGTGGTACGGCGACTGGGTCCGGGCGGGTGGCGACCCCGAGGCCTCCGGGCTCCAGGCGGCCTACGCCGCCGGCTGCGCCACCCTCGGCCGCCGCGTCCGCGCCGACCTCCCCGGCGAACGGATGCTCGAAGGCGAGGCCATCGCCCTCGACGGCGACGGCCGCCTCGTCGTGGCGACGGAGGGCGGCGGTACGGAGGCGGTCGGCGCGGGCGACATCGTCCACGTCCGCGCGACGGCCTGACGCGCGACCCGGCCCCCCGGCACGGACCCGGGCCAGCTCCCCGCGCCGGGGCGCCCGGGGGGCCACGGACTCCGTGGGCCGGGCGCACGCGCGCGTGCGGGCCCCCGGCCCGGGGCCGTACCGCAGCCGCTCCGGCGCCGGGTTCCGTACGCCTCGCGCCGCCTGACCTGGGCGGCGGCGGGGACTCCTCGAAAGGGCCCGGTCGGGGGGCCGGGGGCGGTTCGGGCGTGAGCCAGCCCACACCTGTCGTATCGTGGAGCGCGATCCAGGCGACAGATCGGCAGGGCAAGTGGGCAGGGAACGGGCAGGAGGCGGCCGGTGACCGTCGACGACGAGAACTCGGACGGCGGGGCCGAGCCGCCCGAGCAGCCCACCTACCCCACCCCCCACCACGCCGTCGACCACACGGCCGAGCCGTCCGACGACCCCCTCGCCATCCGCCTGGAACAGCTGATCCTCGGAGCCGACCGCCGCTACACCCCCTTCCAGGCCGCCCGCACCGCCGGCGTCTCCATGGAACTGGCCTCCCGCTTCTGGCGCGCGATGGGCTTCGCGGACATCGGTCAGGCCAAGGCGCTCACCGAGGCCGACGTGCTGGCCCTGCGCCGCCTCGCCGGCCTGGTCGAGGCCGGGCTGCTCAGCGAGCCGATGGCCGTCCAGGTGGCCCGCTCCACCGGACAGACCACCGCCCGGCTCGCGGAGTGGCAGATCGACTCCTTCCTGGAGGACCTCACCGAGCCGCCCGAGCCCGGCATGACCCGCACCGAGGTCACGTACCCCCTGGTGGAGCTGCTCCTGCCCGAGCTGGAGGAGTTCCTCATCTACGTCTGGCGGCGCCAGCTCGCCGCCGCCACCGGCCGGGTCGTGCAGGCGCAGGACGACGAGGAGATGGTCGACCGCCGGCTCGCCGTCGGCTTCGCGGACCTGGTCGGCTTCACCCGGCTCACCCGCCGCCTGGAGGAGGCCGAGCTCGGCGAACTGGTCGAGGCCTTCGAGACCACCTGCGCCGACCTCGTCGCCGCGCACGGCGGCCGGCTCATCAAGACCCTCGGCGACGAGGTGCTGTACGCGGCGGACGACGCCGGCATCGCCGCCGAGATCGCCCTGCGGCTCATCGAGACCCTCAGCCACGACGAGACCATGCCGGCCCTCCGCGTCGGCATCGCCTTCGGCACCGTGACGACCCGCATGGGTGACGTCTTCGGCACCACCGTCAATCTGGCCAGCCGCCTCACCTCGATAGCGCCGAAGGACGCCGTCCTGGTCGACAGCGCCCTCGCCGAGGAGCTGACCAGGACCGGTGAAGCACCCGTCTCCGAGGCGGAGGCGGCGGAGGAGGCCGCCCGCGCCGCGAAGGAGGGCCGCAAGGCCGCCGCCTACCGCTTCGCCCTCCAGCCGATGTGGCAGCGCCCCGTGCGCGGTCTCGGCATGATCGAACCCTGGCTCCTGAGCCGCCGTCCCACCTAGGATCCCGGTGAACCGTCGTTAACCGGGAGGGCCTCAGCATGTCCGCTCAGTCCGAGCAGTCCGAGCAGCGTTTTGGTGAGTTCGTGGTGGTCCGGCGGGACGGGCACGTGGCGGAGCTCGTCCTCGACCGGCCCAAGGCGATGAACGCGGTCTCCTCCGAGATGGCCCGCTCCCTCGCCGCCGCCTGCGAGGCGCTCGCCGCCGACACCTCCGCCCGCGTCACCGTCCTGACCTCCTCCCACGACCGGGCCTTCTGCGTCGGCGCCGACCTGAAGGAGCGGAACTCCTTCACCGACGCCGAACTCGTCCGCCAGCGTCCGACGGCCCGCGCCGCGTACACGGGCGTGCTCGACCTGCCGATGCCGACCGTCGCCGCCGTGCACGGCTTCGCCCTGGGCGGCGGCTACGAGCTGGCCCTCGCCTGCGACGTGATCGTGGCCGACGCCACCGCCGTCGTCGGCCTGCCCGAGGTCTCGGTGGGCGTCATCCCCGGCGGCGGCGGTACGCAGCTGCTGCCGCGCCGGGTGGGCGCGGCGCGCGCCGCCGAACTCGTCTTCACCGCCCGGCGGGTGGAGGCCGCCGAGGCGCGCGAGCTGGGCCTGGTCGACGTGCTGGCGGAGGACGCGCGGACGGCCGCGCTCGAACTGGCGGGCCGGATGGCGGCGAACTCGCCGGTCGGCCTGCGGGCCGCCAAGAAGGCGATGCGGCTCGGTCACGGCCTCGACCTGCGGGCGGGCCTGGAGGTCGAGGACGCGGCCTGGCGGTCGGTGGCCTTCTCGGGCGACCGGGCGGAGGGTGTGGCGGCGTTCAACGAGAAGCGGAAGCCGGAGTGGCCCGGGGAGTGACGGCGGCCTGGCCCCCCGGCGGTGTCTCGCCGATCTTGCCGGGCTCGCGGTTCGATCGACAAGACACCCTCTCGGCCCGTTCGCGGCGGAGTTCCGCCGCGCCCCACCGACCGGTGCGATGATCCGCTGATCTCCGCCCCCTTCCGACCTCCCGACAACCGGAATGTGTCACTTTCCGTGACGTCTCGAAGGGGAAATCGGTTCAAACCTCCCTAAGCTGGAGGAATGGGTGAGGACGGGCGGCTGCGGGCCGTGGTGGCACTGGCGCAGGGCATGGCGGCCGCGCACACGCCGCGGGAGTTCTGGCGGGCGGCGGCGCTCGGCGCGGGCGACGGGCTCGACGGCACCTTCGCCGCGCTGTCGGTCTGGGAACGGGACCACGGCCGGCTGAAGGTCCTGGTGAACGCCGGGGAGCGGGCCGAGGGCGAGGAGGAGTTCCCGGACTCGGAGACGTACCCCGTCCATCAGTTCCCGGAGATCACCGAGTTCCTGCACGCGCAGTGGGCGGGCGGGGGTGAGCCGGACGCCTGGGTGGAGGCCGCCGACGACCCCCTCCCGACCAGCCGGGTCCTGGCCTTGCGGCGGCGCGGCCGGGGCAGCTGCGTCGTCGCGCCGATCGTGCTCCACGGCCGGGCGTGGGGGGAGCTGTACGTCGCCCGGCCCGCCGGGGCGAAACCTTTCGCCAGGGCGGACGCGGACTTCGCCACCGTCCTCGCGGCGGTCGTCGCGGCCGGGATCGCGCAGGCGGAGCGGCTGGAGGAGGTGCGGAAGCTCGCCTTCACCGACCCGCTCACCGGCCTCGCGAACCGGCGCGCCGTCGACACCCGTCTGGACGAGGCCATCGAGCGCTACCGGGCGGACGGCTCCGTCGTCAGCCTGATGGTCTGCGACCTCAACGGCCTCAAGCGGGTCAACGACACCCACGGCCACGCCGTGGGCGACCGGCTCCTCGAACGCTTCGGCTCCGTCCTCTCCCGCTGCGGTGCCCGGCTCCCGGGCGCGCTGGCGGCCCGGCTCGGCGGCGACGAGTTCTGCCTGCTGACGGTCGGCCCGACGGCGGACGAGGTGGTCGCGGTCGCCGAGGAACTGTGCGGACGGGCGGCGGAGCTGGAGCTGGGCGAGGGAGTGGCCTGCGGGGTGGCGTCCACCGGCGACCCCATCGGCCCGCTCAAGTCCGCCCGCCGCCTCTTCCGCCTCGCGGACGCGGCCCAGTACCGGGCCAAGGCGGCCCGCTCGGCCAAGCCGGTCGTGGCGGGCCGCGACGGCACGGTCATCCGCCTCGCGGACACCCCGTCCCCCTCCCGCGACCGCCGCCGCTTCCGCGACGCCCCGACGCCCGACCTCCCGCCCGAGCAGCCGTGAGGGCGCGGGCGGCGGGGGCGCGCGCGGGCCGGTGGGCCGCCTCGCCCCCGAGCCGCCGGTAAGGACCCCGACCGCCGCCGGGCCGTGACACATCGCCTAGTGACATGTCGGTCTTCAATCCGTAGGGTGCTGAATATGGATATGCAGACAGTCGTCCTCGGCACGTCCGGCACGACCCCGCAGGACGTCATCGACGTCGCCCGTCACGGCGCCCGCGTCGAGCTGTCGCCCGAGGCCGTGCAGGCGCTCGCCGCCTCCCGCGCCGTCGTGGACGCGCTCGCCGCCAAGCCCGAGCCCGTCTACGGGGTCTCCACCGGATTCGGCGCGCTCGCCACCCGGCACATCAGCCAGGAACTCCGCGCCCAGCTCCAGCGCAACATCGTCCGCTCGCACGCCGCCGGCATGGGCCCGCGCGTGGAGCGCGAGGTCGTCCGCGCCCTGATGTTCCTGCGGCTGAAGACCGTCGCCTCCGGCCGCACCGGCGTCCGCCCCGAGGTCGCGCGGACCATGGCCGACGTGCTCAACGCCGGCATCACCCCGGTCGTGCACGAGTACGGTTCCCTCGGCTGCTCCGGCGACCTCGCGCCGCTCTCCCACTGCGCCCTCGCCCTCATGGGCGAGGGCGACGCCGAGGGCCCCGACGGCACGGTCCGCCCCGCCGGCGAGCTGCTCGCCGAGCACGGCATCTCCCCCGTGGAACTGAAGGAGAAGGAGGGCCTCGCCCTCCTCAACGGCACCGACGGCATGCTCGGCATGCTGATCATGGCCCTCGCCGACCTCGACACCCTCTACAAGTCGGCCGACGTCACCGCCGCCCTCTCCCTCGAAGCCCTCCTCGGCACCGAGAAGGTCCTCGAACCCGAGCTGCACTCCATCCGCCCCCACCCCGGCCAGGCCGCCTCCGCCGCCAACATGCTGGCCGTCCTGAAGGGCTCCGGTCTCACCGGCCACTTCCAGGCGGGCGAGGCCCCCCGCGTCCAGGACGCGTACTCGATCCGCTGCGCGCCGCAGGTCGCCGGCGCCGGCCGCGACACCCTCGCCCACGCCCGGCTCGTCGCCGAGCGGGAGCTGGCCGCCGCCGTCGACAACCCCGTCGTCCTGGAGGACGGCCAGGTCCGCTCCAACGGCAACTTCCACGGCGCCCCCGTCGCGTACGTCCTGGACTTCCTCGCCATCGCCGCCGCCGACCTCGGTTCCATCGCGGAGCGCCGTACCGACCGGCTCCTCGACAAGAACCGCTCGCACGGCCTGCCGCCCTTCCTCGCGGAGGACGCCGGCGTCGACTCGGGCCTGATGATCGCCCAGTACACGCAGGCCGCCCTGGTCAGCGAGATGAAGCGGCTCGCCGTCCCGGCCTCCGCCGACTCCATCCCGTCCTCCGCCATGCAGGAGGACCACGTCTCCATGGGCTGGTCCGCCGCCCGCAAGCTGCGCACCGCGATCGGCAACCTCAACCGGGTCATCGCCGTCGAGCTGTACGCCGCCACCCGCGGCATCGAACTGCGCGAGGGCCTCACCCCGGCGCCCGCCTCACAGGCCGCCATCGACGCCCTGCGCGCCGCCGGCGTCCAGGGCCCCGGCCCGGACCGCTTCCTCGCCCCCGACCTGGCCGCCGCCGACGCCTTCGTCCGCGAGGGCCGTCTCGTCGCCGCCGTCGAGCCCGTGACCGGCCCCCTGGCCTGACCGGCCGGGACCCGTACCCGCCCACGTGCGCGAAGGGCCGCCCCCGATCCCGGGGGCGGCCCTCCGTCGTACGGATACGGCCCCGGCCGCGCCGGTCAGGACGCCCGGCCGCGCCGGTGCATCGCCAGCGCCACGAAGCCGGCGCCCACGCCCAGGAATCCGGTCCCGCCCAGCACGTACGGCACGGTGTCGAGCTGCCCGGTCTCCGCCAGGCGCGCGCCCTGCGTCCCGGAGCTCTCGTGGTGGGTGCCGACCCGCACCCCGCTCCCGCCCGGGTCGTCGGTGGCGTTGGCGGACGGCACGAACCACAGGGCGCAGAGCAGCGTCCCCGCGGCGGTGGCGGTCAGCAGTGGGCGTCGAGCGGTGGACACGGAGTGTCGATCCCCCTTGCGGAAACCGAGGAAGAGGCGGTGCGCCGATGCTAGTGAACACAGCGGGTCGCGGGAAAGCCGAGGCCTCCCCGGACCTACGCTCCGGTCCATGAGTACTTCCGAGACAGCACGCTATGTACGTCTTCGTGTCGACGTCGTCCTGGAGATCAGCGGCCCCGCCGAGCTGACCGAGGCCGCCGAGGGGCGGATCGACGCCGACGAGTTCATGCCCGAGGAGGAGCGCGCCCACGCCCGCTCCGCCGTTCAGGAGGACAGTGCCGAGGCGCTCGCGTACCTCGTCGAGCCCTTCGACCTGATCCGCGACGTCCCCGGCATCGAGATGGTCCAGGCCTCCTGGAGCAGCGAGGAGATCGACTACGACCCCGATGCCCTGGAGTGGGACCTCGGCGAGGAAGATGGGGACGACGAGGACGACGAGGACGCCGACCGCCCCTGAGGACCCCGCACCCGCCCCCGGGCGGGCAGGGTCCTGACCGCGAGGCCCCGGGACGGCGTCCCGGGGCCTTCCCGCGCCCCGGCACCGCCGTCCGGTCCGCTCGGGGGAACCACGGGCCGCGCGGGCGCGTGTCGGTCAGTGGTGTTCCATGGTCCTCCGTGGTGTTCCGCGGGGAGCAGTGGCGTTCCCCACACCCCGTCCGGTTTTGGAACCGCACGGGGTGTGATGCGTGTTTTACAGAGTTGACAGGGAATCGGCGACGATGGAGAAGCGTGTGATGACGGACGGCAAGCGGCGCAGGAGCCTGGCGGCCGCGGCCGCGGTGCTCAGCGGCGTGTTGGTGCTCTCGGCGTGCAACGACGGCGACAAGGACGGCGCCTCCGCTCCCACGACCCCTCAGTCTCAGGACCAGATCGACGAGGCGGCTGCCCAGAAGACCTCCAAGGCGCAGATCACCATCTCCCCGGAGAGCGGTGCCCAGAACGCGTCGATCAACAAGGACACCAAGGTCACCGTGGCCCAGGGCAAGCTCACCGAGGTCACCATGACCTCCGGGGACGGCAAGGCGGTCAAGGGCGAGATAGCGGCCGACGGACTGAGCTGGAAGCCCACGGAGCAGCTGGAGCGCGCGACGGTCTACAAGATCGCGGCGACGGCCGTGGACGCGGAGGGCCTGGAGGCGCACGAGAACTCCTCCTTCACCACGGTGTCCAAGGCCAACAGTTTCATCGGCAACTTCACCCCGGAGGCCGGCTCGACCGTCGGTGTCGGCATGCCGGTCTCGATCACCTTCAACAAGGAGATCAGCGACAAGAAGGCCGTCCAGAGCGGCATCTCGGTGTCCTCCAGCTCCGGCCAGGAGGTCGTCGGCCACTGGTTCAACTCCCAGCGCCTCGACTTCCGGCCCGAGAAGTACTGGGCCGAGGGCTCGACCGTGACCCTCAAGCTGAACCTCGACGGCGTCGAGGGCGCGGAAGGCGTGTACGGCGTCCAGCAGAAGACGGTCACCTTCAAGATCGGCCGCAACCAGGTCTCCACCGTCGACGTCGCCACCAAGACGATGACGGTCACCCAGGACGGCAAGACGGTCAAGACGATCCCGATCTCCGCCGGCTCCCCGGAGAACCCGACCTACAACGGTCAGATGGTGATCTCCGAGAAGTTCAAGGAGACCCGGATGAACGGCGCCACCGTCGGCTTCACCGACTCCGACGGCAAGGGCGAGTACGACATCAAGGACGTGCCGCACGCCATGCGCCTGTCCACCTCCGGCACCTTCATCCACGGCAACTACTGGGGCCCGGACTCAATCTTCGGCTCGTCCAACACCAGCCACGGCTGCGTGGGCCTCAACGACGTCAAGGGCGCCGGCGACCCCAACCAGATGGCCGCCTGGTTCTACGACCGCTCCATCGTCGGTGACGTCGTGATCGTCAAGAACTCCAAGGACAAGACGATCGCCCCCGACAACGGCCTCAACGGCTGGAACATGAGCTGGGCCGACTGGAAGGCCGGCTCGGCCGTCTGACCCGTGGCGGCTGGTGGCGGCGCCGGCGTCGCCACCAGCCGAGCGCACCACGGCGAAGGCCCCCTCCCACCGGAGGGGGCCTTCGCCGTTCCCGCGCCCGCGCGCCTCACTCCCGCGCGGCCCCCGCCGGCTCCTGCGCGCCCCACTGCGCGAGCAGCCGCAGCGCGTCCGCCGACGCCGAGCCGGGCTCCGCCTGGTACGTCACCAGCATCAGGTCCGGGTCGTCCCCCGCCACCTTCAGCGACTCGTACGACAGCGTCATCTCGCCCACCAGCGGATGCCGCAGGATCTTCGTCCCGTGCCCCTTGTCGGTCACCGTGTGCGCCGCCCACAGCGAACGGAACTCCTCACTGCGCACCGACAGCTCACCGACGAGGGCCAGCAGCTCCGGGTCGTCCGGATAACAGCCCGCGTACAGCCGCAGCGCGCTCACCACCTCGACGGCCTTGCACTGCCACTCCACGTACAGATCCCGGGCGTTGGGGTCCAGGAACACCATCCGGGCCATGTTCCGGTCGTGCGGCTCCCAGGTCTCCAGGTCACCGAAGACCGCCCGCGCCATCCGGTTCCACGCCAGGATGTCCAGGCGCCGCCCGAGCAGCAGCGCCGGCACCTCCGTCATCGCGTCCAGCAGATGCGCCACCCCCGGCCGCACCCGCTGCGGACGGGCGATCGCCGCCCGCTGCCGCTTCTTCACCGTCGGCTTCGCCAGGTGCGTCAGATGGGCCCGCTCCGTGTCGCTCAGCCGCAGCGCCCGCGCGATCGAGTCCAGGACCTCCATGGACACGTTGCGCCCGTTGCCCTGCTCCAGACGCGTGTAGTACGCCACCGACACACCGGCCAGCTGCGCCAGCTCCTCCCGGCGCAGCCCCGGCACCCGCCGGTGCCGCCCGAACTCGGGCAGCCCCACGTCCTGCGGCTTCAGCCGGGCCCGCCGGGACCGGAGGAATTCACTGAGTTCGGCACTGAGGTCCATGCGTCCCAAGTATCGCCGCCGCACGCGCGCCGCCGGACGTACGATCCTGACCCTGCCAGTGGTAGGCACGCCGGTCGTAGGCAGAACAGAGGGCTGGGTGACGGCGTACGACCCCGGCAGGCTCGTCCCCATGACCACGCACGTTCCCGCTTACGCCGCCCCTGCCGCCCACGCCCCCCTGGAGCGCACGACCGTGCCGCGCCGGGCCGTCGGCGAGCACGACGTCCTCATCGAGATCAAGTACGCCGGCATCTGCCACTCCGACATCCACCAGGCCCGCGACGGCTGGGGCGAGGGCATCTTCCCGATGGTCCCCGGCCACGAGATCGCCGGCGTCGTCGCCGAGACCGGGTCCGGCGTCACGAAGTTCCGGGTCGGCGACCGGGTCGGCGTCGGCTGCTTCGTCGACTCCTGCCGCACCTGCGACCACTGCCTGCGGGGCCTGGAGCAGTACTGCGAGCGCGGCGTCACCGGCACGTACAACGACCACGGCAAGGACGGCGAGCCCACCTACGGCGGCTACTCCACCCACGTCGTGGTGGACGAGAACTACACCCTGCGCATCCCCGAGGGCATCGCACTGGACGAGGCCGCCCCGCTGCTCTGCGCCGGCATCACCCTCTACTCGCCGCTCGTGCACTGGAAGGCGGGACCCGGCAAGAAGGTCGCGATCGTCGGCCTCGGCGGCCTCGGCCACATGGGCGTCAAGATCGCCCACGCGCTCGGCGCCGAGGTGACCGTCCTCAGCCAGTCGCTCAAGAAGCGGGAGGACGGTCTGCGGCTCGGCGCCGACCACTACTACGCCACCGCCGACCCGGCCACCTTCGAGACGCTCGCCGGCACCTTCGACCTCGTCGTCTCCACCGTCTCCGCGCCGCTCGACCTGAGCGCCTACCTGAGCCTGGTGAAGACCGACGGGGCCCTGGTGAACGTCGGCGCCCCCGAGGAGCCCGTCTCGCTCAACCTCTTCTCCCTCATCAACGGCCGCCGCACCCTGGCCGGATCGATGATCGGCTCCATCGCCGAGACCCAGGAGATGCTCGACTTCTGCGCCGCGCACGGCCTGGGCGCCGAGATCGAGGTGATCCCCGCCGACCGGATCAACGAGGCCTACGAGCGGGTCCTCGCGAGCGACGTGCGCTACCGCTTCGTCATCGACACGTCGACCATCTGAGGCAGTCCCGCGGGGCGTCCGTCCATCCGGCGGCCCCGCGGGGCGTCCGTCCGGCACGACCGCCGGGGCATGACCTCCGGGGTAATCGACCCCGGAGGCCGTGCCCCGGCATGCTCGTGCCATGACCGCATACGCGATAGCGAACCTGCAGCCGTCCGGTGAGCCCCACGAGGAGGTCCTCACCTACATGGAGCGCATCCAGGCCACCCTGGACCCCTTCGGCGGCCGCTTCCTCGTCCACGGCGCCACCCGCCGCGAGGTCCGCGAGGGCGAGTGGCCCGGCGCCCTCGTGCTCGTCGGCTTCCCGACGTACGAGGACGCCCGCGCCTGGTACGACTCCGAGGCCTACCAGGCCCTCGTCCCGCTGCGCACCCGCCACATCCCCGGGGACATCCTGATCGTCGACGGCGTCGCCGAGGACTACGACCCGGCCACCACCGCGGCCCTGCTGCGCGCGGCGGCGACCCGGAACTGACGCAGCGTCAGCCCTCGGTCCCCGTCACGCCGACCGGGCAGGAGACGCCCGTGCCGCCGATGCCGCAGTAGCCGCCCGGATTCTTGTCCAGGTACTGCTGGTGGTACCCCTCCGCCGGGTAGAACGGCCGCTCGGCGGCCGGCAGGACCTGCGTGGTGATCTCCGCGTGGCCCGCGGCCGTCAGGACCTTCTGGTAGGCGGCGCGGGAGGCCTCGGCGGTCTCCGCCTGCGCGGGGGAGTGGGTGTAAACGGCCGAGCGGTACTGCGTGCCCACGTCGTTGCCCTGGCGGAAGCCCTGCGTCGGGTCGTGGGACTCCCAGAAGACCTTCAGGAGGTCCGCGTACGACACCTTCGACGGGTCGAAGACCACGCGGACGACCTCCGTGTGGCCGGTGAGGCCCGAGCAGACCTCCTCGTACACCGGGTTCGGCGTGTAGCCGCCCTGGTAGCCGACGACCGTCGTCCAGACGCCCTCGGTCTGCCAGAACTTCCGCTCGGCGCCCCAGAAACAGCCCAGGCCGAAGTCGGCGACCTCCAAGCCCTCCGGGTACGGGCCCAGCAGCGGCGTGCCGAGGACGGTGTGGCGCTCGGGGACGGAGAACTCGGGCTCCGGGCGGCCGCGCAGCGCCTGCTCGGGGGTGGGCAGGACGGGGGTGCGGGACAGGAACATGCTGCATCTCTCCTCGACGGTCGGCCTCCTCACAACGTCCGGGACGCCGGCCGGATTCCCCGGGCGCGACGTCACGGACACGGCCTAGTGCCGCAGCGTCATCGGGCTGCCGCCGTTCGCCTCGTACCCCGCCACCGCCATGTTCCGGTGGACCGTGTACTCCGCCGCCGGGTCCGCGCTCAGCGTCCACGGCACCGCGCCCACGTGACCGTCCACCCGCACCAGCTGGTGCATCGCCTCGGCCCAGCGCTCGCCCCGCACCAGGAACCACACCAGCAGGTGCCGCACGTGCGCCAGCATCGGGTCGTCGGGGCGGGCGGAGTGCACCGCGTACAGCGCGCCGTCGAGCGCCTTCGACACCACCGCCGTACGGAAGAAGTCCCGCACCAGCACCACGTCCGGGACGTGCTCGAAGACCGCGAACAGCGGCAGCGCGGCGAGCAGCGAGCCGCGCGGGGCCCGCGCCGCGGCCGTCGTCGCGAAGTGGTCCGCCTCCTCCCGCGAACCGTGCCACTTCTCGCACCAGTAGTGCAGCGCCGCCAGATGCGCCCCCATGTGCTGCGGTGCCCGGTCGATGACCTCCGCCCACACCTGGTCGAACTGCTCGTGGCTGTAGCCGAGACCGCGCGCCACCGCCAGTTGCGTGATGTACGGGACGGGGTCGCCCGGAGCCAGCAGCGCCGCCTCCTCGGTGACCTTCCGCGCCTCCTCCAGGATGATCCGGAACTCGTCGCTGCCCACCGCCGAGGAACGCCACGCCTGCTGCACCAGGAACTCCGCGTGCACCGCCGCGCCGCCCGCGTCCTTCGGCGCCTCCGCCCGCCACGCCCGCAACCACGCCCCGCCCGCGCCCGGCCGCTCCTGGAGCTCCAGACAGGCCGCGCCCGCGAAGGCCTGGACGCGCTGCCAGCGCACCTCGCCCTCCTTCGGCGTACCGGCGAGGAGCTGGGAGGCGGCCCGCCAGTCCTGCGTGGCCCTGACGACGTCGAGCACGTCGAGGAGATCGGCGTCCGGCCCCGGCAGCCGCACGTCCTGCTCCTCCTGCCGGACGAAGCCGTACGCCTCCGGGTCCGCCGCGTCGGGCGAGCCCGGTGCGGCCAGCCGGATCCCGCCCCCGCGCCGGCGGAGCAGGTAGGGGCCGAGGACGCCGAACAGCAGCCCGAGCGCGATCAGGAACCAGAGAATGTCCATGTGTCCATTGTCCAGGACACCCGCTGAGACGAACGAGGCGGCGGCGTGCACACGGCACTACGCTCCTGACCATGAGCCACCAGCACAGCCACCAGAGCTTCGAGACCCGCGCGATCCACGCGGGCAACACCGCCGACCCGCTGACCGGCGCGGTCGTCCCGCCCATCTACCAGGTCTCCACCTACAAGCAGGACGGTGTGGGCGGTCTGCGCGGCGGTTACGAGTACAGCCGCAGCGCCAACCCCACCCGTACCGCCCTGGAGGAGAACCTGGCGGCCCTGGAGGGCGGCCGGCGCGGTCTCGCCTTCGCCTCGGGCCTGGCCGCCGAGGACTGCCTGCTGCGCGCGCTGCTCGCGCCGGGCGACCACGTCGTCATCCCGAACGACGCCTACGGCGGCACCTTCCGTCTCTTCGCGAAGGTGGTGGAGCGCTGGGGCGTGGACTTCTCGGTGGCGAACACCTCCGACATCGCCTCGGTGCGCGAGGCCGTCAACGAGCGGACGAAGCTCATCTGGGTCGAGACCCCCTCGAACCCGCTGCTCGGCATCACCGACATCGAGGCCGTCGCGGGCGTGGCCCGGCACGCCGGGGTGAAGCTGGTGGTCGACAACACCTTCGCCTCGCCGTACCTCCAGCAGCCGCTGGCGCTCGGCGCCGACGTGGTGGTGCACTCGCTGACCAAGTACATGGGCGGTCACTCCGACGTGGTCGGCGGCGCCCTGGTCACGGCCGACGAGGCGCTCGGCGAGGAGCTCGCCTACCACCAGAACGCGATGGGCGCGGTCGCCGGTCCGTTCGACTCGTGGATCGTGCTGCGCGGCATCAAGACGCTCGCGGTGCGCATGGACCGGCACGGCGAGAACGCCACCAAAATCGCGGACATGCTCACCCGCCACCCCGAGGTCACGCAGGTCCTCTACCCGGGCCTCCCGGACCACCCCGGCCACGAGATCGCCGCGAAGCAGATGCGGTCCTTCGGCGGCATGGTGTCGTTCCGGGTGCGGGGCGGCGAGCAGGCGGCGGTCGAGGTCTGCAACCGCGCCAAGCTGTTCACCCTCGGCGAGTCCCTCGGCGGCGTCGAGTCGCTGATCGAGCACCCCGGCCGGATGACGCACGCCAGCGTCGCGGGCTCGGCCCTGGAGGTCCCGGCCGACCTGGTCCGCCTCTCGGTCGGCATCGAGAACGCCGACGACCTGCTCGCGGACCTGCGCGAGGCGCTCGGCTAGGTCGTGTCTTCTGGATCAGGCCGCGAGCCCGGCAAGATCCGAAAGACACGGCCTAGGTCCCCCGGTACGCGCGGCCGCCGGGCGCCCCCTCGGAGGGGCGCCCGGCGGCGTCGGGCCGGGGTCTCCTCACACGGGTGTCCTCTCGTCCTCCAGGCTCGCCCGGATCTCCGCGCGCAGCTCCAGCGAATCGGGATGTCCGTGGACGGAGACCGCGTGCTCGGCGGCGGCCCGGACGACTTCCTCCTCCTCACCGCTGATGGTGAGGGTGCAGTTCATGACGCTCGGCGTCCTGCGGCAGTCGGCGACTTTCCTGGTCATGACAGCCTCCTCGGCACGGGTGCGCATGCCGTCCCTTCCAGGCTAGGCCGTGGCGGGCGGCGCCGGTGGACTACCACTCCTCGAAGACCGGCGTCGTCTCCGCCGGAGGCGCCTCCCACGGGCGGGCCGCCGAGGCCCATACGAGGAAGACGAGGACGGCGAGCGCGCCGAGGGTCCCCAGCAGGCAGCGGGCGGCCCGCCGTCGGCGGGCCAGGCGGGCGCCGCGCTCGGCGGCGCGGCCGGCGAGCCCGGCGGGAACGGGCGGGCGGGGGGTCTCGAGCAGCCGCCTGACCGCCGCCTCCCGGTCCTCGTGGCGGCTCGCGCGGCGCCCCCCGGGAGCGGGGGCGGGGCCGGCGGCGTCCCGCAGGGCCGCGACCGCGCGGGCGCACACCGCCCGGACACGCGCCTCGGAGAGGCCGAGCAGCGCCGCCGCCTGCTCCTCCGCGACCCCCTCGTACAGCCGCAGGACGACGACGAGCCGCTCCTGGCGCGTGAGCGGGGCGAGCACCCCGCCCCGGCCGGTGCGGCGGCGCCGGGTGCGGCGGGCGAAGCGGGCGGCGAGGTCGCGGCGGGCGCGGTCGTACGGGTCCTCGTCGCGCAGCCGGTCCCCCACCGCGTACGTATGTGCGAGGGCGGCGGTGAGGAGGGCCCGAGCGCGCGGGTTGTCCTCCAGGGGCTCGGCGGTCAGGAAGGTCGCCGCGTGCAGCAGCCGGCCGGCCGCCCCGGCCACGAACGCCTCGAAGTCCGGGGCGTGCCCGGCCCGTCGACCGCTCCGCGGGTTCCGCCGCTCCGCCATGTCCTCATGGAGGGGTCACAGGGCGGGCCCGGTCAAGAGGTCGGCACCGACTCGCTTCCGGCGGGGCCGCCGGCCGGACCGCCGTGCCCCGACTGGCGGGCGGAGAGCGCGGTGTTGAAGCGGGTGAGGAGCGTGCAGAAGGACTCGCGTTCGGCCTCCGTCCAGCCTTCGGTGACCTCGGCCATCAGCTGCCGGCGGGAGGACCGGACCTCCTCCAGGCGGGCAAGCCCGCGCGGGGAGAGCTGGAGGACGACCGCGCGCCCGTCCTCCGGGTGCGAGGTCCGCTTGACCAGCCCGGTGTCGACCAGGGGCGCGACCTGGCGGGTCACCGTGGAGGAGTCGATGCCCATGCCCGCCGCGAGCGCCTTGACGCCCATGGGACCTTCCTGGTCGAGCCGGTTGAGGAGGAGATAGGCGGCGCGGTCCATGGAGTTGCGGAGCTGGCCCGTGCCGCCGAGCCGGGTCTGCTCGGCCCGGCGGGCGAAGACGGCCACCTGGTGCTGGAGGGCATCGAGGAGACCGGGGTCAAGCTCAGTCGTCATGTCCTGAGATGTGGGCATGGCTGGGGGCTCTCTCGTGCGGGGGTGGTCGGGTGGTGGGGGAAAGAGTACGCGGACGACCGGGGGTCCGTACCGGCCGTGCGCAAACCCGGTACGGGCCCGCACTCCCCGCCGTTCGCCGGGCGGCCGGGCGAGCGGTGAGCTGCGAGACTTGCTGTCATGACCTTCCGTACGCCGTACCCCTTGCACCATCTGATGCTCGACGACGTGCGGGGGGCGCAGAAGATGCTGTCGGGGGTGGCCCGGGTCACCGCCATGGAGGGCAGCCGCCACCTGTCGTCCCTGGTGGGGGCGCCCGTACAGCTCAAGTGCGAGAACCTCCAGCGGACCGGCTCCTTCAAGCTGCGCGGCGCGTACGTACGGATCGCGGGGCTGCGGCCCGAGGAGCGGGCGGCCGGGGTCGTCGCCGCCTCGGCCGGCAACCACGCGCAGGGCGTCGCCCTGGCCTCGAACCTGCTCGGGGTGCACGCGACGGTCTTCATGCCGGTGGGGGCGCCGCTGCCGAAGGTCGCGGCGACGCGCGAGTACGGCGCCGAGGTGCGGCTGCACGGCCACGTCGTGGACGAGACGCTGGCGGCGGCGGAGGAGTACGCGCGGGAGACCGGCGCGGTCTTCATCCACCCCTTCGACCACCGGGACGTCATCGCCGGGCAGGGGACGGTCGGCCTGGAGATCCTGGAACAGTGCCCGGAGGTGCGGACGATCCTGGTCGGCGTCGGCGGCGGCGGTCTCGCGGCCGGCATCGGACTCGCGGTGAAATCGCTCCGCCCGGACGTGCGGATCGTCGGGGTGCAGGCGGAGGGCGCGGCCGCGTACCCGCCCTCGCTCGCGGCCGGCCATCCCGTGGCGGTCGAGTCGCCCGTCACGATGGCCGACGGCATCAAGGTGGGACGCCCCGGCGACGTACCGTTCGACCTGGTCAGGGAGTACGTGGACGAGGTCCGCACGGTTTCCGAGGACGCGCTCTCCTCGGCGCTGCTGCTCTGCCTGGAGCGGGCGAAGCTGGTGGTCGAACCGGCCGGCGCGAGCCCGGTGGCGGCCCTGCTCACCGCGCCGGAGGACTTCCGGGGACCGGTGGTGGCGGTCCTCTCCGGCGGCAACGTGGACCCGCTGCTGCTCCAGCGGATCCTGCGGCACGGCATGGCCGCCGGGGGCCGCTACCTGAGCCTGCGGCTGCGGGTGACCGACCGGCCGGGGGCGCTCGCCACGCTGCTCGCCGTGCTGACGGTGGTCGACGCGAACGTGCTCGACGTGAGTCACGTACGGACCGATCCGCGCCTCGGCCTCACGGAGGCGGAGGTGGGGCTGCACCTGGAGACGAAGGGACCGGAGCACTGCCGCGAGGTCGAGGACGCCCTGCGCCAGGCGGGCTACACCGTCCTCGTCTGACCCCGGCGGCCGGACGGCGCGCCGTCGTCAAACCGCTTGCCTGTCGCGATGTATCGCGTCACCATGTGAGGGCGGTCACGGCACCGCCGGGCGCGGTGCGCCCGGCGATCCTACGATCGGACGGAAACGCCCGAAATCTCCCCGGGAGAACTCACATGCCAGGCGCGATCCACGCCGAGGGTCTGGCGAAGACCTTCGGCGACGTACGAGCACTGGACGGCGTGGACCTCGACGTGCCGGAAGGCACGGTCCTGGGCCTGCTCGGTCCCAACGGCGCGGGAAAGACGACCACGGTACGGGTCCTCACCACCCTCCTGAGACCCGACAGCGGCCGGGCCTCCGTCGCCGGGATCGACGTCCTGAAGCACCCCGACCAGGTCCGCCGCTCCATCGGCCTCTCCGGCCAGTTCGCCGCCGTCGACGAGTACCTCACCGGCCGGGAGAACCTCCAGATGGTCGGCCGGCTGTACCAGCTGAAGGCGAGGACGGCGAAGGACCGGGCCGACGAACTCCTCCACCGCTTCGGCCTCGCCGACGCCGCCGACCGGCCCGCCAAGACCTACTCCGGCGGCATGCGCCGCCGCCTCGACCTCGCCGCCGCCCTCGTCGTCTCCCCGCCCGTCATGTTCATGGACGAGCCCACCACCGGCCTCGACCCGCGCAACCGGCAGGCGCTCTGGGAGGTCATCAAGGAACTCGTCGCCGGCGGCACCACCCTCCTCCTCACCACCCAGTACCTGGAGGAGGCCGACCACCTCGCCCACGCCATCTGCGTCGTCGACCACGGCAAGGTCATCGCCCGAGGCACCTCCGACCAGCTCAAGGCCCGCACCGGCGGCGAGCGCGTCGAGGTCGTCGTCCAGCGGCCGGAGATGACCGGCACCGCCCGCGAGGTCCTCGCCCGGTACGGCACCACCGGCACCGGCACCCCCGGCGAGGTCTCCGTCGAGGAGCACACCCGCAAGCTCACCGTCCCCGTCACCGGCGGCGCCAAGCTGCTCGCCGAGGTCATCCGCGACCTGGACGCCGTGGGCGTCGGGATCGACGACATCGGCCTGCGCCGCCCCACCCTCGACGACGTCTTCATCTCCCTCACCGGGCACGCCGCCGAGCGCGCCGAGGACGAGGAAGGGACCCGCACCCCCGAGGAGCGCGGGAAGCACCGGAAGGAGACCGCCTCGTGAGCACCCTCACCGGCACCGGAGCGGGCACCGGCGGCCCCACGGCCGGAAAGCCCCGCGGCGGCATCGCCCGGTCCGTCGCCGACTCCCTCGTCGTCACCCGCCGCAACCTGATCCGGATGACCCGCATCCCAGAGATGGTCATCTTCGGGCTCATCCAGCCCGTGATGTTCGTGGTCCTCTTCAGCTACGTCTTCGGCGGCTCCATGAGCGTCGGCGGCAACACCGACCCGGACGTCTACCGCAACTTCCTGATGGCCGGCATCTTCGCCCAGACCGTCACCTTCGCCACCGCCGGCGCGGGCGCCGGCATCGCCGACGACATGCACAAGGGACTCGTCGACCGCTTCCGCTCCCTGCCGATGGCCCGCGGCGCCGTCCTCACCGGCCGCACCCTCGCCGACCTCGTCCAGACCGCCCTGACCGTCGTCGTCCTCGCGATCGTCGGCCTCCTCGTCGGCTGGCGCATCCACAACGGCTTCCCCAAGGCCCTCGGCGCCTTCGCCCTGCTCCTCCTCCTCGGCTACGCCTTCTCCTGGATCGGCGCCCTCATCGGTCTCACGGTCCGCACCCCCGAGGCGGCGACCTCCGGCGGCCTGATCTGGCTGTTCCCGGTCACCTTCGTGTCCAACGCCTTCGTCGACCCCGGCATGATGGCCTCCTGGATCCGCCCCATCGCCGAATGGAACCCCTTCAGCGCCACCGTCCAGGCCGCCCGCGAACTCTTCGGCAACCCGGGCGTGGTCCGGTCCGACGCCTGGCCCATGCAGCACCCGGTCTGGGCCTCGATCCTCTGGTCGCTGCTGATCATCGTGGTCTTCCGCACCCTCTCCGTACGGAAGTACCGCTCGGCCGCCGCCTGACCCCGCCGCCCCACGGCGCGCACGACGAAGGGCCGGACCCCCACGGGATCCGGCCCTTTCGCGGACGAGCGGCGCGCGTCAGCCGGTGTACGGCTTCGCGCTCAGGATCTTGACCGTGGCCTTCTTGCCGTTCGGCAGCTCGTACTCGGCGTCCTCACCGGCCTTCTTGCCGTTGACACCGACGCCCAGCGGCGACTGCGGCGAGTACGTCTCGATGTCACCGCTCGCGTACTCGCGCGAGGCGAGCAGGAAGGTCATCGTGTCGTCCTCGTCGCCGTCGAAGGCGATGGTCACGACCATGCCGGGCTCGACGACACCGTCGTCCGCCGGGGCCTCGCCGACCTTGGCGTGCTGGAGCAGCTGGGTGAGCTGGCGGACACGGAGCTCCTGCTTGCCCTGCTCCTCCTTGGCCGCGTGGTACCCGCCGTTCTCGCGCAGGTCGCCCTCCTCGCGCGCAGCGGCGATCTTGGCGGCGATCTCGGTACGCGCGGGACCAGACAGGTACTCAAGCTCGTCCTTGAGCTTGTTGTACGCCTCCTGGGTGAGCCAGGTGACGTTGTCGCTGGTCTGGGTCACAGGTGCTCCTCGTAGGTACTGGGAATACAAAGCATCGCCCTACACGGACAGCATGCGCTTCCCGGGCGGGCGAAACCACGAGCCTAACAATGAGTGGCGAAAAGCGGGAGGACATAAACCACGGGGTGGCGTCCGCCCTGGTCACACCCGTGACCCGCCGGGGCTCGTCCTCCGCTCCCTACCCCCTGCTACCGGGCCGTACACCCCACCAGCTCCGCGCTCGTCGCGCGGGCCGTCGTACGCAGCGAGAACAGGTCGTCCACACGGGCGGCGGGGTCGTCGATCCGGACGTCCTTCCGGGCCACCTCGGTCCCGTCCTCGCTGCGCGAGCGGAGCGTGCAGACGCCGGTGACACCCTCGTCCTTGCGGATCTCCAGGTGCACCCGCACCTCGGTGTCGCTCACCACGTCGAACTTGATCATCTCGGCGCTGATCCTGCTGTCGACCACGTAATGCCAGCCGAACCAGCCCATCAGGGCGAGGAAGAGGACACCGAGCACGGCTCCGACGGCCTTGAGCCGGCGATCGGCCCGCTCGTCCGCGGAGCGCCCGTAGCGCCCCTCGGGCAGCTGCTCCCGCGCCGCGCTCATGCCTGATCCTCTCGATGCCGGGGTCCCGGAATTTTCGGCCCCCCGATTCCGTCACTATAGAGACCTGCCTTCTTGTCGAATCACTGAGGATCGAGTCTTGACTGAGCAGCTGCGACTGATGGCCGTTCACGCGCACCCCGACGACGAGTCGAGCAAGGGCGCGGCGACCATGGCCAAGTACGTGTCCGAGGGGGTGGACGTCCTGGTCGTGACGTGCACGGGCGGCGAGCGCGGCTCGGTCCTCAACCCCCGCCTTCAGGGTGACCCCTACATCGAGGCGAACATCCACGAGGTGCGCCGCAAGGAGATGGACGAGGCCCGCGAGATCCTGGGCGTGAAGCAGGAGTGGCTCGGCTTCGTCGACTCCGGCCTCCCCGAGGGCGACCCGCTGCCCCCGCTCCCCGAGGGCTGCTTCGCCCTGGAGGACGTGGACCACGCGGCCGGCGCGCTCGTCCGCAAGATCCGCTCCTTCCGTCCGCAGGTCGTCACGACCTACGACGAGAACGGCGGCTACCCGCACCCCGACCACATCATGACCCACAAGATCACGATGGTGGCCTTCGACGGCGCGGCCGACGCGGAGACGTACCCGGAGGCCGAGTTCGGCCCGGTCTGGCAGCCGCTGAAGCTCTACTACAACCAGGGCTTCAACCGCCCCCGCACCGAGGCCCTGCACCAGGCGCTCCTCGACCGGGGCCTGGAGTCCCCCTACGGGGAGTGGCTGGAGCGCTGGAAGGAGTTCGAGCGCAAGGAACGCACGCTCACCACCTTCGTGCCCTGCGCCGACTTCTTCGAGACCCGCGACAAGGCCCTGATCGCCCACGCCACCCAGATCGACCCCGACGGCGGCTGGTTCCGGGTCCCGATGGAGATCCAGAAGGAGGTCTGGCCGACGGAGGAGTACGAGCTCAGCAAGTCGCTGGTGCCGACCTCCCTCCCCGAGGAAGATCTCTTCGCAGGCATCCGGGACAATGCCTGACATGAGCGCACACCTCGCACTGACCCAGCTTGTCCCCTTCGCCGCCGAGGAGCTGGACAAGAACAAGGTGACCCCCGGGGTCCTCGGGTTCGTCGTCTTCGCCGTGATGGCCCTCGCGGTCTGGATGCTGATGAAGTCGATGAACCGCCACATGGGCAAGGTCTCCTTCGAGGAGTCCTCGCCCGCCGACACCCCGGACGCCCCGGCGTCCGCCGGAGCCCCCGGAAAGTGACGGCCGCGCCCTCCGTCTCCGCACGCGCCGCCGGCGGAGAGGGAGGGCGTTCGCGTGCCCGGCGCCGAACACACGTCCCGCGAGAGGCGCGGCGGCACGGGAGAGCGGGAGCGGTCGACCGGTGTTTCCCCCGGTCCCGCAGGGGTCCGGGCCCTACCGAACGCGTGCCCTTCGAGATCACGTCCGATGGCGTTCATCTGCTGAATAGCGCATCAGGGTGATCGGCCGGAACCAATCCACTCCGCGGCAGTTGATCAGGACGCTTCGGTAACGGAGCAATCCAGGGCCCTCCAGCTCAAGAAGGAAATCTCGTGATCAAGAAGGTTCTCGCCACCGCGGCAGTTGCGGCCTCCGTCGTCGGCATGTCGGCCGCCACGGCGTCTGCGGCGGCCGATGACGGCAACAACACCAACGTCATCGGCAACACGTCGAAGCAGGCCATCGGCAGCACCTCCACCGGTGGCTACATGAGCCCGAACTTCGGCCTCATCAACGGTGGCGTCCTGCACTGCTTCGATGTCCAGGACATCACGGCGCAGGTTCCGATCGTCAACATCGTTGCCGTCAACGTGGACGACGTTCTGAGCCCGAAGCAGAACATGACCTGCGTCCAGAACTCGGTCGAGCAGCAGCAGAACAACCCGCTGTCGGACCTCGTCGACCTCCTGGCCGACAACGGCAACACCGACGTCAGCTGACGTCAGCCTCATCGCTGAGCGGCCCCGCCCCCTCGCAGCTCCACTGCGAAGGGCGGGGCCGCTCCGTCGTACCGGCACCCGTGGCGTACGGGCGACGCCCAGCCGGGTGCGCGAGGATGGGAGCATGCCGAACAGACTGGCCCATGAGACGTCCCCGTACCTCCTCCAGCACGCCGACAACCCGGTCGACTGGTGGCCGTGGTCGGCCGAGGCCTTCGAGGAGGCACGCCGCCGCGATCTCCCCGTACTGCTCAGCGTCGGCTACAGCAGCTGCCACTGGTGTCACGTGATGGCGCACGAGTCCTTCGAGGACGACGCCACCGCCGCGCGGATCAACGAGCACTTCGTCGCCGTCAAGGTCGACCGCGAGGAGCGGCCCGACGTCGACGCCGTCTACATGGAGGCCGTGCAGGCGGCGACCGGGCACGGTGGCTGGCCCATGACCGTCTTCCTCACCCCGGACGCGGAGCCCTTCTACTTCGGCACGTACTTCCCGCCGGAGCCCCGCCACGGCATGCCCTCCTTCGGTGACGTCCTCGACGGAGTCTCCCGTGCCTGGACCGAGCGCCGGGACGAGGTCGGCGAGGTCGCCGGCACGATCGTCAAGGACCTCTCGTCCCGCTCCCTCGCCTACGGCGGCGACGGCGTCCCCGGGGAGGCGGAGCTGGCCCAGGCGCTGCTCGGCCTCACGCGCGACTACGACTCCCGCAGCGCCGGCTTCGGCGGCGCGCCCAAGTTCCCGCCGTCGATGGTGCTGGAGTTCCTGCTGCGCCACCACGCCCGTACGGGTGCCGAGGGCGCCCTGCAGATGGCCGCCGACACCTGCGCGGCGATGGCCCGCGGCGGCATCTACGACCAGCTCGGCGGCGGCTTCGCCCGCTACTCCGTGGACCGCGACTGGGTGGTGCCCCACTTCGAGAAGATGTTGTACGACAATGCCCTGCTCTGCCGGGTGTACGCGCATCTGTGGCGGGCCACCGGGGACGATCTGGCGCGGCGGGTCGCGCTGGAGACGGCCGACTTCATGGTCCGTGAACTGCGCACCGCCGAGGGCGGGTTCGCCTCGGCGCTCGACGCCGACTCCGACGACGGCACCGGGCGGCACGTCGAGGGCGCGTACTACGTCTGGACCCCGGCGCAACTGACCGAGGCATTGGGCGAGGAGGACGCCCGCTTCGCCGCCCGGTACTTCGGCGTGACCGAGGAGGGCACCTTCGAGGAGGGCGCCTCCGTCCTCCGGCTCCCGCAGGACGCAGGACCGGTCGACGCCGACCGGATCGCCTCGGTGAGGGAGCGGCTCCTCGCCGCCCGCGCGCGGCGGCCCCGGCCCGGCCGTGACGACAAGGTGGTCGCCGCCTGGAACGGCCTCGCCGTCGCCGCCCTCGCCGAGACCGGCGCCTTCTTCGACCGCCCCGACCTGGTCGAGCGCGCCACCGAGGCCGCCGACCTGCTCGTCCGCGTCCACATGGGGGAGGGCGCGCGGCTCTCCCGGACCTCCAAGGACGGCCGGACCGGCTCCAACGCCGGGGTGCTCGAGGACTACGCGGACGTCGCCGAGGGTTTCCTCACGCTCGCCGGTGTCACCGGCGAGGGCGTGTGGCTGGAGTTCGCCGGTTTCCTCCTGGACATCGTGCTCGACCAGTTCGTCGCCGAGGGCGGGGCGCTGTACGACACGGCCCACGACGCGGAACCCCTGATCCGCCGGCCGCAGGACCCCACCGACAACGCGACCCCGTCCGGCTGGACGGCGGCGGCGGGCGCGCTGCTCTCGTACGCCGCGCACACCGGATCGGAGGCCCACCGGGCGGCTGCCGAAGGGGCCCTCGGCGTGGTCCGGGCCCTGGGGCCGCGCGCTCCCCGGTTCATCGGCTGGGGGCTGGCCACGGCGGAGGCCCTGCTCGACGGGCCGCGTGAGATCGCGGTCGTCGGCCCCGCCGGGGACCAGTCGGCCCGCGCCCTGCACCGTACCGCCCTGCTGGCACCCGCGCCCGGCGCGGTCGTCGCCTTCGGCACCCCGGACGGCGAGGAGTTCCCGTTGCTCAAGGACCGCCCGCTGGTGAACGGCGGAGCGGCCGCCTACGTCTGCCGGCACTTCACCTGTGACGCGCCGGCGACCGACCCGGACGAGCTGGCGCTCAAGCTCGCTCCCTGACAGGGGTTTCCGCAGGAAAGGGAGTGGAGAGAACGGAAACGCGGACCCGCACAGTAGAGCAATTCCCGTCGTACACAGGTTCGCCACGCGACACCGGTCGATCGAATCACTCTCCTGCGGGGGCTGTGGAATGATGCGGGAACCACACGGATGGGAGGGAAAGATGGCGCCCGAACCCGGAAAATGGGAGCGGCTGGCCTTCATTCCGAAGAGCCGTCATGTCGTGGACCCGCCACCCGTCGACCGAGGGCCGTTCCCTCTCTACTCCTCGCTGGCACAGCGGTGGTCCCTTGCGGGCCGCACGGTGCCGGGAGTCCCTGATCACGAATGGGAACGGCTGGTCAGGACGCCGATCTGGCCGCGCTGATCCGCCGGGCGGCGACCTTCACCGCCCGCGCCCCCTGACCGGGGCGTGATCCGAGGGCCGGACCTGAAAGGGCATGCAGCATGCCTGCCGGGTCCGGCCCTTCGTCATGCGCTCTTCGACGTGCTCTTTCCGTGAGGTCGGAGCGAAGGCGCGGCATGCCTACGTCCCCTGTGCCCCAAGTGGGCGATGCGTTCATCCAATGGACTACAGATCAGATCGTCGCGCGTTCACGGTCGGCTTATTAGGAATACTTTCGGAACATCGGATTGACGGCTCATCAAGTGGCGCGGGACGAGAAGGAGTGGTCATGACCAACGGAAGACGGAAAATGTCGAGAACGTGGTGGGGGGTGTTCACCGCGGGACTCCTCGCCTCGGGTTCGGTCGTGCTGTCCTCACCGGCCCACGCCCTCGAACCCCCGTCGACCGGGGCCCCCGAGCCGACGGCCTCCAGCGCGATGGGGGCGTTCCTGGAGTCGGGCCCCATCGGGGTCCGCCGCATCGGCCAGCTGGAGCGCTGGCTCGGCGGCAGGGAGCTGCGGGTCGGCCACACCTACCTTCCCGGTGACCTCTGGTCGAACATCGAGGGCCCCCCGGGCTTCCTGGACGCCTGGGCGGACTGGCGCAACGAGCGGGAGGACCGGCTGTTCGTCCTGAACGTGCCGATGCTGGAGCGCAACGAGGCCCGAGTCTCCGACCACGAGGTCCGCAGACAGCTCCGGCTCGGCGCCTCGGGGCACTACGACCACCACTTCAGGACGCTCGCCGAACGCCTGGTCGCTCTGGAGGCGACGGACACCGTCATCGTCCTCGGCTGGGAGATGAACGGCACCACGTACACCCACCGCTGCGCACCGGACCCTGAGGCGTGGAAGCAGTACTGGAACCGGATCGTCACCGCGATGCGTTCCGTTCCCGGTCAGAAGTTCCGCTTCGACTTCAATCCCAGCCGCGGCAGGGACGCCATTCCGTGGACGGAGTGCTATCCGGGTGACGGCGTGGTCGACATCATCGGCATGGACTCGTACGACCAGCCGGCGGGGGCCCGTTTCGACGACCACGTCAATGAGCCGTACGGGCTGCGCGCGCAGGTGGAATTCGCCGCCGCGCACGGGAAGCAGATCTCGTACCCGGAATGGGGACTCTTCCGGAACGGGGACAACGCCGAGTACATGCGGCGCATGATCGAATGGATCGGGCAGCACAAGCCGCTGTACCACACGATCACCGATTACTGCCCGCACGGCGTGTGGCAGTGCGGCGCGAACCCGAAGTCCTCGCAGGTGTTCCGGGAGATGCTGTACGGCGCCGAGCCCGAGGTGCCCGACGTTCCGCCGAAGCCCGAGGTGCCGCCGAAGCCGGAGATTCCCCCGAAGCCGGAAATCCCGCCGAAGCCCGAGCCGAAGCCGGAACCGAAACCCGAACCGAAGCCCGAGCCGGAAGTCCCGCCCAAGCCCCTGCCCACGCCCACCTGCTGGGTGCTGAACCTCGGGCCGTGGGTGGAGAGCTGGTTCGGCGGGCCGCTCTGTCTCCCGGCCGAGGCCTGGAAGAACGAGGTCGACATCAACTGGAAGATCTCCCTCAAGGGCATCCGGCCCTCCTGACCGGACCGGCGGCCACGGCGACCACGGCGGCGGAACTCATCCGCCGCCGCTCGCCGTACCCGGCCGCCGCAGCCCCCGCAGCCGCGCCACCGCCCGCCCCGCCCAGGCCCGCTCCCGCGCCTGCCCCGCCGCCCAGCGCCGTACGCCCGCCGCCCCCGCGCGCAGCCGCAGCAGCGGAGCCGTACCGCGCCCGGCGAGGAGCAGCCGGCCGTTGCGGACCGGCTCCGGACGCCAGTGCTGCTTGTACGGCTCGGCGCCGCGCAGCATGCTCAGGGTGGCCCGCCCCCGCGCGCTGGTCTCCCGGGCCCCGTGGCGCAGGAGCATCGCCGCCACGTCCACCTTGCGGTCCCGCAGGGACGGATCGGCGCCGTACAGGTAACCGCCGGCCAGGCGCGGGGACATCAGCGTCAGATCGGCGGCCACCACGTCACCCGCCAGCCGGAACTCCGTCACCATCGCGTCCCCGCGCTCCACCATCGGCCGCACGGCCCGCGTCAGGTGCTGGGCGAACCGCTCGCTGGTGTGCTCGGCCGTCACCCCCCGACCCTCCCACTGGCGCCGGTGCAGACGCAGCAGCCGCTCCAGCGCCGCCGGCACCTCCGGCCCGGACACGATGTGCGCGTCGATACCGAGGGCGTCCAGCTTGCGCAGCTTGGCGCGGACCCGTTGGGCCTTGTTCGACGGAATCCGTTCGAGCAGCCCCTCCATCGGTACGGCGGGCAGCTCCAGGCACAGGGAGTCCGGCAGCCGCCTGCGAGGCCCCCGCCACCGGGTGAACACCCGCTCCGCGGCGGCCCCGGGCCGCACCTCCCGCAGGTCGATCAGCGCCCCACGGGCCACGCGCTCCAGGGCCTCGGCCAGGGCGGGCAGGGCCTCGGGGCGGCCGTCGTCCAGGAGCACGTCGGTGAAGTCGGTGATCGCGCCCCCGAGCTGGGTGAGCACGGGCAGCGGTCCGGGCGCCCGCATCAGGGGCGCGGCGGCCACCAGCTCGCCGTCCCCGTCCCGTACGAGCACCACCCGCAGCGCACCGGGGCGGCCGTAGGAGAGCCACCAGGAGTGCAGCCAGGAATGGGACTGGAAGGGGGTGGCGGTGGAGCAGCGCCCGTACAGCGCCGTCCACTCGGCCGCCAGCCGCCCGAAGCCCTCCTCGTCACGGCAGACCTCGGTCCGCGGGGTTCCCGTGCTCACACCGCCTCCGGTTCCGGCTGGTGGGACGCGGCCGGGGCGGGCACCGCGGCCGTCCCCGGGGCCGCGGGCCGCGAGTGGCGGCCCTCGCTCCGGGCGGCGGCCCGCCGCGGTGCCACCATCAGGGCCAGGCCCCCGAGGAGCCCGCCCGCGCAGGCACCGACCAGCGCCGACAGCGGCGCCGAGGGCGAGACCGGGTCGACCGGCTTCGTGGCGCGCGAGAACTGCACGACCTTCACGCCCGTGCTGCCCGCCACGTGGCCGCTGTTGACGACCAGCGCGCGGGCCACCCCGTCCGCCATCGCCACCGCCTCGGCCGGCCGCTCCGACCGTGCCGTCAGGGAGATCATCGGCGCGTCCGGCGACGTCGAGGCCTGCACGCTCCGCCGCAGCTTCCCGGCCGTGACCCCGGCCCACACCTGGGCGTCGCCGGTCACCGCGATGTCCGTGGCCACCCGCCCGTACGCCTGGGCGAAGCCGAGGGCGCCCGCAGGGTCGGACTTCTCGCCGGGGACGACGATCACGTAACTCGTCGCCGCGTACTCGGGGGTCGTGAGCGCGCCGTACCCGCCGCCGAGGGCCGCCCCGGCCAGGACGGCGGCGGGCAGCACCGCCCGGCGGCCCGGCCCGCGCCACCGGGCGGGCAGGGAGGGACGGCGACGGTCGGGGGTCGCGGAAGTGTTCATGGTGCGGGTTCTCTCACTTCACGGGGGAGGGGGTGCCGCCGTGGACGGCCTGGTCGTAGAGGGACATCAACTGCCCGGCGCTGCGGGCGATGTCGTACCGGAGCGCGGCCCGGGGCACCGGCAGCCGGGCGAGCCGGGCGTCCCGGACGCCGCGCAGCGCGGAGATCAGCTCGGGCACCGACCCGCCGATGCGCCGCGCGCCCGGCGCGGCCTCCGGCGGCAGGTCGTCGACCGCGGGGCACGCCACGTACAGCGCGGGCAGGCCCGCCGCCAGCGCCTCCACGACCGCGAGCCCGAACGTCTCGTCGGGGGAGGTGGAGACGAAGACGTCCATCGCGGAGAGCAGCTCCGGCAGGGAGGGGCCGAGCGAGGTGACCGTCGGCGGGTCCTCGCAGGCACCGGTGAGCAGCACCCGGCCCGCCGCCCCGCACTCCCGGGCCACCCGCAGCAGCTCCTCCCGCCGGTCGCCCTCGCCGACGAGGAGCAGCCACGCCTCCGGGACCGCCGCCACCGCCCGGACCAGCCGGTCGAACCGCTTCCCCGGGACGAGCCGCCCCACCCCGCCGACGACGTACGCGTCCCTCGGCACGCCCAGCACCCCCCGGACCAGCCGGCGGGCCCGGGCGTCGTAGGCGAAGCGGGCGGTCTCGATCCCGTTGGGGACGACCCGGATACGGTTCGGGGGCACCCCCCAGTCCGCGAGCCGGCGCGCCACGCTCGGCGACACGGCGACCGTGGAGGTGCCGAGCCGCTCCGACGCCAGGTAGAGGGCGCGGGTGCCCGCCGACAGCGGCCGGCCCTCGATCTGCGCCTCCCCGAGCGAGTGCTCGGTGGCGATGATCCGCCGCACCCCGGCGAGGCGGGCCGCGGGCCTGCCGTAGACGCACGCCCGGTACAGATGGGTGTGCACCAGGTCGTAGCCGCCCTGGCGGACGATCCGGGCGAGCCGGGGGAGCGCTCCGACGTCCCGGTTGCCCGTCATGCCGAGGTGGATGACGGGCGTCCCGTCCGCCTCGATCCCGGCGGCCACCGGGCCGGGGTTGGTCAGGGTCACCACCCGGCTCTCCACCGGCAGGTGACGCAGCAGCAGCCGCAGCTGCTGCTCCGCCCCGCCGATGCCGAGCCCGGTGATCACGTGCAGCACCTTCACCGGACGCCCACCGCCGCCGGGAGGGACGGGGCCGGGAGAAGGTCCGCCGGGTGGCGGCGGCGCAGCGGGTGCAGGGTCCGCTTCGCCGCCAGCCGCAAGGCGGTGTCCGCCTCGCCGATGTGGACGCGGGGCAGGGCGTACGCACCGGTCAGCGGCCCCGGGTCGATCGCGCAGGCGTAGCGGTAACCGGCCTTCCGTACCGCGTGCATCACCCGCGGGTCGGTCCTCCCGTACGGGTAGCAGAAGCCGTCCACCGCACCGCCGGTGATCTCCTCCAGGAGCGCGCGGCTGCGGCGGGTCTCGGCGGCGAGCGTGGTGTCGTCGGTCTCGGTCAGCGCGAGATGGGTCAGACCGTGGGAACCGATCTCCATGCCGGCCGCGGCGATCCGGCGGATGCCGTCCTCGTCGAGGAGCGGCTTGCGCGGGCCGTCGGTGTCCCAGGCGTTCTCCCCGCCCATCCGGCCCGGCAGCACGAAGACGGTCGCCGTGAAACCGTGCCGGCGCAGCAGCGGCAGCGCCGAGTCCACGAAGTCGGCGTACCCGTCGTCGAAGGTCAGCCCGACGAGCCCGCGGGCCCGGCCCCGGGCGGTCGCCTCGAGGAGTTCCCGCACCGACACCCCCCGCAGGCCCCGGTCGGCGAGCCAATGGAGCTGCTGGGCGAAGCGCACCGGGGAGACGGTCACCTGGTACGGGTCGTCAGCGGGGTCGCCGACGGAGTGGTACATCGCGACCCACAGGGGCGGTTTCATCCACAGGGGCGGCTTCGGCAGCAGGCGGCGCAGCGCGGCGGCGGCGGGCATGGGCGATCCTCCGGACGGCGGAGCGGGTCAGGGGCGGAATCTCGGGCGCCCTCGGGGCGCAGAGGAGGAACAGAAGGAAGACGCCGGCCACGGCGAGGCTCGCGACCGTGACGGACAGGGCCGCCGGCCGGATCGCCATCGAGCAGAGCCAGCCGGCGGCCGTGGCCCACGCGCCCGCCGTCGCCAGCCGCAGGAGCCCCTCGCCGAGCAGGCCCGCGCGGACCGGGACGGCCTGGCGGTGCGCGCCGCGCAGCAGCAGCACGGCGGTCACGGTGATGCCCAGCGCGTTGGCGCCGGCGATGCCGACGGCCCCCCACAGGTGGGCGGCGGGAACCCCGGCGGCGACGGTCACGGCGAGCCCGGCGCCCATCGCGGCGGCCGGGTACCAGAGCGGGCGCGCGGCGGAGAAGTAGCAGCGGACCAGGGCGCCCACCATCGTCTGGCCGAGCAGCCCGAGCGCGTACACGCGCATGACGGCGGCCGTCGCGACGGTGTCGCCCCGGTCGAACTCGCCTCGCTGGAAGAGGAGTTCGACGATCTGGGGCGCGGCGGCGATGACCGTCGACGCGCCGAGGAGCACGACGACGGCGGCGAGCAGCAGGTCCCGCTCCACCCGGCGGCGAGCCGCCTCCCCGTCACCGGCCGCCAGCGCGCGGGCAACCACCGGGAAGCTGACCGTGCACAGCATGAGGGAGAGGATCATCGGCATCTGCGCGACCTTCTGCGCGTAGTTCAGATGCGAGATGGCGCCGGCCGGGAGCGGCGAGGCGAGGAACCGTTCGATGAGTGTCTGCGACTGGCGGACCAGCGAGAAGACGACCACCGGCGCGATCAGACCGAGCACGAGAAGGTGCCGGTCGCCCGCCGGGCCCGCGGTCTCCGGCTCCCGTGGCGGCAGCGGCCCGGGACCCGACCGCAGGACACGCAGCAGCGACGGCGCCTGGACGAGCACCATCAGCACCCCGCCGACCGCGACCCCGGCCGCCGCCGAGCGCACCCCCAGGGGTTCGCGCAGCACCACGATCGTGCCGATGATGCCGACGTTGTACGCCACGTAGATCGCGGCCGGCGGCACGAACCGGCCGTGCGCGCGCAGCGCGGCCGAGCAGTAGCCGACCAGTGCGAAGGAGAGCGCGCAGGTCGCGGTGAGCCGGGTGCAGTCGACGGCGAGCTGCGGATCGGGCAGGCCCGGCGCCAGCACCCGTACGAGCAGCGGCGCGGCGACGACGAGGGCGGTGGCGACGACCGCGACGGCGAGGGTGAGCCGGGGCAGCGTGCCGCGCACCAGGGCGCGCACCGGGTCGTCCCCGGCCAGGTCCGCCGCGCGGTGCGCCAGGGCCCGGGAGAACGCCGGCACCAGGATCAGTGCCATGGCGTCCTCGATGAGGAGCGTCGACGCGAACTCCGGCACGGTCCAGGCCACCAGGAACGCGTCGGTCTCGGCGCCCGCGCCGAAGTATCCGGCGAGGATCTGGTCCCGTACCAGCCCGAGCAGCGCCCCGAGGGCCGTCAGCACCGCCGTCACGGCGGCGGCCTTGGCGAGAAAGCCGCGGGCGGGGGGCGTGTGGCCGGGACCGGCGCCCACCCCCGGGGCGGCGGCCGTACCGGCGTCCGGGTACGCCCCGGGAGCGGGCTCCTCGTCCCCGGCCGCGTACCGCGCGGTGGCGGATTCCCGGTCCGCGCGTGCCGGTGTCTCCCCGTCCCGCTCGCGGCGCGCGTGGCGGGCGCCCGCCACCGTGCCGGCGGGGGAGGCCGGAGGGCCCACCCGGCGGTCGGCGGAACCCTCCCGGGGGGCGGTCACCATGCACCCCGCAGTGAAGCCGTCGGACGGCGGCCCGTCGACGGCTCCCGCCGGGGCCGGGCCCGGACATCCGGCGGTGTCCGGGCCGGCCGCCGGAGGCGGGGGCGCGGGGTCCGGGGCGTCGCCCGGCCGGGGGTCACGCACGCCGCACCCCGGGCAGGGACCACCAGGCCGCGAGGCCGAACACCACGGACATCAGCACCGTCGACGGCCCGCCGATGTCCGCGTAGAAGAAGTCGATGAGCTGCCAGGACAGCAGCCCCGTCGCGACGAGCGCGCCCGCCGCGCCCGCCCGGTGGCGGAGCAGGGCGCCGGTGAGGAGCGCCAGCCAGCTGCCGGCGAGGGCGAGCAGGCCGAGGAGGCCCTGTTCGCTGAGGACGAGCAGGTACATGTTGTGCGGCGAGAGCAGCGGCTGGCGCCGGAACTCCGCGCCCGCGCCGGCCGTGTCGCTGCCGGAGGAGAGCGCGAGCGAGGCGTGCGCGTCGCGGTGAGCGGGGAAGCCCTTCAGACCCACGCCCGTGAACGGCTCCGCGCGCCACATCTCCGCGGCCGCCGCCCACATCGTGTACCGGTCCGTCACCGACTGGTCCGGGGCGGCCGTCACCTGCGTGATGCTGGCGGCCCGCTCCTCGACCAGCTCCGAGCCGATGCCCAGACCGCCGACGAGGACCACCGCGAGCGCCCCCGCCGTCAGCGCGGTCCGGGCGGCCCGGCGTACCCCGGCGAGGACCAGCTGGAGCGCGCAGGCGAGGACGGTCGCGATCCACGCGCCCCGGCTGAAGGAGACGACCAGCGGCAGGAACAGCAGTCCCGCGCAGACCAGCGCCGCCGTCCGCGCGCGGCCGGGCCGGCCGCCGAGCGCGAGACCGACGGCGACCACGAGCCCGTACGAGACGACCGTCGCCATGCCCATCACGTCCGAGGGCCCGAAGGTGCCGACGGCCCGGACGTCCTCACCCATGTACGAGGCGCCCGTCCCCGTCACGTACTGCGTGACGCCCACGGCGCCCTGGAGCAGCGCGAGGACGATCAGCGCCCAGGCGACGACGGTGGCGTCCCGGCGGTCCCGGACCGTCAGGAACACGGCCGCCGGGACGAGGACGAAGACCTGGGCGTACCGGGCGACGCCCGGCAGGCTCGCCGCGGGGTCGTGGGAGGTGACCGCCGCGAGACAGATTCCGAGGACCGGCAGCCCGAGGACGACGGCCGCCGTCCGGGTCAGCGGCCGGGCCCTCTCGCGCAGCACCCGGACGAGACAGACCAGCACGAGCAGGCCGGAGGCCGCGTCCGCGAGCGAGCCCGTTCCGCCGGTGCCGTCCTCCGCCCCGCCGCCGCCCGGGACGAGCAGCAGCGCGATCACGGCGAGAACGGGCGAGAGGTACGCGGCCCGCCGGGCCGTGTCCCGTACCGCTTCCGTCCTCCACCCCGCCGCCGGCGCCTCCCCGGGCACCGGGGCGGCACGGGGCGGGGCCGCGGCCGCCACGGCCGTGGCCATCTCAGCTCCCCGTCGGCCGCAGCAGCCCGGCCGCCGTGCGGATCAGGATGCAGACGTCCTGCCAGAGCGACCAGTGGTCGATGTAGTGGTTGTCGAAGCGGCAGCGGTCCTCGATCGAGGTGTCACCGCGCAGCCCGTGCACCTGGGCGAGCCCGGTCAGCCCGACCGGCATCCGGTGCCGGTCGGCGTACCCGGCGTGCACCTTGCTGAACTGGGCCACGAAGTAAGGGCGTTCGGGGCGTGGCCCGACGAGGCTCATGTCCCCCCGGAGCACGTTCCACAGCTGTGGCAGCTCGTCGAGCGAGGACTTCCGCAGGAAACTCCCGACCGCGCTCATCCGCCGGTCGCCCGCCACGTTCCAGCGGGTCGCCGACTCCGTCTCGTCCGAGGGGCGCAGCGTACGGAACTTCAGCAGCGTGAAGTGGCGGCCGTGCCGGCCCACCCGCTCCTGCCGGAAGAGGATGCCGGGCCCGTCGGCGAGCCGCACCGCGAGCGCGCACAGCATCAACACCGGCAGGGCCAGCGCCAGCGCGGGAACGGCGAGCGCGATGTCGAGGAGGCGCTTCGCGGTGAGGCCGGGCCGCTCCTCCGGCGGTACGAGACGGCGCCAGGCGTATCCCCACACGTGCTCGCCCATCGGCCCGTCCTGCCGTTCCCCGCCGACCCGCCAGGTCGTGCAGCCGTACTGCTGGAACAGCGTCACCAGTCCCGGGTCGTCCAGCAGGAACACGGCGTCGCGCACGGTGTTCTGGATGACGGCGCGGTGGATCGCCTCGGTCGTCGTGAGCACCGGGAGTCCCGGCTCCCCGGGCGTCGGCACCGCCGCGCCGCCGTCCTCCCTGACCCCGACGATCCCGACCGGCCGCACGCCGTACTCGGGATGCTGCAGGGCCGCCGCCGCGAACCGGCGCGCCGCGCCCGGAGCCCCGACGACGAGCGCCGACCGGGGGTGCGCCCGCGCCACCCGCCGCCGGTGGGCGAGCACCAGCCCCCGCAGCACGGACACCACCGCCACATGCGTGCCGTACGCCGCCGCGAGGCGCAGCGGACCGAAGGCGAGGGCGGGGGAGTACGCGGCGACCGCGGCCGCCGCGACACACCAGGCGACCCCGGCGCGGGAGGCCAGCGCGGGCAGCTCGTCGAGCATGCGCACGTGCGCCGCCGGCCGGTGGAGCCCGCCCCGCCGGCCGAGGATCAGGACGAGCGCGGCGATCGGCAGGAGCAGCCGCGGGTCGCGGTGCGCGGCGCCGAGCGGCGCGGCGGCCGCGAGGACGGCCAGGCAGTCGGCCGCCACCAGGGGCAGCCGGTCGGAACGGGTCCGCGTCCTGCGGTGCCGGGCGGGCGCGAGCCGGCGCGGCGCGCCGTGCCGGGGGGCCAGCGAGGCGACGCCGAAGACCGGGCCCGCCGCGGGCCACGAACCGGGGGAGGGGGGAACGCTCGTGCTTTCCGTGGTCACTGCGCAATCGGCTCTCTGTGCTCGGTGCCCCGCACTCCGGCCAGCTCGCGGTAGAGCTCCGCGACGGCCGCGCCGGTGCGCCGCACATCGAAACTGCTGAGGACGTGTTCGCGGGCCTCGCGGCCCAGGCGCTCCCGCAGCTCCGGCCGGCCGAGGAGGCGGCCGAGCGCCGCGGCGAGCGCGGCCGGGTCCTCGGGCGGGACCAGGCACAGGGGCGCGTGGGCGGGCGGGAGGCTCTCCCGCGCGCCGTCCACGTCGCCGACCACCACCGGACGACCGCTCGCCATCGCCTCCAGGGGCGCGAGTGCCATCCCCTCCCAGCGGGACGGCAGGACCACCACGTCGGCGGCCCGGTACCAGGGGGCGGTGTCGCCGACGGCGCCGGTGAAGCGCACCGACGGGCCCGCCGCCGCCCGCAGCCGGTCGCCGTCCGGGCCGTCGCCCACGAGCACCAGCCGGGCGGTGGGGACGTCGGCGAGGACGGCGGGCCAGGCGGCCAGCAGCACGTCCTGCCCCTTCTGCCGGCAGAGCCGGCCCACGCAGACGACGGTCGGCGCCGGGTTGCGGGGCGGGTTGCCGCTCGCGAAGCGGGCCACGTCCACCCCGTTGTGGACCACGGACCAGGCCGCGGTGATCCCGGCCGCCTCGCCCGTGCGGCGCTCCGCCTCGCTGACGCAGAGGATGCGGTCCGCCCAGCGGGCCCCGAAGCGCTCCCAGGCGCGCGCGAGCGCGGCGGTGGTGCCGTCGACGGCCTCGAAGGACCAGGCGTGCGGCTGGTAGAGGGTCGGGATCCGCCCCCGGACGGCCAGTCGGGCGCAGAGTCCCGCCTTGGCGCTGTGGGCGTGGACCAGGTCCGGGCGGACGGTACGGATCAGCCGGGCGAGGCCGAGCGTCTCGCGGACCAGCCGGGGGCCGGGGTCGCGCCCGGCCCGCCAGGCGTACACGCCGGCGCCCTCGGCGCGGACGGCCGCGGCGAGCGGCGTGCCGGGCGGACAGGCGACGGTGACCCGCGTCCCGGCGCGGAGCTGGTCGCGGACCAGATCCACGACGACGCGGGCGACGCCACCGTCCCCCGGCTGGACCGCGTGCAGGACGGAGAGGGGGGAGTCCGGTGCTCGTGGAGGCAGCATGTCAGCGTCCGGCGTCCGCCCGTGGGAAAAGCGCCGCCCGCCAGGTGTGTGGCACGCCGCGGCGCACAGCGAGAACCGCTGAATTCCGCATACAGGTTCTCCCCTTCGATGAGAGAAACAAGGAAACACCCGTGAGGGCCGGGGAAGAGGAAGTTGTCGAGCGCGCGAAAAGAGATGTCCGCCCGACGGGACCATGAGCGACGTAGATGAACGTTATAACGATGATTCCGGGCGTTGGTAAGCAGGAGATGCTCATCAAGAGTAACTTCCGTATCCGGACGCCCGGTTCCTCGTTGGGCGTGTTGTGCCATTCCCCGGCCCGCTCGCTCGAATACCCCTCGGATGGCCCAAAGAGGGCCGGGGCGTCACCCATTCGGGAGAGCAACCGAATAAAGCGAACCGCGTTGTTGAAGGAGCCGGGCAGATCCGGTCACACCGCTGACCTTCCGGTCCCAGTGGTTCGCAATCGATCGAGGAGCGCTTCCCCATGTTCCGTATCGCAAAGGCTGTCGTCGTGTCCGCGGTCATCGCCGCGTCCGTGGTGGGCACCGCCGGTGCGGCCTCGGCCGACGCCGGCGCCGTGGGCGTGGCCGCGGCGTCCCCGGGCATCATCTCGGGCAATGTCGTCCAGGTGCCGGTCCACGTGCCGATCAACATCTGCGGCAACTCCGTCAACATCATCGCGCTGCTCAACCCCGCCTTCGGCAACGTCTGCGTCAACGCCTGATCCCGCAGCGGATCACGGTCCTTCCGAGGCCGGTGCGCCGCCCCTTCCGGGGTGTGCGTGCCGGCCTCGGCCCGTTCGGACGCACCCTCGTGCGCCGCCCGGTGCAACGGCGTACGCCCCCGGGAGTGGCAGGTCAGAGGGGTGGATTCACCCGAACGGAGGCATGGCGCTGCGTAGTTCTTCCGTTGCGGAGAGATATACCCGCAGGCACGGTGAGGGAGACGTTGTCCGACGCGTACCGAAAGGGAACACCTATGCGTCCCCAGGCGCCCCTCCGTCTCACCGTCCTGGCCGCCTCCGCCGCCCTCACCCTCGGCGCGGCGGGACCCGCCGTCGCCGACACCCACCAGCCGCCCCCCGTGACCACCGTCGCCGCCCCGGCGCCTGCCGGCGACACCCCCGCCGAGGCGGCGGGCACCGGCTCCTTCAAGGAGGCGGTGAACAGCGCGGTGGCCGAACTCCTCGCCACGATCAAGGCCGACGGCAAGCTCTCCGACGCCGCCACCGAGGCGTTCGACGCCAAGATCGCGAAGGCGGTCGCCGCCGCGAGGGAGACCGCCATGGCGGCCCTCCCCGAGGCCCCGGCTCCGTCCACTCCCGCGCAGGCCGCGCCGTCCGCGCCCGCTCCGGTGCAGGCCGCGCCGGCGGCGCCCGCTCCGGTGCAGGCCGCGCCGTCCGCGCCGGACGCCGTCGGCCTTCTCGACCTCCCCGCCCTGCTCGGTGCCCTCCTCGGTCCCGTGGCGCAGGCCGCGCCGGCACCCTCGGCCGCACCGGCGGCGCCCGTCCGCTGACGGCGGCGCGCGGATCATGCCGTACCGGCCCGGTGTCCCCGGGCCGGTACGGCTTTCGTCCGTTCGCCCGGCACGGCGGGCCGGGCCCTTCCTCCGAACCCGGTACCGAGAAATTCCTCCGCCCGGAGTTTCCGGCGAGCGCACCTCTCGTTACAGAAGCGGAACGACGTTGCGGGGACCGCTCAACTTCCCCGCGCGGAAAGTCACTTGTCCGCGAATAAACGTATGGACGCTCAGAGGAAGGACTTATCTCCATGAAGCCCACCAAGGTCGCCGCGATCATCGCCGGTTCCGTCATGGCCCTGGGTGCCGCCACGCCCGCCATGGCCATGGGGCCGGAGCTGCCCTCCAGCCTGGACGGAGGGCTCGACGCGATCTCCAGCGAGGGCCTGGAGACGGACGCGCTGGACAGCGCCAAGGAGGCCCCCGCGGTCAAGGCCGTGGGCGACACCGCCGGGAAGCTGCACGAGACCGGCAAGAAGGCGCCGCTGCTCGGCGGCCTGCCGCTGGGCGGCTGAGGCGTCCCGGCGACGGGTCGCCGCGCCTCTTTCCCGCGCGGCCGACCACGTCGCGGGGCCCCGCGTCCTCCGGAAAGGACCCGGGCTCCCCCCGGCCCCGACGGACGTTCCCCGGCACGAGACACCGCTGTCCAGGGAGATCGGCTGATCGAATGATTTTCTGATCCGCCGCCGTGTGGGGCCGGGGCTTCGTCGTGCACCGCTCCTTACGCTCTCGCCCAACATCCACGGCAGGTTGGCTCGTGGAGATACCGAGGACGGCAGTGCTCGATCCCGCGCCGCATCCGCTGCGGCGCGTCCGTCCGGAGTCCCCGAGTCCCGCGTTCTCCAGAGGAAGAGCGGTATGCGATCCATCGACACCAGGAAGCTGCTCACCGCCGCAGCGGCGACGGGCATCCTGTCGCTGACCGGAGGGTTCGCCGTGGCGGCGAACTCCACGGGCGACGCACCGGTGCCCGGAGCGGGCCACCACCGACAGGCTCCTCCCGCGGTGGACCTGTGCGGGGTCTCGGTGAAGCCCGGTGAACCCGCCGGCCGGGCGCTCCGGGACCTCTGCGCCCGGGCGGCGGCCGAGGACCCCGACGGCTACGGGGACGGTCCGGACGAGGAGATCCCCCCGGGCCCCCACCCCACGTCTCCGGGGCACCCGACGTCCCCCGGCCCCCACCCGACGTCCCCGGGCCCGCACCCCACGCACCCGGGCGAGCCGACCAAGCCCGGCGAGCCGACGAAGCCGGGGCACCCCACGCACACGCACCCGGGCGAGCCGACCAAGCCGCCGACCACGCCGCCCCACCACCCCGGTGAGCCGACGAAGCCGCCGACCAAGCCGCCGACGACGCCTCCGGAGCAGACCGGCGAGCCGGGTGAGCCGACGAAGCCGCCCACGAAGCCGCCGACCACGCCGCCCCACCACCCCGGTGAGCCGACGAAGCCGGGGCACCCGACGCACCCCGGCGAGCCGACCAAGCCGCCGACCACGCCGCCCCACCACCCCGGCGAGCCGACCACGCCGCCGACCACCCCGCCCCACCACCCCGGCGAGCCGACCACGCCGCCCACCACGCCGACCCACCCGGGGCCGACCGGGCCGGGCAAGCCGCAGCTCCCCGACACCGGAAGCGACACGGCCGCACTGGCGGGCGCCGCGGCCGTCAGCGCCGCCCTGCTCGTCGGCGGAGCGGTCATCCGCCTCCGTGCCGGACGCGTGATCAGGGCCGGGCGCACCGACCGCCTGCACTGACGCGCGGGCCGACCGCCCGTCAACAAGGGTCCTCGCCGTCACCGGTGAGGACCCTTCGCGTTGCTGCACACGGGCGAATTCTCGCGACGTTTCCCCCGGAGGGCTCGTTCAAGAACACAGTTCCACCGCTACCGTTCGCCACCCTCCGAAGGGCACCCGCACGTCATGAACCTGCGCTCACAAGCCGGTCTGGGCCTTCTGATGACCGCTCTCGCCTCCGCGGCCATGGCCACCCCCGCCTCCGCGGCCGAGGCCCCGGTGGTCGTACCCCTCCACGGCCTGGAGCCGGCGATCCCGATGGACGCGCCGACCGTGGACACCGGTGTCCCGCTGCTCATGCCGGGCGCCCCCACCGTCTTCCACGAGGGGCAGACCCTGCCGGACATCGGTCTGCCGGAAGTGCCGTTCACCAGCACGCTCCCGGAGACCGACCTCGCCGCCCCGCTCCCGGAGCTCATCGACGGCAGCCGGCCCGGCACGGCCCAGCTCACCAGCCCCGACTCGCCCCTCGCCGCGGTCACCCCCGCCGCCGAGGTCGGCAGCCCCGTGGGCCTGCCGGACGGCGACAGGTTCGGACTCCCGGAGCTCACGCTGCCGAGCGCCGGTCTCCGAACCGCCGCCGCGAAGGGGTCACTGGAGCCGGAGCTCGGGCTGTCCCAGTCGTAGGGCTCCACGGACGGTCCTGTGCGCGACCGGCGGCCCGACGGGTGAAGACACGATTCTTCCCCGCTACCCCAAGGGTCGTTGCTCGTTGCACCGGAAGGCTTGTCGCATGGCCGCGGCCCGCGGGCCCGGAGGTACGGCCGTCGCATCCGGCGGCGGACGGACCACCGGCCCGCGGGCCTTCATCTTTTCATTCCGTCCCATCCGGCCTAAAGGCCGTTACCCCTGCGCCAGGACGGCGTTGAAGGGTTCTGTGTGACCGTGATTCTCGCGGTCGACTTTCCACGCTCAAGGAGTTCCTGATGTCTCGCATCGCGAAGGCTGCCGCTGTCCTCGCCGGCACGGGTGCCGTTGCCCTCAGCGGAGCCGGCATGGCCGTCGCCGACTCGGGCGCCGAGGCCGTCGCCGCCGCCTCCCCCGGTATCATCTCGGGCAACGTCGTCCAGGTCCCGGTCCACGTGCCGATCAACCTGTGCGGCAACACCGTCGACATCATCGGCCTGCTGAACCCGGCGTTCGGCAACGTCTGCGCCAACATCGACGGTCACCACCACGACGGCGGCTACGGCGGCTGATCTCCCGATCCGCACGGAGCGGCCCCCCGCGCATCCGCCGGGGGGCCGCACCCGTGTGCACGGCGCGGCCCGTCCCCTTGTCAGGCGTACCGGTAGATCGCGCTGTGGTCGAACATCTCCGCCGGGGTGACGCCCCAGGGCGTCATCGGCTGGTGCCGTGCCACCACCTTGCGGTACTGCGCGTCACCGAGCGGCGGCGGCTCCGCCGGAAGATAGGCGGCGCCCGGGTTCCGCTGCTGCCACCGCGACCAGACCAGGTCCACGAACGAGTGGTGGAGCCAGAACACCGGGTCGTTCACCGAGGCGCCCCCGAGCATCAGGCCGCCGACCCAGCGGTGCACCCGGTTGTGGATCCGGAACCGTTCGTTGCCCTGGCCGGCCGCCCAGCCCTCCAGCCGGTTGCGGAAACCGGAGGCGCTGGTCGAGTTCCAGGGCGCCACGTCGTACGTCCGCTCCCGCATGACCTCCTCCAACTGGGCCTGGGTGGGCAGGGTGATCGGGTCCCGGGGACGGCCCAGGTCCCGGGTCAGGAAGCGGCCCTCGGTCATGGCGTGGTTGATCGTCCAGCGCCCGCCGGCGTGGGCGAACGGGCCCGTCATCACCTGCAGGTCGGACCGGCGGCCGTTGCCGCCCATGAAGTCGTCCGACCAGAGCGACGAGGCGGGCGAGTTGTCCCGCGTCCAGTCCCAGTAGGGCACGCTCACCGTCGGGTCGACCCGGCGCAACTCGCGCTCGAACTCCAGCAGGAACTTGCGGTGCCAGGGCAGGAAGCTCGGCGCCATGTGGGCGACCCGCAGCTTGCCCTCCCCGTCGGCCGTGTAGTGCTCGATGTGGGTGCGGACGAACCGGTCGTACACTCCCGTCCGCTTGAGCTCCAGGACGGCGGCGACGAACTTCTTCCGTTCCGCGCCGGTCAGATCACGCTGGTTCTTACGCGTGTACGCCACGGGGGCTCCCTCCCGGGTGGACGCCATGGGCGGCGGCGAAGCGGGAGAGCGGTGCGGACCCCAGCTCGTCCACGGCCCCGCGCGTGGCCGCCAGCGGCGTCGGATAGGTCTGGTAGTGATCGATGGGGGTGAGGAAGCCGCCGTCCGCGCAGCGCATCACGTGCAGCGGCCGGCCGTCGACCAGGACCTCGGTCCCGCCGGCGGGCGCCGGCCGCCCCTGGATGCGGCGGCCCCGGTACATCTCGTCGAACGTTCCGCCGGACGCCCGGGCCGCCGCCCCGCCCCGGGGCGTCACGGCGATGCGGGCGAGCGCGCCACCGGTGAAGGCGGCGGCGGTCAGGGTGAGGAGGGACCGGAGTGCGAGGCGGCGCGGGAAGGTCATGAGTGATCTCCTGAAGGTCCGTCAGGCCCCCGCCAGGGCGGGGGAAATGCCCTGAGGGAATAACGAGGAAAACCCCGATACGTTGTGGGGGAAATTCCCGCCGCGTAAACGTAGGCCGATCGGGTGAATGGAAAGCGGAGAGAGGGGCCCCGGACCACTAGCATCCGGACCCATGACTTCTTCCCCCGCCGTTTCCGAGGCCCGCAGCGTCTCCCCGCTGGGCATCCTCTCCACCGTTTTCTGGGTCACCGGCCCCACCGAGGAGAAGCCGGCCGCTCCGTACGTGATGGTGTATTCGCTCGGTAACGGCCTCGACGGTCCCGAGGCCTGTGTGCAGGCGCTGCGGGCCGCCGTGGAGGGCATGGGGCTGCCCATCGGCGGGCCGGTCGTCGACGCCTCCCAGGACTCCGGCGTCGACGCCCACCTCCTCCTGGAGGCCCGCCAGGCGGTCCTCACGCTGCCGTACATCAAGGTGCAGTGCTCGGTGTCGGAGGAGTGGGAGGCGGCGGCCGAGAAGCTCGGGCACGTCTACCTCATCTGCTCCGTCCGCCCCTGGCCCGAGGCCGCGCCCGGCGAACCGATCTCGGAGGAGCAGCTGCGCTCCTACTTCGCCGGCGAGGACGTCCTGGCGGTCGGGGGCCACGCCGTGCTGCCGGTCCGGCGCCTGCAGGGCTGAGCGGGCGGCGGCGACATGGCGACGGTGGACGTCCGGGGCGTACCGGGGCAGCGGCGGCTCGCGCGGGACGAGGAGAGGCAGGGCTCGGCCGGGGCGGGCCGGGCTCTGGCCTGGACGCTGATGGTCACCGGTGCGGCCGGGGTGCTCGCCGCCTGGGTCATCACGCTCGACAAGTTCAAGCTCCTGGAGGACCCGGGCTTCCAGCCGGGATGCAGCCTCAATCCGGTGGTGTCCTGCGGCAGCATCATGAAGAGCGCGCAGGCGTCGGTCTTCGGCTTCCCGAACCCGATGCTCGGCCTCGTCACGTACGCCGCCGTCGTCGCCGTCGGCGCCGGTCTCCTCGCCGGGGCGCGCTACCGGGGCTGGTTCTGGCTCGGGCTGAACGCGGGGATGCTGTTCGGGGTGGGCTTCTGCGCCTGGCTCATGCACCAGTCGCTGTACGAGATCCACGCGCTGTGCCTGTGGTGCTGCCTGGCCTGGACGGCCACCGTCGTCATGTTCTGGTACGTCACCGCGCACAACGTACGGACCGGGGTGCTGCCCGCCCCGGCCGCGGTGCGCTCCTTCTTCGGCGACTTCGCCTTCGCTCCGCCCCTCCTGCACATCGGGATCATCGGGATGCTGATCCTGACCCGGTGGTGGGACTTCTGGACGAGCTGACGTGCGACGCCTCGTCACCCGGCCGCGGGCCGCACTCACCGTGCTGCTCGCGGCCGTTCTGGTGTTCCTGCTGCCGTACGACCGGCTCGCGCCCGGCGACCGGCACACCACCGCGCGGCCCGTGCCCGAGGCGGTGCGGCCGCCGGAGGCCCGGGTGCCGTCGGGTTTCTTCACGGGCTCCGACGAGGCCGGGGTGCGGCGCATGGCGGGGGTGCAGGCCTGGCTCGGCGGCACCCCGCTGAGCGTCGGGCACACCTATCTGCCGGGCGACCGCTGGTCCAACATCGAGGGCCACCCGGCCCTGTTCGGTCCGTGGGCGCGGTGGAAGGCGGAGCGGCCCGGGCGGCTGTTCGTCCTCAACGTGCCGCTCCTGGAGCGGAACGAGGAGGGCCTGCCCGACGCGGAGGTGCGGGCGCAGCTGCGGCGCGGCGCGGCCGGCGACTTCGACGGGCACTTCCGGACGCTGGGGGAGCGGCTCGTCGCGCACGGGCTCGCCGACACGATCCTGGTCCCCGGCTGGGAGATGAACGGCACGACGTACAGCCACCGCTGCGGGCCCGACCCGGCGGCCTGGAAGACGTACTGGCGGCGGGTCGTCGCGGAGCTGCGGGGCGTGGACGGGCAGCGGTTCCGGTTCGACTTCACCCCGAGCCGGGGGCGGGACGCGGTGGCGTGGCCGGAGTGCTACCCCGGTGACGACGTGGTGGACATCATCGGGATGGACGCCTACGACCAGCCGGCCGGGGCCACCTTCGAGGAGCAGGTGAGCGAGGAGTACGGGCTCGCGCACCATGTGCGGTTCGCGGCGGAGCGCGGCAAGCCCGTGTCGTACCCGGAGTGGGGGCTGTTCAGGAACGGGGACAACCCCGCGTACGTCCGGGGGATGCTCGATTGGTTCGCGGCGCACCGGCCGGTCTACCAGACGGTGACGGACTACTGCCCGCACGGGGTGTGGGGGTGCGCGGAGAACCCGGAGTCGGCGCGGGTGCTCAGGGGCGCGCTGGGAGCGCCGGGCCGGTCTTGAGCGTGTCGACGGTGCGGTCGAGGAGGTCCACGAGGTCGTCGGTGAGGCCGTGTTCGGCCCAGTAGAGCGTGGTCTCGCGCAGGGCGCCGAGGACGGCCGCCGTGAAGACCCGTACCTCCAGGTCGTCGGCGGCGCGGCCGGTGCGGTCGGCGAGGGCGCGGGCCAGCCGGCGGCCGGTCGCGGCGGTGGTCTCGGTGAGCCGGGCGCGGACGGCGGGGATCTCCGCCATGAGGCGGGCGCGCAACCGCACGGCGGCCGGTTCCGTGTCGAGCGCGGTGCGGATCGCGTCGAGGACGACCGCGCGGAGGGATTCGAGGGGCTCCTCGCCGGCCGGGCGGGCCCGCAGCCGGGCTTCGAGGAGCTCGTCGTTCTCGTCGGTGAGGAGGATGTCCTCGCGGACGGGGAAGTAGCGCAGGACGGTGGAGGCGGAGACGTCGGCGCCGGCGGCGATCCGGTCGAGGGTGGCCGCCTCCCAGCCGTGCTCGGCGACGAGCCGGCGGGCGGCCTCGCGGATCGCCGCGCGGGTCTTCTGCTTCTTGCGCTCCCGCAGCGGGGCAGGAGAGGTCTCTTCGGCCGCCATGGGCCTCATGGTCGCAGCTCAGGCCTGGTAGACGACGAGCGAGATGCCGACGTAGTGGGCGATGAAGGCGGCGAGGGTGAGGGCGTGGAAGACCTCGTGGAAACCGAACCAGCGGGGGGACGGGTTGGGGCGCTTGATGCCGTAGACGACTCCGCCCGCGCTGTAGAGCAGACCGCCGACGACGACGAGGACGAGGACGGCGATGCCGCCCGTGCGCAGGAAGTCGGGCAGGAAGAAGACGGCGGCCCAGCCCATCGCGATGTAACAGGGGGTGTAGAGCCAGCGCGGGGCGCCCACCCAGAAGACGCGGAAGGCGATGCCCGCGACCGCGGCCGCCCAGACCGCCCACATGAGCGGTTTCGCCGTGGAGTCGGGCAGGAGCAGCAGGGTGAGCGGGGTGTAGGTGCCCGCGATGATCAGGAAGATGTTGGCGTGGTCGAGGCGCCGCAGGACGGCCTCGCCGCGCGGGCCCCAGTCGCCCCGGTGGTAGAGCGCGCTGATGCCGAAGAGGAGGCAGGCGGTGAGCACGTAGATCCCGCAGGCGATCCGGGCGCGGGGGGAGTCGGCGAGGGCGACGAGGACGACGCCCGCCACGATCACCGTGGGGAACATGCCCGCGTGCAACCAGCCTCTGAGCCGCGGCTTCAGCGGGAGGGACAGGGCTTGTTCGATCGGACCGGGCTCGGCGGAGGGCACGTCCGGTGTGGCAGCTGTCATAGGACCCCATCGTATCTACGGCCCCGTAGGTTCCGGATATGAGTGGCGATGCTCACGTGTGCGGCCCTCTGGACATATGGGCGGTTCCATCGGATGATCAAATGAGTGCGGTCGGCACCGGATGAGCAGCTACGAAGCATCCGGGTCGCGGCCCCCACGGGGCACACACCCAAAAACCCCTCGACAAGGAGCAATCGTGGCGCGCGACAACGCGGCTCCCCAGACCCTTCCGACCCGTCACCAGGAGCTCGTCTCCTGGGTGAACGAGATCGCCGAGATCACCCAGCCCGACAACATCGTCTGGTGCGACGGTTCCGAGGCCGAGTACGAGCGCCTGTGCGAGGAGCTCGTCGCCAAGGGAACCTTCAAGAAGCTCGACGAGGTCAAGCGCCCGAACTCGTACTACGCCGCCTCCGACCCGACCGACGTCGCGCGCGTCGAGGACCGGACCTTCATCTGCTCCGAGAAGGAGGAGGACGCGGGCCCGACCAACCACTGGAAGGCCCCGGCGGAGATGAAGGAGATCTTCGCGGGCGAGAAGGGCATCTTCCGCGGCTCGATGAAGGGCCGGACGATGTACGTCGTCCCGTTCTGCATGGGCCCCGTCGGCTCCCCGCTCTCCGCCATCGGCGTCGAGATCACCGACTCCGCCTACGTCGCCGTCTCCATGCGCACCATGACCCGCATGGGACAGGCCGTCCTCGACGAGCTCGGCACCGACGGCTTCTTCGTCAAGGCCGTCCACACCCTCGGCGCCCCGCTGGCGGAGGGCCAGGAGGACGTGCCGTGGCCCTGCAACTCCACCAAGTACATCTCGCACTTCCCCGAGACCCGCGAGATCTGGTCGTACGGCTCCGGCTACGGCGGCAACGCCCTGCTCGGCAAGAAGTGCTACGCGCTCCGCATCGCCTCCGTCATGGCCCGCGACGAGGGCTGGCTCGCCGAGCACATGCTCATCCTGAAGCTGACGCCGCCGCAGGGCGAGGCCAAGTACGTCGCCGCCGCCTTCCCGTCCGCCTGTGGCAAGACCAACCTCGCCATGCTGGAGCCCACGATCTCCGGCTGGACGGTCGAGACCATCGGTGACGACATCGCCTGGATGCGCTTCGGCGAGGACGGCCGCCTCTACGCGATCAACCCCGAGGCCGGCTTCTTCGGTGTCGCGCCCGGCACCGGCGAGCACACCAACGCCAACGCCATGAAGACCCTGTGGGGCAACTCCGTCTTCACCAACGTCGCGCTCACCGACGACGGCGACGTGTGGTGGGAGGGCATGACCGAGGAGCCGCCCGCCCACCTCACCGACTGGAAGGGCAACGACTGGACGCCGGAGTCCGGCACCCCGGCCGCCCATCCGAACGCCCGTTTCACCGTCCCGGCCGCCCAGTGCCCGACGATCGCCCCCGAGTGGGAGGACCCCAAGGGCGTCCCGATCTCCGCGATCCTCTTCGGCGGGCGCCGCGCCTCCGCCGTACCGCTGGTGACCGAGTCCTTCGACTGGAACCACGGCGTCTTCCTCGGCGCGAACGTCGCCTCCGAGAAGACCGCCGCCGCCGAGGGCAAGGTCGGCGAGCTGCGCCGCGACCCCTTCGCCATGCTGCCGTTCTGCGGCTACAACATGGGCGACTACATGGCGCACTGGGTCAAGGTCGGTGCCGGCGCCGACCAGGCCAAGCTGCCGAAGATCTACTACGTGAACTGGTTCCGCAAGAACGACGCGGGCAAGTTCGTCTGGCCCGGCTTCGGCGAGAACAGCCGCGTGCTCAAGTGGATCGTGGAGCGCCTCGACGGCAAGGCCGAGGGCGTGGAGACCCCGATCGGCATCCTGCCGACCGCCGACTCCCTCGACACCGACGGCCTGGACCTCCCGGCCGAGGACCTGGAGTTCCTTCTCACGGTCGACCGTGACGTGTGGCGCGAGGAGGCCGCGCTCGTCCCCGACCACCTGAACACCTTCGGCGACCACACGCCGAAGGAGCTGTGGGACCAGTACCACGCGCTCGTGAAGCGCCTGGGCTGATCCCGCACCGCACACTCGTGGTGGGTTGCCCCGACATTCCGCCCTGACCAGTGGGGTCACGACGGCCCACCACGACCCCTCCGGCCCCCGGAGCCCCCTCAGGCTCCGGGGGCCGGGCGCGTTTCGGGCCGGGCGGTGCGCACGGGTGGGTGGCACCCGGTCCGCGCGGTTCGTGGCGCGCGGACCGGGGCCGTCAGGGGGCGGCGACCAGGGAGTCCCCGGCCAGTGCCGCGGTGTGCGCGTCCATGCGTTCGGCGGCGAGGATCGCGGCGGCGGTGTCGGCCCGGGAGGCGGCGACGACCAGTGCGCGGCCCGCGAGGGCGTGCGCCTTGCGGTGCAGGGCCTGCGGGGAGGAGCCGCTCAGGCCCGCGTGCCGCGCGGGCGGTGCGCCGCGCAGCCGCGCCACCTGGCGGGCGATGAGCTCGCCGGCCTCCGTGTCGCCCAGCTCGTCGGTGACGGCGAGCAGGGCGGCGAGGTGTCCTGCGAGCTGGATGTCCAGCTCCTCCTCGCGGGAGCGGTGCGGGTACGCGTGGTCGTCGTCGGCCATCCGGTGGACCGACTTGGTGCGGATCGGTTCGTACATGGGGATGGCCTCCTGACTGCTCGGGAAGCCATCCTAGCTTAGATTCGTTCTAAAGTTGAGCGCAGTCCGGTTCGGGGGCCGCCGGCGGGATCCGTCAGGCCGTCACGGCTGGCTGTATCCGTCCAGGAAGCGGCCGATCCGCGTCACCGCGTCCGCCAGGTCGGCCGCGGCCGGCAGCGTCACGATCCGAAAGTGGTCCGGCTCGTGCCAGTTGAAGCCCGTCCCGTGCACGACCATGATCTTCTCCGCCCGCAGCAGGTCCAGGACCATCTGCCGGTCGTCCTTGATCTTGTAGACGTTCGGGTCCAGCCGCGGGAAGAGGTACAGCGCGCCCTTCGGCTTCACGCACGTCACCCCGGGGATCCGGGTCAGCAGCTCGTACGCCGTGTCCCGCTGCTCCAGCAGCCGCCCGCCCGGCAGCACCAGGTCCTCGATCGACTGCCGGCCCTGGAGCGCGGCGGCCACCGCGTGCTGCGCCGGCATGTTGGCGCACAGCCGCATGTTGGCCAGGATCGTCAGGCCCTCGATGTACGACGAGGCGTGGTGCTTCGGGCCGCAGACCGCGAGCCAGCCGGAGCGGAACCCGGCCACCCGGTAGTTCTTGCTCATCCCGTTGAAGGTGAGCACGAGCAGGTCCGGCGCGATGGCCGCCGTCGGCGTGTGCGTGACGCCGTCGTAGAGGATCTTGTCGTAGATCTCGTCAGAGCAGACCACCAGGTTGTGGCGGCGGGCGATCTCCGTCAGGGAGCGCAGCATTTCGTCGTCGTAGACGGCGCCCGTCGGGTTGTTCGGGTTGATGATCACGATCGCCTTGGTGCGGTCCGTGATCTTCCGCTCGATGTCCGCCAGGTCCGGCATCCAGTCGGCCTGCTCGTCGCAGCGGTAGTGCACCGCCGTTCCCCCGGCCAGCGAGACCGCGGCCGTCCACAGCGGGTAGTCCGGGGCGGGGACCAGGACCTCGTCCCCGTCGTCCAGGAGCGCCTGCATCGACATCTGGATGAGCTCCGAGACGCCGTTGCCGAGGTAGATGTCCTCGACGGAGAGCGGGATGCCCTTGGTCTCGTAGTGGCTCATCACCGCGCGGCGGGCCGACAGCAGGCCCTTGGCGTCCCCGTAGCCGTGCGCCTCGGCGAGGTTGCGCAGCACGTCCTCGAGGATGGCGGGCGGGCACTCGAAGCCGAAGGCGGCCGGGTTGCCCGTGTTGAGCTTGAGGATGCGATGCCCCGCCGCTTCGAGCCGCATCGCCTCTTCGAGCACCGGGCCCCGGATCTCGTAACAGACGTTGGCGAGCTTCGTGGACTGGATCACCTGCATGTCGAGAGCTTACGGGGGGCGGCGGGGGGACGCCTCGTGTTCTCGGCCACGTCGGACCGCGCGGCGCCGCCGCCGGGCCGCCGGTGTGACCCGGATCGCACCCGGTGTGTCGTGCTCCCTACAATCCGGGCCATGAACGACGAGCTGCCCCGCAGCGCCCCGCGCGGGCGCCGCCGTCACGCCCCCGCCCGGCGCGGGCGCGGCCCGGTGTGGCTCGTCGCCACGGGCGGGGTCGCCGTCCTGGGCCTCGCCGCAGCCGCCCTGTTCGGCGGCGGATCCCGTACGGGCGGCGGGCCGGGCGCCCCGTCCGGGGACGGCGGCGGGGGGCTGCCCGCCCTCATCCAGGCCGACCCCTCCGCCGGCGAGCCCGGCGGGCCCGGCGACTCCGGCGGCCCGTCGCGGCCCCCGGGCACCGGCCCCGGCGCCGGAACCGAGGACGACGGCCCGGCCGCGCCCGGCGCGGGATCCGGCACGGCCGGCCCGCCGGGGACGACCGCACCCGGCGCAGGGCCGTCCGGGGGAACGCCCACCCCCGCCGCCCCGGTCCCCGACGGCCCGGGACGGCAGCACCCGGACGAGGCCGCCACCCCCGAGGCGGAACCGTCCGGCGCCGCCCCCGAGGGGACGGCGGACCCGGAGCCCACGGACGGACCCGGTCACCCCGGCCGGGGGAAGGGCGTGACGAAGCGCCCCCGGTGACAGGACGCGGCGGTGCGCACGGGACCGGCGGGCCGGGCCGCGGGCGCGGGGCCGGACGGCGGGTAGGTTGGCCCGTCATGTGGGCTTTGAGTGCCGCCGGGTGCCGGTGGCTGGGTGCGGCCGGGTCCCTCGGCGTCACGGTCGGCGGATACGCGGCGGGCGCGCTGCCCGTGCGCGGCGGCGGGGACCTGTGGGCGCCGCGCGGCGGCGGGGCCGGAACCTTCGGGGCGGTGCTCTGCGCCCTCGGGCTCACCCTGCTCGTCCTCGCCTGGTGGCGGTACGGCGTCCTCCTCGCGCACGGGGCGCGGGACCGGGCCCTGGTGACCCTGGCCTGCTGGGCCGCGCCGCTGCTCCTCGCCCCGCCCCTGCACAGCGCCGACGTCTACAGCTACATCGCCCAGGGCGCCATGGTCCTGGAAGGCCACGACGTGTACGGCGCCGGGCCCTCCGTCCTCGGGCCGGGGGATCTCGGCGCGGACGCGGCGGCGAGCGTCGGCGGCAACTGGACCGACACCCCCGCCCCGTACGGCCCGGTCTTCCTGCTGGTCGCCGAGGCCGTCGTACGGCTGACCGGCGGCGCCGTCGTCCCGGCCGTGCTGCTGTTCCGGCTGGTCGCGGTGGCGGCGGTCGCCCTCCTCGCGTGGGCCGTGCGCGGCCTCGACCGCGCGGACGGGGCCCTGTGGCTCGCCGTGCTCAATCCGCTCGTCCTCGTCCACGTCGTCGGCGGCGTCCACAACGACGGCCTGATGGTCGGGCTCATGCTGGCCGGCGTCCTGCTGGCCGTGCGCGGCCGGTGGGTGTGGGGCAGCGTCCTCGTCGGCTGCGCCGTGATGGTGAAGTCCCCGGCCGCCGTCGCCCTCCTCTTCGTCGGGGTGCTCGTCGCCCGCCGGGCCGGAGGCGGGGCCCGGGGCCTCGCGAAGGGGCTCCTGCTGCCCGGGGCGATCGCCGGGGCCGTCGCGGCCGGGGCGAGCCTCCTCGCCGGCACCGGTTTCGGCTGGCTGGGCACGCAGTCCGTCGCCGGTGCGATCCACACGCCGCTCTCGCTCACCAGCGACCTCGGCCTCGCCCTCGGGACGCTGGTCGCCGACGCCCCGGGGCCGGTGAAGACCGCGGTGCAGCAGGCGGGGCTGCTCGCCTCCGTGGCGGTGATCGCCGTTCTGGCGTGGCGCGCGCACCGGGGCCGTACCGATCCGGTCCTCGGCCTCGGGCTCTCGCTCGTCGCCCTCGTCGCGCTCTCGCCGATGGTGCAGCCCTGGTACCTGCTGTGGGGGACGGCCGTCGTCGCGGCCGCCGCCTGGCGCGGCCGGGCCGGGCAGGTGCTCGCCGTCCTCTCGGCGGCGCTCGTGTACGAGACCCAGCCGGACGGCCGCACCCCCTGGTACGGCTTCGTCGCGGCCGGGCTCGTCCTGGCGCTCGGCCTCCTGTGGCTCCGGCGCGACCCGTGGCCGTCCGCCCGGGACGCGGCGGAGGGCGCGAGCCCGGTGGACGCGGGGCGGTAGCCTCCGGGCCATGACGCGACGTCGCTGGACCCTGCCGCTCCTGGTGTTCGCCCTCGGTGGCGCCCTCACGGCGGTCCGGGCCGCGCAGGGCGGCCCCGGCGGCGCCCTCGCCTCGCTGCTGATCTTCGCCCTGCTCGCGGCGGCCGTCTCGCCGCTGGTCTTCCCGCGGTCGACCGGCGTGGCGGAGGCCCGCCGCCTCGCCGAGGCCGACGGGCGCCCGATCGTCTACTGGCGGCCGGGGTGCGCGTACTGCCTGCGCCTGCGGACGCGGCTCGGCCTCCGCGCCCGCCGCGCGCACTGGGTCGACATCTGGCGCGACCCGGAGGCGGCGGCCGCGGTGCGCGCGGCCGCCGGCGGCGACGAGACCGTCCCGACGGTCGTCGTGGCCGGCCGGGCCCACGTCAACCCCGACCCGGCCTGGGTCCGGAACCGGCTCACGGCCTAGGACACCGGCGTCCGGCGGATCGCGCGGCCCGCGAGGACGTCCGTCCGGCGGCCGTCCTCGATGACGAAGCGGCCGTCGATCAGGACGTGCGGGATGCCCACCGGCAGGGCGCGCGGGTTCGCGTAGGTGGAGCCCGCCGCGACCGTCGCCGGGTCGAAGAGGACCAGGTCCGCCACGTACCCCTCCTTCACCCGGCCCCGGTCGGGCAGCCGCAGCCGGGCCGCCGGGCGGGAGGTGAGATGGGCGACGCACTCCTCCAGGGTGAGCACGCCGAGGTCGCGCACGTACCGGCCGAGGTACTCGGGGAACGTGCCGTACGCGCGCGGGTGCGGCTTCGCGCCCTGCAGGATGCCGTCCGAGCCGCCGGTGTGGACCCGGTGCCGCATGATCGCCCGCACGTTCTCCTCGTGGCCCACGTGCTGGAGGATCGTCGTCCCCAGCCGGTCGGCCCGCAGGAGCCGGCGGGCGGTGTCCCAGCCGTCGACGCGCCGCCCCACGTACGCCCCGAGCCCCGGCTCCGACACCCCCGAGATCTCGATGGTGTCCCACTCCACGGGCACCCCGTGGCAGCCGTCCGACCCCGTCACCTCCAGGTCGTGGCGGATGCGCTCCGCCGTCCCCGCGTCGGCCAGCCGGGCGAGGACCGCCTCGGGGCCGCCCTCCTGCGCCCAGGACGGCAGCAGCGCGAGCAGGGTCGTGCAGCCGGGTGTGTACGGGTATGTGTCGAGGCTGATGTCGGAGCCGTCGTCCAGCGCCCGGTCCAGGAGGGCGAGCAGCTCCGGGGCCCGGCCCTTGTTGACCCCGAAGTTCATGGTGGCGTGGGCCAGGTGGAGCGCGCAGCGCGCCTCCCGGGTGAGCGCCACCATCTCCTCGTACGCGCGCAGCGCCCCCGCCCCGTACGAGCGGTGGTGCGGGCAGTAGTAGCCGCCGTACCGCGCCACCACCCGGCACAGCTCGGTGAGCTCGGCGTCGGGGGCGTACATGCCGGGGGTGTAGGTGAGCCCGGAGGACATGCCGACGGCGCCCTGCTCCAGGCCCTCGGCGACCAGCTGCCGCATCCGGTCCAGCTCGGCCTCCGTCGCCGGGCGGTCCTCCCAGCCCATGGCGTACATCCGGACCGTGCCCTGCGGGACGAGGTAGGCGGCGTTGACGGCGATGCCCCGGTCGAGCCGGTCCAGGTACTCCCCGACCGTGCGCCAGTCGAAATCCAGGTCGGAGCCGTCGCCGTTCCAGCCCGTGATCGTCCGGCGGACCTCCGCCAGGGTGCGGTCGTCGGCGGGGGCGTACGACAGCCCGTCCTGGCCCAGCACCTCCAGGGTCACGCCCTGCGCGGCCTTCGCGCTGTGGTCCGGGTCGCGCAGCAGCGCGAGGTCGCTGTGGGCGTGCATGTCGATGAAGCCGGGGGAGAGGGCGAGCCCCTCGGCGTCGAGGACGCGGCGGCCGGTGGGGCGCTGGCAACCGGCCGCCGCGCCCTCCTGGACGACGGCGGCGATCCGGCCGCGGTCGATCGCCACGTCGGCCCGGTAGGACGGGCCGCCGCTGCCGTCGACGACCTCGGCGTCGCGGATGACGAGATCCATCACGGGCCCCCTAGAAGAACGTGCGGAGGTAGTCGACGACCGTGCCGTCCGCCTCGACCAGCGGGATGAGCTGCCACTTGTCGAAGGAGGTGCAGGGGTGGGAGAGGCCCATCCCGACCCAGTCCCCGACCTCCAGGTCCGCCCCGGGGGCCGTGCGCAGCCAGGCGTGCTGGTCCGACAGGCCCGTCACCTCGATGCCCTCGGCCGGGCGGACCGCGCCGGTGCGGGCGTCCCGGACCACCTGTGCCTCGGGCAGGTGGAGGTCGTACGCCGCGTCCCGCTTCCCCGCGTTGGTGAAGGCCTGCTCGGGCGTGGGCCGGGAGACGACCTGCGACCAGAGGCGGAACGCCGGCCGCAGCGCGCCCTCCGCCGGGACCCGGTTGAAGGGGGTGAGCGTGCGGTAGTGGCCGTCGTCGTGCGAGACGTACGCGCCGGAGCGCAGCAGCTTCAGGACGGGCAGCGAGAGGTCCGGGATCTCGGCGAAGACCTCCGCGACCGTGTCGAACCAGGCGCTGCCGCCCGCGCTCACCACGATCTCGCCCGCGGACGGGTCGAAGCGGCCCGCCTTGTCGAAGTCGGCGGCCAGCGCGGTCAGCCGGCGCAGCCAGGCGCGGACCCGCTCCGGATCGGCCGCCGGCACCTCGCCCTCGTACCCGGCGACCCCCACGAGGCGCAGGGTGCCGGCCGCGGCGACCGCGTCGGCCACGGCCGCGCACTCCGCCTCCGTACGCACTCCGGTGCGGGCCCCCTCGCCCGCGCCCAGCTCCACCACGACGTCCACGGGGCGGGACGCCCCCGCCGCCCGCAGGGCCTCGTCCATCAGCTCGGCGCCGCGCACCGAGTCGACGTAACAGACGAAACGGAAGCCGGGGTCGGCGTCCAGCTCGGCGGCGAGCCAGCGCAGGGCGGCGGCGTCGACCAGCTCGTTGGCGAGGAAGATCCGCGCGATGCCGTGGGCGCGGTAGACGCGGGCCTGGTGGGGGACGGCGGCGGTGATGCCCCAGGCGCCGTGTTCCAGCTGGCGCTCGAACAGCCGCGGGGCCATGGAGGTCTTGCCGTGCGGGGCGAAGGCCAGACCGTGGCGCTCCGCGTACTCCTTCAGGAGGCGGAGGTTGTGCTCGACGGATTCGGCGGAGAGCGCGAGGACGGGGGTGGTGAAGCCGCCGGTGAAGAGATCGCGGCGCTGCGCCGCCAGCTCGCCGACGGTGAGGCCGTCGGCGTCCGGGGGCAGCCCCTTGAATCGGTGGTCGACGCGCTCGCTCGCCAGGTCGGGCATGGCTCCTCCTCCTGTGTTGCACAGACTGCAACACCCATTGCGCATATCGCTTACTGCTGTCTAACATCCGGGCCAACGGCCGGTCAATGGATCCGGCCGCCGCCGGCCCCCGGGGCCGCACGACCACCAGGAGCGAGAGTGACCGCGAACCCGCCCGTGGACGAGACCGCCGAGCCCGAACTCCCCGGCGCCGACGTCGTCTGCCTCGGCGAGTCCATGGTCACCTTCCTGCCCGGCCGCCCGGGCCGCCTCGCCGACGTCCCCACCTTCACCCGCGCCATCGGCGGGGCCGAGTCCAACGTCGCCTGCGCCCTCGCCGCCGCCGGCCACCGGGCCGCGTGGGTCGGGCGGGTCGGGCGCGACGGCTTCGGCGACCACCTCGTCGAGACCCTCACCGCCCACGGCGTCGACGTCACCGCCGTCCGGCGCGACCCCCACCGGCCGACCGGCGTCTACTTCCGCACGGCCGGCGACCGCGCCGAGGAGGGGCACGAGGTCGTCTACTACCGGGCCGGTTCCGCCGCCTCCGCGATGTCGCCCTCGACCGTGCCGCAACGCTTCACCGACCGGGGGCGCGTCCTGCACCTCTCCGGCATCACCGCCGCCCTCTCCGCGGACTGCCTCGCCCTCATGCGGGCGCTCACCGCGCCGCGCCCCGGGCGGCCCCTCGTCTCCTTCGACGTCAACCACCGCCCCGGGCTCTGGCGCGACGGCTCGGCCCCGGACGTCCTGCGCGAACTCGCCCGGGGCGCCGACCTCGTGCTCGTCGGCGCCGACGAGGCCGAGACCCTCTGGGGCCTCGGCGACCCCGCCGCCCTCCGCGCGGCCCTCCCCGAACCGTCCGTCCTGGTCGTCAAGCGCGGGGCCCGGGACGCCGTGGCCTTCGCACGGGAGGAGCGTCCCGGCCCCGGGCCGGGCCTCCTGCCGCCCGCCGGCCGCGACCCGCGCCCCGACACCGTCGTCACCGTCCCCGCGCCCCGCGTCGACGTGGTCGCGCACGTCGGCGCCGGGGACGCCTTCGCCGCCGGATTCCTCTCCGCCGGACTGCGGGGGCTCGGGCTCACCGCCCGGCTGCGGCACGGGCACCTCATGGCCGCCGCCGCCCTCACCGTGCCCGGCGACCTCGCCACGCCTCCCCGCCGCGCGCGCGCCGACCGGCTCGCCGCACTCGACGGAACCGCCTGGGGGACACTTCACCTCGGCCCCGGCTGGACGGGGGAGGACCAGGAGGTACGTACGCCATGAGCCAGACCGTCGACCGCGCGCTCAGCATCCTGCCACTGCTCGCGCAGGGCCCCGCCGACCTCGGGCAGGTCGCCGAGCGCCTCGGCGTCCACAAGTCCACCGCCCTCAGGCTCCTGCGCACCCTCCACGAGCACGGCCTCGTCTACCGCCAGCAGGACCAGCGCTACCGCCTCGGCGCCCGTCTCTTCGCCCTCGCCCAGGAAGCCGTCGAGAACCTCGACATCCGCGAGATCGCCCACCCCCACCTCGTCGCCCTCAACGAGGAGATCGGGCACACCGTGCACCTCGCCGTGTACGAGGAGGGCGAGGTCCTCTACATCGACAAGGTCGAGAGCCGCTACCCGGTCCGGATGTACTCGCGCATCGGCAAGCCCGTCGCGATCACCGTCGCCGCCGTGGCCAAGCTGCTCCTCGCCGACCTGCCCGAGCCGGAGCGGCGCGCCCTCGCCGCCAAGCTCGACTACCCCCCGTACACGCCCCGTTCGACCCCCGACGCCGCCGCCTTCCTCAAGGAGCTGGCGACCGTACGCGAACAGGGCTGGGCCACCGACCTCGGCGGCCACGAGGAGTCCATCAACTGTGTCGGCGCCCCCGTGCGGGGCGCGGACGGCCGGGTCGTCGCCGCCATGTCGGTCTCGGCGCCCAACGTCGTCGTCACGGCCGAGGAACTCCTCACCCTGCTCCCGCTGGTGCGCCGCACCGCCGACGCCATCAGCCGCGACTACTCAGGCAAGGACCGCACATGACCGAGAAGACCGCCCTCACCCCGGCCACCCACACCACCCCGCCCGCGAAGTTCTCCCACGGCGTCCGCAAGGGCAACATCCTCCAGGTCGCCGGCCAGGTCGGCTTCCTCCCCGCCGTCGAGGGGCAGCCGCCGACGCCGGCCGGGCCGACCCTGCGCGAGCAGACCCTCCAGACCTTCGCCAACGTCAAGGCGATCCTCGAGGAGGGCGGCGCGACCTGGGACGACGTCATGATGATGCGCGTCTACCTCACGGACGTGGACCACTTCGCCGAGATGAACGAGATCTACAACCAGTACTTCGAGGAGCAGGGCCTCAAGGAGCCCGCCGCCGCCCGCACCACCGTGTACGTGGGCCTCCCCAAGGGCCTCCTCATCGAGATCGACGCGCTCGCGGTCCTGAGCTGACCCCGGGCAGGAACCCCGCCCCGCCCCCGGGCCCCGCGACCGAACCGAGACCGAACTGAACCCCCCGCACCCGCCGCTCCACGGCACGGCGTCCGACCCCCGGACGCCGTGCCGCGCTCCCCCCTACCCTGAACGAGGTCCCCCTGCCATGCCTCCCACCGCCCCACCGCCCCACACCGGCGGTCTGCTGCTCCTTCTCCCCGGCACCGCGGGCCTGCTGACCGTCGCCGCGCTCGGCATCGCGCTCCTGCTGTTCCTCATCATCAGGATCCGGCTCCAGCCGTTCGTCGCGCTGCTCGCCGTCTCCGTCACCGTCGGCCTCGCCGCCGGACTCTCCGTCACCGAACTCTTCGGCACCGTCCAGAAGTCCGCCGTCGGCTCCGTCGTCGAGAGCGGCATGGGCGGCATCCTCGGCCATGTCGCCGTCATCATCGGCCTCGGCACCATGCTCGGCGCGATACTCGAGGTCTCCGGCGGCGCCGAGGTGCTCTCCTCCCGGCTCCTCGGCCTCTTCGGCGAACGGCGCGCCCCGTTCGCCATGGGCCTCACCGGTCTCCTCTTCGGCATCCCCGTCTTCTTCGACGTCGGCATCTTCGTCCTCGCGCCGCTCGTGTACGCGGCCGCCAAACGCTCCGGGAAGTCGGTCCTCCTGTACGCCATGCCGCTGCTGGCCGGCCTGTCGATGACCCACGCCTTCCTGCCGCCGCACCCCGGCCCGGTCGCCGCCGCCGGCCTGCTGCACGTCTCCCTCGGCTGGGTCGTCCTCATGGGCGTCCTGGTCGGCGTCCCGGCCGTCCTCGCCGCCTGGGGGTACGCCGCCTGGATCGGCAAGCGCGTCTTCGTGGAGGTCCCGCAGGACATGCTGGAGGCCGCCGAGGACGCCCGGGCGAAGGCGGCGGCCGAGCGCCGCGGCACCGGCGAGGCCCCCGTCGGACTCCCCACGGTCCTCCTCGTCATCGGCACGCCGCTCGTCCTGATCCTCGCCGCGACCTTCTCCTCCGTCGCCCTCGACCCGTCCACACTCCGCTCGGTGGTCGAGTTCTTCGGCAACCCCTTCGTGGCCCTGACGATCGCGCTGGTCCTGGCGTACTGGCTGCTCGGCGTCCGGCGCGGCTGGTCGCGCGCCGCCCTGGAGCAGGTGTCCACCTCGTCCCTGAAGCCGGTCGGCAACATCCTGCTCGTGGTCGGCGCGGGCGGTGTCTTCGGCGCCGTCCTCAAGGCCAGCGGGGTCGCCCAGGCGCTCTCCGACACCTTCCGGGACGTCGGCCTGCCGGTGATCGTCCTCGCCTACCTGATCTCCCTGGTGCTGCGCGTCGCCCAGGGCTCGGCCACGGTCGCCATCGTCACCACGGCCGGCATCGTCCTGCCGCTGGTCGAGGGCGGCGGGCACTCGCAGGCCTTCCTCGCCCTGGTCATCATGGCGATATCGGCCGGTTCCATCTTCGCCTCGCACGTCAACGACGGCGGCTTCTGGATCGTCTCGAAGTACTTCGGCATCTCGGAGCGGGACACCCTCAAGTCCTGGACGGTCCTGGAGTCGGTGCTGTCCCTCGCCGGGTTCGCGGCGGCGGCCCTGCTCAGCCTGCTGGTCTGACTCCGCCGCCCGTACCGGGTCGCCCGGCCCGCGGCCGTACGGAGGCGCCCCGGCCCGGAGGCCGGGGCGCCCCTGCGCCGTACCGTGCCGGTCAGCTCGTGCAGTACTGCGCCTGCTTGCCGATCGAGCGGTACATGCAGTCCGCGTTCTCCAGCAGCTGGAGCACCGCGTCACGGTTGCGGGAGGTCTCGCGCTCGATCACCTCGTCGGGCGGGTAGAAGCCGCCCTCCCAGGACGAGGCCGGATACATCTCGAAGGTGTAGCCGAAGATCTTGTGGGCGCCCCACAGGTAGTCGTCGATCGAGCCGTCCGTGACGTACAGGTCGCTGGACTGCTCGGCCGTGTAGCCGTTGCTCGCCGCCATCTTGCCGCCGACGGCCGCGAAGGCGTTCCGGTCGTCCTGCGTCATGCCGGGGGCCGTGTCCGCCGTCGTGTACCCGAACGGCCACAGCACCAGCTCGCTGTACGTGTGGAAGTCGATGCCCGCCCTGATCTGCTGCTTGCCGCCGATCACCCGGGAGCGCACGAAGTCCGCGACGACCTTCACCTCGGGGGCCGACTCGGGGGCCGCGCCCCGGTAGGTCTCCGAGCTCTTGGAGGTGGAGGAGCCGCCGCAGCAGCCCCACTTGTAGTCCCAGTTCCGGTTCATGTCCGTACCGACGTACGTGGAGCCGGAGTTCGGCTGGCGGTTCTTGCGCCAGCTGCGGTACGAGCCGGAGGCGATGTCGTACTCACCGCCGTCCGGGTTGAGGTCGGGGATGATCCAGATCTCGCGGCCGTTGACGGCGTTGGTGATCCTGCTGTCCGTGCCGTACCCGGCGCCGAGCTCCCGCAGCAGGTAGAGCGCCATCTCGACGGTGAGGTGCTCACGGGCGTGCTGGTGGTGGGTGAAGAGGACCTCGGGCTCGTTCTCGTCGGTGGCGACGTTGTCGCTGATCTTGATCGCGACGATGTCGCGGCCCTGGTACGACTTGCCGATGACCCGCTTGCTCATGATGGAGGGGTGGGCGGCCAGCCGCTGGTCGATCTCCGCGTTCATCTCCGCGTAGTTGTGGTACTTCGCGTCGGCGGAGGGGAAGTCGAGCGGTCCGGCGGCGCTCCGCGCGGCGGTGCCGCGCTGCGGCGGGCCGGGGAGGGCGACGGGCTCGTGGCCCAGCGCCCGCAGTTTGCGCAGCTGTTCGGCGTTGGCGCTGACCACGACCGAGTGGTCGTCGGCCTCGTCGACGGAGACACCGGAGGCGGCGAGCGCGGTGCGCTCGGCGGGGGTGGACGGGCCGTGGATCTCGTACTGCCGGATCACCTCCTCGAAGGCGGCGGAGGTGCCGGAGGCGGCGGTCGGGGCCGGGCCCGCGCCGGCCGGGGACGAGAGGGCGGAGAGGGGCGCCGCCAGGGCGAGCGCCACGAGGGCCGCGAGGGTGGCGGTCCTTCTGCCGTGCGGGCGGGTGGGTGTGCCGGTGCGGGGACGCGAGCGCGAGCGCATGTCGACTCCTGCCGTGGGGGGTGCGGGGTGGGTGACCCCGTGCCTGCATCGTCCCGGCGTGGCATGAGCGCGTCAATAACCCGTTCCGGTCACGCCCCGGTGTCCCGGCGGGACGTGACCGATCGAGCCGCGCCGCGCCGGACCCCTTGCCCGATCACCCCACGCCACGCTTGGGTGACCTGACGTCACATGCGTCACAACGACGAGCGAAGGGCGGGCAACCATGGCGGACACCGCACGGCGGGAGGGGACCGAGGGCACGGACGGCCCCCGGTTCCGCAAGGCGAGCTGGCGGTACATCGGACCCGGCATCGTCGTGGCCGCGACCGGCGTCGGCGCCGGCGACCTCGTGGCCACGCTCATCGCCGGCAGCAAATTCGGCTACACACTCCTCTGGGCGGCCGTCGTCGGCTGCCTCGTGAAGATCTCCCTCGCGGAGGCCGCCGGCCGCTGGCACCTGGCCACCGGCCGCACCCTCTTCGACGGCTGGCGCAGCCTCGGCGCGTGGACCACCGTCTACTTCGCCGTCTACGTCGCCGTCTGGGGCTTCGTGTACGGCGCCGCCGCCATGTCCTCCAGCGCCCTGCCCCTCCAGGCCCTCTTCCCCGGCGTCATGGACCTCAAGTGGTGGGCCGTCCTGTGCGGCGTGGGCGGCCTGGTCTTCGTCTGGTTCAACCGGTACGCCGTCTTCGAGAAGGTGATGACCCTCCTCGTCGGCGTCATGTTCGTCGTCACCGTCTACCTCGCCGTCCGGGTCACCCCGCACCTCGGCGAGGCGCTGGCCGGGCTCGTCCCCGTCCTGCCGGGCGGCTCGCTGATCTACACGCTCGGCCTGATCGGCGGCGTCGGCGGCACCATCACGCTGGCCGCGTACGGCTACTGGGTCAACGCCAAGGGCTGGACGGACACCTCCTGGATGAAGGTGATGCGCCTGGACAACCGCGTCGCCTACATCACCACCGGCGTCTTCGTCGTCGCCATGCTGTTCGTCGGCGCCGAACTGCTCCACTCCTCCGGAGTCGCGCTCGCCAAGGGCGACAAGGGGCTCCTCGACCTCGGCAAGGTCCTGGAGGACAGGTACGGCACCGTCACCTCCAAGCTGTTCCTCATCGGGTTCTTCGCCACCTCCATCACCTCCCTCATCGGCGTCTGGCACGGCGTGAGCCTGATGTTCGCCGACTTCGTGTCCCGCTTCCGCGAGGGCGGGGCCGCCACGGGCGAGAAGGTCGCCGCGGGCGTCCGCGAGAAGTCCCTGCCCTTCCGGGCCTACCTGCTGTGGCTGACCTTCCCGCCGATGAGCCTGCTGTTCCTGGACCAGCCCTTCGGCCTGGTGATCGTGTACGGCGTGATCGGCGCCTTCTTCATGCCGTTCCTGGCCCTCACCCTGGTCTGGCTCCTCAACTCCTCGCGCACCCCCCGCGAATGGCGCAACGGCTGGCTGAGCAACGGCGTCCTGGTCGCGGCCGGGGTGCTGTTCGTGGTGCTGTGCGTGCAGCAGGTGCGGGAGCTGCCCTGGTGATTCGCTCCCTCACTCGTCCCCGTATCGTCGATCACGGTGCGCCGCTGCCTGGGCGCACCCACGGCGCCCAGGGTTCCAGAAGGCCGGGCACCGGGATACGGGGACAGAGGGAGCGCTCATGGCAGCCGAAGACGCGGACGAGGACAACGCGAAGGATGACGGCGCACTGCCGGACAGCCTGCTCTGGACGCCGCCCGGAGCACCGGGACTGATAGCCCCGGGTCCGCTGCAAGCGGACCCGGGCAAGCCGAACATCTACGACCCCTACGCCCCCCAGCCGCCCGCGCGGTCCCTCCCGCCGGGGACGCACGGGCCGGTGGCGCCGAACCTCAAGATCGAGGAGAAGGTGCTGGAGGGTGCGGCGGGCAAGGCGGACGAGATCTACGACGTCTTCTACAAGGCCGCCGCATCCCTGGAGCCGGACACCGTTGCCGCCGCGAACGCGGTGGGTGACCTGGAGACCGGCGCAGCGCTGAAGAGTTCGGGCAAGCACTGGGAGCAGCAGGCAGGACTCGTCAGCGCCTGGATCGCCAACATCTCCGAGAGCCTCAGGCTGGCGGCCCGCGACTACCAGGGCAACGAGACCGCTCTGGAGGACAGTATCCGCAGAGGCGCCGGACTGACCGCCGATCCGGGTCTTCCGCAGGGTCCCACGGTCGGCCGAAACCCCGTGTACGACCGGTGGGGGTTCTGATGCCCGCGCTTTACGCAGACCTCATCGGATCCGACTTCGGCAAGCTGACGACCCTGTCCGTCACGTGGGCCCAGGTCAGCAAGGACATCGACGGCCTCGCCCGGCGCATGCGCGACGAGGTGCTCAAGGCACTGAAGGACAAGGGGTACTGGGAGGGCATGGCCGCCCCGTACGCCTGGGCCCAGATCGACGACATCGAACGCCAGCTGGCCGCCGCCGCCAAGGTCGCCAAGGCGATGGAGGCGGCCGTGAAGGACGGCGCCGAAGAGCTCAAGGCGATTCAGAAGGAATTGAAAGACGCGGTAGCACGGGCCCGCTCCAAGGGCATGCGCGTCGGCCGGGACGGTGCCGTGTCCAAAGTGGTGTCGGACGGCGGTCCTGGGAAGGATGAGCAGAAGGAGGTCGACGAGGCGCAGGACGAGATCAACGACATCCTTCGCCGCGGATCCCTCGTGGACCAGCGACTGGCACTGACCGTGCAGAACAACATCGGCATCGATCGGTGGTTCAACAAGGGCTCGGTGCGCTCCGACATCAACCACACGGGTGACATCGGCCTCGACCGCATCAACGCCCTGGAGCGCGACCAACAGGGGTGGGAGGCGAACCCCGAACGCAACGACACCACTCCGCGGGGGTTGCTCAGCGACTGGATCACCGGTACCGGCCGTGATGACCAGCACTTCACGATGGGCGACAAGTTCACCGAACAGCTGCGTCAGAGCGACAGCATGAAGGACATCAGGGCCGACACCATCAAGGAATGGGAGAACGGCAACGGCACCGGCCGTGTCAAGCACAAGATTTCCTCGGACGGTTTCCTTACCCAGGTCGGCACCTACGCCCAGGACATGGCGGGCCTCTCCGGAATCGACAACCTGTGGGGCGGCGACACCAATGAGGCCCAGTCACTGCTCGGCTCGTACGATGTCGATTACGAGGTGAAAGGGGTCGACGAGGACGGACAGCTGGTCGTCCAGTACACGCTCACCAATGACACCGACATGGAGTCGTTCCTGCCCGGCTACCCCAAGTGGCAGGAGAAGCTCAATCACGAACACGGTCCCGGACGCGACATCGAAGAGACCATCACCTGGACCGAGCGTCTGAATCCCGAGGGGTCCTGATCCCGATGAACCTGTCGAGCGTGCCGAGCCGGCTCATGAGGACGCGAGCGCGGAAGGTCGCCTTGGTGGCGGCGTTCCTGGTGCTCGTGCCTGTGGGGTGTGTCTCCGCCGCGCACCTCGGCGGGGAGTGCGCGAGACCGCTGCCGGGCGGCTCGGCCGTCGCCCTGGCGGGGACCTACGAGGGCCCAGGGGGCATGGCCGTCACCCTCTCGCCGCCCGGCAAGGAGGGCAAGGCGGTGGCCGCGGTGCGGAACTGGCCGGTCGATCTCGCCGACGACAACCCCGAGACGCGCTTCGACGGGAGCGCGACCTGGGATGACGAGGTGGCCGGCGACGGTGACGAGCTGCGGGTGAGGCTGAGCTTCGCGCCCGGCGGTCTGTGGGACGAGCGGCCGGCGAAGGCCCAGTACCTGGTCGTCGGCGGGAGCGAGTCGAAACCCGTGCTGCTGGTCCGGGAGGACCCTGACAGCTGCGGGGACCCCGAGCTGGAGCGGACGGGCTGACCGGCACCCGACGCGGCGGGCTGACCATACTGGGGACATGACAACGTCCCCCGGATTCGGCCCTCCGATACCGATCCAGCCGCCGTACGGGGCACCCTCGGTCCCGTACGGAACGCCTCAGGCCCCGTACGGAACGCCTCAGGCCCCGTACGGGGCGCCGGCCCCGGTCCCGTACGGGGTGCCGGCCGCCGGCGGGCCGGAGTTCGTGGCGCACGACCGGCGGAATTCCGTGATCGTGGACCCGGCCGGTGTGTCGCTGGAGGTCGGCGGCCGCACCCTGGACTTCCCCTGGGCGGGCATCGCGGCCGTGCACGCCGCCCCCGGGCCGCACGGCCACATCCTCATGGTGGCGGTCCGCCACTCCGGCGGCATGCTGTACGAGTGCCGGATCGACGCACGGCGCAGGGCCCGGCTCCACCAGTGGCTGGCGGAGCTGGGCCCCGTGCTCGGGCACTACCTGGCCCACCGGGCCTGAGGCGGCCGCTACGGCAGGGCGTGGACGTGCGGGCCCACCGCGTTCGACCAGGCGTTGCCGGCCGTCGCGTCCCAGTTCGTCGACCAGGTCATCGCGCCGCGCAGCGTCGGCCACGTCCGGTCCGGCTTGAAGGTGCCGCAGCCCGTGCCCCGGGTGAGGCAGTCGAGCGCGTTCTTGACGATCTGCGGGGAGACGTAGCCGCTGCCCGCGCCCCGGGTCGAGGCGGGCACGCCCAGGCCGACCTGTGAGGGGTCGAGACCGCCCTTGAGCTGGATGCAGGCGAGCGCGGTGAGGAAGTCCACCGAGCCCTGGCTGTACACCTTGCCGTCGCAGCCGAGCATGGAACCGCTGTTGTAGTACTGCATGTTGACCACGGTCAGGATGTCCTTCACGGCGAGCGCCGTCTTGAAGTACTCCGTGCCGGTGCTCTGCATGTCGATCGTCTGCGGCGCCATCGTCAGGACCATCGACGGGCCCGCCTTGGCGGAGAGCTGCCGCAGCGCCTTCACGAGGTACGTGGAGTTGATGCCGTGCTCCAGGTCGATGTCGACCCCGTTGAAGCCGTACTCCTGCATGAGCGCGTACGCGCTGTTCGCGAAGGCGGTCGCGGAGGCGTCACTGTTGATGGTGACGTTCCCCTTCTCGCCGCCGACCGAGATGATCACCGACTTGCCCGCCGCCTTCTTGGCGGCGATGTCGGCCTTGAAGTCGGCGACCGAGGCGTAGCCGACGGCCGGGTCGAGGTTGAAGACGATCTGTCCGGGCGTGGCGGTCGAGTCCGCGAAGGAGACGGCGATGATGTCGTACTGCGCCTGCACGTCCCGCAGCTTCTGCACGGTCGCGCCGTTGTCGAAGTTCTGCCAGTAGCCGGTCAGCGCGTGCTTCGGCACGGCCGGGCCGGGGCCGGGGTCGGTCGCCTTGCCCGTCCGGGCCGTCACGGCGGCCGACTTCGCCGACTCGCCCGCCGTGTTGGCCGCCGCCACCTGGAACTGGTACGCCGTGTCGGCGGCGAGCCCCGTCACCGTGGCCGACGTGCCGCCGACGGTCGCCGCGAGGGCGCCGTCCCGGTAGACCTTGTACCCGGTCGCCCCGGTCACCGGGCTCCAGCTCAGCGCGACCGAACTGCTGGTCACGGTGCCCGCCGTGAGGCCGGCCGGGGTGGCGGGGACGACCGGGTCCGGGTCCTGACCGCCGCCGCCGTCGGGCCCGATCACGCTCAGGTCGTCCACCAGGTAGGCGGCGGTGCCGTACCAGCCGTGGGTGAAGACGTCGACGGAGGTGGTGCTCGCGCCGGTCGTGAAGGTGGTCGTGAGCTGCTTCCAGGCCGGCGCGTCGGGCGTCCAGGTGGAGACCGTGCCGTTGCCGGTCCCGGTGCCGCTCGCGCCCAGGTAGGCGTAACCGCCCTGGACCCACGCGCTCAGCGTGTACGTCGCACCGGGCCGGACCGCCACCTTCTGCACGCACTTGGCGTGGTCGAGGCCGGACGGGGTGGCCTTCAGGGCGCCGGTCCCGCTGCGTACCGGCGAGGAGACGGCCGTACCGCTGCCGGCCGAACAGGTCCAGTTGGCCAGGCCGTTCTCGAAGCCGCCGTTGCGGGCGACGTCGATGTCGGCGGCCTGCGCGGTGCCGGCACCGCCGGCCAGGACCAGTCCGGAACCGAGGGCGAGCGCGAGGGCGCCGCCGAGCCATCTGCGGCCGCGGGGGCGGGGGGTGGTGCGGTCCACGTGCGTCCTCCGGGATGAGTGGGGGAGAGGGAGGGAGCCGTACGCCGTCGTACGTCGTCGTGCGGGCCGTACGGGAGGGGGATCGGGTCCGTACGGGGTGCGATCGGTGGCCACCGCCGCGAGTCGCTGTCGCTGTCGCTGTCGCACCAAGCTGGTCCAGACCAATCGCGTTGTCAAGACCTCCGACGCCGGGCACCGAAGAATGCGAAGGGAGTTGGCGGATTGTGTGTTCACCACCCCGGTCACCGTGGATAAGGTGCAGAGCAGCCGTGCACCGCCGTGACGCGGCGAACGCGGTAAGTGATCAGAGCGGGATCCGGGGTAGGGAGTGATCCGGGGTCGGGGGGCCACGGCCCCGGGACACCGGAGGCCGGAGGGGACGGGGAGCCTGACGTGCCGACAGCGATCGCGGTCACCAGCGCCGACCTGGTGCTGCCACCCACCGACGGGCGGACCCCGCACGCCACCGTCCTGCCGCCCCCCGACACCCGGCCGCTCGACGCCTCCGTGGCCGACGCCCGCCACCTGCTCGACCATCACGGCCATGTGATCGTCGTCTGCCCCACCTCCGCGCCCCCGGCCGTCGCCCGCCGCGTCCTCGCCGTCCGCGCCCTCCTGGAGAGCGACCGCATCGCCCTGGTCAGGACCGACCTGCCACCCCTCGCCGCCGCCGTCCTCGTCCGCCAGCTCCGCCAGCTCGCCGGCTGCGACTTCAGCCCCGGAGTCCTCGCCTCCGCCGCCCGGCTGCTCGCCCACTACCTCTACGCCGGGGCCGTCCTCGGCTCCGTCTCCCGCCTCGACCGCGTCCCCGTCGGCCTCGGCTCCCACCTCACGGGCCTGCTCCCCGGCGCCCACTTCGCCGTCCTCGCCGGACCCACCCCGCAGATGGTCCGCATCGGCTCCCACGAGACGCCGCTCACCGGACCGGAGTTCCCCACCCAGCTGCTCCTCGCCCGCGGCCGTCTCCAGACCGACTGGCCGGCCACCACCCTCGTACCGGGCTGGCGCATCCAGGGACCCGTGCAGGAGACGTCCCTGCCCGCCGCCTCCCCCGGCTGGTGGGGGACCGGCAAGCTCGTCGAGTTCGTCGCCCACCTGCCCGACCTGCCGGTCCTCTACCAGCTCGTCGCCTCCGTACGCCGCGAGACCTGCCACTGGTGCGGCCTGGAACTCATCGGCGACCGCTGCGCGTTCTGCGCCGCCCCCCTGCCCGCGCCCCCCGCCCCCGGGAGCGGCGCCGGCCCCGGGCACGAGCGGTCGCCGGCCGTCTCCGCGTCCGTCCCCCGACAGGCCGGAGCCGTCCCCCCGGGCAGCCGGGCCGCGGCCGTACCACCGGGCGGCAGGACCGCGGCCGTACCGCCGGGAGCGTCACCGCCGGCCCTCGGGCCGGGGACCTCGGCCCTCCCGTGACCGGCACCGTCCCCCGGCCCAGCACCGGCGCCGCTCCCCGCCCGGCCCCCGGCCCGGCGCCGGTGAGGCGGAGCCGGCCCCCCGTCCCCCGTCCCCCGGATCCGAACGAGGTAGTACGGCCATGAACTCCCGCCAGCGCCGCGGCGTCATCCTGCTGCTGCTGTCCGTCCTGTGCGCGCTCGGCGCCTTCGCCGGCGTCCTCGCCGTGATCAGCGACGTGAACGCGAAGGTCGGCCCGGAGGTCACCGCCTACCGCGTCGCGCGCGCCGACGTGGAGCCGTACACCCCCCTCAAGGCCTCGCAGTTCGAGAAGGTCACCATGCCCGAGCGGTGGCTCTCCACCACCGCCGTCACCGACCTGCGGCAGATCGAGGGCAAGATCGCCGTCACCACCCTCCGGTCCGGCTCGCTCCTCCAGACCGACATGATCGTCGAGCGGCCCGAACTCCGCCCCGGCGAACAGGAGATCGCCATCATGATCGACGCCGGCACGGGAGTCGCCGGCAAGATCACCGCGGGCGCCCGCGTGAACATCTACGCCACGTTCGACGGCGTGAAGAAGGGCGAGGCGCCCCAGTCCCGCCTGATCGTCGCGTCCGCCCGCGTCATCGGCGTCGGGAAGATCACCCCGATCGACAGCCGCAGCGACCGCACCGACCGGGCCACCTCCGCCGTCCCCATCACCTTCGCCCTCACCACGGCCGACGCCCAGCGCGTCGCGTACGCCGAGTCCTTCGCCGAACACGTACGCCTCGCCCTCGTCGCCCCTTCCTCGGCCGGCGCCCCCGCCGCACCCGGCGACCGCACCTACACGCTCGACAAGGACAAGTGAGGCCGGTATGACCACCAGGATCCTGCCGGCCGTCGGCGACCCCGACGCGGCCCGGTCCGTCACCACCCTCGCCGGCCAGCTCCCCGACGCCGAACCGGCCCCGCCCGTCCCCGACTCCACCCAGCTCCTCGACACCCTCGCCCGGCTCGCCGCCGACTCCCTCGACGCGCTGCCCGAGGTCGTCCTCGTCCACGAGCGCATCGGACCCGTCCCCGCCCTCGAACTCGTCCGCGCGGTCGCCCTCCGCTTCCCCGCCGTCGGCGTCGTCCTCATCACCGCCGACGCCGGGCCCGCCCTCCTCTCCGCCGCCATGGACGCCGGTGCCCGCGGCCTCGTCACCCTCCCGCTCGGCTACGAGGAACTCGCCAGCCGCGTCCAGGCCGCCGCCCAGTGGTCCGCCGGGGTCCGCCGCCACCTCGGCGGCGGCGCCGAGACCGTCACCGGCCCCGGCGGCACCGTCGTCACCGTCAGCGGCGCCAAGGGCGGCGTCGGCACCACCGTCACCGCCGTCCACCTCGCCCTCGCCGCCCGCGCCGCCGGGCGGACCGTCGCCCTGGTCGACATGGACCTCCAGAGCGGCGACGTCGCCTCCTACCTCGACGTCCAGTTCCGGCGCTCCGTCGCCGACCTCGCCGCCATCGCCGACATCTCGCCCCGGGTCCTCCAGGACGCCGTCTTCGTCCACGAGACCGGGCTCTCCCTGCTGCTCGCCCCGGCCGAGGGCGAACGCGGCGAGGAGGTCACCGACCGCGCCGCCCGCCAGGTCGTCAGCGCCCTCCGCGGCCGCCACGAGGTCGTCGTCGTGGACTGCGGCTCCCAGCTCACCGGCGCGGGCGCCGCCACCGTCGAGATGGCCGACACGGCCCTGCTCGTCACCACACCCGACGTGATCGCCGTGCGCTCCGCCAAGCGGACGGTACGGATGTGGGAACGGCTCCAGGTCCGCAAGGCCGAGGAGACCGTCACCCTGGTCAACCGCCACCACCGCTCCGCCGAGATCCAGGCACCCCTGGTCCAGAAGATCACCGGCACCCGGACGGCGGCCGTCACCGTCCCCGCCCAGTTCAAGGAGCTCCAGGCCGTCGTGGACGCGGGACGCCTCCACGAACTCGACGCCCGGTCCACCGTCAAGCAGGCCCTGTGGAGCCTCGCCGCCGAACTGGGCCTGACCGGCGCCCCGGCGTCCGCCGCCCCGGCCCCCGGCGCCCCCGGCAGGCAGCTCGCCCGCGCGGGCGACCGCGGCTCCCTGGGCCTGCGGCGCCGCACCGGAGGACGCTGAACCGTGACGGGGACCGCGATCCGGGACGACGACAGGGGGCAGGCGGCGATCGAGTTCCTCGGCATGGTGCCGCTGATCCTCCTCACCCTCGCCCTGCTCTGGCAGATCGTCCTCGTCGGCTACACGTACACCCTGGCGGGGAACGCGGCGGACGAGGCGGCCCGCGCCTGCGCCGTCGGCGACGACGGACCCGCCGCGGCCCGACGGCACATCGACGGCGCCTGGAGCGTCTCGGGAGGCCGCTGCGAGCCGGCCGGCGGCATGGTGCACGTCCGCGTCGAACTCCGGGTCCCCGTCCTCGTCCCCGGTACGGGAGGACTCATCCCGGTGGTCGGCGAGGCGGGCGCGATCGCGGAGGTACCGGAGTGAGGGGGAACGCCATGAGGAACCCGCGCGGGACCGCCCGAGCCCGGACGGACCACGGCGACAGCGCCGGGATCCCGCGCCGCCGCGTCCGGGACACCGTGCCGGACGCGGGTCGAACTCCGGGGCGGAGCGCGGGGGTTCGTACGTCGGGGGGGCCTGGCTCCCGTTGGGCGCGGGTGCTCGGGGCGCGCGGGGCCTCCTGGGCGCGGTCACTCGGGGGCCCTGGCTCCCCACGGGCCCGCACGCTCTCCGGCCTCGGCACCGGCCCCGGCCCTGGTCCAGGCCCCGCCCCCGGCCTCGGCCCCGCTCCCGGCCCCGACCGCCGTCGCGGCCGCCGCCACGGCCGACGGGACGACCGCGGCCAGGCCGCCCTCGAGTACCTCGGCTTCCTCCCGCTGCTCCTTCTCGTCGGGCTCGCGGGCCTTCAGCTCGGCGTCGCCGCCTACGCCGCCCAGCAGGCGGGCACGGCCGCCCGCGCCGCCGCGCGGGCCGAGAGCAGCGACGCCGAGGACGCCCCCGGTGCCGTCGCCGCCGCCCACGCCGCCGCCGACCGGGTCACCTCCGTCGCCGTCGGCGGAGGCCCCGGCGCCGGCGAGGTCACCGTCACCGTCCACGTCCGCATCCCCTCCGTCGTCCCGTTCTGGGACGACTTCGGCACCGCAGAGAAGACCGCCACCATGCCCCTGCCCGCCACCGACGAGGAGCGGCCATGAGCCTGCGCGCCCGGATCAACGCCCCCGAGGAGAAACGCACCGGCGGCGGACGCGAGGACGGCCACCTCGTCGCCGCCTTCCGCGCCAAGCTCCTGGAGGAGATCGACCTCACCGAGATGTCCGCGCTCGCCGCCGCCGAGCGCCGGGCCCGCCTCGAACGCGTCCTCGGCCACATCATCAGCCGCGAGGGCCCGGTCCTCTCCACCGCCGAACGCGCCCAGCTCATCCGCCGGGTCGTGGACGAGGCCCTCGGCCTCGGCGTCCTCGAACCCCTCCTCGAAGACGCCTCCATCACCGAGATCATGGTCAACGGCCCCGACCAGATCTTCATCGAACGTGCCGGCCGCGTCGAACTGCTGCCGCTCCGCTTCGCCTCCCACGACCAGCTCATGCAGACCATCGAGCGGATCGTCTCCACCGTCAACCGGCGCGTGGACGAGTCCAACCCGATGGTCGACGCCCGCCTCCCCTCCGGCGAACGCGTCAACGTGATCATCCCGCCGCTCTCCCTCACCGGCGCGACCCTCACCATCCGCCGCTTCCCGCGCTCCTACACGCTCCACGAGATGATCGGCCTCGGCTCGCTGGACGAGCAGATGCTGCTCCTGCTCTCCGGGCTCGTCCAGGCCCGGTTCAACGTGATCGTCTCCGGCGCCACCGGCACCGGGAAGACCACCCTCCTCAACGCCCTCTCCGGCCTCGTCCCCGACGGCGAACGCATCATCACCATCGAGGACTCCGCCGAACTCCAGCTCCAGCAGTCCCACGTCATCCGCCTGGAGGCACGCCCCCCGAACATCGAGGGCCGCGGCCAGATCACCATCCGCGACCTCGTCCGCAACTCCCTGCGCATGCGCCCCGACCGCATCATCGTCGGCGAGGTCCGCGGCGGCGAGACCCTCGACATGCTCCAGGCCATGTCCACCGGCCACGACGGCTCCCTCGCCACCGTCCACGCCAACTCCGCCGAGGACGCCCTCATGCGGCTCCAGACCCTCGCCTCCATGTCGGAGGTGAAGGTGCCCTTCGAGGCGCTGCGCGACCAGATCAACAGCGCCGTCGACGTCCTCGTCCAGCTCACCCGGCACCCCGACGGCACCCGCAGGATCACCGAGATCGCCGTCCTCGCCTCCCAGGGCCGCGAACGGTTCCTCCTCGCCACCGTCTGCCGCTTCCACGCCCAGCCGCTCGCCGCCGACGGCCGCGTGTACGGGCAGTACGCGTACCACCCGCTGCCCCGGCGCGTCGCCGAACGCCTCTACCTCGCCGGGCAGCCCATCCCCCAGGCCTTCGGCGTGGCCGCAACCGACGCCCACCTCGCCACCCGGGAGGCGGAATGACCAAGGACCCCTCGTGGTCGTCCCTGTGGACGGACCCCTTCTGGCTCACCCTCGGGGCGGTCCTGCTCGCCTGCGTGCTCGGCGTCGTCGGAGTCCAGCTGTACGCCGACGGGGCCCGGCGCCACGCGGCCCTGGTCGCCCGGCTCGACGACACCACCGCACCCGGGACGGCCGGCCGCCGCAGACGCCGCTTCCGTACGCTCGACAGGCGGCTCCGGTCCACCGCGCCGGGCCGGAAACTGGAACTGCGGATCGCGGCCACCGGGCTCGACATCACCCCCGGCGAGTTCACCGCCGCCCTCACCGCCACCGTCGCCGTCCTCTGGGTCGCCGGCCAGGCCGCGCTCTCCCCGTTCTTCGGTCCGATCTGCGGATTCCTCGGCATCTGGGTCGCGCTCGGCTACCTCAACTGGCAGCGCCAGAAACGCATCGAGAAGTTCATCAACCAGCTCCCCGAACTCTCCCGCATCCTCGCCAACGCCACGCAGGCCGGACTCGCCCTGCGCATGGCACTCAGCCTCGCCGCCGACGAACTGGAGGCCCCCGCCGGCGACGAACTGGAGAAGGTCGCCCAGCAGCTCGCCGTCGGCACCTCCCTCGACGACGCCCTCGGTGAGCTCGCCGAACGGCTCCCCTCCCGCGAACTCGTCGTCCTCGTCACCACCCTCGTCCTCGCCAACCGGGCCGGCGGCACCGTCGTCTCCTCCCTCCGCAACCTCACCAAGACCCTGGAGGAACGCAAGGAGACCCGGCGCGAGGTCCGCACTCAGCTGTCCCAGGTGAGCATGACCGCCTACGCCGTCCCCGTCATCGGCATCGGCTCCCTCCTCCTCATCGACAACATGCAGCCCGGCGCCCTCGACCGCATGACCGACTCCGCCGTCGGACAGCTCGCCGTCATCGCCGCCTGCGTCCTCTACGTGGTCGGCTTCGCCGCCATCCGCCGCTTCTCGAAGATCGACGTCTAGGGACGGGTGACCGCGTGATGGACCTCCTCCTCGCCCTCCTCGCCGGCCTCTCCGTCGCCGGCATCGCCTACGGCCTGCGCCTCTACCGCGCCGACGCCCGACTCCCCGACGACCTCCGTCTCGCCCTGGAGGTCGGCGCCACCCGCACCGGCGCCGTGGACTCCGCCGTCGACCGGCTCGGCATGCGCTGGTCCCCGGCCGTCCTGCGCCTCATGGGACCCAAGCGGGTCAACGCCGTCCGCCGCCGCATCGACCTGGCGGGCAACCCCGGCGGACTGACCATCGACCGGTACGGCGCCCGGCGCGCCGTCTACGGCTTCCTCGGCGCCCTCGGCGGCCTGCTGATGCTCTCCAAGGGCTCCTACCTCACCGCGCTGCTCCTCTTCGCCTTCGGCGCGTTCTGGACGGAGGTCGGCATCTGGTCGGCCGTCCGCATCCGAAAGGACCAGATCGAACGCACCCTGCCGGACTTCCTGGACGTCCTCGCCGTCGTCGTCTCCGCCGGCCTCGCCTTCCGGCAGGCCCTCGAACGCGTCGCGGACAAGTACGAGGGCCCCTGGGCCGACGAGCTGCGCATCACCCTGCGCCAGATGGACATGGGCGTCAGCCGCCGCCAGGCCTTCGACGAACTGCGCCGACGCAACGACTCCGAACAGGTCGCCCAGTTCGTCACCGCCCTCCAGCAGGGCGAGGAACTCGGCGCCCCGATCGTCGAGACCCTCATCCAGATCGCTGACGACATGCGCCGCACGGACGCCCAGAACGCCCGCAGGAAAGCGGCACGGGCGGTCCCCAAGGCGACGATGGTCATCACGACCCTGATGGTCCCGGCGACGATGATCCTTCTCGGAGCGGGACTCTTTCTGGGCACCGGCACGGACTTCGGCTCGATCACCGGTGAATGAGGGAGCCGAACGTGCGACTGCACACCACCGGACCGCGCCCAAGCCCCTTTGCCGCAGGGCCCCTTTACGGATCGCCTTCGCAGGCGCAACCTTGTCAGCGAGCGTACGTACCTGGGGGGAGGAGCCACGGATGACCACCACATTCCGGCCACCCACCCCCACCCGCCCACCCCTCTTCCCGGAACTCCACCCCCACCCCCACCCCGAGGCCCTAGCCTCCTGGCTAGGCACGAGGCCCCGGCCATGACCACACCCGACGAACACCCCCGGCACCTCCGGGGTACACCAGCCCACGGGCCGCACCGTGCCCACACGCAAGCGTCCGAACGCGGAGGGGACCACGATGAACGACGCGATGCTCAAAGCCCTGACCAAGGCAAAGCTCTGGTCCACCCAAAGGGACGACCGGGGCCAGACGGCGGTGGAGTACCTGGGCATCATCGTGGTGGTGGTGGCGATCGTGATCGCGATCACCGGCACGGACATCGGCCAGTCCATCAAGGACGCGATTACTCAGAAGATCGCCGAGTTGGCGGGAGGCGAGTAAGCGCGAACTGTCTTGGGGGCGCGTCAGGCCAGGCCTTCCCCGTCTACATCGCGGCGGTGGCAGGCCTGCTGTTCCTCGCATTCGTGTACTTCGCCGTGGGGCAGGCCGCCTCCCTACGGAACGGTGCGCAGACCGCCGCCGACGCGGCAGCACTGGCGGCCGCAGAGGATGCCCGGCAGCAACTTCGAGATGGTTGGCTGGCTGTTGTTCTCGATCCCACCCAGTGGGAGGAGTTCCGGCGTGGCAGGTCTTACATAGCTGACCGTGCATGTCAGCGGGCGGCCGACTTGGCGGCACGGAACGACGCCCGAATCGTGGCCAGGGCGTGTCTTCGGCTTGGTGACGGTCGCGAGGGCTTCAGCGTCAAGGTGCAGACCACCTCGACGGTTGGTCGTTCCATTGTCCCCGGGGCGGATGCGCAGCGTGCCACAGCGTCGGCCACCGCAGTGATCGAACCCCTGTGCCTGTTCGACCCGCCGGAGGAACCTGAACCGGATGCCAATCCCACCCCGGTGCCGGATGAGGAGCCGCTTCCGGCCGTCCTCACCTGCGACGGAGAAAAGTGGGAAGTGGACCCAGAGGACCCGCGGCTGCCTGGCGCCGCAGACCTTTTCACCGTCCGGTTGGCCGGCGAAGACGAGTAAAGGAAACAAGCCCTGATGATTCCACGGTTCGCACGGAGAGGCGTTGCCTCCGTTGCATCGGTAGCTGCCGCCGTCCTGCTGGCAGGTTGCGGGAGCGACGAGAAGCCCTCCGCCGACAAACCGGCGTCTCGTAGCTCGATTGCCCAGAGGGAAATGCCCTCTGAAAGCGCGCAACCGAGTGAGAAACCAGAAGAAACACTGGCAGTCGCCAAGGGGCAAAAGGGTCTGGAATTGTCCATTGTTTCCGCGGACCGGGATCAAGGAGGCTTTCTCACGATCAAGGGACAGTTGCGGAACACATCCGAGACATCGACCATCGTGCCGGCACGCCTCAGTGGCGACGAGACCGAGGTCGTGAAGCACGGCAACTCCCTAGGTGGAGCCACCCTCGTCGACGGGCTCGGCAAAAAGCGCTACTACGTCCTCCGCGACACCGACGGCCGCCCCCTCACCACGGTCGGCCTCTCCACCCTCGGCCCCGGCAAATCCACCTCCGTCTTCATACAATTCCCCGCACCCCCCGCCACCACCACCGAAGTCTCCTTCCAGCTCCCCACCTTCGAACCCGCCACCCTCAAGCTCTCCTGAGGCGACGCCATGACGACGACGACAAGACCGCGCCGCTTCGCCGCCCTCCTCATCGTGGGAGTCACGCTCACCTGGGGACTGCAGGCCGGTGCCGCGTACGCCGACGACCCGCCCGGGTCCGCCGGGGTCGTGGCCGCGCCGCCCGCGGTGGACGCGAACGCGCCGGGGCTGATGCTGCCCGACGGGGCCACCCTCGCGCCCGCCAAGGTGCTCGACATCAAGCAGATCGTCGAGGAACAGGGCGGCGAGCAGCGGCGGCAGGACACCAACGTGGACGTGACGTTCGCGTTGCAGGCCGAGGTGCTGTTCCCGAAGAACAGTGCCCAGCTCAGTCCCTCCGCCACCGCCCGGATCCTCGCGATCGCCGCGGAGGTGAGCAAGCAGGGGGCCGGGCGGGTCCGGGTGTTCGGGTTCACGGACAACCTGGGGACATACGAGCACGGGCTGAAGCTCTCCAAGGAGCGTGCGGTCGCCGTGCAGCGGGTGCTCGCGCGGCGGCTGGACCCGGGGACGGCGTACGAGATCCGCGGGTACAGCGAGGACTACCCCATCGCCGACAACCGGACGGAGGACGGCCGCAGGAAGAACCGGCGCGTCGAGATCTCCTTCCCCCGCACCGACGCCCCCTGACCCCCTCCCTCCCCCCACCCCCACCCCTCCCACCCCCACCCCTCCCACCCCCACCCCTCCCGTCACCGCTCCAGTGCCAGCGCCTCCCGGATCGTCGCCGTCACGCGGTCCGGGCGGGTGAAGACCTCGCGGGCCGTGAAGCGCAGCACGCGGCGGATCTCCGGGCAGGACTGGAGCGCGTTGAAGCGGGCGATGTCGCGTTCGTGGGCGTGGCGGGTGCCGTGGAAGGCGTAGCCCTCGATCTCGACGGCCAGGCCGGCCGCGCGGAACAGGAAGTCCGGGTGCACCACGTGGCCGCGGGCGGTGCGGAGGGCCGGCTGCGGTTCGGGGTGGAGGCCGGCGTCCGCCATCCGCAGGCGGGCGACGGTCTCGGCGGGGGAGCCGGAGGCGGGTTCGGCCAGCCGGAGCCAGGCGCGGGCCCGCCGGGCGCCGGGGTGCCGGGCGGACAGTGCGGCGGCCAGCTCCTCGCGGTGGACCAGGGGTTCGCGGCGGACGCCCGCGACGGCCCGCCGGGCGAGCGCCGAGTCCGCCACCACGACCGCTTCCTCCCGGTCGCGGCAGCCCCGTATGAGGTCGGCGACCGTCCGGGCCGGGGTGGTCGTCCACAGGCCGCGGCGCAGCACCCGGTCCCGCTCGGCAGGTCGGACCGTGGTGTGGACGCGTATCCGCTCGTCGTGGGAGGCCTTCGCGGGCCAGGGGGCGGTGAAGTCCAGGAGGTCGGCGCCGGCCGGGTGGCCCGGGGGTGCCAGGACCTCGATCCGGTGCAGGAGGGCCGCCGTCCGGTGGCTGCACACCAGCTCGGGGCGGAGCAGCTGGAGCGCCCGCGCCCGCACCCGCCAGTCCACCTCCTTGCCCGGTACGGCCCAGGCGCCCCGGCAGACCCGCTGCCATTGCTCACGGCGCAGGTAGCCCGCGAGCCGGCCGCGCGACCAGCCCGCCGCCAGCGCCCGGACCGTCAGGAGCACCCCGCCCTGCGCGAGGATCAGCAACTCGTACATATGCCCAACGATCCACGGAAGAGGGATCCTTCGCACCCCCTGTGGAAAACCCCCTGTGGAGGAGCATTCTGGAGCGGAACGACAACAGGGACCGTCCGGAGTGGGCCGCAGATGACGTCGACGACGCCGAGTGTGCAGCTGGTCAGTGATCTCGTCGCCCGTGTCCCCGAGTTCCGGGGTGCGTACGAGTCGCACGTCTTCCTGCAAGGTGGTGTCCTGCCGCACGTCTTCTTCTGGGACGTCGTCCAGGGCACCGTCCGCTCCTTCCTCCGCGAGGGGCCGCCGCCCGAGGCGCCGCACCCGCCCCGCGCGTCGGGAACCACCGCGGCCCCCGACTGGCGCCGCACGCTCGACTTCCTGGAGGAGCAGAGCCGGCGCGGGATCCTCGGGATCGACGAGGTGATCGTGACCTCCTTCCTCGGTGACCTGCCCGCGCCGCACGAGCCGGGGCACGCCATCGTCCATCAGCTCGGACCGGTGCTCTCCGCGAAGTTCGTCCGGATAAGGCCTCTCGGCTGAGCGCCTTCGGGCCCCCGGATAATCGACCGCATGCCCGACCCCCGCCGCCCCACCGACACCACCTGTCCCCCCACCGGCACCAGCAGTCCCCCCACCCTCACCCGCCCCGCCCTGCTCGCCGTCGGCGGCTACGCCGCCACCCGGCTCACCGGTCTCGCCGTCCTCGTGCTCGCCGCCGCCGTGACCGGTGAGGACTGGCTGCACCGGCTGCGGGGCCGCTGGGACTCCGTCTGGTACGTCCGCGTCGCGGAGAACGGCTACGGGTACGAGGCCACCCTCCCCACCGGCGCCGTCCACTCCGACCTCGCGTTCTTCCCCCTCCTTCCCGCCCTGGAACGGGGCCTGTCCGCCGTCCTCCCGCTCGACGCGGCCACCGCGGGGCTGCTCGTCTCCTGGACCGCCTCGCTCGCCGCCGCCTGGGGCCTGTACCGGTGCGGGGCACACATCGCGGGACAGCGGACCGGGGTGCTGCTCGCCGTGCTCTGGGGCGTGTACCCGACCGCGTTCGTGCAGTCGATGGCGTACACCGAGAGCCTGTTCACCGCCCTCGCCGCCTGGTCCCTGTACGCCGTGCTCCGCGGGCGCTGGATCCTCGCCGGCCTGCTCTGCGCCGCCGCCGGGCTGACCCGCCCGACGGCCGTCGCGCTGATCGCCGCCCTCGGCGTCACGGCCCTCGCCGCGCTCGTACAGGACCGGCGCCTGCCGCCGCGTACCGTCGCCGGGGTCCTGATCGCACCTCTCGGCTGGCTCGGACACATCGCGTACGTCGGTGTCCGCGAGGGCGCTCCGACCGCCTACTTCGCCGTGCAGGCGGCCTGGGGCAACTCCATCGACGGAGGTCTCGCCCTGGCCCGCTTCATCGCCGGCCTCCCGTGGCCCGCCGCCCTCGGCCTGTCCGCCGCCCTGGTGCTCCTCGGCGGCCTGGTGGCGCTCTGCATCCGGCAGCGGCAGCCGCTGCCCCTGCTCGTGTACACGGTCGGGGTGGTCGTCGTCTCCCTGATCGGAGCGGCGTACTTCGGCTCCCGGCCGCGTCTGATGATGCCCGCGTTCGGGCTGCTGCTGCCGCCGGCCGCAGCCCTGGCCCGCCTCCGGCCCCGAACCGCCGTACCGGTCCTCGTCGTTCTCGCCCTCGCCTCGGCCGCCTACGGTGCCTTCACCCTGCTCGGCTCCGGCCCTCCGTGAGCCGCACCGCCACCGGCACTCCGGGCCGCACCCCCCACCGCGCCATCGCGCCCGCCTCCGCCTCCAGGACGTGCCGGGCGCGCGGGCGGATCAGGCCGAGCCGGCCCGGCCGCATCGTCACCACCGACAGCACGCGGAACGACCGGTCCAGGTAGGCCACGTCGATGGCGAAGCGCATCCCGAAGGTGTGCACGCTGTTCGTCGGGGTGATCAGCATCGCGCCCCCGATCCCGTCCCGCCCGAGCAGGCCGCGCCTCCGCGCCCGGTACGAGGCCGCGACCTCCAGCGGCACCTCCGGCGGCCCGCCCGGCACGGCCAGCACCCCCGACCCGTCCCGCCACCCTGCCCTCGGCCACCACCCCACGGCCCGCTCCCCTCCCCGTGTCCGGCGACCCGACTAGACCCGGCGGGCCAGTACGTGCGTGTCGAGGAAGCCGCGCTCGGAGGCCGGGTCGTGGAGCAGACGGGCGAAGGGGACGAGCCCCGCCCCGGTCAGCAGGCTCGCGAAACGGTCCACCGGCCAGCTGTGGGCGGGCGTCACCTTGTGGTCGAAGCGGACCGGCTCCGGTCCCTCCGTCCCGAAGAACGAGGCCATGAGAAGCCCGCCCGGCGCCAGGACCCGCACCTGCTCGGCGAGCAGCGCGGGCAGCTCGGCGGGCGGTGTGTGGATCATCGAGTAGTGGGCGAGGACGCCGCCGAGCGCGCCGTCCGCCACCGGCAGATCCTCCATCGGCGCCACCTCGAACCGCAGGCCCGGATGCGCCCGCCGCGCGTGCTCGACCATGCCGGGGGAGAGGTCGACACCGAAGGCGTCGAGGCCCAGGTCCCGCAGCAGGGCCGTCACGTGCCCCGGCCCGCAGCCCACGTCGGCCACCCGGAGGTTCCCCGCGCCGCGCACCAGCTCGGCGAAGGTGCCGATCATGGCCCGTGCGAACGGCTGCGTCTCCAGCCCGTCGGCGAACAGCGACGCGTACAACTCGACGACCCCGTCGTAGGCCGCCCTGGTCTCGTTCCGGTGCTCCACCACGGCACGACGCTAACACCCGAACCCACGCCCGCCGCACGGCCGTTCCCCGCCCACACCCCCTAGGGTCTGGCACGTGTACGCCACGCTGATCACCCTCGCCGCCCTGTGGGGCGCGGTCGCCGGGATGTTCGTCCCCCGTGCCGCGTACCGGCTCGCCGTGCCGCCCGGTGACCCCTGGCGGGACAGCTGCCCCGCCGGGCATCTCCTCGCCGGCCCGGCGCGCGGCTGGCTCGGCGGCCCCGGGCGGGCGGCCTGCGCGACCACCCGGGTGCCCCTCGCCGCGCCCCTGGTCACCGCCCTCGTCTGCGCCGCGCTCGCCGCGGCGACCGGTGGACCGCGCCCCGAGCTCGCGGTGTGGCTGCTGGCCGCGCCGTTCGCGGTCCTCCTCGCCTCGGTCGACACCCGGGTGCACCGGCTGCCGGACGGACTGACCCTGCCGCTGGCCGCCGCCGTGCCGCTGCTCCTGGGAGTTGCCGAACTCCTGCCGTACGACTCCGGCTCCTGGACGCACGCGCTGCTCGGCGGCCTCGGCCTCGGCGGTGCCTATCTGGTCCTCCACCTCCTCAGCCCGCGGGGGCTCGGCTTCGGTGACGTGAAGCTGTCCGTGCCCCTGGGCGCGGCGCTCGGCTGGTACGGCTGGGGTGTCCTCTTCGCGGGCGCTTTCCTGGGGTTCCTGCTGGGCGCGGTGTACGGGGGAGGGCTCGTCCTGCTGCGCCGGGCCGGGCGTTCCTCGGCGATCCCCTTCGGCCCCTTCATGCTCGCCGGCGGTCTTCTCGGCCTGCTCCTCGGCGCGTTCACCGCCCTGCCCTGAAGGGTCCGCTCCTGGCGGAAGGCGGAACTCGGGGCACCCCTTCGGACGTACCGTTGTCAGGCACCGGGACCGAGCGGCTGGGAGTAGGGGAGTTGGCGATGGCCAAGGGAAAGAGCATGTACGGCTGCGGCCTCGACGCGGCCGTCGACGTGGTCGGCGGCAAGTGGAAGCCCCTCATCCTGTGGGCCCTGCACGCCCACGCCCCGGTCCGCTTCGGGGAGCTGCGCCGCCTGGTCGCGGGGGTCAGCGAGAAGATGCTGATCCAGCAGCTGCGCGAGCTGGAGGCGGACGGCATCGTGCACCGGGAGATCTACCGCGAGGTGCCGCCCCGGGTGGAGTACTCCCTGACGGAACTCGGCGAGGCGCTGAACACGGCGCTGCTGCCGCTGGGGGAGTGGGGCGACCGCTTCATGGCGGAGATCGTCGCCCGCAAGGCGGCGCAGGCCGCCTGACCTGCCCGGGGCCGCCCCGGACCAGCAGCGCGTCAACGCGGCTACGGTCCGGGGCGGTCCCCCGTGGGAGGGACGGAACCCCGCCGCCACGCCGGGGCGCAAACCCGCCACCAGGGCCCGGGACCCTTGTCCCGCCTGGGATCGGGGGGATCGCCGGCCATTCCCTCGGCGCGCGTTGCACGCAGCACGACTAATGAAGGGTTATGGTGGAAACCCCCCCTCGGGCCGGTCCGTATCCCCCCCACGGACCGGCCCGTTTTCTGTTCCCACGGCCCACGGCCCACGGTCCACGGCCCACGGCCCACGGTCACGCTCCCCGTGGCCGGCCCCCGGCGCACGCGTCGCGCGTCAGCCCCGCCCGGCCCAGATGTTCGTGCCCTCGGTGTCGATCGCGAACGAGTCGATCTCCTCGAGCTCCGCGGCGGTGAGCGGGGCACCGGTCAGGGCCGCCACGTTCTCCTCCAGCTGGGCGACGCTGGAGGCGCCGATCAGCGCCGACGTCATCCGCTCGTCCCGCAGCACCCACGACAGCGCCAGCTGCGCCAGGGACTGCCCGCGCCGCTCGGCGATGTCCGCCAGGCCGCGCAGCCGCCGCAGCACCTCGTCGGAGAGCAGGTCGGGGTCGAGGGACTTGCCCTGGGTGGCCCGCGAGCCCTCCGGGATGCCCTTCAGGTACTTGTTGGTCAGCAGGCCCTGCGCCAGCGGCACGAAGGCGATGCAGCCCATCCCCGCCGCCTCCAGGGTGTCGAGCAGGCCGTCCTCCTCCGTCCAGCGGTTGATCATCGAGTACGACGGCTGGTGGATGAGGGCCGGGACGCCCATGTCCTTCAGGATCCGCGCCGCCTCTGCGGTCTGTTCGCCGGTGTACGACGAGACACCCACGTACAGCGCCTTGCCCTGCTGCACGGCGGAGGCGAGCGCCCCCATCGTCTCCTCCAGCGGGGTGTTCGGGTCGAAGCGGTGCGAGTAGAAGATGTCGACGTAATCGAGTCCCATGCGCTTCAGCGAGGCGTCGAGCGAGGACATCAGGTACTTGCGGGAGCCCCACTCGCCGTACGGCCCCGGGTGCATCAGATAGCCGGCCTTCGTCGAGACGATCAGCTCGTCCCGGTAGGGCGCGAAGTCCTGGGCGAAGATCTTGCCGAAGTTCAGCTCGGCCGAGCCGGGCGGCGGCCCGTAGTTGTTCGCCAGGTCGAAGTGGGTGACCCCGAGGTCGAAGGCGCGGCGCAGGATCGCCCGCTGGGAGTCGATCGTGCGGTCGTCACCGAAGTTGTGCCACAGGCCGAGCGAGATCGCCGGGAGCTTGAGACCGCTGCGGCCGGTGCGGCGGTACTCCATCGTGTCGTAGCGGTCCGCGGAGGCGCGGTAGAGGGGGGAATCAGTCACGTATCTCTGCTTATCACGGACTTGTGACAGTCCCGGGCTGGGAGCCCGTCGCCCGTGCGCAGTAGTGTGGCGGCCTGCGGACCGCCGCCCATGGAGGGGTAAAGAACAGTGAACCTGCGCGACCTGGTGTACGGGCTCTACGCACGCCGGGTGGAAGGCCGACTCGACCATGCCCAGGTGCCCAAGCACATCGGGGTCATCCTGGACGGGAACCGCCGCTGGGCCAAGGCCTCCGGCGGCACGCCCGAGCAGGGTCACAAGGCCGGCGCCGACAAGATCCAGGAGCTGCTCGGCTGGTGCGCCGAGACGGACGTCGAGGTCGTCACGCTCTGGATGCTCTCCACGGACAACCTGAACCGGCCCGAGGAGCAGCTCGTCCCCCTGCTCGCCATCATCGAGGACGCGGTGCGCTCGCTCGCCGCCGACGGCCGGTGGCGGGTGCACCACGTGGGCACGCTCGACCTGCTGCCCGCCCGGACCCAGTCCGTGCTGAAGGAGGCGCAGGAGGCCACCCGCGACAACACCGGGATACTGGTGAACGTGGCCGTGGGCTACGGCGGCCGCCAGGAGATCGCCGACGCGGTCCGCTCGCTGCTCCTGGAGCACGCCGACCGCGGCACCAGCTTCGAGGAGCTGGCCGAGATCGTCGACGTCGAGCACATCTCCGAGCACCTCTACACGCGCGGCCAGCCCGACCCGGACCTGGTCATCCGCACCAGCGGCGAGCAGCGCCTGTCCGGCTTCATGCTGTGGCAGAGCGCCCACTCGGAGTACTACTTCTGCGAGGTCCACTGGCCGGCCTTCCGCAAGGTCGACTTCCTGCGGGCGCTGCGCGACTACGCCGCCCGGCACCGCCGTTACGGCACCTGAGGCCCACCGCCCCCGCCGGTTCACGCCGGCCGCGCCCGTGCCCGCGGCCCGGCTCCCGCGGCCCGGCCCCCCGCGACGTGCACCGGTCACCGCACGTTCATGAACACGCCGCCGGGCGCGTCGGCATGGCGGCGTCCGTAGAAGGGCATAACCCGGGTGAAGTGAGCGGCACGGAGACCGCCACCCGGGAGGCCCCTTGCACCAGGACGACCGTGCGGGACACGTACGGAAGAAGCGGAGGGCCGGTGCCCGGCCCGCGCATCGCGGCCTGAACCCGGTCCCATTCCGCAGCGACACCGGTTCCGTCGCACCCCGACCTCAAACGGGTCGTCAGAGGGGGTCTGTCCTTCCGTGGTGACCAGCACGAAGCGCCGCCTTGCAGACCGGCGCACCTATGTTCTCGACACCAGCGTCCTGCTGGCCGACCCCAAGGCCGTGACCCGCTTCGACGAGCACGAGGTCGTGCTCCCGATCGTCGTGGTGACGGAGCTTGAGGCCAAGAGGCACCACCCCGAGCTCGGCTACTTCGCCCGGCAGGCGCTGCGCCTGCTCGACGACTTCCGGGTGCGGTACGGACGCCTCGACGCCCCCCTCCCCATCGGGGACCTGGGCGGCACCCTGCGTGTCGAACTCAACCACTCCGACCCCGGTGTCCTGCCCGCCGGCTACCGGCTCGGGGACAACGACTCCCGCATCCTGGCGGTCGCGCGCAACCTCCAGGCCGAGGGATTCGACGTCACCGTCGTCTCCAAGGACCTGCCGCTGCGCATCAAGGCCTCCTCCGTCGGGCTCCTCGCCGAGGAGTACCGGGCCGAACTGGCCGTCACGGACGCCAACGGCTGGACCGGGATGTCCGAGCTCGCGCTGTCGGCCGAGCAGATCGACCTGCTGTACGACCAGGAGCGGCTGTACGTGCCGGAGGCCGCCGAGCTGCCGGTGCACACCGGCCTCGTCCTCCAGTCCGAGCGCGGCAAGGCCCTCGGCCGGGTCACGCCCGACGGGAACGTACGGCTGGTCCGCGGCGACCGGGAGGCCTTCGGCATCCGGGGCCGCAGCGCCGAGCAGCGGATCGCGCTCGATCTGCTCCTCGACCCGGACGTCGGCATCATCTCGATGGGCGGCCGGGCCGGCACGGGCAAGTCGGCGCTCGCGCTCTGCGCGGGCCTGGAGGCGGTCCTGGAGCGCCGCCAGCACCAGAAGGTGATGGTCTTCCGTCCGCTGTACGCGGTCGGCGGCCAGGACCTCGGCTATCTGCCCGGCAGCGAGTCCGAGAAGATGAGCCCCTGGGCGCAGGCGGTCTTCGACACCCTGTCCGCGGTCGCCGGGCGCGAGGTCATCGAGGAGGTCCTCGGCCGCGGGATGCTGGAGGTCCTGCCCCTCACCCACATCCGGGGCCGCTCGCTCCACGACGCCTTCGTCATCGTGGACGAGGCCCAGTCCCTGGAACGGAACGTCCTGCTGACCGTTTTGTCCCGGATCGGGGCGAATTCCCGGGTGGTGCTGACCCACGACGTGGCCCAGCGCGACAACCTGCGGGTCGGCCGGTACGACGGAGTCGTCGCCGTCGTCGAGAAACTGAAGGGGCATCCGCTGTTCGCGCACGTCACCCTCACCCGGTCCGAGCGCTCCCAGATCGCCGCTCTCGTGACCGAAATGCTGGAGGACGTACAGATCTGACCCGTACACACCTCACCGAGGGCGCCGCCCGGCAAAGCGCAGGAGCTTAGCCGGGCGGCGCTCCGCTGTCCGCCCCATCCCCCAAAACACCTGCGGCCACCCGGGTGTGAGCTTTCACACGCCACATGGAATTGCCTTGCGGCGCCGCCGTCCGGCAGAGTCTTGCTTCCGTCAGGCCCCGCATACGGCACACGTGCATCCTCAGGGACGCAGCAGCACACAACTCAACAACCGTCCGCCGTATGCCGCCCACAGCACCACGGGCCCGTGTCTTCAGTGACCCGTTACGTCGAAGACCAGCGCCAGGGGCACGATTTCGCCCGCGTGGTCACCTGTGCGGGCGATGCTGGAAGGAAACCGTGTGAGCCGGATCTCGGTCCGGGGATTCGCAGTGGCCTCGGCCACCGCGGTCACCACCGTCGGCGCCGTCGTCGGCGTCGCCTCGGGCAACGCCGCCCAGCCCTCGGGCGACAACTTCGAGGCCACCGCGGCCGACACCACCCTCCTCGCGGACATCCCCGCCGGCGAGCAGGCCCAGGTACAGGTCTCCTCCCTCACGGAGCAGGCCGACGTCCAGGCCGCCGCCGCCGACGCCTCCGCGCGCAAGTCCGCCGAGGAGGCCGCCCGCCTCCAGGCGGCGAAGGACGCCGAGGCGAAGAAGAAGGCGGCCGACAAGGCCGAGCAGGAGCGCAAGGAGGCGGAGGAGCGAGCCGAGCGGGCCGAGCGCGAGAAGCGGGAGGCCGAGGAGCGCGCCAGCCGCGACGCCGCCCGCGACCTGTCGAGCTTCTCCGCGCCCGCCCAGGGCTCCTACACCATCGCCGAGGTGAAGGCGATCGCCCGTCAGATCATCCCGGCCTCGCAGTTCCAGTGCTTCAGCAACATCGTGGACCACGAGTCCGGCTGGAACTACCGGGCCACGAACCCCTCTTCCGGCGCCTACGGCCTCGTCCAGGCCCTCCCCGGCCACAAGATGTCCTCGGCCGGCGCGGACTGGCAGACCAACCCCGCCACCCAGATCAAGTGGGGCCTCAGCTACATGGACGGCCGCTACGGCAGCCCGTGCGGCGCCTGGTCCTTCTGGCAGGCCAACCGCTGGTACTAGCCGGTACCCGGGTGCCCTGGCCAACCCCGTCGAGCCCCTCGCCGTCCTACGGTGAGGGGCTTCGTGCGTGTAGGTTCGCGGTGAAACAGCCGGCGGGGGGAAGAGGAACAAGATGTCGAGAGTGCCACGGTGGCTGGGACGGCTGGGCGAAGGCCTGAGCCGGATGGGCGCGCGCCTGGACGAGCGCAGGGCCGAGGCCGAGCGGGAGGACCCGATCGGCCCGCCGTACGGCAGCGGGAACGCCCCCGCCGCCCGGAAGCCGGCCGCGCCCCCGGGGCGCGAGGAGCAGGAGACCGGCGACGAGCCCTCCGGCGGCCAGACGCTCACCGTGCCCCCGCCCCCCGACTACGCCCCCGCCGTCGCCGCCCGGCCCGAACCGGTCGACGCGATCCCGTGGGGCATGCGGGTCGCCGCCGAGGCGGGCTGGCGGCTCCTCGTCCTCGCGGGCACCGTCTGGGTCCTGATGAAGGTCATCAGCTCCGTCCGGCTCGTCGTCCTCGCCTTCGTCGCCGCCCTCCTCGTCACCGCCCTGCTCCAGCCCACCGTGGCCATGCTGCGCCGCCGCGGCCTGCCGCGCGGCCTGGCCACCGCCGTCACCGCCGTCTCCGGCTTCGTCGTGATGGGCCTGGTCGGCTGGTTCGTGGTCTGGCAGGTGATGGACAACATCGACAACCTGACCGACCGGGTCAGGGACGGCATCGAGGAGCTCAAGCGCTGGCTCCTCGACAGCCCGTTCCACGTGACCGAGCGGCAGATCAACGACATCGCCAAGAACCTCAGCGACACCATCGGCGCCAACGCCGAGCAGATCACCTCCGCCGGCCTCCAGGGCGTCACGGTGGTCGTCGAGGCGATGACCGGCATCCTGCTCGCCATGTTCTCCACCCTCTTCCTGCTCTACGACGGGAAGAAGGTCTGGCAGTGGGTGCTGGGGCTCGTCCCCGCCCAGGCCCGCCCCGGAGTCGCGGGCGCCGGCCCGCGCGCCTGGCGCACCCTCACCGCCTATGTGCGCGGCACCGTCCTCGTCGCCCTCATCGACGCCGTCTTCATCGGCCTCGGCCTCTGGTTCCTGGACGTGCCGATGGCGGTGCCGCTCGCCGTCTTCATCTTCCTCTTCGCCTTCATCCCGCTCGTCGGCGCCGTCGTCTCCGGCGCCCTCGCCTGCGTCGTCGCCCTCGTCACCAACGGCGTCTTCACCGCCCTGATGGTGCTCGTCGTCGTCCTCGCCGTGCAGCAGATCGAGGGCCACGTGCTCCAGCCCTTCATCCTCGGCCGCGCGGTGCGGGTCCATCCGCTCGCCGTGGTGCTCGCCGTTGCCGCCGGCGGCCTCACCGCCGGCATCGGCGGCGCCGTCGTCGCCGTGCCGCTGGTCGCCGTCACCAACACCGTGGTCGGCTACCTCCGCGCGTGGAGCACCGAACAGGCCCTGCGCGCCGCACCCGAGCCGCGCGGCGCGACCGCCTTCGAAGTGGCGCCGACCCCGGCCCCCGCGCCGACCCCGGCCCCCGCGCCGCAGGCTCCCGGCGAGACGCCGCCGGGCGGAACCCTGCCGCCGAAGGGTGACGCGTGATCTCCGAACCCGAGCTCGACGGCGGCCCGGGCCTCGGCGGCCCCGGTCCGTTCGCCGAGCCCCCGCCGCCCCGGCCCGCCGGACGCCGCCGCCCCTGGCTGTGGGCGCTCGGCGGGGCGCTGGCGGCCTCGGTGGTGTGGGGCGCGGGGCTCTCCGCGTACGAGCAGCGGAAGGACGCCGGTCCGGACCTGGGGGGTTACCAACCGTTCGAGGACCTCTGCGCGGTGGCCGACCTTCCGGCGCTCCAGGGCGCCCTGGGCAAGCGCAGCCAGTCCGGCGGCAGTCCGGTCCTGAACGAGCCCGCGCTCCACGTGACCCACTGCACGGTCACCTTCGGACCGGTCGAGAGCGGACCGACCGTCGGGATCACGTACACCCTGCACAAGGTGACCGACCCGGGGCCGGAGTTCGACGCACGGGCGCTGAGCCAGGGCTCCGTCCGCACGATCGACGGCCTCGGGGAGCGAGCCTTCTTCGACGACCGGGGGGAGGAGGGCGGCCTCCTGAGGATCCTCGACGGCCAGATCGAGGTCGACCTCGACGTCTCCCGGCAGTACGTCGCCGACGCGGACGGAACGGTGGAGATGTCCGATGCCGACCTCTCCGGGATCGAGGTCCCCCTGACCCAGGACGCCCTCGCGCTCCTCGCCGCCCTCAAGAAGTGACGGAAGAGGGCCCCGGGGCTGCTGCCCCGGGGCCCTCCGCGTACGGCTGTGCCGGCTACTCGGCGAGAACCGCCTCCGCGTCCAGCGTCACGCCGACGGCCTGGATGACCGAGGCGATCTTCACGGCCTCCTGGATCGTCTCGCGGTCGACGCCGGCCTGGCGCAGGACCTGCTCGTGCGAGTCCAGGCACTGGCCGCAGCCGTTGATCGCGGACACGGCCAGCGACCACAGCTCGAAGTCGACCTTCTCGACGCCCGGCTTGCCGATGACGTTCATCCGCAGACCGGCGCGCATCGTCCCGTACTCGGGGTCCGACAGCAGGTGCCGGGTCCGGTAGAAGACGTTGTTCATCGCCATGATGGCGGCGGCGGCCTTGGCGGCCTCGTACGCCTCCGGCTTCAGGTTCGCCCGGGCCTCCGGCTCCAGCTCCGTGAGGACCTTCGGCGAGCGGGAGGCGATGGCGCAGGCCAGCACCGTGCCCCACAGCTGCTGCTGCGGGAGCTCGCTGTTGCCGATGACCGAACCGAGGTTCAGCTTCAGGTCCTTGGCGAAGTCCGGGACGGCGGCCTTCAGCTCATCGAGCGCCATGCTCACTCACCGGCCAGGAGCTTGACCGGGTCGAGGGTGGTCTCGCCCTTGGTCCAGTTGCACGGGCACAGCTCGTCGGTCTGCAGGGCGTCCAGGACCCGCAGGACCTCCTTGGGGTTACGGCCGACGGAGCCGGCGGTCACCATGGTGAACTGGATCTCGTTGTTCGGGTCCACGATGAAGACGGCACGCTGCGCGAAGCCGTCCTCGCCCTCGACGCCGCAGTCGCGCATGAGCTCGTGCTTCGAGTCGGCGAGCATCGGGAAGGGCAGGTCACGCAGGTCGTCGTGGTCCTTGCGCCAGGCGTGGTGGACGAACTCCGAGTCACCGGAGACGCCGAGGATCTGGGCGTCACGGTCGGCGAACTCGTCGTTCAGCTTGCCGAACGCGGCGATCTCGGTCGGGCACACGAAGGTGAAGTCCTTCGGCCAGAAGAACACCACGCGCCACTTGCCCTCGTAGGACTTGTGGTCGATCTGCTCGAACTCCTTGCCGCTCTCCAGCGACACGCAGGCGGTCAGGTCGTAGGTGGGGAACTGGTCACCGACAGTGAGCACGCGCTCTCCTTGCAGTGTGGAAGGGTCCCTTTTGGGGGCTTCCGTGAGGGGTTGGACGGATCACAGCATGGCACGGGGTGCATTGATCAGTGAAATAGCTAGAGTGGGTCGTGTTGATCGAAGGTGGTTATCAGTGGGATCCCCGTACAGCCCCCCGTACAGTCCACATCGCGCCAAACTTCCGAGCCTCGCTCAGCTCCGGGCGTTCGTGGCGGTGGCGGAGCACCTGCACTTCCGCGACGCGGCCGCGTCCATCGGCATGAGTCAGCCGGCGCTCTCGGGCGCGGTGTCGGCTCTCGAAGAGGCACTCGGTGTCCAGCTCCTCGAGCGTACGACGCGGAAGGTACTGCTCTCGCCCGCGGGGGAGCGCCTCGCGGGCCGCGCGCGGACCGTCCTGGACGCGGTGGCCGAGCTGGTGGAGGAGGCGGAGGCGGCCCGGGCCCCCTTCACCGGCGTCCTGAGGCTCGGGGTGATCCCCACCGTCGCGCCCTATCTGCTGCCGACCGTGCTGCGCCTGGTCCACCGCCGCTACCCCGAACTCGACCTCCAGGTCCACGAGGAGCAGACCTCCTCGCTCCTGGAAGGGCTCGCCGCCGGCCGGCTGGACCTGCTGCTGCTCGCCGTGCCGCTCGGGGTGCCCGGCGTCACCGAGCTGCCCCTGTTCGACGAGGACTTCGTGCTGGTGACCCCGCGGGGACACCCGCTGGCCGGCCGGGACGACATCCCCCGCGACGCCCTCAAGGAGCTGCGGCTGCTCCTCCTGGACGAGGGGCACTGCCTGCGCGACCAGGCCCTCGACATCTGCCGGGAGGCCGGCCGCAGCGAGGGCGCCGAGGTCACCACCACCGCGGCGGGCCTGTCGACCCTGGTGCAGCTGGTCGCCGGCGGTCTCGGCGTGACCCTGCTGCCGCGCACCGCGGTCACCGTCGAGACCGCCCGCAACACCGCCCTGTGCACCGGCCTCTTCACCGACCCCGCCCCCTCGCGGCGGGTCGCCCTCGCCATGCGGACCGGCGCCGCCCGGCACGCCGAGTTCGAGGAGCTGGCCGGGGCACTGCGCGACGCGATGAGGGACCTTCCGGTACGGGTGGTGCGCGCCGGGTCCTGACACCCCCGGTGCCAGGACCCGACGCCGCGCCCCTGCGCCGGTTCCCGGCACCCCCCGGTGCCAGGACCCGGCGCCCGCCCCCGTACGCCGCGGAACCGGTCTACTCCGTGCGCAGCCCGTCCGCCCGCATCAGCCGCCACAGGACCGGCAGGCTCACCAGGGTCACCACGGCGATCAGCCCGGCGCCGATGCCCATGACCGGCAGGAACACCGACCAGTCCCGCACCGGCTGGCCCGTCATCCGCAGGAGCACCAGGCCGAGGGCGAGGCCGCCCGCCGCCGCCAGGGCGAGGCCCAGGACGATCGGCACGGCCGTCTGCCACAGCACCGACCAGCCCAGGGTGGAGCGCCGGGTGCCGAAGGCGACCAGCGAGGAGAGCAGCCGCTTGCGGTCCCTGAGCTGCTCCAGGGTCGCCACCAGGAGCGAGGCCGCCACCAGCAGCATCGTCAGGGTCGAGCCGACCAGGATGCCGGTCCGGACGCTGGAGAAGGCCGCGTCGCGCTGGACGTCCTGGAGCGTGCGGACCCAGGACGTGGGGTCGATCGCCGCCGCCGCGTTCCGTACGTGCTCGGCGGCGTCGGGCACGGCCGGGTCGAGCCGGACCATGGCCTGCGCGTCGGGCTCGTCGAGCAGCGCGCCGTCGATCGCCGACGGGGTGGCGAGGATGCCGAACTGGTACATGCCCGTCGGGTCGGGGCGCGCGTCCACGACCCGGGCGTCGGCGGGGACGCGCCACCGGGGCAGCGGGCCGCTCCCCGGGCGGCGCGGCGCGTCAGGGTGCGGGTACGGGTCGCGCAGGACGACCGTCGCGCCCGGCCGGGCGGTCCGCGTCACCCAGCTGTCCCCGGGGTTGCCCTGGGCGCCGTGCGCGAGGAAGACGAAGACGTCACCGTCCGCGCAGGAGGGCAGCGCGGCGTACTCCTTCAGCGAAGGGCAGTCGCCGACCCTGATCGAGGCGCTGGGGGCGAACTCCTCACCGCCCTTCAGCGGGCCGGGCCGCCACACGTGCGACTCGACCGTGCCGATCACCGCGCTCACGCCCGGGGTCCGCTCGAAGCGGTCGATCACCCGGCGCGCCTCCTCGGCGGTCCTGGCGTGGGTGCCGACGGCGATCTGGGCCCGGCCGGTGTCCTGGCCCGTGTGCTGCGTGAAGTCGCTCTCCATCGCCTGGAACAGCATCTGCAGGGCGATCGCCCCGGTCGCCGCGACGACGATGCCGCTGACGGCCCGGGCGGCCGTCCCGCTGCTCAGCTGGAGCCGGCGGACCGCGAGCTGCCAGGCCACCGGGCCGCCGTTCAGCCGCTTCACACAGGCCTCGACCAACCAGGGCAGCAGGGTGACGAGTCCGAGCAGACAGAGCACCATGCCGGCCGCGATCGCCACCGTGTCGACGCCCGTCCCCGTCACCCGGACCTCGCCGACCAGCGGCAGCAGCAGGGCCGCGCCGGCCGCCACGAGCAGCAGCCGCCACCACAGCCGGCGGCGGCGCGGCACGGCCGTCCGGACCACGCCGAGCGGTTCGAACGCCACCCCGCGCAGGGCGAAGAGGGCGACCACGACGGAGGCGACGGGGACGGTGACGAGGACGAGCGCGGCGAGCACCGGCATCGGCACGACGTCGGACGGGTACGCGTTGACGTCCCAGATGGTGAAGGCGCCCGCGAACTGCCGGGCGAGGGCGAAGAGTCCGCCGCCCACGGCCAGGCCGAGCAGCGCGCCGGCGAGGGCCTCGCCCGCCGCGATCCGCCGGGCCATGGCGGTGTCCGCGCCGACCAGCCGCAGCGCGGCGAGCCGCCGGTCGCGCTGCTCACCGCCGAAGCGGACGGCGGTCGCGATGAAGACGAGCACCGGCAGCAGCAGGACGACACAGGCCACGAGGACGAGCAGCACGAGGAAGGCGTTCATCGGCTCCGCGGGCACCGACCAGCCGAAGCGGACGCCGCGCCCGTCGAGGTTCTCCGTGGTCAGGAAGCCGGCGTGGGCGACGTACCGCAGCTCGGCCGGGCCGATGAGCCCGGCGGGGCCGATCGTCCCGACGGCCTTGTAGGGCAGGCGTTCCTTGAGGAGGGCGCCCTCGGGGGAGTCGAGCAGGTCGCGCAGCGCCGGGGAGACCAGCATCTCGCCGCGCCCGGGGAACCGCGTCGCGCCCGGGGGGACCGGGGGAGCGTCACCCTCCGGGCGCAGCAGCAGACCGCTGACGGCCTCGCCCCGGTAGACGGTGGGCCGGTCGAGGTGGAGAAAGGAGTCGGGGCGCGGGGAGGTCACCTGCTCGCTGCCGTCGACGGCGCGGACCGATTCCCGTACCTCCCGCTGGAACAGCATGTTCGGGAAGGATGCGGCGAGCAGCAGCAGTGCCACGCCGAAGCCGACGCCGGTCGCGGTCAGCACGGTGCGCAGCAGGCCGGAGCGGCCGCCGGTGAAGGCGAAGCGGGCGCCGAGGGCGAGGTCGCGGGCCCGGGCGGAGAGGCTCATGCCACCCACTCCGCGTCCCGCACCGCGCCGTCGCGCACCACGATCTCGCGGTCGGAGTAGGCGGCGACGCGGGCCTCGTGGGTGACGAGGACGACGGCGGCGCCGGTGTCCCTCGACGCGTCGGTGAGCAGCTGCATCACCCGCTCGCCGTTGAGGGAGTCGAGCGCGCCGGTGGGCTCGTCGGCGAAGATCACGCGCGGGGCGGTGACGAGGGCGCGGGCGACGGCCACCCGCTGGCCCTGGCCGCCGGATATCTCGCCGGGCCGCTTGCCCGCGGTGTCGTCGACCTCCAGGCGGGCCAGCCACTCGGTGGCCCGGGCCTCGGCCGCCTTCCGGCGTTCGCCGTTGAGGCGGAGCGGCAGGGCCACGTTCTCGACGCAGGTCAGCTCGGGGACGAGCTGGCCGAACTGGAAGACGAAGCCGAAGTCGGTTCGGCGCAGGGCGCTGCGGTGCGCGTCGGACAGGGCCGTGAGCTCGCGGCCGTCGTAGGTGAGGGTGCCCGCGTCGGGGCGGACGATCCCGGCCAGGCAGTGCAGCAGCGTGGACTTCCCCGAGCCGGAGGGGCCCATGACGGCGACGACCTCGCCGGCCCGGAGCGCGAAGTCGGCCCCGGAGAGGGCGGGGGTGGCGCCGTAGGCCTTGGTCAGGCCGGTGGCGCGCAGCAGGGGCGCGGTCGTCATCGGCGGACCTCCTCGGCGAGCCGGTCCAGGCGGGCGGCGGTCAGTTCGAGCCAGCGCAGGTCGGCTTCCAGGTGGAAGAGGGCGTGGTCGCAGATGAGCTGGTCGGCGAGGTCGCCGTCCCTCTTGCGCCGGGTGAGCTCGCGCATCAGGCGCAGGTGCTCGGAGCGCTGGGCGTCGAGGATGTCGGCGGCGCCGCGCCCGGTGAGCAGGGCGAGGACGACCTTGGTGTAGAGCGTGGACTGGAGGTACGGCTCCGGCTTCTCGGGGGTGGCGAGCCACTGCCCGACGTCGGTGATGCCGGCCTCCGTGATCGCGTACCGCTTGCGTTCGGGCCCGTCGCCGGGCTCGATGCCCTCGACCACCACCAGGCCGTTCTTCAGGAGGCGGGACATGGTCGAGTAGACCTGGCCGTAGTGGAGCGGGCGGTCGTGGCCGAATCGCTCGTCGAAGGCGCGCTTGAGGTCGTAGCCGTGGCGCGGTCCGGACTCCAGGAGCCCGAGAAGGGTGTGACCGATGGACATGGGCGTCACTGTACACGGCGTGTATACGCCAGGTGTATAGATGTCCGGGCGGGTCGGCCGTGAGTTGCCCGCCGGGACGCCGATAAGCGGAATGACCACCTCAGGCAACCATCCGGGGCTCTCGCACGTCGGTTCCCCCGGGGGCGGGTGCTGATTCTCACGTCCCGAAAAGACGGGATCGGCTGCCCTTTGTCTGCATCGTCGGTGTTAGCTTGCTGAGCTGATCCGGCGCGGACACCCGGGCCGGAACGCCGAGACCACGACGAGCGGAGCGACGCAACCCATGGGCCGACCGGACAAGAGCAAGGCGAAGAAGAGCGGCATACGCCGCCTCTTCACCTGGAAGAAGCTCCTGGGCACCTTCTTCGTGTGCTGCCTGATCGCCATGGGCGCCCTGTACGTCGTCTACCTCATGGTCCCCGTGCCCACGGCCAACGCCGAGGCCACCATGCAGAGCAACATCTACAAGTACTCCAACGGCAAGATCCTCGCCCGCACCGGCAAGATCAACCGTGAGATCGTCGGCCTCGAGAAGATCCCCCGCCAGGTCCAGCAGGCCTTCGTCGCCGCCGAGAACAAGAGCTTCTACGAGGACCACGGCGTCGACATCAAGGGCACCGTCCGCGCCGCCTGGAGCACCGTCACCGGCAAGGGCAAGCAGGGTGGCTCGACCATCACCCAGCAGTACGTCAAGAACTTCTACCTGAGCCAGGACCAGACGGCGACCCGCAAGCTCAAGGAAATGGTCATCGCCCTCAAGGTGGACCAGCAGACGGCCAAGGACGACATCCTCGCCGGCTACATGAACACCAGCTACTACGGCCGCTCCGCCTACGGCGTCCAGGCCGCCGCCCGCGCCTACTACGGCGTCGACGCCGACAGGCTCACCACCGCGCAGGGCGCCTACCTCGCGTCGCTGCTCCAGGCCCCCAACCAGTACGACTGGACCTCCGCCACCCCCACCGGCCGCAAGCTGGTCGAGGAACGCTGGAACTACGTCCTCGACAACATGGTCGAGATGCAGTGGCTCTCCCCGTCCGAGCGGGCCGGCATGAAGTTCCCCGTCCCGCAGAAGCCGCGCCCCGCCCCCGGCATGGAGGGCCAGACCGGTTACATCGTCGAGGCCGCCAACCAGGAGCTGGTGCGCCGGGGCGTCAGCGAGGAGGACATCAAGGCCGGCGGCTGGACGATCACCCTCACCATCGACGAGGAGAAGCAGAAGGACCTCGTCAAGGCCGTCGGTGAGGAGCTGGAGGACAAGCTCGACCGCAAGGGCAACCCCAAGCACGCCACCGTCCAGGCCGGCGCCACCTCCGTCGACCCGAGGACCGGCGGGGTCGTCGCCCTCTACGGCGGTGCCGGTGCCACCGAGCACTGGATGTCCAACGCCACCCGGCGCGACTACCAGCCCGCCTCGACCTTCAAGCCGATCGTCCTCGCCTCCGCCGTCGACAACCACTCCGTGACCCAGGACGGACGGAAGATCGGCCTCGGCACGGTCTACGACGGCACCAGCAAGCGCAAGGTCGTCGGCAGCGACATCCCGTTCGCTCCCGAGAACGAGGACGACCGCAACCACGGCCCCGTCACCGTGCAGACGGCCACGAACAGGTCCATCAACTCCGTCTACGCGCAGATGATCGTCGACGTCGGCACCGACAAGGTGAAGAAGACCGCCCTCGACCTCGGCATGAAGGACGGCCAGGACTTCGGCGAGACGCCCGCCATGTCCCTCGGCACCATGGGCGCCTCCACCCTCGACATGGCCGGCGTCTACGCCACGCTCGACAACCACGGCAAGCGCGTCACGCCCACCCTGGTGAAGGCCGCCGCGCACAAGGACCGCACGGTCGAGCCGGCCGACCCGATCGGTGACCAGGTCATCAGCCGCGAGGCCGCCGACACCACCACCAAGGCCATGATGGGCGTCGTCCGCAACGGCTCCGGCATGCGCGCCGCGGGCGACTACCAGGCCGCCGGCAAGACCGGCACCTCCGAGAACAACCGTTCCGCCTGGTTCGTCGGCTACACCCCCGAACTGGTCACCGCCGTCGGCCTCTTCGGCGAGGACCCCAAGGGCGACCAGGTCACCCTGACCAACACCATCAACCCGGGCCGCGCCAACGGCGGCCGTACCCCCGCCCGCATATGGGGCGACTACACCACCCGCGCCCTGGACGGCGGCTCCGACGCCCGCTTCGAGCTGAAGACCGACAGCCTCGTCCCGGTCGACCCCACCTGGGAGCCGACCGACCCGGCCACCGAGCCCACCACCGAGGCGCCGGAGACCGAGGAGCCCACGACCACCCCGCCGCCCACCACGCCCACGACGCCGTCGACCCCGCCGACGACGACGCCCGCCACCACCCCGCCGCGGACCCCGCAGAACCCGGTCACCACGCCGCCGGCGTTCCCGACGCCCCCGACGCAGCGGCCGACCGACGAGCCGTCGCCGCCGCCGTCGTTCGAGCCGCCGGACGGGACGGCTCCCGGCCGCGGCGGCCACCGGACCAGCGACACGCCGCCGGCGCCGCAGTGACGCGCGGGACCTGAGACACGCCAGAGACACGAGGACGGCCGGCCCCCGGAGAGGGGACCGGCCGTCCTCGCGCGTGTGCGGTACGGGAGAGGGCCCGGGCGCCGACCGCGGGCCGCGCCCGAAGGCCGGGCGCCGGACCCGCCCGGGGCAGGGCTCGGCCCCTGGGGGATCGCCCGCCCGAGGCGGGGCTCAGCCCTGCGGGATCGCCAGCTCGAACCAGACCACCTTGCCGCCCGAGAGCCGTGTCGCGCCCCACCGCCGGGCCAGCCGGTTCACCAGGAACAGACCGCGCCCACCCTCGTCCGTCTCCCGCGCCCGCCGCTGCCGGGGCAGCTGCGGCGAGTCGTCGCCGACCTCGCAGCGCAGCACGTCCGTGCGCAGCAGCCGCAGCGTCACGGGGCGCTCCGCGTACCGCACCGCGTTCGTCACGACCTCGCTGATCAGCAGCTCCACCGAGTCCGTCAGCTCCTCCAGGTCCCAGCGGGCGAGCGCCCGCCGGGCCAGGCGCCGCGCCCGGCCCGGGGCCGCGTCCTCCGGTTCCAGGAACCAGTACGCCACGTCGCTCGGCGCGATCCCGTCGAACCGGGCCGCGAGCAGCGCGATGTCGTCGTCCCGGTCACCCGGGCCCAGCATGTCCAGGACGTCGTCGCAGAGCGCCTCCAGCGGCGGCGAGTGGTCCGGGCCGGTCAGCTGCGCCGTCGCCGCGAGCCGCTCCCGCAGCTGCTCGATGCCGGTCCACACGTCCCGCAGCCGGGACTCCACCAGGCCGTCCGTGTAGAGGAGCAGCGTGGCGCCGGCCGGGGCGTCGAGCTCGACCGCCTCGAAGTCCACCCCGCCGACGCCGATCGGCGCGCCGGGCGGCACCCGCAGCACCTCCGCGCGCCCGCCGAGGTGGAGCAGTATCGGCGGCGGATGGCCCGCGTTCGCGACGGTGATCCGGTGCGAGACCGGGTCGTACACCGCGTACATGCAGGTCGCCATGCGGTTCTCACCCAGCCGCTGGGCCTGTTCGTCCAGGTGGTGCAGGACCTCCTGCGGCGGCAGGTCGAGGCCGGCCAGGGTCTGCGCGGTGGTCCGCAGCTGGCCCATGATCGCCGCCGAGGTCATGGAGTGGCCCATGACGTCGCCGACGACCAGCGCCACCCGGCTGCCGGGCAGCGGGATCGCGTCGTACCAGTCACCGCCCACCCGGGCCGTCTCGGCGGCCGGCAGATAGCGCGAGGCGAGGCGCACACCGGTCGGCTGGGGCAGCGAGTCCGGCAGCATCGTCCGCTGGAGCTCGTCCGCGATGTACGCCTCCCGGCCGTACAGCACCGCCTTGTCGATGCCCAGCGCCGTGTGGGTGGCCAACTGCGCGGCGACCAGCAGGTCGTTCGGCTCGAAGACGGCACGCTCGGGGCGGCGCAGGAAGACGGCGGCGCCGATCACCCGGCGCCGGCCGCGCAGCGGCGCGAGCACCGCCCGTGGCCCGGCGGGCAGCGGACGGTCGGAGCCGAGCAGTTCGGCGAGCGCGGCCCGGGCGGCGTCGGAGTCGCCGAAGACCGGCCGCACCCCGCGCAGCACCTCGGCCAGGGCGCTGCCGTTCGCCACCTCGCACAGTTCCGCCGCAGGCGTCGGGTCGGGGTCGGGGACGAGGACGAGTTCCTCGCCCTCCAGGTCCGTTAAGCGGAGCCGGTCGGTACGGCGCAGCCGCAGCACGAACGGGGCCACCGGGCGCTCGTCGCCGACCGGCAGCGGGTCGCGCAGATACACCAGGATCTCGTCGGAGAAGGTCGGCACCGTGGCCCGGCACAGACCGAGCACGATCTCGTCCAGGTCGAGCCCGCGCGCGATGCGCCGGGTCGCCGCCCCGACGAACCGCAGCCGGTCGCCCTCCCGCCGCCCGGCCTCCCCGCCGAGCTCGGGACTGCGCGGGGACACGGACATGGCCACCGCGCCGGGCGGCACGGCCGGCGGCGAGCCGTCCACCGCCGGAGGGCGCGGCTGACCCCCTGCCGGGCGCGCGTCGGCCGCGGCGGGGGCCGCCGGGCCGCCCGGCGCCGGCACGGGAGGCGCTCCCGCGTCGGCCGGATGCGGCGAACCGGCGACCGCACCGGCGCGCGCCGCGCCGTCGCCCGGCTGGGCCGGCAGGCCCGGCGCCGCGGCCTCGCCGGACCGGGCCGGCTGCGCGGGCGGCTCGGCGGGCAGGGCGGCGGCCGCGGCCTCCGGGCGGGGGCGCGCACGTTCCTGCGACCGGGCAGTCGGCGGCTGCCTGCCTTCGTGGGAGGTGGGATGCTCCGTCACGCGTGGGATTCCGTCCGTCCGGGCCGGTGGTGCGATGCACTCGCTCTTGTCGCCGATGCCGCACCGCGGACGGGGCTAAACCCCTCGTACGCAGCGGATGCGGACACTCCGCGCGTGTCGGCGACGGCAGGGGTCGGAACACCCGGGCACACGTCCGGCACTGTTCTCCCCCTCATGGGCGACTGGTGGTCAGGTCCTGCGCTGTGCTCGGCCGCCGGCGGTCCGCCGGGCCCGTCCCGGCAGGGCTGCCGGGACCGTACCCGCCTTACCGCCCGGGCGGCCTGACGTGCTGTCGGATCGGTCTGACGTGCTGTTCGTTCGGTCTCGGCCTTGCGGAGGACGATCCTACGTTTGAACCCCGGGGGCGCATCAAGGGTCTCACGGTGCCGTGTGCGCCGGAGTGCGGTCCCAGTCCGCCGGCAGCTCGGGAACCGGCCATTCCGGATCCGGCCGCCAGTGCTCCCAGCCGTCGGCGAACGGCGCGCCCCAGGCCTGGATCCGCTCGACCGCCCGCCGCCCCGCCTCCCGTACCCGCCCGGCCTGTGCCGGGGTCATCAGGCCGGCCCGCTGGGCCTGGGCGAACTCGTCCTCGTCCCGCCACAGCCAGCTGCGGTCGGGATAGACGGAGATGTCGAGGAAGTGGTCCTCGGAGTCGACGCCGCCGGACCAGCGGGTCCGGGGCTCCTCCAGGTTCACGTACCAGCTGCGGAAGCGCCAGCCGCGCTCCCAGAACAGCCAGACCGACCACGGATCCCCGGGCCTTGCCAGCTTCAGCACCCCGCTGCCGAACCAGTGCGCGCGCTCCGTGGTGCGCGGGGCGGTGTAGCGGGTGGCGAGCGGCTCCTCGTGCACGGGCGTGCCGTCGGCGAGCACGGGCCGTACGCACTCGGTGCCCGGCGCCATCCACACCGCGAGCAGCTCCGGGGTGTCCTGGACGACGGTCACGGGACGGCAGATGTGCACGTCGCCGGTGCCGTTGCCGCGGTAGCGCCAGAGAATGTGCTCCCCCGGCGCCCAGTGCTGAGGGCCGTCCGATCCTGTCATGCGCAGATCTTAGGGCGTGTCCCGCCGGAAGCGCCGGGCCCGGCACGACCGGCGGGACACGCCCTGGCGCACTCCCGCCACCTCCGCGGTACGGGTCAGGGGCGGGTCATGCGCAGGACGTCCAGCGCCTCGTCGAGCTGCTCCACCGTGAGGTCGCCCCGCTCGACGTAGCCCGACTCCAGCACCACCTCGCGGATGGTCTTCCGCTCGGCGAGGGACTTCTTGGCGACCTTGGCGGCCTCCTCGTAGCCGATGTACTTGTTCAGCGGGGTCACCACGGACGGGGAGGACTCGGCGTACTCACGCGCCCGCTCCACGTTGGCGGTGATGCCGTCGACCGTGCGGTCGGCGAGCAGCCGGGAGGCGTTGGCGAGCAGCCGCACCGACTCCAGGAGGTTCTTCGCCATGACCGGGAGCATCACGTTGAGCTCGAAGTTCCCGGCGGCGCCCGCCACCGCGACCGTGGTGTCGTTTCCGGTCACCTGCGCGGCGACCATCAGGACCGCCTCCGGGATGACCGGGTTGACCTTGCCCGGCATGATCGAGGAGCCCGGCTGGAGGTCGGGCAGGTTGATCTCGGCGAGGCCGGTACGCGGGCCGCTGGCCATCCACCGCAGATCGTTGGCGATCTTGGTGAGCGAGACCGCGATGGTCCTGAGCTGCCCGGAGGTCTCCACCAGCCCGTCGCGGGCGCCCTGCGCCTCGAAGTGGTCGCGGGCCTCGGTCAGCGGAAGCCCGGTCGCCCGCGCCACCTCCGCGATGACGGCCGCGGAGAAACCGGCCGGGGTGTTGATGCCGGTGCCCACCGCCGTACCGCCGAGGGGCAGTTCGGCGAGCCGGGGGAGCGCGGCGCGCAGCCGCTCGATCCCGTACCTGACCTGGGCCGCGTAACCACCGAACTCCTGGCCGAGGGTGACGGGCGTGGCGTCCATGAGGTGCGTACGGCCGGACTTCACCACCGTCGCGAATTCGGCCGATTTTCGCTCCAGGGAATCGGCCAGGTGTTCCAGGGCCGGAATCAGGTCCCGGGTCACGGCGGCGGTGGCCGCGATGTGGATGGAGGAGGGGAAGACGTCGTTGGACGACTGCGAGGCGTTCACGTGGTCGTTGGGGTGGACCTCGCGCCCCTCGGGCAACCGCTCGGTGGCGAGCGTGGCGATCACCTCGTTGGTGTTCATGTTGGACGAGGTGCCGGAACCGGTCTGGAACACGTCGACGGGGAAGTGCTCGTCCCAGCGCCCCTCCGCGACCTCCCCGGCCGCCTCGGCGATCGCCTCCGCCCGGTCCTTGTCGATCACACCGAGCTCGGCGTTGACCCTGGCCGCGGCGGCCTTGATCCGGGCCAGGGCCTCGATGTGGGCGCGCTCCAGGCGCTGGCCCGAGACCGGGAAGTTCTCCACCGCCCGCTGGGTCTGCGCCCGCCACTTGGCGTGCGCGGGCACGCGGACCTCGCCCATGGAGTCGTGCTCGATCCGGTATCCGTCAGTGTCGTTCATGTCCTCAACCTCCTGGACCGTGCTCGTCGGGCGGCCGCCGGGTCCCCCCGAACCCCCCGGAAAAGATGAGCACTTGTCTTGTTCGATGTATTCCCCTCGTGCGTACCCGCCAGTAAAAACCGTGGGTAACCCCACTTCCAGGAGGCGCAATGACGCGCACCAGGTTCAGACTCCGCCGGCCCATCGCGGCCGCCGTCGCCGCCGCGGCCGCCGCCACCCTCGCCGCGACGACCGCCACACCCGCCGGAGCCGCCGGAACGGCGCCCACCGCGACGGCCGGCCAGGTCTCGCGGACCGCCGTACCCCTCCCACCCGAACTGGAGGCGATCCGCGCCGCCGAGGCCACCCGTATCTACGGAAGCCCCGAGGAGCGCCCCCTCGACCAGCGCAGGACCGGCCTGATCTCCCTCGGTGACAGCGAGATCTCCGGCGAGGGCGTCGGCACCTACGAGCCCCCGACCAACGGCCCCGCCAACTGGTGCCACCGTTCCCCGGACGCCGCCATCCACCGCACCGGCATCCCCGCGGACCTCACCTTCAACGTGTCCTGCTCCGGCGCCTCCAGCGTCAACATCAGGATCGGCGGCTCGAAGCAGTACGCCGACGAACTCGTCCAGAGCGACAACCTCGCCGTCAAGGCCCGCAACACCCGCCTCAAGATGATCGTGCTCGTCTCCGGCGCCAACGACGACCTGCAGTTCGGCCCCGTGATGACCGACTGCGTCCAGCGCTTCGTCCTCAGCCAGGGCCCCTGCGCACCGAAGTACGCCCCCGGCTGGCAGTCCCGGGTCGACGCCCTCGTCCCCAAGACCGAGCAGGTCGTCCGTGACCTGCGCACCGTCATGCGCGACGCCGGGTACGCCGACGGCGACTACAAACTCGTCGTCATGGGCTACCCGAGCCCCATCGGCCCCGACTTCCACGACAACCCCGGCTTCCCCGGCAAGCTGGCCTGCGGCGGCATGGGCTACGACTCCGACACCGTCTGGGGCCGCGACAGCGCCGTCCCCGCCTTCGAGCGCGGCATGCGGAAGGTCGCCGCGAACACCGGCGCCGTCTACCTCGACAACTCGCGCCTCTTCCACGGCCACGAGGTCTGCATGGAGGACACCTGGGCCCGCGGCCTCTACGTCGACCTCTCCAAGCCCGGCGGCCTGGACGAGAACTCCGTACGGCAGTCCTTCCACCCCAACGGGAACGGCCACACGGCCTTCGCCTCCTGCCTGACCCAGCTGTACGCCTCCGGGCTGCGCGAGGCGAGCTGCGCCGACGTCAACTCCTCCGGCCGGCCCGCCCTCTTCCCCTTCGCCTGGGACGACGTCTACAAGCCGCTGAAGAACCAGGCCACCGGCGACTGCCTCGACACCGACTCCGCGAAGAGCGCCAACGGCACGCGGGTGCTCGGCTGGGACTGCCACGGCGGCCGCAACCAGGGCTGGTGGTACGACCCGGCCCGCCGGACGCTCCACACCGAGCTCACCCAGGACCGCTGCCTGGACGTGCCGGACTCCGCCTACCGGGCGGGCACGGCCGCGATCCTCTGGAACTGCCACGGCGGCGCCAACCAGGCGTTCGTCCGCGACGGCGCCACCCTGCGTCCCGCCGCCGCGACCCACCTCTGCCTCACCCAGAGCGCGCCGAAGGAGCCCGTCCGGCTCCAGCCCTGCGACGGCTCGGCGAACCAGCGGTTCGCCTGACCGACGGGAACACCGTGGCCTCCGGCGCCCGAGCGGCGGGGGCCACGGCGGGCGCCGGGGACCACGGGTCCCGGATCAGAGGGCCTTGACCGTGGTGCGGGCCAGTTCGTAGGCGGGCAGCATCGCCCGGTGCTCGTCGGTGTCGAGCCCGCCGAGGTGGACGATGACCGTGCCCCGCCGGGTCGCCACGGCGAAGGCCCGCTCCTCCTTGACCTCACCGAGCGCTTCGTCGTGCGCGGTGTACGTGACCTCGGTGGCGGGCAGCGCGCCCGCCACCGTCTCCCGGTAGGTGACGCGCGAGGTCTTCCTCTCCGCCTTCACGAACCCCTCGAGGGCGGTACGCGCCGGGCCCGTGCCCCCGGCCGTCCAGATCCGCAGGAAGCCGAGGTGCCCGGCCGGCTTGGCGTCCACCTCGCAGCGGGCGAACGCCGGCCCCCGGCGGGTCAGCGCCGCGAACTCCGGGTTCTCGGCGTCCTCGATCGCCTCCGGCTCCCAGTCCGCGGCGAGCGCGAAGGAGACGGGCAGCGCGCAGGCCGTGCCGGGTCCGCCCAGCGTCGCCGCGGCGGTCACCCCGGCGGACGCGGTCGCCGGGGCGGGGGCCGGGGCCGTGGAGGCCTGCGGGGCCGTGGTACCGGCCCCGCAGCCGGTCAGCAGCCCCGCCGTGAGCAGGACGGCCGGCACGGCGGCGGCCCGTGTCGAACATGGTCTCTCTGGCATGGCGCCATCATCCCCGACCGGCGGGGCCCACCCGCGCGGGGCGGGGACGGCTTCCGCCCCCGCCCTCCGGGCGTCAGGAGAGCTTGCCGTAGTCCGGCAGCTTGAAGGTGCGCTCGGCGTGGCCGCCGACCAGGTCGGTGGTGTTGTTGCCGATGTTGGCGATGATCGTGTAGCCCTTCGCCTCGATCTCCGCGCGCTTCTCCGTCTTGTACGCGCTCACCTCGCCGAACAGGTCGGGCAGCGAGCGTACGTACAGACCGTCGACCGGGTAGCCGACCTGCCGCAGGTTCCAGTCCGTGAGGGAGTGGATGATGCCGGGCCGGGCCGTCACGAAGAAGATGCCGACGCCGCGCGCGTGCGCGTCCCGGACCAGGGTGCGGACCTCGGGGATGGCGGGGGTGGGCAGCTCCCAGAACGGGTGGAAGTCGGTCTCCAGGGAGCTGTTGTCGATGTCGAGGACGATCGCCTGCTTCTCGCGGCCGGCGTCCTTGGCGCGCTCCTCGATGTACGGGCGGGCCTCGGCCACGACGGCCGCCACGTCCCGGCGCCAGGTCCCGTAGTCGACGTCCGCGGCGGCGGCGGTCGAGGCGAGGCGGGTGTCGGGGGCGGCGGCCGCGGCGCCCGGCGCGGGGCCGACGACGAGGAACGCGGTCAGGGCGAGCGTGGCGGTGGCACCGGTGGTCCTGGCGGAGGGCAGGACGGAGTTCAGGGCGGAGGGCATGGGGGGCTCCCGAGAGGTCGACCGACTCAGTGGTTGACATGCTCGCGACCCATACTGACCAGTAGACGACGGGAGGGCTACCAGTCGGTAGCGACTTTCTGAGCGCGAACCGACGCCACGCCGGTGCGGCGACCGGGGACCGCCCGCGACGCGGAAGCCCCCCGGCCCGGAAGGCCGAGGGGCTGTGACGGCGGGGGAACTGACGCCGCGTTACGACAGCTGGGATCCCTGGCGCACCGGGATGTGCGTGAAGGTGGGCTCCGGGGCCGGGTTCTGGAAGAAGTCGTTCCCCTTGTCGTCCACCACGATGAACGCCGGGAAGTCCTCGACCTCGATCTTCCAGACCGCCTCCATGCCGAGCTCCTCGTACTCGACGACCTCGACCTTCTTGATGCAGTCCTGCGCGAGGCGCGCCGCCGGGCCGCCGATCGAGCCCAGGTAGAAGCCGCCGTGCGTACCGCAGGCGTCGGTGACCTGCTGGGAGCGGTTGCCCTTGGCCAGCATGATCTTCGAGCCGCCCGCCGCCTGGAACTGCTCCACGTAGCTGTCCATGCGGCCGGCCGTCGTCGGGCCGAAGGAACCGGAGGCGTACCCCTCCGGCGTCTTCGCCGGACCCGCGTAGTACACCGGGTGGTCCTTCAGGTACTGCGGCATCTCCTCGCCCGCGTCCAGGCGCTCCTTGATCTTGGCGTGCGCGATGTCGCGCGCCACGACCAGCGGGCCGGTGAGCGAGAGCCGCGTCTTGACCGGGTACTTCGTCAGCTCGGCCAGGATGTCGTCCATCGGCTGGTTGAGGTCGATCTTCACGACCTCGCCCTCGTCCAGGTGCGCGTCCTCGGTGTCCGGCAGGAAGCGCGCCGGGTCCGTCTCCAGCTGCTCCAGGAAGACGCCCTCGGCGGTGATCTTCGCGACGGCCTGGCGGTCTGCGGAGCAGGAGACGGCGAGGGCGACGGGCAGCGAGGCGCCGTGGCGGGGGAGCCGGACCACGCGGACGTCGTGGCAGAAGTACTTGCCGCCGAACTGCGCGCCGATGCCGATCTTCTGCGTCAGCTCGAAGACCTTCTCCTCCAGCTCCTTGTCGCGGAAACCGTGGCCGGTCGCGGCGTCACCCTCGGTGGGCAGCTCGTCCAGGTAGTGGGCGGAGGCGTACTTCGCGGTCTTCAGCGCGAACTCGGCGGAGGTGCCGCCGACGACGATCGCCAGGTGGTACGGCGGACAGGCGGCCGTGCCGAGCGAACGGATCTTCTCCTCCAGGAACTTCATCATGGAGGCCTCGTTCAGGACCGCCTTGGTCTCCTGGTAGAGGAAGGACTTGTTGGCCGAGCCGCCGCCCTTGGCCATGAAGAGGAACTTGTACGCCCCGCCGTCGGTGGCGTACAGCTCGATCTGCGCGGGCAGGTTCGAGCCGGTGTTCTTCTCCTCCCACATGGTCACCGGGGCCATCTGCGAGTAGCGCAGGTTGAGCTTGGTGTACGCGTCGTAGATGCCCTGCGAGAGGGCCTTCTCGTCCTCGCCTCGGGTCAGCACGTTCTGGCCGCGCTTGCCCATGACGATCGCGGTGCCGGTGTCCTGGCACATGGGCAGGACGCCCGCGGCGGCGATGTTGGCGTTCTTCAGCAGGTCGAGCGCGACGAACTTGTCGTTGCTCGACGCCTCCGGGTCGTCGATGATCCGCCGCAGCTGCGCCAGGTGCGCGGGGCGCAGGAAGTGCTGGATGTCGTGGATCGCCTCGGCGGCCAGCTTGCGCAGCGCCTCGGGCTCGACCTTGAGGAACGTACGGCCGTCGGCCTCGAAGGTGGAGACACCTTCGGAGGTCACCAGGCGGTAGGGCGTGGTGTCCTCTCCCAGCGGGAGCAGATCGGAGTACGCGAACGCAGGGCCGTTGGGGCGGGAAACAGGGGACATGACGGCGGCCATTCCTCACTCGGCGGACAGCGCGCCGTCTCCGGTGGCGGCGCGCCCTCCAGCGTAGAACGCCGGCGGGACGCCGATCCTGTGAGGTAAGGCTCACTAGACGGCGGGACCGCGCCGGAACGGAGTATTCGGGCGGCCGGACGGCCGGGAGGCGAGGTCGGGTGGTCGGTGGGGGAGGGGCGTGCGGGGGCCGTCGGTGGCCGGAGGGGCGGGGCGCGCCGGGGCGGGTCCGCCCCACCGTGCTCCAACACGCCCGTGCGGGTGGCCGGTTCCCGGCGGCGCGCCGGGATCTCCGGCCCCGCCCCCTGGTCGCGATCTATCGCGTTTCGCTAGGCTGACTCCGTGGACCTCGAAAAGCAGCCCGACCCCGAGAAGCAGCCCCGGCCTCCGGCGGCGGCCCCCGCCGAGCCCGCCGTCGCGGACCCGCGCGGCGCCCTGCGCGCCTCGGACGCCGACCGGGACCGGATCGCGGACATCCTCCGGGAGGCCCTGGCGGAGGGTCGGCTCGACCCGGAGGAGCACGCGGAACGGATCGACGCGGTCTACCGCGCCAAGACCGTCGGCGAGCTGGAGCCGATCGTCCGGGACCTCCCGGCCGACGCCCGTGCCCGCCGCGCGCCCGACCCGGCCTACACCTACGACGTGCCGGACGGCGCCGACGGCGCCTCGGACAGCCTCGTCGCGGTCTTCTCCAGCACCACCCGCAAGGGCCGCTGGCGGGTCAGCCGCAGGACCAACGCCTTCGCCCTCTTCGGCAACATCGAGATCGACCTCACCGAGGCGATCTTCGCCCAGCGGCTCACCACCATCAACGCCACCTCGATCTTCGGGAACGTGGAGATCCGGGTCCCGGAGAACATCAGCCTGCGCGGCAACGGCAGCGGGGTCTTCGGCAACTTCGAGGTCGTCACGCTGGAGGGCGTCGACCCGCAGGCCCCGATGGTCGTCGTCAACGGCTACTCGGTCTTCGGGAACGTGGAGGCCCGCCCCAAGCGCGGCAAGTGGATCACCGACCTCCAGGGCAAGCTGCGCAAGCACCTCGGCCACTGAGGAGGGGGGCGAGCCCCCCGCCCGCCCGGCCGTCTCCCCGGGGCGGCCGGCCCTGAAGTGACCGGAATTCGCCGTCGGCCATCCGCAGTGCGGAACGGAGCCGTACGCAGTGCATAGGTGCACGCACAGCGGGTAAGGCTGCTCCATCGCCGCTCGCTCGCGAAGCCGTCGTCAGGAGTAGACCGTGCTGCAACTGCCGCATCAGCCCCTCCAGGTCGCCGCCGTACCCCCTCAGCGCGCTCCCGCCCGTGAGGACGAGGGCGGTCCCTGGCACACGGAGGCGGTGTGCCGCCGGGACGAGGCCGGGCTGTTCTTCGCTCCCTCCAAGGAGCCGACGGCCGCCCGACTCGCCCGCGAGGAAGCCGCCAAGCAGGTCTGCGCACGCTGTCCCGTGATGGTCGACTGCCGGGAGCACGCCCTGCTGCAGCCCGAGCCGTACGGGGTGTGGGGCGGCCTCACCGCGGCCGAGCGCCGCGTCGTGCTCGCCCGCCGGCGGCGGCGCGAGGTGGAGCTGCGCAAGGCGGCGGCCACCGACGGCAGGATCGCCCAGGCCGGCTGACGCGGCCGCCGCACCCGGCGCCGGTACGGGAAGGGGCGCCCCCACCGCACATGGGGGCGCCCCTTTTCGTACCGCTGCGTCAGGTCTAGTTCGCGCGGTCGAAGTCGATCTTGCTGTAGGCGCGGAGCTTCGACAGGCGGTGCGTCGAGTCGATCTGCCGGATCGTGCCCGACTTCGAGCGCATGACGAGCGACTGCGTGGTCGCCGTCTCGGCGCGGTAGCGCACGCCGCGCAGCAGCTCGCCGTCGGTGATGCCGGTCGCCACGAAGAAGACGTTCTCGCCGCTGACCAGGTCGTTGGTGGAGAGCACCCGGTCCAGGTCGTGGCCCGCGTCGAGGGCCTTCTGCCGCTCGGCGTCGTCCTTCGGCCAGAGCTTGCCCTGGATCACGCCGCCGAGGCACTTGATGGCGCAGGCGGAGATGATGCCCTCGGGCGTGCCGCCGATGCCCATGAGCATGTCGACGCCGGTGCCCTCGCGGACGGCCATGATCGAGCCGGCGACGTCGCCGTCCGAGATGAACTTGATCCGGGCACCGGTCTCGCGGATCTCCCGGACGATGCCCTCGTGACGCGGCCGGTCCAGGATGACGACCGTGATGTCCTCGGGGGAGGAGTTCTTGGCCTTGGCGACCCGGCGGATGTTCACGGACACGGGCGCGTCGATGTCGACGTAGTCGGCGGCCTCGGGGCCGGTGACCAGCTTGTCCATGTAGAAGACGGCGGACGGGTCGAACATGGTGCCGCGGTCCGCGGCGGCCAGCACGGCGATCGCGTTCGGCATGCCCTTGGCGTTCAGGGTGGTGCCGTCGATCGGGTCGACCGCGATGTCGACCTCGGCGCCGGTGCCGTCGCCGACCCGCTCGCCGTTGAACAGCATCGGGGCTTCGTCCTTCTCGCCCTCGCCGATGACGACGACGCCGTTCATCGAGACGGTCGAGATCAGGGTCCGCATGGCGTTGACCGCCGCGCCGTCCGCGCCGATCTTGTCGCCGCGGCCGACCCAGCGGCCGGCTGCCATGGCGGCGGCCTCGGTCACGCGGACCAGCTCGAGGGCGAGGTTGCGGTCCGGGGCCTCGGGAGAGACCTCCAGCTCGGGCGGGAGGTGGTGCTCGGTCATCGGGGCGCACCTTTCTGTACGGCGACGGCCGGGGAAAAGAGGGTGCTGCGACTCTATCGGTACGTCGACAAATTGAGCAGAGGGGCCCACGTATGAGCGCCGCACCGTGATGCGACCATGGGGGCGTGGCAGGTATGCGAGGCAGGCAGACGGTACGCGGGATGTTCCAGTCCCTCGGGGTGATCATGGTCGCCGCGGGTGTGATGTATCTCTTCATCCCGCATGACGAGAACGCGGAACCGGTGAAGGAGAAGGACTACCGGGTCGAGCTGATCACGGCCCAGCGGGCGGCGCCGTATCCGGTGCTGGCGCCCGAGGGCCTCGGTGAGGGCTGGAAGGCCACGGTCGTCTCGTACAAGCGGGAGAAGGGCGACGCCTGGCAGCTCGGCTTCCTCTCTCCCGACACCCAGTACGTGGCCATCCACCAGTCGACGGCCGAGGCGAAGAAGTACGTGCCGGACGTGACGCACGAGGCGAAGAACACCGGCCGGACGCAGACGGTCGCGGGTCAGGTGTGGCAGCGCTGGGAGGGTCCGAAGTACGACGCGCTGGTCCGGACGGACGGTGGGGCGACGACTGTCGTGACCGGTACGGCCTCCTTCGACCGGCTGGCCGAGATGGCGGGCGCGCTGCGGGCGAAGAAGGCCTGAGGGCCCGTCGCGGACGACCGGATACGGGAAAGCCCCCGAGTGCTCGGCACTCGGGGGCTTTCCCGCACTCCACGGGCGGCGCGGCGGCGTCAGACGGTGGTGACGACCTCGTCGTAGGCCAGGCGCGGGGAGCGCGGGAACCAGGCGTCCTCGCCCGGCTTGCCGATGTTGACGACCATCAGCGGGGTGTGGTCGTCGTCCAGGAACTCCTTCTGGAGGCCGGCGAAGTCCAGGCCGGTCATCGGGCCGGCGGCCAGGCCGGCGGCGCGCACGCCCACGATGAAGTAGGCGGCCTGGAGGGCGGCGTTGAACAGGGCGGACTGCTCGCGGGCCGGGCGCTCGGCGAAGAACATGTCCTTGGCCTGCGGGAAGTGCGGGAGCAGCGCCGGGAGCTCCTCGTGGAACTCGTTGTCGGCGGAGAGGATCGCGACCAGCGGGGCGGCGGCGGTCTTCGCCTGGTTGCCCTCGGCCATGTGCTTGACCAGGCGCTCACGGGCCTCGGGCGACCGGACCAGGGTGATGCGCAGCGGGGTCTGGTTGAACGCGGTCGGGCCGTACTTCACCAGGTCGTAGATCGCCTGGACCTGCTCGTCGGTCACCGGCTCGTCGGTGAACGTGTTGGCGGTACGGGCCTCGCGGAAGAGGAGGTCCTGGGCGGCGGGGTCAAGAACGAGAGACATGCTGCGTACCTTCCGGACTGCAAGAGGAGTGCTCGCGAGGGGAGTGCGGGCGACGTCCTCGACAGTACGCCCGGGATTGATGAAAATTCAACTAACCCATGCGGATAGTGATCCGCTTCACGTTCGCAGAGTCTACGGGTCCGGGCGGCCGACTGGTCGTGAACAGGACAGAAGCACGGTCCGGGGAGGAGGCGGGCGGTCGTACACGAGAGGCGGGCACCCCGGGCCCCGCCGGTGTCCCTCCCGTACGAGCCCGGCCGGGCACCCCCCCCGGGGCGCGGAAGCCGCCCGTCAGCCCTCGTCGTCCGCGTCCGCGTCCTCGTCCCCGTCCGCGCCGCCCCCGGCCGCCCGCTCCGCCGCCAGGGAGGCGTCGAGGCGGGCCCGCGCGCCCTCCAGCCAGTGCCGGCAGACCTTCGCCAGCTCCTCCCCGCGCTCCCACAGCGCAAGGGACTCCTCCAGCGTCGTACCGCCCTGCTCCAGGCGCCGGACCACCTCGATCAGTTCGTCCCGCGCCTGCTCGTACCCGAGCGCCGCCTCCAGGCCCACGCCCGCCTCCGTACCCGTACCGCTCGCCATCCGCTTCCGTCCTCCGTGTCGTGTCTGTTCCACCGGCTGCCGCACCCCCTAGGGGGCGCCCGGCACCCGGCGTACCGCGAACTCGCCCTCCGCCACCCGGGCCCGCAGGTCCTCGCCGTCCGCGACCTCCTCCGGGGAGCGGACCACGGCCCCGCCGGCCCGCTGGAGCACCGCGTACCCGCGCTCCATCGTCGCGGCCGGGGAGAGTGCCCGGACCCGCGCCCGGGTGTGCGACAGCTCCGAGTCCGCCCGGTCCAGCAGGTGGCCCAGCACCCGCCGGCTCCGCGCCAGGAGCGCGTCGATCTCGTCCTCGCGGACCTCCACCATCCGCTGCGGGTGCTCCATGACGGGCCGGGCCAGCGCGTGCGCCAGGCCGCGCTCCTCCCGCTCCAGGAGCCCCCGCACGGTCCGCAGGGCCCGGTCCCGCAGACCCCGCACCCGCTCGAGTTCCTCGCCGACATCGGGCACGACCTTCTTGGCCGCGTCCGTCGGCGTCGAGGCGCGCAGATCCGCCACCAGGTCGAGCAGCGGCGCGTCCGGTTCGTGGCCGATCGCGGACACGACCGGCGTACGGCAGTCGGCCACCGCCCGGATCAGCTGCTCGTCGGAGAACGGCAGCAGGTCCTCGACGCTGCCGCCGCCCCGCGCCACGATGATCACGTCCACGCCCTCGTGCGCGTCGAGCTCCCTCACCGCCTGGATCACCTGCGGCACGGCCCGGACGCCCTGCACCGCCACGTTCCGCACCTCGAAGCGGACGGCGGGCCAGCGCCGCCGTGCGTTCTCCAGGACGTCCCGCTCGGCCGCCGAGGCCCGGCCGCAGACCAGACCGACCAGCTGCGGCAGGAACGGCAGCGGCCGCTTCCGGTCCAGGGCGAACAGCCCCTCCGAGGCCAGGCTCCGCTTCAACTGCTCCAGGCGGGCCAGCAGCTCCCCGATCCCGACCGGTCTGATCTCGGCCGCCCGCAGCGACAGCTGCCCCCGCGGCGCGTACCACTCCGGTTTCGCGTGCACGACGACCCGGGCACCCTCCGACACGACGTCCGCCACCGCGTCGAACACCTGCCGGTAGCACGTGACGCCGATGGAGATGTCGTGCGACGGATCGCGCAGCGTCAGGAAGACGACCCCGGCGCCGGGGCGCCGGGAGAGCTGCGTGATCTGCCCCTCGACCCAGATCGCCCCGAGCCGGTCGATCCACCCGCCGATCAGCCGGGAGACCTGCCCGACGGGGAGGGGAGTTTCGGCGGACGTAGTCAGACCCATGCACCGAGCGTAACGGCGAGGTCCGACAACGTCAGGACCGCGTGCCCTCGGGGGCGTGGTCAGGGCCGTACGCCTCGGGCCCCGGCCGTCGGAGCTCAGCCCCGCGTGCTCCCCGCGCCCCGCGCGCCCCGGGCCGTCCCCTGCACCGCCAGGACGACGAGACCGACGGCCAGCCACACCGCGCCCACCACCTGCGCCGCGCGCGAGGCCTCCACGATCACCGCGATCAGGATCGCCGCGCCGAGCACCGGCAGGACGACGTGCTTCAGCCAGTGCGGCGGCCCCTCGGCCCGCCGTACGGCGAACCACCCCACCACGCTCGCGTGCAGCAGGACGAAGGCCGTGAGCGCGCCGACGTCCACCACCGACACCAGGTGGTCGAGGCCGTCGTCCCGCCGGGCCGCCCACACCGCCGCGATCATCGTCACCGTCGCCGCCACGAGCAGCGCCACGCGCGGCACGCCCGCGTCCGTACGGGCCAGCACGTGCGGCAGCCGCCGGTCACGGCCCATCGCGAACAGCAGCCGTCCGCCGGCCGCCTGTCCGGCCAGTGCGGCGAAAGCCGCGCCGATGGCCTTCGACACCGCGACGAGATCGTGCAGCCAGCCGCCCACGGACGAGTCGACCGCGTCGTAGAAGGCAGAGCCCTGCTTCGCGGGGTCGGCCGCGAGCTCGGCCGAGGAGAGCGGTTCGAGGAGCGCCACGAGCCAGGTCTGCGCCACGAACAGGACGCCCGCGAGCGCCAGGCAGAACAGCACCGCCCGCGCCACCTTCCGCGAACCGCCCGTGACCTCCTCCGCGAACGAGGCGATGGCGTCGAAGCCCAGGTACGACAGCACGGCCACCGACACCGCACCGACGACCGCCGCGAGCGAGAACGACAGGTCCCCGGTGAGCGGAGACCACCAGTCGCGCCGCGCCCCGTCCCGTACGAGCACCACCACGGCCGAGACGACGAACACGAGCAGGACGGCGATCTCCATCGCCAGCACCGCGAAGCCGACGCGGGCGGCCGCGCGGACGCCCCACAGGTTGAGCAGGGTGGTGATCACGACCGCGATCCCCGTCCAGATCCACCGGTCCACCCCCGGGACCAGCGCCTCCATGGCGATGCCCGCGAAGAGGTAGGCGACGGCAGGGATCAGCAGGTAGTCGAGCATCGCCATCCACCCGGCGATGAATCCCGGTCCCTCGCCGAGCCCCTTGCGGGCGTACGTGAAGACCGAGCCGGCCTGCGGGGCGACGCGCACCATCTGCGCGTAGCTGAAGGCGGTGAACGCCATGGCGACCGTGGCCACCACGTACACGAGGGCGACCGCCCCGTGCGACCGGGCGTCCAGCGTGCCGAAGACGCCGACCGGCGCCATGGGCGCGATGAACAGCAGGCCGTACACGACCAGATCCCGAAACCCGAGGTTCCGGCGCAGTGTCCCGTGATCCGCCACCCGCGCGTCCTGAGCCATGGGCCCAGTTTCGGCCACGCCGCCGATCAAAACGGCGACCGACGCGGCCTTACGATGGGACGCATGACTGCAACGCCCGCGACCAACCGCCCGAAGCGTGTCCTGCTCGCCGCTCCCCGCGGCTACTGCGCGGGCGTGGACCGTGCCGTGATCGCCGTGGAGAAGGCCCTGGAGCAGTACGGGGCGCCGATCTACGTCCGGCACGAGATCGTCCACAACAAGTACGTCGTCCAGACCCTGGAGCGGAAGGGCGCGATCTTCGTCGACCAGGCGACCGAGGTGCCGCCGGGCAACATCGTGATGTTCTCCGCGCACGGCGTCGCCCCGACCGTCCACGAGGAGGCCCGCCAGGGCCGCCTCGCCACCATCGACGCCACCTGCCCCCTGGTCACCAAGGTCCACAAGGAAGCCGTCCGCTTCGCCAAGGAGGACTTCGACATCCTCCTCATCGGCCACGAGGGCCACGAGGAGGTCATCGGCACCTCCGGCGAGGCCCCCGACCACATCCAGCTGGTCGACGGCCCCGAGGACGTCGCCAAGGTCGAGGTCCGCGACCCCTCCCGGGTCGTCTGGCTCTCCCAGACCACCCTCTCGGTCGACGAGACGATGGAGACGGTCGACGCGCTGAAGGAGAAGTTCCCGCAGCTCATCTCCCCGCCGTCGGACGACATCTGCTACGCCACGCAGAACCGCCAGCTGGCCATCAAGGAGCTGGCCGGCGACGCCGAGCTCGTCATCGTGGTCGGATCGAAGAACTCCTCGAACTCGCAGCGCATGGTCGACGTCGCCCTCCAGGCCGGCGTCCCCGCCGCCCACCTGGTCGACTTCGCGAGCGAGATCGACGAGGCGTGGCTGGAGGGCGTGACCACCGTCGGCCTCTCCTCCGGCGCCTCCGTCCCGGACGTCCTCGTCCAGGAGGTCCTGGAGTGGCTGTCCGAGCGCGGCTACGTGGACGTGGAGATCGTCAAGACCGCCGACGAGTCCCTCACCTTCTCCCTCCCGAAGGAACTCCGCCGCGACCTGCGCGCCGAGGCCGCCGGGCTCGTCAAGGAGTAACTTCGGGCCCGGTGCCCATACGGTGATTCCATGAACGTCTTCGGAGTGGACATCGGCGGCTCGGGCATCAAGGGCGCCCCCGTGGATCTGGAACGGGGTGCTCTCGCCGAGGAACGTCACAAGGTACTGACCCCGCAGCCCGCCACACCCGACGGTGTGGCGGGCTGCGTCGCGGAGGTGGTGGAGCACTTCGGGTGGTCCGGTCCCATCGGGGTGACCTTCCCCGGCGTGGTGACCGGTTCGACCATCCGTACCGCGGCGAACGTCGACAAGGGCTGGATCGGCGTCGACGCGGCCCGGCTCATCGGTGAGCGCGTCGGCGGTCTCCCCGTGACCGTCCTCAACGACGCCGACGCGGCCGGCCTCGCCGAGATGACCTTCGGCGCCGGCCGCGGCCGCACCGGCACGGTGATCATGCTGACCCTCGGTACGGGCATCGGCTCGGCCCTCTTCGTCGACGGCCGGCTCGTCCCCAACACCGAGCTCGGCCACCTGGAGCTGAAGGGCCACGACGCCGAGAAGCGGGCCTCCGCGAAGGCCCGCGAGGACGAGGAACTGACCTGGGAGCACTGGGCGACCAGGCGGCTGCAGAAGTACCTGGCGCACGTGGAGATGCTGTTCTCGCCCGAGCTCTTCATCATCGGCGGGGGAGTGAGCCGCAAGGCGGACAAGTTCCTCCCCTTCATCGAGGACATCCGCGCGGAGATCGTGCCCGCGCAGCTCCAGAACAACGCGGGCATCGTGGGCGCGGCGATGGCGGCCGCGTCACCTGAAGCCGGCGGCCGGGACCGGTCGGCCGGGTCCTGACACCCGCCGCGGCGACCGGGCACCCGCCGGACCGGGCACCCGCCGGGCGGCGCGCGACGGGCCCGCCCGCGGGTCCCGCAGCCGCCCGCCCCCGGGAGCCCCGCGCCACCCGCGTACGGCCCGGCGGGACGAGGCCCGGCCCCCGTCGTACGACTCCCTAGGGGGCGGTACGACGGGAGGGCGCCGGCCGGGGAGCGGCGGCGGGACGCTGTCCGGCCGCCTCGCGGGCGGCGGCAGCGGCGCGCTGCTGCTGCCGCCGCCCCATGTCCCGCACCTTCCGCACACTCGCGATGAGCCCGGCGACGAGCGTTCCGCCGTAGAGCCACCCGGCGTGCACGGCGAGGGCCGTGACGACCGCCATGGCCTGGCCGCCGATGCCCCCCGAACCGCCGGAGACGGGGACGACCCCGACGGCGAACGCGATCGGTACGCCGATGGGCGCCGTGACCAGGTCCGCGGGCCGCACCCACAGCGCGGTCAGCGCGCTGACCGGCAGGAACAGCAGCCCGTAGACCAGCGGGGACCCGTCGAACAGCACCCGGTCGAGGACGCCGAGCACCAGCATGGCGGCGCAGGCGAAGAGACCGGCGCCGAGCCCCGTGAGCCGGGGCGAGGGCAGCCGCCGCAGGGCGAGCACGACCGGCGGCACCGGTCGCCGCGCCCCCGGGGGCCGCCTGTCCCCGGGACGCCCGGCCGCGCCCGTACCGGCGGCGGCCCGTTCGACGCGGGCGCCCCCGGGTGTCCGTCCGGAGCGGCCGGTCACGCGGTAGACGGCAGCGCCCTCCACCAGCGCACCGGGCGGCGCGAGAGGGGTTTGCTGCCGTCGGCGGCCTTGCGGCTGACTTGTCCTGTGCTGCTCCACTCCACCAACGTAGGTCGGGAAGGGGCGGGAATCCGGTCCGGGACACGCCCTTTGGGTGACCTTGACCCCGACTTCGGCCGAAGGTCGCCGTCACCGGCCGGTTCCACCCGCCCGTAAACTGGTGGATCGGCCCACCCACCCACCTTCAGGAAGTCGCCACCGTGTCGCTCACGATCGGAATCGTCGGTCTGCCGAATGTCGGCAAGTCGACCCTGTTCAACGCCCTGACCAAGAACGACGTGCTGGCGGCCAACTACCCGTTCGCCACGATCGAGCCCAACGTCGGCGTCGTCGGCGTCCCCGACGCCCGCCTGACCAAGCTCGCCGAGATCTTCAACTCCCAGCGGGTCCTCCCGGCCACGGTCGACTTCGTCGACATCGCCGGCATCGTCCGCGGCGCGAGCGAGGGCGAGGGCCTGGGCAACAAGTTCCTCGCGAACATCCGCGAGTCCGACGCGATCTGCCAGGTCATCCGCGCCTTCAAGGACGAGAACGTCGTCCACGTCGACGGCAAGGTCTCGCCCAAGGACGACATCGAGACGATCAACACCGAGCTGATCCTCGCCGACCTCCAGACCATCGAGAAGGTCCTGCCGCGCCTCCAGAAGGAGTCCCGGATCAAGAAGGACGTGGCGCCGAAGGTCGCCGCGGTCGAGGCCGCCCAGCAGATCCTGGAGAAGGGCGACACCCTCTTCTCCCAGGGCATCGTCCAGGGCTCGGAGAAGGCGGAGCTCCTGCACGACCTCCACCTCCTCACCACCAAGCCCTTCCTCTACGTCTTCAACGTCGACGAGGACGAGCTCACCGACGAGGCCTTCAAGGACGAGCAGCGCGCCCTCGTCGCCCCCGCCGAGGCGATCTTCCTCAACGCCAAGCTCGAGGCCGACCTGGCCGAGCTCGACGAGGAGGACGCCATGGAGCTCCTCCAGTCCGTCGGCGCCGAGGAGCCCGGCCTCGCCACCCTCGCCCGCGTCGGGTTCGACACCCTCGGCCTCCAGACCTACCTGACGGCCGGCCCCAAGGAATCCCGCGCCTGGACGATCAAGAAGGGCGCCACGGCCCCCGAGGCCGCCGGTGTGATCCACACCGACTTCCAGAAGGGCTTCATCAAGGCCGAGGTCATCTCCTTCCACGACCTCGTCGAAACGGGCTCGGTCGCCGAGGCCCGCGCGGCCGGCAAGGCCCGCATGGAGGGCAAGGACTACGTGATGCAGGACGGCGACGTGGTGGAGTTCCGCTTCAACGTGTGAGGCGGCCTCTGCCACGCCGGCACGGGCTGAAAGGTGGAAGGCGCGGAGGTGCACGTCGCCGAGGTGGACCATCTCCCTCACTGGCAGGTGCGCCTCCCGTTCCCGCTCAAGCGTGCGTCTGCTCCGGGCGGGAGGCCGGCGGCACGGCAGGTCTTCCGGGTTCCGGTCCAGCAGTTGTGAACCCAGGAAACACTCTCGAACGTCGTCCACAGAGGAGTGGGGCATCGATACGCTTCGCGTACCATCGATGATCTCGGAGATCGTAGGGCGCAGCTTCCGCGAGCGGGGCTCCGTACGGGGGTGGATGAGAACCTGCCCGCGGATTCTGGTGTTTGGGTCGACGGTTCGCCGGTGTTGCTGTGACTCTTCCTGCGGGAGCCCGCCACGTGGTGGACGGACAGTGCTTCAGGGACCGCGATTCAAAATATGGAGGGCAGTGCAGTGACGAAGGGGAAGTACGGGGTTCCCCTGGAGCGGTCGGACTATCTTGGGCTACCTCCTCACCCCGACCACTGCACGGAGGACAACTTCTCGGAGTGGGTCGAGCGTCACCGTGACCGGAGGCTGGCCGCCGACTTGTTCACGGGAGCGGGGGGACTCAGCCTCGGCATCGAGGAAGCCGGTTGGACGATCGCTGCCGGGGTGGACTTCGACACTCGAGCCTTGGAAACCCATGCCCATAACTTTCCAGGGCTGAGTCTTCCCATGGACTTGGGCGATCCGGAGGTTCGCGATCGCTTGGTGGCCCTTCTCAAGGAAGCCAAGATCGACCTCGTGGCGGGAGGTCCGCCGTGTCAGCCGTTCAGCCGTGCCGGCCGCAGCAAGATTCGCGATCTGGTGCGCAACCACGGCAGGGACCCGAAGGACCATCGTAAGCAGCTCTGGCAGGCGTACCTTGATGTCGTCACGCGGGTCCAGCCGCGCGCCGTGCTGATGGAGAACGTCCCGGACATGGGCCTTGGGGACGACTTCGCCGTTGTGCGGATCATTGAGGAGAAACTGGAGGACCTCGGATACGCCACTCAGGTCCGTCTGGTCGACGCATGGCACTACGGCGTCCCCCAGCACAGGAAGCGCTTGATACTGCTCGCGCGTAACGACATCGAGCGCTTCGACTGGCAACCGAAGGCGGAGCGGGATGTCACACTGCGTGAGGCGATTGCGGATTTGCCGAGATTCGACGTCAAGGCCAGAGAGCGCGTGGGAGCGCGGGAACTCGCATATCAGGAACCCGAGAATCCGTCGGAGTTCGTCGCCCTGATGCGTGCGGGTGCACCCGCCGGCTCCATCCATGATCACATGACCAGGCGCGTGCGCCAAGACGATCTGGAGATCTTCTCGGGGATGACGTCGACGACCCTGTACTCGCAGATCCCCGCCGAACTGCGGCGCTATCGTGCCGATAATTTCACCGACAAGTACAAGCGACTGGACTGGGACAAACGCAGCCGTTCCATCACGGCACACATCGCCAAGGACGGTTACTGGTACATCCATCCAGAGGACAACCGGACCCTCACGGTCCGAGAGGCTGCCCGTATCCAGACGTTCCCCGATCGGTTCCGCTTCGCGGGCACCAGAAGCGACGCCTTCCGGCAGATCGGGAACGCGGTGCCTCCCCTCCTCGGCAAGGCTGCGGCCGCCGCGGTGGCACCCGTGGAAGGGACGGAGCATGGGCGGCCACTGATCCCCCACTGGCGGTCGGTGCGCCAGGAGCTCAGTGACTGGGCCGAAGCCGCTCGCGACAAGGAAGCCTGGTTCCACTTTCCAGGCCCTGAGATGAAGTCGCCGCAGGCCGCGGTCATGGCCTTGATGTCCGGCAGCCGCCTCAGGGCGAACGAGCTGCGCGGCATGATGGAGACGATGCGAGGCAAGAGGAGCGTGACAGCGCGCTTGTTCGAGCAGCTCCTCGGCCAGGCGCCGACGGTGTCGGCACGGGAGAAGCTCGCCCGCCTGAAGCCCTTGGTCGACGACCGGCACGCGTGGCGGGAGACGAACCAGTACGACGTGCCGGAGGCCCTGGGGTTCAAGCCCGCCGAGGAAGCCCTCTATACCCTTCTCCTGGGTGACCAGGACCTGCTGCTCATAACGCAGGGCGTTCTCCGCGTCGGTGCCAGGGTCAATGACAGTGAGGCGGACCGGACGAACAAGCTGACCGACGGACGGGTCAATCTCATCCGGCTGGTGGGCGCCGGGACCAATGCCTCCCTGCGCATGGCAGCCCTACGGGTGATCGGCAACGAGTACTGCACGGCGCAGAAGCCGCACTGTTCTTTGCCCGACCGCAAGTGTCCGCTGCTGAAGCACTGTTTGGGCAAGCCGGCGGACGACGACTTGTACAGCGTCACTTTCGGTGATGAGGCTGTGGACCGGCCTTGCTAGGGCCTGGTTCTGTGCAACGGCCCAGGGCCCGGTTCCGAGATCTCTTGGGACCGGGCCCTGTAGGCGTCAGGTCAGGTACGGGCTGAACCCACCCGCAAGAGCCCTGTCGTAGACCTCCAAGGCTTGGCGGACCTGGGCCGGAGTGATCTCGCTCCCCGTTGTCAGCTTCGTGGCAACGGTGGTTGCCATCTGCTGGTCGTGCAACTCAAGACTTCGCGTCTCCCGTGCCCACCCGCTGAGGGCTTCCCAGTCGGCGAGCGGGATCTCCTTCAGCCTCTCCAGCCGGGCCTCTTCCTCCTCCCGGGTGTCGATGGGAATGTCGACGGGCTGACTCAGCAGTTCCGCCGCGAGTTCGTCAGGCACCTGCCAGTCGATCGATTTGACGTCATCCCAGCACTTGGGGTTCTTACCCCACTCGGTGGCGAGTTTGCCCTCCTGGATGACGATGTCCATCACCCGCGGGCAGAGGTCGTCGGCGGCTTGGACGACGGCGGCGCTGACCGCTTGACGCCGCCAGATTCCGTCGAGGTCGATTCGTCGGTCTGTCGCCTCGCAGAGACGGGCCATGGTGTAGGTGGTGACCACGGCCTTCTGGCTGCCGGCCCCATGGTTCTTGACCACCTGGTCGACCGCCTTGAAGAGGATGCCCATGGCGATGACCCGACGGCAGTAGTCCGCGTCGACGACCGGTGGGTTCTCCTTGACGCGCACTTGGAACTCGGCGAAGTTCTTCTGAGCGCCTCGGGCAACCTGATGTGGCAGGCCGTCCCACACATTCACGTACTTCGCCAGGTCGGCCTTGGTGAACCGGCGTGCAGGCGGGTTGTCCGAGCGGAACTTGCGCCTGGCCGCCGGCGTGACATGCTTCGCCTCCTCCACCGCGTACGAGCCGCGGGCCCGTTCGTACCACCACCGGACGTCCTGGCCGGTGCCGTCGGCCGACGTTGCCCAGAGAGAACGGCTGACCCGCTCGAAGTCGACGTGGAACTTGTCATTCGACGAGAAGTCGACCAGAGTAACCTTGTTCTGGGTGTTCGAATACTCGGAGATGCGTGGGACGATCTCCATGAGGTCCGACTCCTGCACGAGGGTCAGCTTCATCTGCACACTGACCTTCGCCAAGTCCTTCCGGTCCCGCTTGAGGACATGGTGCAGTGTTGCGGTGGTCTGGCCTCCGTTGACGATCTGGAGGCCGGTGAGCTTCCTGATCGCCACCCGGTTCCCGTCGGAGTCCTCGACGAACTCCGCCTCCAGCGCCGTGGCCGTGATGCCGTTGTTGTAGGCCAGGAAGAACTCGGGCTCCTCCCTGAGAGTCTTACGGATTCCACCGTTGACCTTGCCTCGGGCCTGGAGATACGCCCGGACGTTCAGCTCCAGCAGTCGGGTGCGGTGCTCTTCGTACAATTCGGCAAGGTGCTGGCCCGGAACCACGGCCAGCGTGACCGAGAGGCCCGAGTCACCGCCCTGAACGGACAGGCACGGTAGCGGCGGATCGAAGTCCACGATGATCGGCTCTCCACCTGTGCCGGACGTCTCGTGCCGGTACAGGCGACCGAGGTCCCAGAGGTGGTGCTCGACGGGGACCCCGTCGAACTGTTCCGGTTCGGGGCCGCTGCGCGCCGTGGACTCGTAGTTGGCGAAGAAGAACAGACGGATCCGGGTGGCATCGGCGAGTATCTTCTCGACGCCCTCGCAGAGCTGGTACACCTCATCGATCGGATCGAAGTGAGGCTGGATTTTACTGGTCTTCCGCAGAAAGGCATGAAGGCGCCGGAATTGGCGCTCCATGCCGGCCTTGGTCAACTTGGTCGCTGTAGGGGTCAGGTTGAAGTCCGCGGTGTACAGGTCGAGGACCGTCCGGTCCTCGCTGTAACCGAACCCGAAGACCATGACTCCGTGCCCCTCGTGGTAGGCGACGGTGGTGTTGGAGACGAAGCCGCCTTCCTCCAGCATCTCCAGCACTCGGCGGGTGAACGTCTTCGGGATGGAGCCGTCCTCGGCCTCCGCCCGGGTCTGTATCTCATTCACGAGCGTGCGGGCGTAGTCGGCAAGGGACAGCTCAGCCATCAGTACCTCTGATCACTCCGGTGACCTCGTCGGTCGTTGTGCGGTGCTTCTCAAGTCCAGCGACGCTGATCTCGTAGGAGCAGTTTCCTACGCCGGCGGGAAGGCCGGTCTCCACGATCCGAGGAAACTCCTCGTCGACGTTCCACAGATCAGTCTGACGCAGTGTGTAACGGGGTTCGTCGTACAGGTGCCGCTGGTGAGGCAGGTAACCGGCCCAGGCGAGCCGTTGTTCGAACCCCGCCGTGGCCGCGGGCGTGCCCAGCGCGGACCGGATCTCGTCCACCACCGAGTTGAGGCTCTCGCCTGTACCGCCCCGCCGCGCGTCGAGGGCGATCCGTACGAGAACCAAGCGATCGACGCCCCTGTCGTCGAGCTGACGTTCGTTGGCTATCCGTACGGCGGCAGCACTCTTCCCGGAAGTGGCCTTCACCTCGATGGCGATGGACGGCAGCTGGAAGTCCTGGTTGCTGCCCTCCGGCCCTGTCCACGCCGCCACAGCCGTATCGGCCGGCAGAGAGCGCATCAGGTGACTTCGCAAGTAGTGCAGTTCCGCGTAGAGCCCCAGCCGGGTGTCCCGACCCAGCCCTGTTTCGCCGACACGACGCAGAAGTTCCTGCCAGCGAGTGAATCGGAGTACCGCGCGTTCCAGCACCGTCTCGGGCGCAGCGTCCCTGGCTGCACGTGCGATGTCCTCTGCTAGAGGCGTGAACACCTCCCTGAGGTCTCCCGCGGTGAGAGAAATCTGAAGCTCGAACTCACGGTTGCTGACGGAACTGCAGGACAGGCTCAAGCCACGTGTCTCCCGGAGGTCCATCAGCAGATCACGGGCCCGGTCCGCCGCCCTGGCTCCGGCCCGCACCACCAGCATGCGCTGGCGTGCCGGATGTGTCACGCCGACGTGAATGCTGTGGGGGCTCTCCGGGAACAGGCGTCGGGTGGAACGCCCCCGATCCGGCTGGGGAGCTTCCAGCTCCTTCCAGAGATTCTCGTCGATCACTTGACGTCCTCGTTCGCCTCGTCTGTCTCGACCTCGTCGTCCTGATTCCACCAGGGCACGTTGACCACGTACTCCTTGGCGTTGTCGGCCCTGGAAAGCGGGAAGCTCGCCGCGAAGCCGATGAGTGGTGTGTTCACTCCGGAGCCCTCGGGAGCTTGGATCAGGTACAGAAGCAGCAGAGGCTGGTCATGCCGTCGTTGCATCCGAATCTGGAAACTGGACGGCAGCGCGGGGTCGCGCGGCTCGCCGTTCCGCCTGATCTCCCCCAGTGCGAGCTCCTTGGTCTTCGCGAGGGCTGCTTCGTACTGCTCGTTGTCGAGGTCGAGTGCCTCGTCCTTCGGGCTGAGGACGCGCTTGATCGTGTGCCGGTCGGGCGCCGTGCGCGCCGTGTTGGAGGCGGCGCGGACGACGGGGCCAAGAGTATGGCCGGCGAGCTCCGTGGTGGTCGCGGCGTCCTTACGGGAGACGATGCGCACGGTCCACCGGCCAAGCTCGCCATGGCGTGCACAGTGCCGGATGTACTCGGCGATGAGCTCAGGCCGGATTCGGTTCGCTTCCGGAGCCGACTTGTAGGTGTCGAAAAAGCCTCCTGCCACGGTCTCCGGGGGGAGGTCGGCCCAGACGAGGCTGCCGGTTCTGTCGTCCACGCGGGGCTTCGAGTGCGTGAGCAACAGGTCTGTGAAGGTCTGCAGACTCTTGAAGTTTCTCTCCGGGACACCGTCGGCGAGCGGGAAGATCGTCGTTTCGGCGAGCTCCCCGGAGTAGCTCAGTCTGACCTTTGTGCCCTGCCGCATCTTGTTCGTGGCGGTGATGCTCAGCCCCAGGGAGGAGGTCCGCACTTTGAGGCCGAACTGCTTCGGCGTATAGCCCAGCACGGACATCTCCTCGATGTCGCGGCGCAGTTCATCCGTGGCGACCGTGACCTCTCGGTAAGCGGCCTCCAGCTGCGGTGTCGTGTACAGGCGGCAGAGATCTTCGTAGCCCGGTCGGTAACCGAACCAGCGTCCCATCTGCAGCAGTGTGTCGTACGTTTTGGCGAATCGAAGATAGTAGCTTACGGAGAGGCCTTCGAGAGTCAGTCCACGTGACAGCTTCTGGCCGCCCACAGCGATGACGTAGAGACCCTTGTCGCGGTTTGTGTAGTAGTCAAGTGCGTCCTTGGCCACACCGTTGATCGCTTTCACCTGGATCTTCAACAGGGAGGGCAAAATTTCCGCCGTCACCGCTTCCCACGAGAGGCGGGGCGCGTCCTCGGCCGTGAAGAAGTGGGTCGTGTCGACGAAATCCTTCTCCCAGAGCTCACGGAGCTCCTCCGTGAGGTCGCGGGAGGCCGTGCCGTAGCGATCTCGCAAGCTGTGCTGCAGGAGGCGCACGTAATCTTCGATCTGATCCCGTACGTGCCCCTGAACGCTTGTGAATCGCGTGACGTGGACCAGCATCGAATTGTGAACATTGACCTGCCCCCGAGCCCGCCGCGCGGCGCAGGCCAGCACGAAGGACTGCACGGCCGTGACCAGACTGGCCGGAAGGTCGGCCGTAGGTACCCATCCGGACTTGTGCTTGTCCGGTACCCAGGTGTCCGTGTCCTCCGCGTACCGCACGAGCGGCAGCGGTTCGATGTCCTCCTCCTCCTCGGAATAGGCCGTGAGGCCGAAGACCCTCTCAGGTCCCAGGTAATTGGAGGGGGCGCGCAGCGTGCGAATGAAACTTTCAGGGAAGAGATCGTTCCCGTAGGTGCCGTGATCGGCGTCGGGGTCGATGTAGATGTTCGCGTACGGGGTCGCTGTGTAGCCCACGTACGCCGACTTCTCAAAACTCGCCAGAAGTTCGCGGATACAGGAGTTGATCTTGGTGGGGTCGGCGTCGATGTCGGCGGTGTTGATGGACGCGTTGTCCGCCTCGTCATCGATGACGAAAATCGGGATGTCGCGAACGGTGCGGCGTCCGGTGGCCGAGTCTTCGACGCCGTGTTTGTCGGTCACCCAGGATCGAAGATGGTTGATCATCTTGGGATGCTTTTTGACGACCAGAATGATCGGAAAATGTCCGATCGGCAGGTTGGCCTTGGAAGCCGTCTTGCCGTTGAAGTCGCCATCCTCTGCACTGTTGGTCAACGAGGCGATGGCGAGGCGCCCTTCTCCGGCCATGTTCCCTACGCCGATGTAGTAATTGGCCCCTTCCTGGTCGGACCGGAGCTGGAACTGGGTGTCGAAGCCGAGCAGGCCCTCGTCGATACGGAGCTGGGTCTGCGCCCGCAGGTCGTTGTGGATACCTGCGAAGACCACGATGAGCTTGTATCCGGCGTCGGCGGCCTTGGCGGCCAGGCCGATGAACTGACCGGTCTTACCGGACTGGACCTGTCCGATGACGAGTCCCCGGCGACGCCACTGACCCGGCCGATTGGGGTCCTCAAGCTCACCGAGCACCTCGTCGGTGGTGCGGTCGATGCTTCGGACGACCTGTGCGGGCATGTCGCGTACCCACGACAGATAGCGCTCGTAGCGCTCCCAGAACGGCCACTTACGGTCATTCTTGGCGTCCGGCAACCAGGGGATGTGCCCGGTCCCGTCGCTGATGGCGGCGGAGGCCTCTTGGAAGATGTTGGTCCGCGCCTCGACCAGTTTGCGAAGTTCTTCGGCGTCGATCACCGCCCCACCCTGCAGCTCGGCGATCATCACCGCGCCACTGACGGCTTTCGACACGTCCTCCGGTGTGGCCTGACGGTCCTCGGGGAGAAGCTGGATCGCGGCCTTCAGGGCACGGGCCAAGTCTTTGTCGACAGCCGGGTCCACAGATGCCTCCAAGCGGCGGTGGGGATGGGATGAACGGAGGAATGAGCGTCGGCGGCGTACGCCGTCAGTTGCTCCAGAAGCCCTCAAGCTGGTCGAACGGGGGCATGGAGCGAATCACCTGCAGGGCCTGGGGCCGGGAGCGTCCTTGAGCCAGGAGCATGTCGAGCGTATGTCGGGCCACCTCCGTGGCCTCCTTCGACGCTTTGCCGGGACCTCCGAAAGGCTCCGGGTCGTCCGCCGTGTCAGGCTCATGGATCACTCGGAGAGCTGAAACCGGAACGGTTTCCTCCAGCAGGCGGAGGAGGGCCCGCACGTGCGAAGGATCGGCCGACGCCTCTTGGAGAACGGCTTGCACCAAGGGGTAATCCCGGTTGATCCGGCACCGCACGGTGCCGTCCGGACGGTCGACCTTCCAGGCGAACTGGAGATCGCCGGAATGCTGTCGGGCGGAGATTCGGCCGCGATGCCGCACGGTCTTCGCGGCTTCCAGGCGGGTGGTCTTGGCCAAGCGGGCGAGGTGAGCTCTGAGAGCCACCGGAGGAACCACCGTCGCCTTGCGCACGTCGACCTGCCACTGGGAGTCGGTCTCCGCAGGGATGTCGATCGCGATGCGCGCGGGGTTGTATTTCTCCTCGCGGCGCAGGCCACGCATGCCGAGCCAGCTTCCCGAAAGGATCAGCCGGTCGCGTCGGTAGACGTAGAAGCCCTGCTGTCGCAGCCAACCCTTCGGGCCTGCCGCCTCTTCGGCCTCGGCGGGGGTGAGCCGCTGCAGGCCGGGCAGGACGAACGGCTTCACCCTGACGACATGGCCGTCGAGCGGCAACTGCTCTCCGGGGAGGTGCCGAACGGACGGGTGGGAGGAAATGAACGGGTCCCAGGGCCGTACGGCATCGCCTGCCACGCGAACGGTGAGTCCGGCGTTGCCGGCGAGGAAGCGGGCGAAGACGAGCCCCAGATGTTGGGAGACCTTCGGTATCTCCTCGTAGAACCCCTGCTGTGTTTTTGCGTCGGCTGTTGTGGTGCGCCGGTAACCGCGCAGCCGCTGCCAGAGTACGACCGTGCCGTGCGCTCTCCCGCGGACGAGCATCTCAAGTGCTTCGGCGGCATCGGGGGGAGGCTCCCGCAGCAGACGCCACTCGCCGGTCTCCTCGACGACGTCCAGGTCCCAGGTGCGCGTCGCCCAGCGTCCATCCGCCTGTGCGGTGCAAACGGTCAGGAGCCGACACTGGGAGAAGGAGGCCGACTTCAGCCCCACCCCATAGCGCCCCAGGTCGGTCTTCGTCCGGTCCGTGGCCGACCACCGGGCGGCAACGGTCATGGCCGTGACCAGCGCCTCTTCCGACATGCCCACACCGTCGTCGACGATGGCGACCCAAGAACGAGGACCCTCCCACGTGAACTCCACGTCGATGGAGCGCGCCGCGGCCGACACACTGTTGTCCACGAGATCCGCCACGGCGTCCGGCAGCGAGTACCCGAGTGAACTCAGCGATGCGACCATGCCGACGGCTTTCGGTGGCGCCAAGTCGTATGTCAAGTCGTAGCCCCCTTCCCCCCATGAGCAGGGCCGGTTCGAGGGCACGTTCGCCCCGTGGCACTCGGCGAGACCAGGTAGAGGGCTGCCCGTGCGGGAGCAGTTCCGAAGCCTGTCAGGTGTGTCATGGCCTGCTGCAGAAGGCCATGCTAGTCCTTGCCGGATCCAGCTCTTCCTGATCTCAGAGAGTTGATGAGGGCAGTTTCGGCCACCAGGTGTGAATCGCTCGTCCGGCGGCCCGACGGGGAGGGCGGTCCGGTACCCCGGAGCGGCGGAGACCGAGCTGTGCGTACCACCGAGCCACGCACAGGTCGTCGGTCACCGCCCCCCGTCCGCGTATTCTCGTTCGCCGGGGAATCGGAACGCGGAGGTACGTGAGGTGGAGTTCCGGCTGCTCGGCTCCGTCGCGGTGGTGGGGGAGGGCGGGGACGTCGGGCTGGGGCCCGCCAAGCGGGCGACTCTGCTGGCGATGCTGGCGCTGCGGCCCAACACGGCGGTCAACGTGCCCCAGCTGATGGACGCGCTGTGGGAGGACGAGCCGCCCACCCATGCCAAGACCGTGCTGCAGGGGCATGTCTCGCGGCTGCGCGCGCTGCTCGCCGAGAACGGGGCGGAGGCGTACGGGGTCGAGCTGGTCACCCGGAAGTCGGCGTACCTGCTGCGGATGCCCGAGTCGCTGGTGGACGCGCACCGGTTCGAGGAGCTGGTGGCGCTGGCCGGCGTGCAGCGGAGTCCCGCCGACAGTGTGCGGATGCTGCGTGAGGCGCTCTCGTACTGGCAGGGTCCCGCGCTCACGGGGACGGTGCCGAGCCGGCCGCTGGAGGCGGCGGCGAGCGGGCTCGAGGAAATGCGGCTCGCGTCGGTGGAGGCGCTGGCGGCGGCGTACGGGCGGCTCGGTGAGCACGGCAGGGCCGCCGCCGTCCTGCGGACGGAGGCCGTCGCCCATCCGCTGCGCGAGTCCCTGGCCGCGGCGCTGATGCTGGCCCTGGCCCGGGCGGGCCGGCAGTCCGATGCCATGGACTGGTACCACAGGACCCGGCGGCTGCTCGCCGAGGAGCTGGGGGTGGACCCGGGCGAGACGCTGAGCGAGGCGTACGCGACGCTGCTGCGGTCCGCCGCGCCCGCCGCCCCGCCGCGTACCGCCGCCGCGCTCACGGCGGAGCCCCCGGCGCCCGCCCCGGTCGTGGTGCCCGAGCTGCTGCCGCGCCCGCCGCGCGGTTTCACCGGCCGCCGGGGCGAGCTGGCCGCGCTCGACCGGGAGGCCGGCGCGGGTGACGGCCCCGTGTGTCTGGTCACCGGTCCCGCCGGGGTCGGCAAGACCGCCTTCGCCGTGCACTGGGCGCACGAGCGGCGCGAGGACTTCCCCGACGGGCGCCTCTTCGCCGACCTGCGCGGCTTCAGCGACACCCCGGCGCCCGACACGGCCGCCGTGCTCCGCGAGTTCCTGCTGGCCCTCGGGGTGCCGCAGCCGCGGATCCCGGAGGGCGCGGAGGCGCGCGGCGCGCTGTTCCGGACGCTCACCGCCGGGCGCCGGCTCCTCGTCGTCCTCGACAACGCCCGTTCCTCCGAGCAGGTCCGCCCGCTGCTGCCCGGTGGCGACCGCTGCGTCACGCTCGTCACCAGCCGCGACCGGCTCGGCGGGCTCATCGCGTCCGACGCGGCCCGGCCCGTGCCGTTGCACCACCTGCCGGCCGCCGACGCGGCGGCCCTGCTCGCCACCGTCCTCGGTGAGGACCGGGTCGCGGCCGAGCCGGAGGCCACGGCCCGGCTCGCCGGGCTCTGCGACGGGCTCCCGCTCGCCCTGCGCGTCACCGCCGCCCGCCTGGCCGAGCGGCCCGGCTGGACCCTCGACGCGATGGTCGGCGAACTCGCCGACGAGCAGGGCAGGTTGTCGCTCCTCGACGTGGAGGACATCGGCGTCTCCGCCGCGCTCCGCCTCACCGTGCAGCAGCTTCCGGAGTCCGCCACCCGTATGTTCCGGGCCCTGGCCCTGCACACCGGCTCCGATGTCGACCGGTTCGCGGCGAGCGCGCTGGCCGGCACCTCGCCCGCGCAGGCCTCCGCCGACCTGGACCGGCTCGCCGCCGCCCATCTGCTCACCGAGGCGGTTCCCGGCCGCTGGACCCCGCACGACCTCGTACGCCTCTACGCGCGCCGGCTCGCGCCGCAGGCCGACCAGGAGGGGCTGCGGCGCCTTCTCGACCACTACCTCTACACCGGGCTCGCCGCCGACGCCGCGGCCGAACCGGGTTCCCAGCCCTGCTACGCCCTGCCCGCCGACCACCGGCGGCCCGCGGCGACCCGGGAGTTCGAGGACCGGGCGGCGGCACTCGACTGGTACGCGGCGGAGCGTCCCGCCCTGGAGGGGGCCGTCGCGGCGGCCGCCGCGCTCGGGCTGCACGACCGGGCCTGGCGGCTCGCCCTGGTCCAGTGGCCGTTGATGCTGGTGCGGATCAGCGACGGCTGGACGCCGCTCCTGGAGGCGGGGCTCGCCTCCGCGGAGCACGAGGGCGACTTCGACGCCCAGTCGCGCACGCGGGCGCTGCTCGGCTGGATCCTCCACGAGGAGGGCCGGGACGCGGAGGCCCTCGTCCACCTGGAGAAGGCGCCCGTCCTCGCCGCCCGGGCGGGCGACACGATCAGCGAGGCCATCGCGTACGTCAACCTCGCCGCCGTCCTGGACGCGACGGGCGAGCACGGGCGGGCCGGTCTGCTCATGGCCCAGGCGGTCGCCCTCGCCGACCGCTCCGGTCACCCCAACACCCAGGTGCTGACGCTCCACCACCTCGCACGGCACTGCCTGGAGGCGGGGGAGTACGAGGCGGCCCTCGCGCACACCGTTCGCGCCGGGGAACTCGTACCGCCCGACGGGATGGTCGTACGGGCCGGGCTGCAGATCCTCCAAGGGGAGGCCCTGGCCGGAAGCGGGCGGCTGGACGAGGCCGCCGACCAGCTGAAACGAGCCATGGCCGCGGCCGACGCGGCCGGTTTCCGGGAGGGTTCGGCGCGGGCGGCGGAGCGGCTTTCGCGTCTGGCAGCGGACCGTTAGCGGTACGCAAGCGGGACGGCAGTGCGGGGGCGGAAGCTGGTGTCGGCACGAAGGGCCCGCCGCGCCGGGGGCCGGGTGCCGCACCACGGACGCCACCCCACCGGCGCGCCCCGGGTGCGGCGCCCGGCTCCGCCGGACCGGCGGGTCCCGGGTGCCGCACCCGGGCGCTGCGCCCACCGGAGCGCCCGGGTGCACCGACCGCACAGCACACCGCAGGCGTCACGCCTCACCTTCACGGGGGACTCTCATCATGCGTACTCACCGCACGACCACCGCTCTGGCCGTCGCCGTCACCGCCCTCTCGCTGGGCCTCACCGCCTGCGGCGGTGGCACCGGCACGGGTGCCAAGGACGCGGGCAGCGCGACCGGCGCCACGGCGTCTTCGCCCACCTCCTCCTCCGCCGTCTCCGTCTCGCCGTCGGCGGCCTCGTCCGCCGGTGCGGGGACGACGGGCACCGGCACCGGGACGGGCACGTCCGGTTCCGCCGGCGGCTCGGCCACCACGGCGGACACCGCAGCGAACACCACCGCCGTGGCGACCGGCACCGGCGGGACCCGCAGTGCCGGCTCGACCGGCGCGAAGGAGCGTGCCTGCGCCGCCGGGGACGTACGGATCACCGCGGCCAAGGCCGACGAGGTGCCCACCGAGCACATCGTGCTCACCGCCACCAACACCTCGGCGAGCTCCTGCCGGCTCATCGGCTACCCGCTGATCGCCTTCGGCGACATCCAGACCGCCAAGGACGTCCCGGCCGTCGCCAAGAGCAAGCCGGCCGCCCCCGTCGTCCTGAAGCCGGGCGCCCCCGCGTACGCCAACGTCCGCATCGCCCTCGGGGGCGTGGACGAGGACGCCAAGGTCGTCACCGCGTTCAACGTGAACCTCTTCGCCGCCGACGGCCCGGCCGAGGGCAGCGTCGTCGTCAAGGCGCCGGCCGGCGGTCTCGCCGTCAACGAGGCCGTGGCGAAGACGGGCTACTGGACGCACGAGCTGCGGTCCGGCGCCGACGAGTTCTGAGCCGCCGAGTCCCGGGCCGGGCCTTCGGGCCCGGCGTCGCGTCACGAGCCGACGAGGTCCGGTCCGGGACGCTCCGGGGCGTGGGACCGCGCGGCGACGGACTCCGAGCCGTACGGAAGCGGGGCGGGGGAGCGGGGGCGGGCCCGGCGTTCGGGAGGACGCCGGGCCCGCCCCCACGCCGTGGTGCCGCCCCCGCGTGGAAGGCCCGTGCCGGCGGGGAGACCACTTCGGCCCGGACGGCCACCAGGGCGCCGCGCGTCGGTGAGGCCGTGCCGTCGCGGCTCGTCGAGGGCGAGCGCGGTGCCGGGGGTGACGGCGCCCGCGTGCGGCAGAGGCGGCAGCGCCTCCTCGTACCGCCGGAGGGAATTCACCCGGGCCGCGCGTTCCGGCGGGGGGAACGGGGGCGGTGGTGAGGCCGGGGTTCCGGGCGCCGACAGCGAGGACAACACCAGGTGAGGGCGTCGGTGGGCGCGGACGTACCGCGTCCGTGACACAGCCAGGAGCTCACGGCGGCGGCATGTCGGCGGTGTGGCGAGGGTGTTGCGGATGCCCGCGCGCTCTTGTGCGATTCCTATGGATCAGTCAATCTTTCGCTCGGCAGCCGGACGTTCCAGACGCCGCGGACTCCATGCCATGGATTGTCATGTCCCTGCCCTATCCCCACGGCAGTGCACCACCGATGAGGAGGACCCCCCACATGTCAGTGCGTGACTCGCGCCGCCGTATCACCACGGCCGCGGCCATCGCCGTCGCCGCCCTCGCCCTCGGATCCCTCTCCGCACTCCCCGCCACCGCCGCCCCGGCCGCCGCCGAAGGCGTCATCGAGAACGCCGGTGCCGAGGGCACCATCGCGGGCAGCTACATCGTCACCCTGCACGAGTCCGCCCAGGCGGAGACCGCCAAGGGCCGCGCCGTCGCCGCCAAGTTCGGCGCGAAGATCAAGCGGACGTACACGACCGCCGTCAACGGCTACTCCGTCGAGCTGTCGGAGGCCCAGGCCAGGAAGCTCGCGGCGGACCCCGCCGTCAAGTCCGTCGTGCAGAACCGGGTCTTCACCATCGACGCCACCCAGCCCTCCCCGCCGTCCTGGGGCCTGGACCGGATCGACCAGCGGGCGCTGCCCCTGAACCAGAGCTACACCTACCCGGACAGCGCGGGCCAGGGCGTCACCGCGTACATCATCGACACCGGTGTCCGCATCAGCCACAGCGACTTCGGCGGCCGCGCCGTCAACGGCTACGACGCCGTCGACAACGACAACACCGCCCAGGACGGCCACGGCCACGGCACCCACGTCGCCGGTACCGTCGCGGGCACCGCGCACGGCGTCGCCAAGAAGGCCAAGATCGTCGGCGTCCGCGTCCTCGACAACAACGGCTCGGGCACCACCGAGCAGGTCGTCGCCGGCATCGACTGGGTCACCCGCAACGCCGTCAAGCCGGCCGTCGCCAACATGAGCCTCGGTGGCGGCGTCGACAGCGTCCTCGACACGGCCGTCCGCAACTCCATCGCCGCCGGCATCACCTACGCGGTCGCGGCGGGCAACGACAACGCCAACGCCTCCAACTACTCGCCGGCACGCGTCTCCGAGGCCATCACCGTCGGCTCCACCACGTCGAGCGACGCCCGCTCCAGCTTCTCCAACTACGGCAGCGTCCTCGACATCTTCGCCCCCGGCTCCTCCATCAAGTCGGCCTGGAACACCGGCGACACCGCCACCAACACCATCTCCGGTACGTCGATGGCCGCCCCGCACGTCGCCGGCGCCGCCGCCGTCTACCTGGCCGACAACCCGGCGTCCACCCCGGCCCAGGTCTCCACGGCCCTGACCAACGCCGCCACCCCGAACGTCGTCACCAGCCCCGGCACCGGCTCCCCGAACCGCCTCCTGTACGTCGGCGGCGGCACGACCACCCCGCCGCCCACCGGCCCGAAGTTCGAGAACACCACGGACTACGCCATCGCCGACAACGCGACCGTCGAGTCCCCCGTCACCGTCAGCGGCGTCGCGGGCAACGCCCCCTCCGCCCTGCAGGTGCCGGTGAACATCGCCCACACCTACATCGGTGACCTCCAGGTCCAGCTCATCGCCCTCGACGGCACGGCCTACACGCTGAAGGCCTTCGGCACCGGCGGCAGCGCCGACAACATCAACACCACGTACACGGTCAACGCCTCCTCCGAGGTCGCCAACGGCACGTGGAAGCTGCGCGTCACCGACAACGCCAGCTACGACACCGGCAAGATCGACTCCTGGGGTCTGCAGTTCTGACCCGAGGCGAACCGACGGGCCCCGGTGACAGGGTCCTGAACATCTGAGAGCACGAGGGGCGGTCGCCGGCGGGCGGCCGCCCCTCCGCCGTGCCCGGGGGAGTGGGGGGGGGCGAGCGCCACCCCGGATCACCGGGCCGTCGCACGGACCGCGTACGATGCGCGCCCGTCCGCCTGTACGCCTGTACGCCCGTTCCGTCGTTCGGTCGTTCCGTCGTTCGGCTGTACGTCCCCTCGCCCCGCCCGCGCCGACAGGAGCACCCCGCCCGTGGAGCCGACCCCGCCGACCCCGCAGCCCTCGTCGTCCCCGGGGCACGGCGGACCCGCGTCCGGCCCGTACCCCGCTCCCGGTCCGTACACCTCGCCGGGCATGCCGTACGCCGCCGGTCCCTACGGTCCGCCCGGGGCGCCGGGCGGCGCCCCCGGCCCGTACGGCCGGCCGCCGCGTACGACCAACGGCCTCGCCGTCGCGTCCTTCGTCTCCGGCGTCGTCTGCTGTCTCCCGCCCCTCGGGCTGGTCCTGGGGCTGATCGCCCTGCCCCGGACACGCGCGCGGGACCAGGCGGGCAAAGGGCTGGCCGTCGCGGGCATCGTCCTCTCCGCCGTCAGCTGCCTGCTGCTCGTCGCCGGCCTGGTGACCGGCGGCTTCTCCCGGTTCTGGCAGGAGTTCAGGGCGGGGATGGAGGAGGCGGCGCGTTCGGACTCCGCCTTCTCGCTGCGCACCGGCCAGTGCTTCGTCGACGACGGCAAACTCCAGGAGTACGCGACGGACGTCGAGATCGTGGACTGCGCGAGGCCGCACGACGGGGAGGTGACGGGGGACTTCAAGGTCACCGGCTTCGACGGCTGGCCCGGTGAGTCCGCCGTCGACCGGATCGCGGAGAAGCGGTGCGAGGCCGTCAACTCCGCCTACGCGCTGGACACCTGGGCCGTCCCCGGGGACGTGTGGGTGTACTACTACCTGCCGAGCGAGCAGAGCTGGCGGCTCGGCGACCGGACCGTGACCTGCGCCCTGGCCACCGAGGGCAAGCCCTTCACGGGGGCGCTGCGCTCCGACGCGACGGTGCTCGACGCCGACCAGGTGCACTTCCTGAAGACGATGAACCCGATCGAGACGGTCGTCCTGCGCGAGCCCGAGCAGGACCCGGACGAGGACTTCGCCGCCAACAAGGCCTGGGCCGGGGAGGTCCTCGCGGCCGTCGACAGGGCCCGGGCCGGCCTGGGGAAGCACCCCTGGCCGGACACGGCGCGCGCGTCCGTCGCGGAGCTCGGCGCCGATCTGGACGCCGCTTCCGCGCAGTGGCGCGCGCTCGCGGGCGCGGCCGACCCCGAGGCGTACGGGGAGGCGTACGACCGTGCCTTCGAGCTGCTGCCCGAGGACACCGGGGCGGGGGCGCGCACGGCGCTCGGCCTGACGGACACGCTGCCGGACGGCGGCGCGGGCGGCGGGACGGGCGGTTCCGGGGACGGGCCGGGAGGCGGTGCATCCGTCTGATCCCTCGGGACCGAAGGGGTTACCCCGGGTGACTGCCGGTGGCAAGCATTGTCATCACTTCGAGTGAAACCCTGGCCCATGCTTGCGGCGCGCCACCCTGGGTTGTCAGGCTGTAGCTGTCCGTCAACCTGAGGGGAGTGTCCAGTGACGTTCGGTGAGCAGCCCGCCTACTTGCGCGTGGCGAGCGATCTCCGGGAGAAGATCGCCAACGGCTCGCTTCCCCCGCATACCCGTCTCCCCTCGCAGGCCCGCATCCGCGAGGAGTACGGGGTGTCGGACACCGTCGCACTGGAGGCCCGCAAGGTGCTCATGGCCGAGGGCCTCGTCGAGGGCCGGTCGGGGTCGGGGACCTACGTGCGGGAGCGGCCGGTGCCACGCCGGATCTCCCGCTCCGGGTACCGGCCGGCGTCCGGTGCCGGCCCCTTCCGCCAGGAGCAGGCGGCCGAAGGCGCGCGCGGCACCTGGGATGCGAACAGCGAGCAGGGGCGGGCGAGCGCCGCGGTGGCGGCCCGGCTCGGGATCGAACCAGGCGATCGGGTCATGCGCACCCGGTACGTCTACCGGGACGGCGGCGAGCCGATGATGGTCTCCACCTCGTGGGAGCCGCTCGCGGTCACGGGCAGGACGCCGGTGATGCTGCCCGAGGAGGGGCCGCTCGGAGGGGCCGGGGTCGTGGAGCGGATGGCGGCCCTCGACATCGTCGTGGACAACGTGGTGGAGGAGGTCGGCGCCCGGCCCGGCCTCGCCGAGGAGCTCATGGCGCTCGGCGGGGTGCCGGGGCATGTGGTGATGGTGATCGAGCGGACCTTCTACGCCTCGGGGCGGGCCGTCGAGACGGCGGACGTCGTCGTCCCGGCCGACCGCTACCGCCTCTCCTATCACCTGCCCGTGCGCTGACGTTCCCTCACACCGTGCGCCCCCGCCCGCTCCCCGGGCGGGGGCGCACGGCATGCCCGCCGGGCGCGGCCCTTCGGCCGCCCGCCGTCGGTTCCCGGCCGATCCGTATCTCTTCGTGAAAACCCGTATCCGCTGTGTGAAGGTCAGGCGTAAGCTCGGGCATATGCGCAATGCGGTTTCCTGGAGATCGTCGAAGGCGCCCGGACCGACGGAGGGAGAAGCCCGATGACCGAGAGCGGCCCCGTCCTTCCCTGGCTCGTCATACGGCAGGACGACAACGGCCACCGCTACCGCGTGGGTCAGTACGCCACCGAGGACGAAGCCCGGAAGATCGCGGACAGCCTCGACGCGCGCGGCCACGAACGGCTCTACTGGGTCGAGCGCATGGGAGGCGCCCCCGCCTGAGCCCGCCCCGGGCCGCGCACCCCTCTCACGGCATCACCGCGGCACCGCCTCCGCGCCCCTCACGGGCCGGGAGCGGTGCCGCGGCCGTTCCCCGGCGGGCCGCCGTCCTTGCCCCGGGCGCCCCCGCGCGCCGCGCGCCCTCCCGGTAGGGTCGCGTCCGTCGGCTGAGGGACGTGAGGGAAGAGGGGTGCGGGCGTGCTGATCGACACCGTCGCCTGGGTGCGGATCGAAGGCGGCCGGATCCTGTGCGCCCGGCCCCGGGGCAAGGGGATCTTCTACATTCCGGGCGGCAAGCGCGAGGGCGCCGAGACCGACCTCCAGACCCTCGTCCGCGAGATCGAGGAGGAGTTGACCGTCCTGCTCGACCCGGAGACCGCCGTGCACACCGGGACGTACGAGGCCGGCGGCCCCGGCCTCCCCGACGGCGCCGTGGTCCGGATGGCCTGCTACACCGCCGAGTACCGCGGTGAACTGCTCCCCAGCAGTGAGATCGAGGAGATGGCCTGGTTCTCGTACGCCGACCGCGACCGCGTACCGCCCGTCGACCAGCTGCTGTTCGACGACCTCCGGGCCGCCGGCGCCCTGCGCTGACCCGCGCTTCCGTCGCACGGCCGGCTTTCCGTCCGGCCCCAGGCCTCCCTGTGTCGCCGGCCTCCCGCCTCTCCGTACGGCCGGCCGCCCGCGCCGGCCCACGCCCCGCGGACCACCGGATGCCCTGCGCCGACGCGCGCTCCCCCGCACCGTCGGCGGGGCGCGCGAGGCGTTCTCTACGCCGTTCGTGCCTCCGTGCGCCGACCGTCCCCCACTGGCGCGATATTCGGCCAGAAATAACGGGTATGTCCAGAATGTGCCCTTGAGGGGGCAGGGGTCTTCCTGCTGACGCACGGCTGGGGAAGTGATCGGGAGTGAGCGACGCCGACGGCGACCGCGCCGAATGGACCTTCCCCGCGGAGGCCGACGCCGTCCGCACCGCCCGGCACGCCGTGCGCGCGACCCTGCGCGGCTGGCGGCTCGACGCGACCCTCGGCGATGTGACCGTCCTGCTGGTCAGCGAGTTGGTGACCAATTCCCTGCGGTACGCCTCCGGCCCCATCGGCGTCCGGCTCGTCCGCCTCGGCCCCGACGGCACCGGCCCGGGCCCCTGCGACGCGCTGCTCGTGGAAGTCTCCGATCCGCTTCCCGATCCGCCCACCGAGCGGCCCGCCGGCCCGGACGACGAAGGGGGGCGCGGTCTGGCGCTGGTGGCCGGCGCCGCCCGCCGCTGGGGGACCCGAAGGGGAAGGACCGGCAAAACCGTATGGTTCGAGCTGGCTCTCCCTGGTGAGTAAAGAGGGTGGGACGACGATCACCGGCACTCGGCCAGAACCGAACGAGACCACCCTGTGATCGTGAACGTCGTGCCGCCGGGGCCTGCCGTACTGAATACTGCGGGCATGGCCGGTCCGGTGCGGTGAGCTGGAGGGGACGGTCGCGTTGAGCGAGATACCTGAGACGGCGAGCGGCGTCGTGTGGCAGAGCAGCCCGCCCGGGTCCATCTATGACTACATACGGGTGGCCTCCTTCTCCCTCGGCCCCGACGGGCTCGTCGATCAGTGGAGCCGGCGGGCCGTGGACCTCTTCGGCGTCACCGCCGAGGAGGCCAGGGGCCGGGACCCGGTCGACGTCTTCATGCCCGCCGGGCTGCGCGAGCGCGGACACCGCACGGTCCGGGAGATCCTCGACGGCAAGGAATGGACGGGGCTCGTCCCCTTCCGCGTCCCCGGCGAGAACGGCCCGCAGGGCCTCGCCGAGATGTACGTCATGCCCAGTGAGACCGAGTCCGGCGAACGGGCCGCGCTGTGCATCGTCGTCGACGTCCGGGCACTGCGCCGTATCGAGACCGACCTCGCCGCCTCCCAGGCGATATTCGGCCAATCGCCCTTCGGCTTCCTCCTCTTCGGGACGGACCTCACCGTCAAGCGGGCCAACCAGCGCTTCGCCACCGTCTTCGGCGGCTCCGCCGACGACCACCGCGGCCGGACCGTCCACGACTACCTCACCCGCTCCGAGGCCGACCGGATGACCGAGGCCCTCCGCCGGGTCCTGGAGACCGGCGAGGCCGTCACCGACCTGCAGATCGTCGGCGCCGCCCCCGGCGCCAGGGACCGGCGCCACTGGTCGATCAACCTCTACCGGGTGCACAGCGGCACCGGCCGCCCCATCGGCGTCGCCGGACTCGGCATCGACGTCACCCGCCGCCACAACGCCGCCCGGGAAGCCGCCAGCGCCCGCCGCAACCTCGCCCTCCTCAACGAGGCGGGCTCCCGCATCGGCAACTCCCTCGACCTGGAGGCCACCGCCCGCGAGCTGCTCGACGTGGCCGTCCCCGGCTTCTGCGACCTCGCCTCCGTCGACCTCTACCAGGGCCTGCTCACCGGCGACGAGGCACCGCCGGGGCGCTGGGGCAGCTCCCACGACATCGGCTACGGCGCGGGCAGCGCAGAACTGCGCCGCGTCGCCTTCTCCAGCGCCGTCTCCGACACCCCCCACCGGGCCGCCGAAGGGCACGGCGCCGACACCGGCTGCTGCGGGCCCGCCGCCGTCGGCGTCGGCGAGGTCCACCGCTACCCCTTCAACTCGCCCTGCGCGGGCGCGCTGCGCACCGGCCGGGTCCGCACCGTGCCGGGTGGCGACGGCGACCTCGTCCAGTCCACCCTGGTCGTCCCGATGGTCGCCCAGGACACCGTCGTGGGCCTCGTGCAGTTCTCCCGTGCCAAGGGCAGCGAACCCTTCGGGGAGCGCGACCGGGCCCTCGCCGTCGAACTCGCCGCCCGCGCCGCCGTCTGCATCGACAACGCCCGCCTCTACCGCCGCGAGCACGAGCGGGCCCTCATCCTCCAGCGCAGCCTCCTCCCGCCCGGCGACCCGGAGGCCGCCGGACTCGACATCGCCTGCCGCTACCTGCCCGGCACCACCGCCACCGAGGTCGGCGGCGACTGGTTCGACGTCATCGAGCTGCCCGGCCACCGCACCGCCCTCGTCATCGGGGACGTCATGGGCCGCGGTCTGCGCGCCGCCGTCGCCATGGGTGAACTCCGCACCGCCGTACGCACCCTCGCCCAGCTCGACCTCGAACCGGCCGAGGTCCTCTCCCACCTGGACGAGATCGCCCGCGGCCTGGGCGCCCCCATCGGCGCCCAGCAGTCCCGCGCCCAGAAGAACCGGGGCCCGGAACTCTCCGAGGTCTACCTCGCCACCTGCGTCTACGCCGTCTACGACCCGGTCACCCGGCGATGTACCTTCGCCAACGCCGGCCACCTGCCCCCGGTGCTCGTCGGCCCCGGCGAGGAGGCCGTCCTCCTCGACGTACCCCCCGGGATGCCGCTCGGCGTCGGCGGCGAGCCCTTCGAGGAGGTCCGGATCGAACTGCCCGAGGGCGCGCTCCTCGCCCTCTACACCGACGGACTCGTCGAATCCCGTGACCACCCGCTGGAGGAGGGCCTGCACGCCTTCCGCCGGGCCCTCACCGGGCAGGAACGCCCGCTGGAGGACGTCTGCGACCGGGTCCTCAGCCGGCTCGACACCGGCCACGGGGAGGACGACATCGCCCTCCTGATGGCCCGCATCCGGGGCCTGCCCGGCGAGGCCGTCGGCGACTGGCGGCTTCCCAGGGAGCCCCGCTCCGTCGGCCGGGCCCGCGAACTGGCCCGCGCGCAGCTCACCTCCTGGGGCCTCGCCTCGCTCGTCGACACCGTCGAACTGCTCGTCAGCGAACTCGTCACCAACGCCCTGCGCTACGGCGAGGGCGAGATCCGGCTCCGCCTGCTGCGCGACCGGACCCTCGTCTGCGAGGTCTGGGACTCGGGCCTGGTGCAGCCCCGGCGCCGCAGGGCCCGGGACACCGACGAGGGCGGCCGCGGTCTTCAGCTCGTCGGGCTGCTCAGCTCCTCCTGGGGCTCCCGCCGCACCCCGCGCGGCAAGACCGTCTGGTTCGAACTCGCCCTGCCCGACGGGGAGAGCGCGGCCGAGCCCAGCGTGGAGCAGCTCCTCAGCATGTTCTGAGCCGGGGACCCGCCGGGCACCCCTGGAGTCAGGCGGCCTTCAGCGCCGCGAGGCGGGCCTCGATCTCGTCGCTGTCGCCGAGTGCGTCCAGCTGCTCGAACTGCGCGTCCAGGGACGAGGCGGCGAGCTCCTGCTTGCCCAGGGCCCGCGCCTCCTCCCGGCGCACCTTGTCCTCGAAGCGGCTGAGCTCACTCGTCGGGTCGAGCAGGTCGATGCTGTCGACCGCGTCCATCATGCGGTTCTGCGCCTGCGCCGACTTCGCGCGGGCGACCAGCTCGTCGCGCTTGGCCTGGAGTTCGCCGAGCTTGGTCCCCATCTGGTCCAGTCCGGTCCGCAGCTTGGCCACCACGTCGGTCTGCGCGGCGATGGTCGGCTCGGCCGTCCGCGCCTCCTGCTCGGCGCGCAGCTGGCGGCCGAGCGCCACCTTCGCCAGGTTGTCGAAGCGGTCGGCCTCCGCCGTCCGCCCGCCGGCCCGCAGCTCGTCCGCCTTCCGGCTGGCGGCGAGTGCCTTCCCGCCCCACTCCTTCGCCGCGTCCAGGTCCTCCTGGTGGTCCTGCTCCATCAGCCGCAGATTGCCGATCGTGGCGGCCACCGCCTCCTCGGCCTCCGCGATGTTGGAGGAGTAGTCACGGATCAGCTGGTCCAGCATCTTCTGCGGATCCTCGGCCTGGTCCAGCAGTGCGTGGATGTTCGCCTTCGCCAGCTGGGCGACCCGGCCGAGAACGGTCTGCTTGCTCATGCTCGATCTCCTTCGTGGAGTCCTCAGAGGGACGCGAAACAGGGAAGGACGGCGGGCCGCGCTCAGAAGCGGCCCCCGCCGCCCAGCCGGCCGCGCGTGCCGCCGCCGCCGAAGCTGCCGGGCCCGCCGCCGTGACCACCGCCCCCGAACCCGCCGCCGAAGCCCCCGTGACCCCCGCTTCCCCCGCCGAACAGTCCGCCGAGGAGGATGCCGCCCAGCACCGCACCCCCGAGCCCGCCGCCCCCGCCCACGCCCGGCACCCCACCAGGACCGCCGGGGCCCCCGAAGGCGTGGACGTCCCGCTCCGCGAGCTCCTGCGCCAGCCGCGCCAGGCCGTCCGCCCGCTGCGCCTCCGGCAGGGCGGTCCGCGGGTCCCCGGCAGCGGCGAGCGCCTCCGCCCTCTCCCACCGGCGCCGGGCCTCCGCGAGCCGGGTGCGGGCTTCGCTGCCCACCGCTCCCCGGTGCGTCGTCACGTAGTCGGAGGCCGCCCCGATCGCCGAACGGGCCGTCAGCATCGCCTGCTCCAGCAGGCCGCGGGCGCGGCGGTCGCCCGACTCGCGCTCCCGCGCGCCCCGCAGCGCCTCGTCGAGCGCCGCGTCCGCCTCCTCGACCCGCCGCAGCGCCTCCAGGGGGTCGTACCGCCCGGCCTCACCGGCCTGCCGTACCTCGGCGGCCACCGTCTCCGCCCGCGCGATCCGCCCCTGGAGGTCCGCCGTGGACACCCCTTCGGCCGTGCCCTTCAGCAGGCCGCGGGCGTCCGCGAGGTCCGCGTCCGTCTCAAGGAGCGCACCCGGCAGCTTCCCCACCGCCTCCGCGAGCTCCACCGCGCGCCGGTCCACCGCCTCGATCAGCCGGGCGGCCTGGTCCACCGCGCCCTCGGCGGCCCGGATGTGCACGGCGGCGCCGCCGTTGTCGCCCTCGTCCACCCGCTGCCGGGCCTCGTCGACGTGCGTCGTCGCGAAGACCAGCCGGTCCTCGGCCTGCTCGACATTGCCGGCGACCGGGGAGGCGGCGCTGTCCGCGTACCGCTCGCGCATCGCGCTCAGCGCCGCCCCGGCCGTGACCACCCGCCCGCTCTGCTCCCGGAGCGCCGCCTCGACCGAGGCCAGCGCCTCCGGAGCCGTACGCTCCAGGGCGCGCAGCCGGTCGAAGTCCTCGCTCTCCGCGTCCAGGCGCGCGTTCGCCTCGGCGCAGCGCCGGAGGATCTCCTCCAGCATGTTGCGCCGCTCCCCGTCGTCCTCGGGGAAGGCGTCGTCGAGCCGCTGCCGCACCCGGAACGAGGCCGTGAGCTGCTCCTTCGCGAAGGCCAGGGCCGCGGTGAACCGCTCCACGGCCGCCTCTCCGAACTGGGCGGAGGCGAAGCCCAGTTCCTCCTGGCTGGTGCGGACCGCGTCGTCGGTGGCGACCAGGGTCCGCCGGGCGTCGGCGTCGAGCGCGTCCAGCGACGGCGGCGCGTGCTCGGGTGGAGGGTCCCAGCCCCGCCCGCCCTGGGGAGTGGTGCGGGTCGCGGTCCGCCTGCGGCGCTTGGCGTACGCGTACGCCGCCACGGCCCCGGCGCCGCCGACGAGCACGACCGGCAGGACGAGGTCGGTGCCCCACGAGCCGCCCCCCTCCGGCCCGGGGTCGGCGGGGCCGGGGGTGATCGCCGGCGCCGGGACGGGCCGGCCTGCCAGGACCGCGCCGTAGCCGTCGGCGGCACCGATGGCGGCCCCGGCCCAGTCGTTCCGCCGCAGGGCCGGTTCGATCGCCGTCCGTGCCACCTCGTCCAGCTGGGCCTGGGTGAGCCGGCCCGCAGGGTCGGCGGAGTGCGCGTACTGCCGGGCGCGGGTGGCGACGGCGAGCAGGACGTCGTCCGCGCCGAGCCCGTTGCGCGCGGCGGTGGCGTCGGCCCAGTCCGGGGCCGAGCGCCCCGAGAAGTCCCGGACGTAGACCACGAACAGCTGGATCCGGTGGTCCTCGTAGAGCCGGTCGAGCGCCGCGGCCACGGCGGCCCGGCGCTCACCGAGGGCGCCGGCCCGGTCGGTGATCTGGCCGTCCCGGGACAGCTCGGCGGGATCGTCGGCGTGGGCACCGTGAACGGCGGGCACGAGGAGCCACCACGCCGCCACCAGTACCGCGAGAAGGGCTCGGGTGGCTGTTCGCGTCACAAAAGGAGGCTATGTCCCGGTATGGGGGAGTGCGAGCGGACCGGCGCCGTTCGGAAGCCGTCCGGGAGAGGATCACGGGCCTTCGGAAACCGTCCGTGATCACCCCGCGTCCCTGACGGTGGCCGACGCCCCGGTGGCTCCGGTGACAAGACTCCCCTGAGGAGGCTCGTGTGAGTGGACGGCTGAGGCGTGTGTGGCGGAAGGGGCGCTGGTTCGTCCTGGGCCCGCTCCTCGTACTGCTGATCCTGCCGCTCTCCGGGGCGCTCGCCCTGCGCGTGAACTACGCCGGCGACGTGCGGGAGGACGCGCGGACCCGGGGCAAGAACGCCATCTGGCTCGGGCACGCCTGGGTCGACGGGCGGCGCACGGACGCCGACCTCGCGGCCTTCGCCGAACGGATCAGGGGGACCGGCATCCGTGACCTGTACGTCCACGCCGGTCCGCTCGACCACGACGGCACGCTGCGCGCGGACAGGTACCCGCGTGCCCGGTGGCTGATCGACGGCGTGCACCGGACCATGCCCGGCATACGGGTCCAGGCCTGGCTGGGCGACATCCTCGCCACCGAGGGCCCGGTCGGGCTGCGCCTGGAGGACCCGCGCTCCCGGGCCGCCGTGGTCGGCTCCACGCGGCAGATCCTCGACGCCGGCTTCGACGGCGTCCACTTCGACCTGGAGCCGCTCCACTCCGACGACGCGCACTACCTCTCCCTCCTCGACGACCTGGGCGGGCTCACCCGGGCCCGGAAGGTGCCGCTCTCCGTCGCCGCCCACCAGATCGATCCCCTGCCCGGCGCCCACTCGGTGCTCGGCGTGGTCAGCGGCGGCAGCGAGAAGTGGTGGTCGCAGGAGTTCTTCGGGCAGGTCGCGCGCCGGGTCGACCAGATCGCCGTCATGTCGTACGACACGTGGATGCCGCTGGAGGGCATGTACGGCGGGTACGTCGCCCAGCAGACGAGCCTCGCCCTGGAGGTGACGCCCGAGTCGACCGACCTCCTCATGGGACTCCCCTTCTTCCACGAGGACGACCTCGGTCACCACGAGAGCGCGGAAACGGTCGCCGCCGCCGTCCGCGGCACCCGCCTCGGCCTGGGCCGCACCGACCCCGGCCGCGAGCGCTTCGGTGTCGCGCTGTACGTCGACTTCGCGGCCCGCGAGGAGGACTGGGCGGCCTACCGCGCCGGCTGGCACTGACCCGGCTGCCCGGGTGCGCGCCCGTCCGGGGGCGCCGCCGGGGCGATTGGGCCGCACGGGTGGGGTTCGGCGGGTGCGCCGCCGTGTCGGCACGGCCGGATCGGATCGGTCGCTTTCAGTGGATGAGCGATAGGTCTGATCATCTCCAAATGGCATGATTCCGGACGAAGGGGTACACATCATGTCCCAGGTCGGCGCCCCCCGCGGGAGGACATGGGCCAGGAGCCCCCGCTCCCGCACGCTCCGCTCCGTCGCCCCCCTCACCAGCGCGGTCCTCGCCGTCACCGTGCTCGCCGGATGCTCCGGCGAGGGCGAGGAGCAGGCCCCGGCCGCCGCTCAGGACCACGCCCCCGCCGCACGCGAAAAGGTCGCCGACGGCGGCACCCTCCGCTGGGCCGTCGACACGCTCCCCAGCACCCTCAACACCTTCCAGGCCGACGCCGACGGCACCACCGCCCGCGTCGCCGGAGCCGTCCTCCCCGCCCTCCACACCCTCGACGAGCGCGGCCGTCCGCAGCGGAACCCGGACTACCTGGAATCGGCCGAGGTCATCGAGACCGAGCCCAAGCAGGTGGTCCTCTACAAGCTCAACCAGCAGGCGGTCTGGAGCGACGGACGCGAGATCGGCGCCGCCGACTTCGTGGCCCAGTGGCGCGCCCTGAGCGGCCGGGACACCGCGTACTGGACCGCCCGCAACGCCGGGTACGAGCGGATCGAGAAGATCGAGCGGGGCAAGAACGACCTGGAGGTCCGGGTCACCTACGCCAAGCCGTACGCGGACTGGAAGTCCCTCTTCACCCCCCTCTACCCGAAGGAGGTGATGGGGTCCCCGAACGCCTTCAACGACGGGGCGCGCACCACGCTCAAGTCCACCGCAGGACCGTTCCTGCTGAAGAAGGTCGACCGCGCGAGCGGTGACGTCACCCTCGTCCGCAACCCCCGCTGGTGGGGACAGCCCGCCAAGCTCGACAGCCTCGTGCTCAAGGCCGTCCCCCGCACCGAGCGCGGTGCGGCCCTCGCCGCCGGCACGCTCGACCTGGCCGAGATCGACCGGTCCACGGCCGAGCGGATCGCCCTCGCGGTACGGGACGCCCGGGCCGGCCGCAAGGGAGCCGAGGCGGCCGTCGCCCACGGCCCCGGCGCCGCGATCACCCCCGCCAAGGCCCTGAAGTCCTGGGCGCTGGCGTACGGCTCCGACGAGGAGCGGGCCGAGGAGGTGCGGGCCGCCCGGGAGGAGAACCGGCGGGCCGTCGCCCGGTACGCGGCCGAGCAGGACGGCCTCGCCCGGTTCGTCGTCCGCAAGTCCCTGGAGCCCGCCTACACCCAGCTCTCCCTCAACGGCGAGTCCGGCCCGCTCGCCGACGAACGGGTCCGGCGGGCGGTGGCCCGCGCCATCGACCGCCAGGAGATCGCCGAGTCGGTGCTCAAACCGCTCGGACTGCCCGCGGGCCCGCCCGGAAGCCACCTCGCCCTGGCCGGCCAGCCGGCCTACGCCGACAGCAGCGACGCGCTCGGCGACCAGGACACCGCCGAGGCACGGGCGCTCCTCGCCGACGCGGGCTGGGTCCCGGGCGGCGCGGCCCGGAAGCCGGCCGGCACCAAGGCGGGCAGTGAGGCCGAGAAGGCCGAGAAGGAGCAGAAGCAGCAGAAGGAGAAGGAGGCCGAGGACCCGAAGGCCGCGGACACCGCCTCCGACGAGGGCCTCTACATCGTCGGGGACGACAAGCCCGGCGAGCACCCCACCGCCCCCCGTATCGGACCCGCGGGCCCCGAGAACGGCACCGGCGTCCTGGCGGCCGCCCCCGCCGCCGACCGCCAGGGCCGGGCCCTCCTCGCCCGAGCCGAGGCCCTGGACACCGGTACCGACGCCGGAGCCCGCGCCGCCCAGTCCGTCACCAAGCCGGACCGGGGCGTGGCCGGGGCCTACGCCCCGCGCGGCACCGCCGCCCCGGCCGCCGTGCCGGCCGCGGACCAGGCCCTCGGGAAGGACGGCAAGGCACTCAGCCTCCGCTTCGTCCTGCCGTCCGGGCCCGGCTCCGAGTCGCTGCGCGCGGTCGGCGACCGGATCGTCCGGATGCTCGACGCGGTCGGCATCCGCACCCAGGTCACGAAGGTCTCCGACGAGAGCTTCTTCAAGGACCACATCGCCTCCGGCGACTACGACCTGGCCCTCTACTCCTGGCCCGCCACGGCCTTCCCGGCCACCGACGCCCGGCCGATCTTCGCCAAGCCCGAGCCGGCCTCCGACGGTTCCCTGCTGGTGGAGCAGAACTACTCGCGCGTGGGCACCGACCGCATCGACCAGCTGTTCGACCAGGCGGCGGGGACCCTCGACGAGGAGGAGGCCAGGGAGCTGGTCCGCCAGGCCGACGCCCGGATCTGGGCCGCCGCAGGCTCCATCCCCCTTTATCAGCGCCCCCAGTTGGTCGCCGCCCGGGCGGACGTCGTGAACGCCGGCGCGTGGGGTTTCGCCGCCCCCCGCTACCAGGACATCGGCTACAAGAAGGCCGAAACCGTCAAGGGTGCCGGCCGAACCGCTGAAAAGCACTGAAACCGCAGGTCACAACCTCAGAACCCGCTCAATTTCCTTGCCCGCCGGGCCTTCCGGCGGGCAGGATCACGTCGGACCCTTGACCCGGCCGCATGATCTTCCCCACACCCTGAAACCTCCCAGTAGACCCTCTCGGATCACAACCGGGGAAGCCCCTTGCGCGGCAGCCCCGTACCATAGGACATAGCCGTGGCGCGTCCGCCCGGCGGGCGTAAGAGGAACTGACGCCGATTCCCACGAACCGAGAGAAGCGCAAGCCACCCATGCCCACGCGCCACGACATCCGTAACGTAGCCATCGTCGCCCACGTCGACCACGGCAAGACGACCATCGTCGATGCCATGCTCAAGCAGGCGGGTGCCTTCGCCGCCCACCAGCAGCTCGACGACCGCATGATGGACTCGAACGACCTGGAGCGTGAGAAGGGCATCACGATCCTCGCCAAGAACACGGCGGTGAAGTACCACCCCAAGGACGGCGGGGCCCCGATCACGATCAACATCATCGACACCCCCGGCCACGCCGACTTCGGTGGTGAGGTCGAGCGCGGCCTGTCGATGGTGGACGCCGTCGTCCTCCTGGTGGACGCCTCCGAGGGTCCCCTGCCGCAGACCCGCTTCGTGCTCCGCAAGGCGCTGCAGGCCCGCATGCCCGTCATCCTCTGCATCAACAAGACGGACCGCCCGGACTCGCGGATCGACGAGGTCGTCAACGAGACCTACGACCTCTTCCTGGACCTGGACGCCGACGAGGACCAGATCGAGTTCCCGATCGTGTACGCCTGCGGCCGTGACGGCATCGCCTCGCTGACCAAGCCGGAGGACGGCACGGTCCCGGCGGACTCCACCAGCCTGGAGCCGTTCTTCTCCACGATCCTGGAGCACGTCCCCGCCCCGACGTACGAGGAGGACGCGCCGCTCCAGGCCCACGTCACCAACCTCGACGCCGACAACTTCCTCGGCCGCATCGCGCTGCTCCGCGTCGAGCAGGGCGAGCTCCGCAAGGGCCAGACGGTCGCGTGGATCAAGCGGGACGGCTCGATCCAGAACGTCCGCATCACCGAGCTGATGATGACCGAGGCGCTCACCCGCAAGCCGGCCGAGGTGGCCGGCCCCGGTGACATCTGCGCCGTCGCCGGCATCCCCGACATCATGATCGGCGAGACCCTGGCCGACCCGGAGAACCCGGTCGCGCTGCCGCTCATCACGGTCGACGAGCCGGCCATCTCCATGGTGATCGGTACGAACACCTCGCCGCTGGTCGGCCGTGGCGGCACCGGCAAGGGCGCCGACGCCAAGGCGGCGGTCAAGGACCGCAAGGTCACCGCCCGTCAGGTGAAGGACCGCCTGGACCGCGAGCTCATCGGCAACGTCTCGCTCCGCGTCCTGGACACCGAGCGCCCGGACGCCTGGGAGGTGCAGGGCCGCGGTGAGCTGGCGCTGGCCATCCTGGTCGAGCAGATGCGCCGCGAGGGCTTCGAGCTGACCATCGGCAAGCCGCAGGTCGTCACCAAGGAGGTCGACGGCAAGGTCCACGAGCCCGTCGAGCGCATGACGATCGACGTGCCCGAGGAGCACATGGGCGCCGTCACGCAGCTCATGGGCGTCCGCAAGGGCCGCATGGACAACATGTCGAACCACGGCTCCGGCTGGGTCCGCATGGAGTTCGTCGTCCCGTCCCGCGGCCTCATCGGCTTCCGTACGGAGTTCCTGACCCAGACCCGCGGCACCGGCATCGCCCACTCGATCCACGAGGGCCACGAGCCGTGGTTCGGCCCGCTCCAGACCCGTAACAACGGCTCGCTGGTCGCCGACCGCGCCGGCACGGTCACCGCCTTCGCGATGACCAACCTGCAGGAGCGCGGCGTCCTCTTCGTGGAGCCGGGCACCGAGGTCTACGAGGGCATGATCGTCGGTGAGAACTCGCGCTCCGACGACATGGACGTGAACATCACCAAGGAGAAGAAGCTGACGAACATGCGTTCCTCGTCGGCCGACTCCTTCGAGGCGATCGTCCCGCCGCGGAAGCTCTCCCTGGAGCAGTCGCTGGAGTTCTGCCGCGACGACGAGTGCGTCGAGGTCACCCCGGAGGCCGTCCGCATCCGCAAGGTGAACCTGGACGCCCGCGAGCGTGCTCGCGCGGCCTCCCGCGCGAAGAACGGCTGAGCCGTTCGGCCGCGGAGCCGGAACAGACGAAAGCGCCCGGCCGGGGTTCTCCCCGGCCGGGCGCTTTCGTTTTCCCCCGTCCCCCGTTCACGTCCCCCGTTCACGGGTGGTGCGCGCCCCGCCCGTCCCCGCGCCGGCCGGTCGGGCCGGCGCCGGGCGGGGCGGTGGCGGGATCAGCAGTAGCGCTTGGCGTACGCGGCGAGGCTGCCGGCCGGCACGGACGTGCCGCAGCGCAGACCGCCCTCCGTGGCGACGGTGAAGCTGACGGCCTTGCCGTAGTTGCCGGTGTTCACCCAGCGGGTGCCGCGGTCGCAGCGGAACTGGGTGTAGTAGCCCTGGGTCTTCATGGTGCCGGCGTACAGGACGTACTTGCCGCGGGTGGAGAGCCGGTGCTGGATGGACTCGGCGGTGGTCTTCGTCTTCGACCCCTCGGCCTTCAGCTCAAGGCCGACCTTGCCGCTGAGGCTGACGAGGGCGACGTTCCCGCTGACCTCGGCACCGGAGGTGGCGGTGACGGAGGCCGTGATGCTGGTGACGGACTGAGCGCTGACGGTCTTGACGATCGTGCCGTCGGTGTAGTGCTCGATCGCCTTGCGATGGGTGACGACCGGAGTCTTGCTCACCGTGGACCAGGTGTACTTCTGGCTCCCCGGGCTGCACATCATCTCGGCCGCCTGGGCGCTGCCGGCGGGCAGCAGGGCCAGGGTGGCGGCCGACAGGCAGGTGGTCATGAGTCCTGCCGCGAGCTTCTTGCGCATGGCGTTTTCCCCTCGTTGGTGCCGCTCGGTCGGGCGGCGGAGCGGCCCGTGGTCAGCGGGCCGGATCGGAGTCTTGCGGGCCGGGGGAGACGTGGGACACAGTTTTGAGCAACTTCTGAGCTTGACAACAGAGTTGAGTACACCCTTCCGCTTCCGGCGGGTCCGGCGGCGCGCAGCACCGGCTCCGCGAGGGCGTCAAACCGATTTCGATGCCGCGCGTCCGATTTCCGGACGTCGCTCTCCGGTACGTGTGTTAACAGTCCGTTTCGGGTGTGTCTGTCTGTGATCAGTTTGTCCGGATTTTGGCCTCTGACGGCTTGGTGATGTTGTCAAAACGAGACCACTTAAGTGTGGTTTACAGCCCGGACGTACTTAATAGTTGGCTCCATTGAGCTCGGGTCAATGGGTCAAGCACTGTGGGGAGTGCCGACTCACGAGCACACTCGGGGCGCTGGAGTCCTGGGCCGTCAGGGGTGTCGGCCGTCTCCGTGCGTCCCTTTCGTAGTGACAAGTGGACTCATGAGGAGGAACCCCATGCGTGGTGCCAAGAGCGCCAAGTGGGTTGCGGGCGCGATCGCCGTCGCCCTGGCAGCGACCGCCTGTGGCGGCAGCAAGGACAACGGGGAGGGCAAGGCCAAGGACGGCGGCGCGGTGAGCGTCGGCATCTCGGAGCCGAAGCGTCTCGTCCCGCAGACGACGACCGAGTCCGAGGGCTCGCAGGTGCTGGACGCGCTGTTCCGTCCGCTCGTCAGCTACGACGACAAGAACCAGCCGGTCGAGGACGCCGCGGAGTCCATCACCACGACCGACAACAAGCTCTGGACCATCAAGATCAAGCCGGGGCAGAAGTTCCACGACGGCACCCCGGTGACCGCCAAGAGCTACGTCCAGGGCTGGAACTGGGGCGCCTACGGCCCGAACGCGGCCGACGGCAACTACTTCTTCGCCACCATCGAGGGCTACGACGCCCTCAACCCGGCGGACCCGGACGGCGAGGAGGGCCCGAAGAAGGCTCCCGAGCCGACCGCCAAGGAGCTCTCGGGCCTGAAGGTCGTCGACGACACCACCTTCACGGTCAAGCTGGCGAAGCCCTTCGCCGACTACAAGACCGTTCTCGGTTACACGGTCTTCTACCCGCTGCCGGACGCCGCCATCGCCAACATCAAGGCGTACGAGCAGGCTCCGATCGGCCAGGGCGCCTTCAAGATCGACGGCAAGTGGGACCACAACAAGTCGATCAAGGTAGTCAAGAACCCTGACTACACGGGCACGAACAAGCCCAAGGTCGACTCCGTGACCTACAAGATCTACCAGAAGCAGGAGACGATGTACAAGGACGTCGTCGCCGGCGCCCTGGACGTCGTCCCGCAGGTCCCGAGCTCCGAACTGGCCAACGCCCCGAAGCAGTTCGGCAAGCGCTTCAAGTCGTCCCCGGCGTCGACCTTCCAGTTCGTGTCGTTCCCGACGTACGACAAGAAGTACGCGAAGCCGGAGATCCGCAAGGCGATCTCGATGGCGATCGACCGCGAGGAGATCACCAAGGTGATCCTCAACGACTCGCAGTCGCCGGCCCGTTCCTTCGTCTCCCCGGTCGTGGGCGGCTACCGCGAGAACACCTGCGGTGACTCCTGCAAGTTCGACCCGGCTGCCGCCAAGGCGATGCTCGCCAAGGCCGGCGGCATCGAGGGCAACAAGATCAACATCGGCTACAACGGCGATGGCGGTCACAAGGAGTGGGTGGACGCCACCTGCAACCAGATCAAGAAGAACCTCGGTGTCGACTGCGTCGGCCAGGCCGTCCCGCAGTTCGCCGAGCTGCTGACCCAGGTCGAGCAGAAGAAGTTCTCCGGCATGTTCCGGATGGGCTGGATCATGGACTACCCGTCCATGGAGAACTACCTCGGCCCGCTGTTCACCACCGGTGGTTCCTCGAACTACTACGGCTACAGCAACAAGAAGTTCGACAGCCTGGTCGAGCAGGGCCGCGCGGCCAAGACCTCCGCCGACGCCATCAAGCTGTGGCAGCAGGCCGAGGACGTCCTCGTCCAGGACATGCCGGTGATCCCGCTCCGCTTCGGCAAGAACGTGTTCGCGCACAGCAAGAACGTGACGAACGTGGAGATGGACCTCTTCAACCGGGTCGACGTCACCAAGATCTCGAAGGCCTAAGGGCCTCAGGCATCTGACCCACTTTTAAGAGTCGAGAACGGCGGCGGGGGCCGGCAACACCGGCCCCCGCCGTTTCTCGCGAGGAGGATCCATGGGCCGGTTCGTCATCCGACGAATCCTTCAGATGGTGCCCGTCTTCATCGGCACCACGTTGATCGTCTATTTTCTCGTCACGCAGATGGGTGGCGACCCCATCCAGAACCTGTACGGCGAGAAGCCCGTACCCGACAACATCAGAGCGACGCTCACCGCTCAGTACCACCTCGACGACCCGTTCTTCGTGAGGTACTGGTACTACTTCACGGGTCTGCTCCAGGGCGACTTCGGTGAGTCCATCAACCAGGGCCGGCCCATCGTCGAGCTCCTCGCCGAGGCCTGGCCGGAGACGCTGAAGGTCGCCGGTGTGGCCTTCACCTTCGAGCTCGTCATCGGCGTCGTCGCCGGTGTCCTCGCGGGCATGCGCCGCGGCAGCTTCATGGACAACCTGGTGCTCGTCTCCACCCTGACCGTCATCGCCGTCCCGATCTTCGTGCTCGGCAATGTCACCCAGACCTTCCTCGGTATGGAATGGGGCCTGTTCCCCGTCTCCGGCACCGATGACGGGTTCTCCAGCTACCTGCTGCCGGGCATGGTGCTCGGCTCGGTGTCGCTGGCCTACATCGCGCGTCTCGCACGGGCGTCGGTCGCCGAGAACCTCCGCGCCGACTACATCCGTACCGCCAAGGCCAAGGGCCTGCCGAAGAGCCGCGTCGTCGGCATCCACGTGCTGCGCAACTCGCTGATCCCCGTCGTCACGTATCTGGGCGCCGACCTCGGCTCCCTCATGGGCGGCGCGATCGTCACCGAGGGCATCTTCAACATCCCCGGCGTGGGCTACCAGCTCTTCACCTCCCTGAACGTGGAGGACGGACCGGCGGTCGTCGGATTCGTCAGCCTGCTGGTGCTCGTCTACCTGATCTCCGCGCTGGTCGTGGACCTGCTGTACGCCGTGCTTGACCCGAGGATTCGCTATGAGTGACACGACCCAGAAGTCCGACACGGCCGTCGAGAACCCCGCCGGCCCCACCGCGCCCGCTCCGGTCCCGGCCGCGCAGGACAAGACCCGCAGCCTCGCGCAGGACGCCTTCCGCGACCTGGTCCGCAACCCGATGTTCATCATCTCGGCGGTCCTCATCTTCGTCATCCTGGTGATCGCGGCCTTCCCGGGCCTCTTCACCAGCGTCGACCCGCTCGCGTGCGACCTGAAGCACTCGATGGAGGGCCCCAGCGGCAGCGCCTGGTTCGGCTACAACTTCCAGGGCTGCGACGTCTACTCGCAGACCATCTACGGCACCCGCAACTCGGTGATCGTGGGTGTCCTGACGACGGCCTTCTCCCTGGTCATCGGCGGCCTCGTGGGTGTCCTCGGCGGCTTCTTCGGCAAGTGGACGGACGCCCTCCTCTCGTTCGTCACGAACGTCTTCTTCGGACTGCCGCTGCTGCTCGCCGCGATCGTCATCCTGAACAACTTCCGTGACGAGAAGGGCATGCGCAACGCCGGCGTCATGGCCGTGGTGCTCACGCTGACCGCGGTCGGCTGGATGTCCATGGCCCGCGTCATGCGCGGCGCCGTCATGCAGGTCAAGCAGGCCGACTACGTGGCCGCCGCGCGCTCGCTCGGTTCCTCCACCTCGCGCATGATGTTCCGTCACGTGCTGCCGAACTCCGTCACTCCGCTGATCGTGGTCGCCACGATCTCGCTCGGTGCGGTCATCGGCGCGGAGGCGACCCTGAGCTTCCTCGGCATCGGCATCAGGCCGCCGGCCATTTCCTGGGGCGTGATGATCTCCGAGGCGCAGGACCGCATCTCCTCGGGCCTGCACCCGCTGCTGTTCCCCTCCGGAATGCTCACCATCACGGTGCTCGCCTTCATCATGCTCGGCGACGCGGTTCGTGACGCCTTCGATCCGAAGCTGCGCTGAGAGGTAGGACGAACGCAGTGACCACTATCGACAAGACCGCGGCCGTCCCGGCGCCGCGCGACGGCGAGACCCACGAGGGTCCGCTCCTCGACGTCCGTGACCTCCACGTGGAGTTCCGTACGCGTGAGGGCGTCGCGAAGGCCGTGAACGGCGTCTCGTACTCCGTGAGCGCGGGCGAGACCCTCGCCGTCCTCGGCGAGTCGGGCTCCGGCAAGTCCGTGACCGCGCAGGCGATCATGGGCATCCTCGACACCCCGCCTGGTTTCGTGACCAAGGGAGAGATCCTCTTCCGCGGCCAGGACATGCTGAAGATGTCCGAGGAGGAGCACCGCAAGGTGCGCGGCAGCAAGATCGCGATGATCTTCCAGGACGCGCTCTCCTCGCTGAACCCGGTCCTCTCCGTCGGCTACCAGCTCGGCGAGATGTTCCGGGTGCACCAGGGCCTCTCCAAGAAGGAGGCCAAGGCCAAGGCCATCGAGCTGATGGACCGGGTGAAGATCCCGGCCGCCGCGGCGCGCGTCAACGACTACCCGCACCAGTTCTCCGGCGGTATGCGCCAGCGCATCATGATCGCCATGGCGCTCTCCCTGGAGCCGGACCTGATCATCGCGGACGAGCCCACCACGGCGCTCGACGTGACGGTCCAGGCGCAGGTCATGGACCTGCTCGCCGAGCTCCAGACCGAGTACAACATGGGTCTGATCCTGATCACCCACGACCTCGGCGTGGTCGCCGACGTCGCGGACAAGATCGCCGTGATGTACGCGGGCCGGATCGTGGAGCGGGCGCCGGTGCACGAGCTGTACAAGCGCCCGGCCCACCCGTACACCAAGGGGCTGCTCGACTCGATCCCGCGCCTGGACCAGAAGGGCCAGGAGCTGTACGCGATCAAGGGCCTGCCGCCCAACCTGCTCAAGATCCCGTCGGGCTGCGCCTTCAACCCGCGCTGCCCCCGCGCCGAGGACATCTGCCGTACGGACGTCCCGCCGCTGGCCCCGGTGACCGAGCAGGACGGCGCGGAGCTGCCGGGCCGCGGCAGCGCCTGCCACTTCTGGAAGGAGACGATCCATGGCTGAGCTCAGCAAGAACGACAAGGCCGAGGATGTGTCCGAGGCGGAGGCCGTAGCCGCCATCGAGGCCCCCGTCGAGCGCGGCGAGCCGATCCTCCAGGTGCGCAACCTGCAGAAGCACTTCCCGCTGACGCAGGGCATCCTCTTCAAGAAGCAGGTCGGCGCGGTCAAGGCCGTGGACGGGGTCTCCTTCGACCTCTTCCAGGGCGAGACCCTGGGCATCGTGGGCGAGTCCGGCTGTGGCAAGTCCACCGTCGCCAAGCTCCTCATGAGCCTGGAGAAGGCCACCGCCGGCGAGGTCTTCTACAAGGGCCAGGACATCACCAAGCTGTCCGGGCGCGCGCTGAAGGCGGTCCGCCGGAACATCCAGATGGTGTTCCAGGACCCGTACACCTCGCTCAACCCGCGCATGACGGTCGGCGACATCATCGGCGAGCCCTTCGACATCCACCCCGAGGTGGCCCCGAAGGGCGACCGGCGCCGCAAGGTGCAGGAGCTGCTCGACGTCGTCGGTCTGAACCCCGAGTACATCAACCGCTACCCGCACCAGTTCTCCGGCGGTCAGCGCCAGCGCATCGGCATCGCCCGCGGCCTCGCGCTCAACCCGGAGATCATCATCTGCGACGAGCCGGTCTCCGCCCTGGACGTCTCCGTCCAGGCGCAGGTCATCAACCTGATGGAGAAGCTGCAGGACGAGTTCAACCTGTCCTACATCTTCATCGCGCACGACCTGTCGATCGTCCGGCACATCTCGGACCGCGTGGGCGTCATGTACCTCGGCAAGATGGCCGAGATCGGTACGGACGAGCAGATCTACGACCACCCCACGCACCCGTACACCCAGGCGCTGCTCTCCGCGGTGCCGGTGCCGGACCCGGAGGCCCGCGCGCACCGCGAGCGGATCATCCTGACCGGTGACGTGCCCTCGCCGGCGAACCCGCCGTCGGGCTGCCGCTTCCGCACCCGCTGCTGGAAGGCCCAGGACAAGTGCGCGACGGAGGTCCCGGTCCTCGCGATCCCGGAGCGCTTCCAGGGCCAGGACACCCTGGCCGCGCACGAGTCGGCCTGCCACTTCGCGGAGGAGCGGACGGTCCTCTCCGTCTGATCCGGCGCGACACCCCGTACGACGGAAAGCCCCCGGCACCCCACCAGGTGCCGGGGGCTTTCCCGTGCCTCCGCGAGCCCCGGTTCATCCGGACGCCATAAAAGTGCATACCCGTCAATATCAGGTGATATTGGGCCCTAAGTGAGTCCGAGGACCAACGGGAGGCATGTCATGCGCGGAGCCACGCTCGCCAGGTGGGCCGCTCTGGCCACCGCCGTCGCCCTCGCGGCGACCGCCTGCGGCGGCGGCGACGACAGCGGCGGCGGAGGGGCCGACGGCATCGTGTCCTCCTCGTGGGGCGACCCGCAGAACCCGCTGGAGCCGGCGAACACCAACGAGGTCCAGGGCGGCAAGGTCCTCAACATGATCTTCCGCGGTCTCAAGCAGTACGACCCGAAGACCGGCGAGGCCAAGGACATGCTCGCCGAGAAGATCGAGACCAAGGACTCGACCACCTTCACCATCACGGTCAAGGACGGCTGGACCTTCTCCAACGGCGAGAAGGTCACCGCCCAGTCCTTCGTCGACGCCTGGAACTACGGCGCCCACCTGAAGAACAACCAGAAGAACGCCTACTTCTTCGGGTACATCGAGGGCTACGACAAGGTCCACCCCGACCAGGGCGAGCCGACCGCCGACACCCTCTCCGGCCTCAAGGTCACCGGACCGCGCACCTTCACGGTCAAGCTCACGCAGAAGTTCTCGACCTTCCCCGACACCCTCGGCTACGCGGCCTTCGCACCCCTCCCGAAGGCCTTCTTCACCGACCACGCCGGCTGGCTGTCGAAGCCCGTCGGCAACGGCCCGTACACCGTCGACTCGTACTCCAAGGGCTCCCAGATGGCCCTGAAGCGGTGGGACGGCTACCCCGGCGAGGACAAGGCCCAGAACGGCGGCGTCACCCTCAAGGTCTACACCGACAACAACACCGCCTACACCGACCTCCTCGCCGGCAACCTCGACCTGGTCGACGACGTGCCCGCCGCCCAGCTGAAGAACGTCCAGGCCGACCTCGGCGAGCGCTACATCAACACCCCCGCCGGCATCATCCAGACGCTCTCCATCCCCTTCTACGAGCCCGCCTGGAACAAACCGGGCCAGGAGAAGCTCCGCAAGGGCCTCTCCATGGCGATCAACCGCGCCCAGATCACCGAGACGATCTTCCAGAAGACCCGCACCCCCGCCAAGGACTGGACCTCCCCGGTCCTCGGCGCCGACGGCGGCTACAAGGAGCTGTGCGGCGAGGCCTGCGAGTACGACCCGGCCGAGGCGAAGAAGCTGGTCGCGGAGGGCGGCGGCATCCCCGGCGGCACGCTGAGGATCTCGTACAACGCCGACACCGGCTCCCACAAGCAGTGGATCGACGCCGTCTGCAACTCCATCAACCGCGCCCTCGGCAACGACCGGGCCTGCGTCGGCAACCCCGTCGGCACCTTCGCCGACTACCGCAACCAGGTCACCACCCAGAAGCTGAAGGGCCCCTTCCGGGCCGGCTGGCAGATGGACTACCCGCTCATCCAGAACTTCCTCCAGCCGATGTACTACACCAACGCCTCGTCCAACGACGGCAAGTACTCCAACCCGGAGTTCGACAAGCTCGTCGACCAGGCCAACGCCGAGACCGACACCAAGAAGGCCGTCGAACTCTTCCAGAAGGCCGAGGAAGTCCTCCGCGACGACATGGGCGCCATCCCGCTCTGGTACCAGAACGGCAGCGCCGGCTACTCCGACCGCATCACCAACGTCTCCCTGAACCCGTTCAGCGTCCCGGTCTACGACCAGATCAAGGTCAACTGACGCCGGAGCAGGCCGACGGCGTACGGCCCGGCCCGCGGACCTCCGCGCCGGGCCGTACGCCTACCCCCCACACCCCCGGAGCCCCTCATGGGTCGTTATGTGATCCGGCGACTGCTGCAGATGATCCCGGTCTTCTTCGGCGCCACGCTGCTGATCTTCCTGATGGTGAACGTGATGGGCGACCCCATCGCCGGCCTGTGCGGCGACCGCCAGTGCGACCCGGCGACCGCCGCCCGGCTCAAGAAGGAATTCGGCCTCGACAAGCCGGTCTGGCAGCAATACCTGACCTACATGGGGAACGTCTTCACCGGCGACTTCGGCACGGCCTTCAACGGCCAGGAGGTCACCGAGCTGATGGGCAACGCCTTCCCGGTCACCATCCGCCTCACGATCGTCGCCGTCCTCTTCGAGATCGTCATCGGCATCAGTCTCGGCGTCCTCACCGGCCTGCGGCGCGGCCGCCCCGTCGACACCGGCGTGCTGCTGCTGACCCTGGTCGTCATCTCCGTCCCGACCTTCGTCACGGGCCTGCTCGCCCAGCTCCTCCTCGGCGTCAAGTGGGGCTGGATCAAACCCTCCGTCTCCTCCGCCGCCACCTTCGACGAACTGATCCTCCCCGGCCTGGTGCTCGCCTCCGTCTCCCTCGCCTACGTCACCCGGCTCACCCGCACCTCCATCGCCGAGAACAAGCGAGCCGACTACGTCCGCACCGCCGTCGCCAAGGGCCTGCCGCGCCGCCGGGTCATCACCCGCCACCTGCTGCGCAACAGCCTCATCCCCGTGGTGACCTTCATCGGCACCGACGTCGGCGCCCTCATGGGCGGGGCCATCGTGACCGAACGGATCTTCAACATCCACGGCGTCGGCTACCAGCTCTACCAGGGCATCCTCCGCCAGAACACCCAGACCGTCGTCGGCTTCGTGACCGTCCTCGTCCTGGTCTTCCTGGTGGCGAACCTGCTCGTCGACCTCCTGTACGCCGTCCTTGACCCGAGGATCCGCTATGCCTGACCAGCCCGAGCAGCCGTACGACGGCCAGGCCATCGCCCCCACGGGCGGCGGCGGCGCCTACGACCTCGCGATGGCCGAGGCCGAGACCCTGGAGAAGGGCCCGCAGGCCCCCCCGGACGGCACCGGCCCGGACAACAAGCCCCGCTCGCTGTGGTCCGACGCCTGGCACGACCTGCGCCGCAACCCCGTCTTCATCGTCTCCGGCCTGATCATCGTCTTCCTGGTGCTCATCGCCGTCTGGCCGCGGCTCATCGCCGACGGCAACCCGCTCGACTGCGACCTCGCCAAGGCCCAGCAGGGCTCCCAGCCCGGCCACCCCTTCGGCTTCGACACCCAGGGCTGCGACGTCTACACCCGCACCGTCCACGGCGCCCGCGCCTCCATCCAGGTCGGCGTCTTCGCCACCCTCGGCGTCGCCGTCCTCGGCTCCGTCCTCGGCGGCCTCGCCGGCTTCTTCGGCGGCGCCTGGGACGGGTTCCTCTCCCGCGTCACCGACGTCTTCTTCGCGATCCCCGTCGTCCTCGGCGGCCTCGTCCTGCTCTCCGTCGTCAGCAGCAACACCGTGTGGCCCGTCATCGGCTTCATGGTCCTGCTCGGCTGGCCGCAGATCTCCCGCATCGCCCGCGGCTCCGTCATCACCGCCAAACAGAACGACTACGTCCAGGCCGCCCGGGCCCTCGGCGCCTCGAACACCCGGATGCTCCTGCGCCACATCACGCCCAACGCCCTGGCCCCGGTCATCGTCGTCGCCACCATCGCCCTCGGCACGTACATCGCCCTGGAGGCGACGCTCTCCTTCCTCGGCGTCGGCCTCAAACCGCCCACGGTCTCCTGGGGCATCGACATCTCCGCCGCCTCGCAGAACGTCCGCAACGCCCCGCACATGCTGCTCTGGCCGGCCGGCGCGCTCGCCGTCACCGTCCTCGCCTTCATCATGCTCGGCGACGCCGTCCGCGACGCCCTCGACCCCAAGCTGAGGTAGGGACCCATGCTGCTCGAAGTGCGCGACCTGCACGTGGAGTTCCACACCCGCGACGGCGTCGCCAAGGCCGTCAACGGCGTCAACTACTCCGTCGACGCGGGGGAGACCCTCGCCGTCCTCGGCGAGTCCGGCTCAGGCAAGTCCGTGACCGCGCAGGCGATCATGGGCATCCTCGACATGCCGCCCGGCCGCATCACCGGCGGCCGGATCCTCTTCCAGGGACAGGACCTCCTCACGCTCAAGGAGGAGGAGCGGCGCAAGGTCCGCGGCGCCAAGATGGCGATGATCTTCCAGGACGCGCTTTCCTCGCTCAACCCCGTCCTCACCGTCGGCGACCAGCTCGGCGAGATGTTCCAGGTCCACCGCGGCATGTCCAGGAAGGACTCCCGCGCCAAGGCCGTCGAACTCATGGACCGGGTCCGCATCCCCGCCGCCCGGGAACGCGTCGGCCAGTACCCCCACCAGTTCTCCGGCGGCATGCGCCAGCGGATCATGATCGCCATGGCGCTCGCCCTCGAACCCGAGCTGATCATCGCGGACGAGCCCACCACCGCCCTCGACGTCACCGTCCAGGCCCAGGTCATGGACCTCCTCGCCGAGCTCCAGCGCGAACTCGACATGGGCCTCATCCTCATCACCCACGACCTCGGCGTCGTCGCGGACGTCGCCGACAAGATCGCCGTGATGTACGCCGGCCGGATCGTCGAACAGGCCCCCGTCCACGAGATCTACAAGGCCCCCGCCCACCCCTACACCCGGGGCCTGCTCGAATCCATCCCCCGCCTCGACCAGAAGGGCCAGGAGCTCTACGCCATCAAGGGCCTCCCGCCCAACCTCCTGAACATCCCGCCCGGCTGCGCCTTCAACCCCCGCTGCCCCCTCGCCCAGGACGTCTGCCGGACCGACGTACCGCCGCTGTACCCGGTCACCGACTCGCCCGTGCCGAGGACGAGCGCCTGCCACTTCTGGAAGGAGTGCCTCCATGGCTGAGAAGGCCGAGGCGATTCTCGAAGTCCGGGACCTGCACAAGCACTACCCGCTCACCCAGGGCGTCCTCCTCAAGAAGCAGGTCGGCGCCGTCAAGGCCGTCGACGGCGTGGACTTCGATCTCGCCGCGGGGGAGACCCTCGGCATCGTCGGCGAATCCGGCTGCGGCAAGTCGACCGTCGCGAAGATGCTGGTCAACCTGGAGCGCCCGACCTCCGGTGCCATCCGCTACAAGGGCGAGGACCTCACCCGGCTCTCCGCGAAGGCCCTCAAGGCGGTCCGCCGGAACATCCAGATGGTGTTCCAGGACCCGTACACCTCGCTCAACCCGCGCATGACGGTCGGCGACATCATCGGCGAGCCGTACGAGATCCACCCCGAGGTGGCCCCGAAGGGCGACCGGCGCCGCAAGGTGCAGGAGCTGCTCGACGTCGTCGGTCTGAACCCCGAGTACATCAACCGCTACCCGCACCAGTTCTCCGGCGGTCAGCGCCAGCGCATCGGCATCGCCCGCGGCCTCGCCCTGCGCCCCGAGATCATCGTCGCCGACGAACCGGTCTCCGCGCTCGACGTCTCCGTCCAGGCGCAGGTCATCAACCTGATGGAGAAGCTGCAGGACGAGTTCAACCTGTCCTACGTCTTCATCGCGCACGACCTGTCGATCGTCCGGCACATCTCCGACCGGGTCGGCGTCATGTACCTCGGCCGGATCGTCGAGATCGGCACCGACGCCGAGATCTACGAACACCCCACCCATCCCTACACCCAGGCCCTGCTCTCCGCCGTCCCCGTGCCCGACCCCGAGGCACGCGCCCACCGCGAGCGGATCATCCTCACCGGCGACGTGCCCTCCCCGGCGAACATCCCCTCCGGCTGCCGCTTCCGCACCCGCTGCTGGAAGGCCCAGGAACGCTGCGCCCTCGAAGTCCCCCTCCTCGCCGTCCCCGCCGCCTTCCGGCACGCCGACAGCCCCGCCCGGCACGACTCCGCCTGCCACTTCGCCGAGGAGAAGCAGGTCGTCCCGCCCGAGGAGCCGGACCACGGCCCGGCCGGTCCCCGGGGCGGCGCCAGCCTCTACCGGGACCCCGACCGGCCCTGAACGCCGGGGGCGCGGAACCGCTTGTCCCGGCCGGGGGCGACCGCGAGGATCGGGACCGTGACTGTGACACGCCCGGCACGTCTCACCGGCGCCGCGTTCTGCGCCGCACTCGTCCTCCTGTCCGCCGTCTGGATCCTCAGGGACCTGGCCGCCCTCGGCTCACCCCTCGCCCTCGTCCGGTACTGGGCCGGGGACCACGCCCCCCTCACGGGCGGCCGGTCGCACACCTCCCTCGTCGAACCGCTGCTCCTGCTCGCCACCGCCGCCACCGCCGTCGCCTCCCTCCGTTCCCGTCACGCCGCCTCCGCGCTCGCCGCCACCGGGGCGGTCACCCTGGCCCTGCGCCTCCCCGGCCTATGGGCGTCCGGCACCGGCGCCCTCGTCAGCACCCTCCTCCAGCTCGCCCTCGCCACCGGACTCGTCGTCACCGCCGTCGCCGGCCGCCGCCCGCCCCGCTCCGCCCGCGAACCGCTGCCCACCCGCCCGCGCACCGGCCCCGCCGCCACCGCCGGCGCCCTCCTCGTCACCGCCGCGGCCGCCGGCACCCTCTGGGAGGCGTACTGGGCCACCGAACTGCCCCTGGAGATCACCGTCGACCGGTTCACCGGCGGCCGGTCCGTCGCCCGGCCGGCCCTCGGCGTCCCCCCGGGCTGGCTCGCCGCCGTCCTCACCGCCCTCCACCTCACCGCCGGGATCTCCGCCCTCGCCCGCGCCCGCCACACCCGCGCCTTCGGCCTCCTCGCCGGCGGGCTCCTCACCGGCGGCGGCCTGGCGCAGGTGGTGCAGCTGATCCGGTACGAGACGCTGCCCGGGTTCGCCGACCTGACCGCCCCCGGCACGCTCCACGCCCTCAGCTCCCTCTTCGCCCTGCTCGCCGGACTCGCCGTCCTCGCGCTCCTCGCCGGACGCGGCGCCCCCGACCCCGTACCACCCGGAGCGCCGTACGCCCCGGCGGGCGCGCCTCCCCCGGCCCCACCCTCCCCACGCCCGCCCGGCTGGTGAGACGCCCGCCGGCCCGTACCCCACCGCCCCGGTCGCGAGCGAACTTCCGAGGCGAGGAATTCGGCCATTCCGTCACGGCCGCCGACTGCCCTCAAAAAGGCCCCCGTCCAGCCCGTTCGAGTACGGGGGAGCACGACCGGCGGTCCACGCGCGGCCGAAAACAGCGGTGTGCGCCCCCTCTGTGCCTCCGTCCGCCGATCGATGCGATGGCACGGATAGTTATGATCCGTAGCACTGGGTGGGTAGGTATCCGCCCGGCACATGCAGCCTGACCGAACCGCTCGACCATCCGACCGAAGAAGTGTGGAGGTGAACCGCCGTGGCACTCTCGATCTCCGTGGTGGTGCTGCTGGCGATCGTCGTCTTCCTGCTGATCCGGAAATCCGGGCTGAAGGCTGGACACGCGGCGATCTGCGCGCTCCTCGGTTTCTACCTGGCGAGCTCGTCCATCGCCCCGTCCATCAGCACCCTGACCACCAATGTGGCGGGCATGATCGGCGGCCTCAAGTTCTGACCCGGGCAGGCCGCCGGTCCGCCGGTGGCCCCGCCTCGTAGGCTGGGGCCATGACCGAGCTTCCCGCCCGTCGTCTGCTCCTCGTGCACGCGCACCCGGACGACGAGTCGATCAACAACGGCGCCACCATGGCCAGGTACGCGGCCGAGGGGGCCCTCGTCACCCTGGTCACCTGCACCCTGGGCGAGGAGGGCGAGGTCATCCCGCCCGGCCTCGCCCACCTGGCGCCGGACCGGGAGGACCGGCTCGGCCCCCACCGCGCGGGCGAACTCGCCGCCGCCATGGCCGAGCTCGGCGTCACCGACCACCGCTTCCTCGGCGGCCCGGGCCGCTTCCGCGACTCGGGGATGAGGGGTGTCGAACAGAACGAGCGCCCCGGCGCCTTCTGGAACACCCCCGTCGACGAGGCCGCCCCGTACCTCGTGGAGATCGTCCGCGAGACCCGCCCCCAGGTCCTCGTCACCTACGACCCGGACGGCGGCTACGGCCACCCCGACCACATCCAGGCCCACCGGGTCGCGATGCGCGCCGCCGACCTCGCCGCCGACCCGGCCTACCGCCCCGATCTCGGCCCGGCCCACACCATCGCCAAGATCTACTGGAACCGGGTCCCGCGCCCCGTCCTGGAGGCGGGCTTCGCCCGGCTGCGCGCCGAGGGATCCGCCTTCCCCGCCGTCGCCGCCCTCTCCGACGTCCCCGGCGTCGTCGACGAGGACCGCGTCACCGCCGAGATCGGCGGCCACCCCGCGTACGCCGCCCGCAAGACGGCCGCCATGGCCGCCCATGCCACCCAAGTCGCCGTGGACGGCCCCTTCTTCGCCCTGTCCAACGACCTCGGCCAGCCCATCCTCACCACCGAGTACTACGAGTTGGTCCGGGGCACCTCCGGTGCCCCCGCCGGCGAGCGCGAGACCGACCTCTTCGCCGGGGTGAGCGACCGGTGAACTTCTCCCCGGGCCGCTTCGCCCTCCACACCCTGCTCGTCGTCCTCGGCGCCCTCGTCGGCACCGCCGGCGCCCTCGTCCAAGCCGCCTGGCTGCCCGGCGGCTTGCTCCTGGCCCTGCTCGCCACCGCCGGCCTCTTCTACGGCGGGCTGCGGGCCGTCGGCGGCCCGTTCGCCGTGGTCACCGCCGGCGCCGGCTGGCTCCTCGCCGTCATCCTCCTCAGCTTCCGACGTCCCGAGGGCGACGGAGTGTTCGGGGGCGGCCTCGCCGAGCTGCTCTACCTTTTCGGAAGCATGGCGATCGCTGTGATGTGCGCCACCCGTGCCGCGCCGGGCCGTCCGGCCGCGTGAGCAGGCCGACTTGAGACCGGCGTCGCCCTGACTTCGGCCGGATTGCCCGTCGCGGTCCGACCGGGGGTCGGGTACGAGACGGCGGCGGCCAGTATGGTGGTGCGCGCCGCCGAACCGCCCGGGTCAGAACGAACATCAGCAAGAGCGGGCGGCGGAGCCAACCGGGAGATCCTGCTTTGAGTCGTGAAACTGGTCGAGAGACTGACAGTCCGTCCTCCGGCGCCCAGGGGCGCGGTGGAGCCGCCTACCCCTCAGGGACCCCGCCGTACGGATCCCGCCAGTATCCGTCGCTCCACCCCACGCAGGACGCGCCGGAGGAGAGCCCCGTCGCGCCCGCGCCGCCGGAGGAGCCCAAGACCGAGACCACGCTGACCACCCGGATCCGGATCAACATCCCGGGTTCGCGGCCGATCCCGCCCGTCGTGGTCCGCAAGCCCGTCGCCGGGTCCGCCGAGCCGGAGCCCGCGCCGGAACCCGCCGCCCCGGCCCCGGAGCCCGAGCCCGAGCCGCGGCCGGCCCCGGAGCCGCCGCGCGCGGAGGAGCCGGCGCCGGCGAAGCCCAAGGGGACCAGCGACTGGTTCGCCCCGCGCAAGCCGGCCGCCCCGGCGCCCGCCTCCGGGCCCGCCCCGGCGTCGCCCCAGGCCCCCGTGCCCGCGCCCGCCCCTGCTCCGAAGTCGGCGCCCGGCCCCGGTCGGCAGACCCCCGGCACCGGTTTCGCCGGGTCCGCGACCTCCGGTGTCCCGACGGTCGGCAGCACCCCGTCGAGCCGCCCGGTCACCTCGCAGGCGGCCCCGGGCAACCCCCTGTACGACACGGGCACCCCGGCCGCCGGCACGCCCGCGTACCAGCAGACCCCGCCGAACGGCACCCCGGTCCACGAAGGCCCCGCCGCCGGTCTGCCGGGGCGGCCGGATCCGGGCGCCGGCGCGCCGACCGGGCCCACCACCGGCCCGGCCACCGGCACCGCCACGTTCACCGGCCCCGGTCCGCAGGGGCCCGTGGGCCCCCAGGGCGGTCCCGGCGCGGGGGCGCCGCGGATGTCCGACGACACCGCGATCCTGACCCCGCAGCAGCCGGCCCCCCGGCCCGCGCCGGGCACCGCGCCGGGACGGCCGGCCGAGGGCGGTCACGTCTCCGGCGACACGCTCTCCAGCGGCATGCCCGCGGTCCCCGCGTCCGCCGCCCGCCGCACGCCCGAGCCGGCCCCCGCCCGGAGCGCGGAGGAGACCCCGGCGCCGGCCCCGCGTCCCGCCGCCCCGGCCCAGAGCCGCGCCGCGCGCAAGAAGGGCCGCTCCAAGCTGGTCCTGGCCGCCGCGGGTCTCGTCGGCATCGCCGGTGTCGCCTACGGCGCCGGACTGCTCCTCAACCACTCCGACGTCCCCAAGGGCACCACGGTCCTCGGCGTGGACATCGGCGGCGGTACGAAGGAGGAGGCCGTCAACAAGCTGGAGGCGGCCCTCGGCAAGCGGACCACCACCCCGCTGCGGCTCAGTGTCGGCGGCAAGAAGGTGGAGCTGGCCCCCGACAAGGCGGGTCTCTCCCTGGACAGCCAGGAGACCGTCCGCGCCGCCGCCGGCAGCGACTACAACCCGGTCTCGGTCATCGGCTCCCTCTTCGGCGGCGAACGGGTCGCCAAGCCGGTCTTCCCGGTCGACGAGGAGAAGCTCGCCGTCGCCCTGCGCGACCTGGCCGGCACCTCCGCCTCGGCCACCGAGGGCACCATCCTCTTCTCGCCGAACAAGGTCACCCCGGTCGAGGGCAGGCCCGGCAAGGCGCTGGACATCCAGCGCTCGATGATCTCGGTCCGGGACGCCTACCGTGCCCAGGTCGAGACGGGCGCGCCCAACGTCGTCGAGCTCCCCGTGACCACCCGTCGGCCGACCGTCACCAAGGCGGAGCTGGACCGTGCGATGCGGGAGTTCGCCCAGCCGGCCATGTCCGACCTGATCACGATCAAGGCGGGCGGGAAGCAGATCGACTTCGGCCCGGCCCGGTCCCTGCCGCAGATCCTCTCCATGAAGGCCGTGGACGGCCGCCTCGTGGAGGTCTACGACAAGAAGGCCATCGACCGGCTCCTCGACGGCGCCTTCGAGGGAGTCATGATCACCAAGGGTGACGGCACCAAGCACGAGGTGTCCGCCGACGACGTCGCCTACGTGATGCGGGACGCGCTGCGCGGCAAGACCCGCGCGGAGCGCACCCGGACGATCGACCTCAGCGGCGAGGGCTGACCGCCCCCGTCGCCGTGGCCCGGGCCCCGTCCTTCCGGACGGGGGCCCCGGGCTTTCCCGGGCTCCGGCCGGTCAGCCGGCGACGAGGACGGCGGAGAGCGCGAGCGCCCCGGGCAGGGCCTGGGCGAAGAGGATCCGGCGGTTGGCGGTGGCGGCTCCGTAGAGGCCCGCGATCACCACGCAGGACAGGAAGAAGACCTGGACGCGGAAGCCCGTGGGATCTTCCGCGACGAGGCCCCAGACGAGCCCGGCGGCGAGGAAACCGTTGTAGAGCCCCTGGTTGGCGGCCATGGTCGCGGTCTCGCGGGCCATCGTGGCGTCGAAGCCGGAGAAGCGCCGGCCCGGCTCCTTCTGCCAGAGGAACATCTCCATGACCAGGATGGAGGCGTGCAGCAGGGCGACGAGGGCCACGAGGATGTCGGCGGTCAGCGGCATGGGCCCATTCTGCCGCCGGACCCGCTCAGGGGCGGGTGTCGACGCGGGGGTGTCCCGCCCCTTCACCGGGGCGCCGGGCCGGCCCGGAAATCCCTGGCGCCGCCGAGGTGACAGCGCGTAAGGTTCTGCCCAAGGCGGGGTCGTAGCACAGAGGTAATGCGCCGCGATGGCATCTCGGAGGACGCCGGTTCGAATCCGGCCGCCCCGCCCCCTCCACACAGGGAGCAGGACCTGCGGCGAGACACCCGCGCCGCGTGCGCTCCGTGGCGGCCTAGTTCAGCCGGGCCCGCGCCGCCTGCGCCCTGCGGCGGATCGTGACCGCCGCCTCCGGGTCCACGGCGTCCATCACCCGCGCGTACGCCTCCATCTCCGCCGCGCCGGTCAGGAAGTCCCCGCGCCGCACCAGCAGTTCCGCGCGCTCGTAACGGAGCCTGGCGGGGTGGGACGGCAGCAGCAGGGAGAGTTCCACCGCCCACAGGGCCACGTCCGAGCGCTCCGGGCGCGGGGCCGCCCACGCGCGGATGTTGTTCAGGATGCGCAGCACGATCGCCCCCGGCTCCGCCGGCCGCAGCATCGACCGGTCGAGCGACTCGCCGGTCGCGCTCGCCACGAGCAGCTCCGCGTCCGCGCCCGTCAGGGGCCGCCCGCCGGCGAAGGGGTCGGCCAGGTGCAGCTCGGCCGGGTCCCCGAACCCCACCACGAAGTGACCGGGCAGCCCGAGCCCGTACACGGGCGCGCCGGCCCGGCGGGCCACCTCCATCCAGACCACGGAGAGCAGGATCGGCAGCCCTCTGCGCCGCCGCAGCACCTCGTGCAGCAGCGAGGACTCCAGGCGCTGGTAGTCCGCGGGCACTCCCTCGAAGCCTTCGCGGCGGCCGAGGAGGGCGGCCAGCTCCCGGGCCCAGTCACCGGTGACCCGGGTCGCGTACGGCACCAGACCGGCGAGCCGGTCGAGCTCCATGTCCGCCCGCTCCAGGTCCTCCTCGGTGACCGACGGGTCGGCCACCGCGCCGATCAGCAGGCAGAGCCGGGCCAGGTCGGGCCGCTCGGAGCGTGCCTCCTCCGCGAACTCCCGCCGCCGGTCGGGCGGCCCGGCCGGTTCCACCGGTGGCTCCTCGCTCACGCCTCCGCCCACCGGTAGTGGTGGTAGTGGTGGTGGGTCGCGAAGCCCAGCCCGTCGTACAGGGCGCGCGCCCCGTCGTTCTCCGTCTCCACCTGGAGCCAGGCCGCCGACGCGCCCTCCTCCAGGGCCCGCCGGGCCAGCGCCGTCATGACGGCGGTCGCCAGTCCCCGCCGGCGCTGCTCCGGGTCGACCTCGACGGCGAGGAACCCCGCCCACCGGCCGTCCACCACGCACCGCCCGATCGCCGCCGGGACCTCTCCCGGACCCGGGACGGAGGCGAACCACACGCTCGGCCCCGAGGCGAGGACGGCACGGGCGGTGGCGTCCACCTCCCCGAAGCGCCGGTAGCGGCGCAACCAGGTGTCGTCGGCGGTGCGCGCCAGGCGGACGGCCGCCACGTCGGCGTCCACGTCCCCGACCGGCGCCAGGGCCCCGATCCGTACCTCCGCCGAGATCTCGCGCCGCCAGCCCCGCCGCTCCAGCTGGGCGCAGAGCAGCTCCTGGGTGCCCTCGGCGCCGGTGGCGGCCTGCACGATCGCGGGCAGCTTCCGGGCCTCGTACCACTCCCGTACGCGCTCCAGGGCCTCCGGGACGGGCATCCCGGGATCACCGAGCGGCAGGACCGAGTTGGCCCGCCGGGTGAACCCGCCCGCCGCCCGCAGGGTCCATTCCCCGAGCGGCTCGCTCTCCGGCGGTTCCCAGGCGCGCGCCGTCGCCCGGGCCAGCTCGGCGAAGGTGGCCGCGGGGCCCCTGCGGCGGGCCGGGGCGGCCGGTACGACCTTCCCCGCGACCAGCGCCGATTCCGGGATGCGGACGCCCTCACCGCTCTTTCGTGTGATCAGCAGCACACCGTCGTCCCAGGATGTGAGCACCCCGACCGAGTCCGTGAACTTCCCACCCTCGACACCCTGGGTCGTCACAGACCGAACGGAGACACGTTTTCCCACGTCAGCGCTGGTGATGCGGACCTCGAGCCGTCCTCCGCCGGTGAATTCCACAGCTTCTCCGCCCCTCCTGTTCGGATCGCCCTCAAGAACGGAGATACTAGGTGCGGGCATCGACGACGCCGCGCTCCCGCGCAGACCAGCCCTACCGAGGAGGAACGACAGCGTGACCTACGTCATCGCGCAGCCTTGTGTCGACGTCAAGGACAAGGCGTGCATCGAGGAGTGCCCCGTCGACTGCATCTACGAGGGCAAGCGGTCCTTGTACATCCACCCGGACGAATGCGTCGACTGCGGGGCCTGTGAGCCGGTCTGCCCGGTCGAGGCGATCTTCTACGAGGACGACACCCCGGAGGAGTGGAAGGACTACTACAAGGCGAACGTCGAGTTCTTCGACGAGCTCGGTTCGCCCGGTGGCGCCTCCAAGCTCGGCCTGATCGAGCGCGACCACCCCTTCATCGCCGCGCTGCCGCCGCAGAACGGCTGATCGACCGCACTCCGGTCCCGCACGGCGCCGCCCGCCGTGCGGGACCGAGGCGTTTTCCCGTACGTACGAGGAAGTGAGCCAAGAACCGTGAGCGCAGTCTCTTCGCGCCTGCCCGTCTTCCCCTGGGACAAGCTGGAGCCGTACAAGAGGACGGCCCTGGCGCACCCGGACGGAATCGTGGACCTCTCCGTCGGCACGCCCGTCGACCCGGTCCCGGCGCTGATCCAGAAGGCCCTGGTGGCCGCGGCGGACTCCCCGGGTTATCCGACCGTCTGGGGGACGAAGGAGCTGCGGGACGCGCTCACCGGCTGGTGCGAGCGGCGCCTGGGCGCCGTCGGCACGGCCCACGAGAACGTGCTGCCGGTGGTCGGCTCCAAGGAGCTGGTGGCCTGGCTGCCGACGCAGCTCGGGCTCGGCCCCGGCGACCAGGTCGCCCACCCGCGCCTCGCCTACCCGACGTACGAGGTCGGCGCGCGGCTCTGCGGCGCGGAGCCCGTCGTCTACGACGACCCCACCACCGACCTCGACCCGGCCGCGGTCAAGCTGCTGTGGCTCAACTCGCCGTCCAACCCGACCGGCCGGGTCCTCGGCAAGGACGAGCTGACCCGGATCGTGGCCTGGGCGCGCGAGCACGGCGTCCTCGTCCTGTCCGACGAGTGCTACCTGGAGCTGGGCTGGGAGGCCGACCCGGTCTCCGTGCTGCACCCGGACGTCTGCGGCGGCTCGTACGAGGGCCTCGTCGCCGTCCACTCGCTCTCCAAGCGCTCCAACCTGGCCGGTTACCGGGCCGCCTTCGTCGCGGGCGACGCGGCGGTGCTCGGCGAGCTGCTCCGGATCCGCAAGCACGGCGGCATGATGACCGCGGCGCCGGTGCAGGCGGCCACGGTCGCGGCGCTCTCGGACGACGCGCACGTGCTGGAGCAGCGCGAGCGGTACGCGGCCCGGCGCACCGCCCTGCGGACGGCTCTGGAGGGTCACGGCTTCCGGATCGAGCACAGCGAGGCGAGCCTCTACCTGTGGGCGACCCGGGACGAGCCGTGCTGGGAGACGGTGGCGTACCTGGCGGGGAAGGGCGTCCTGGTGGCGCCGGGCGACTTCTACGGCGAGGCGGGCGACCGGTTCGTGCGGGTCGCGTTCACGGCGACGGACGAGCGGGTCCGGGCCGCGGTCGAGCGCCTGCGCTGACGGCGGGAACGGGTGAGGGCCCGGGGAGCGGACGCTCCCCGGGCCCTCACCCGTTCGGTGCCGACGCGTGTCAGTCGCCCAGCGGCAGGCCGCCCAGGGTGCCCTGGGTCGGGTTCTCGGTGGTCCTGGTCACGAGGCGGCCCGCGCTGTCGGCGGCGTCACCGGTGGCCTCCTGGGCGAGCGGGGTGGCGGTCCGCCCCGCCGCGTCGACGGCCTTGCCGGCGGTCGGAGCGGCCGCGGCGACCGCCTCGCCGCCGGCCTCGCCGACGACACCGGTCGCGGTCTGCGAGGCGCTGTCGACGGTGCCGTTCGCGGTCGCGGTGTCCAGGGCGGTCACGCTGCCCAGGGCGCCGGTCGGCGCGAGGCCGTGGTCCAGGGCGCTCGCGGAGCCGGCCGCACCGACCACGGGGGCTGCGCCGGCCGCGAGGAGGAGGGCGGCGCGGGCGATCCGACGGGTCAGGGGGAGGGACATGGTGCTCCTTCGACGGAGAGGACGTGTACGCGGTGACAACCGGCTGCGGGGCGGGGGAGGTTGCGGCGACCGAAGGTAAAGAGTTGGCAATGCGTCGTATTGTCGGGTGGGGAGGAAAGCGGACGAACGCGTCCGTGTCGGGCTCCCTGCCGAACCGTCACTTCCCTTGTGCCGCAAGGCCGGAGCCGGGACGCGGACGGGGGCGTGGGGCGGCGTCCGGGGCAGGTGCGTGTCCCTCCGCGGTTCACCGGAGCCGCCCCCCGGGCGAGTGAACCACCGCACGCGTGACCGGTGGGCGCGCGGCGGTCCGCCGCGCCGGGAGCCCGCCTCCGGCCCGTCCGCCGCGCGGTCCGGCGACCGGCCCCCGGGGCCGCTACTGCGCCAGTCGCAGGCGGACCGTGCCCGGCTCCGCGGCGGACGAGCCGGAGGCGGGCTCCCAGCCGCCGCCCGAGTCGCTCGCGTGCCAGACCTTGCCCCCGTACGCGACCTCGACGACGCGCAGATCCTCCGCCCGCGCCACCGCCCACTGCGCCAGCTCCCAGCCGCGCCGGTCCCCGGCGGCCCGGCCCGTGCCCGTCACCGGCCGGACCGGCAGGGTCAGAACCGGCGGCCCCGAGGCCGGCCGGCCCGCGCTCGACCCGCCCGCCACCGCCGCGGGCACCGCCCCGCGGCCGAAGTCCCGCGCCAGCTCCTCGCGCACGTGGCGCGGATCGCCCGGCCGGCCGCCCGTCACGCGCGCCGTACAGGACAGCGCGGCCGGTGCCCGGCCCGTCAGCGCCGCGGAGAGCAGCGCCGCGTCCGGCTCGTGCTTCGCGTACGCCTGCGGGAAACCGCTCCGCTGCACCTTCTGCGCCGCCACCGTCAGCGGCAGCCGCGAATACCCCGGGACCTTCTCCAGCCCCTCGTAGAACTTCGTCGCCGAGTACACCGGATCCAGGATCTGCCGCGGCGTCCCCCAGCCCATCGAGGGCCGCTGCTGGAACAGCCCCAGCGAGTCCCGGTCACCGTGCTCGATGTTCCGCAGCGCCGACTCCTGCAGCGCCGTCGCCAGGGCGATCGTCACCGCCCGCTCCGGCAGCCCCCGGCCGGTGCCCACCGCCGAGATCGTCGCCGCGTTCGACGCCTGCTCCGGCGTGAACTCGTACCGGTTCTCCCCGCTGCCCACGCCGCACCGGGGCGCGCCTTTGCTCCCCGTCAGCTGGTGGACGGCGATGTAACCGGCGAGGCCGCAGAGCACGGCGAGGGCGGCCGCCGAACGGGCGAGGCGACCGCGACGGGCGGGACGGGTGGGCTCGGACACGGGGCCCACCGTACTGGAGCCCGGGTTAGGGTCGGCATATGGCTGACATCACCCCGCTCGACCCCGCTCTCGACCTGTCCCAGGACGGCGCCGCGCTCACCGCCGCCCTCGTCGACTTCCCGTCCGTCAGCGGGACCGAGGGACCGCTCGCCGACGCCATCGAGCGGGCCCTGAGGGCCCTGCCGCACCTCACCGTCGACCGGTACGGGAACAACGTCGTCGCCCGCACCACGCTCGGCCGCCCCGAGCGCGTCGTGCTCGCCGGCCACATCGACACCGTGCCCATCGCCGACAACGTGCCCTCCCGGCTCGACGGGAACGGCGTCCTGTGGGGCTGCGGCACCTCCGACATGAAGTCCGGCGTCGCCGTCCAGCTGCGGATCGCCGCCACCGTGCCCGAGCCCAACCGCGACCTCACCTTCGTCTTCTACGACAACGAGGAGGTCGCCGCCGACCTCAACGGTCTCGGCAAGGTCGCCGCCGCCCACCCCGAGTGGCTGGAGGGCGACTTCGCCGTCCTCCTCGAGCCCTCCGACGGCCAGGTCGAGGGCGGCTGCCAGGGCACCCTGCGGGTCGTCCTGCGCACCGCCGGCGAGCGCGCCCACTCCGCCCGCTCCTGGATGGGCTCCAACGCCATCCACGCCGCCGCCCCCATCCTGGAGCGCCTCGCCTCCTACGAGCCGCGCAGGCCGGTCATCGACGGCCTCCAGTACCACGAGGGCCTCAACGCCGTACGGATCGAGGGCGGCGTCGCCACCAACGTCATCCCCGACGCCTGCACGGTGACCGTCAACTACCGCTACGCCCCCGACCGCAGCCCGGCCGAGGCCCTGGCGTACGTCCGCGCCTTCTTCGACGGCTGCGGCGTCGCCGAGTTCGTCGTGGACGACGAGAGCCCCGGCGCCCTGCCCGGCCTCTCGCACCCCGCCGCCGAGGCCTTCATGAAGGCCGTGGGCGGCAGCGCCCAGCCCAAGTTCGGCTGGACCGACGTCGCCCGCTTCAGCGCACTCGGCGTGCCCGCCGTCAACTACGGACCCGGCGACGCCATCTACGCGCACAAGCGCGACGAGCACGTCCAGGTCGACCGGATCCACCACTGCGAGGCCCGGCTCCGCGACTGGCTGACCGCACGCCTTCCGTAATTTCGCCATTCGTCACCTCTGCCGTCCTACCCTGACCGGACCAGAAGATCGACGGATCGACGGAGGGAGCAGGCCATGGGGACCCCCGAAGGGGACACGAAGCCGGAGGAGCAGCGGCTCGGACCGGTGCTGCGGCGCAGGGACCAGGTCCAGCCCGGCACCACGGACCAGCGGCTGCTCGACACCGAGGGCGACTCGGAATGGGTGCACACCGACCCCTGGCGGGTCATGCGCATCCAGTCCGAGTTCGTCGAGGGCTTCGGCGCGCTGGCCGAACTGCCCAGCGCGATCAGCGTCTTCGGCTCGGCCCGTACCCGGCCCGACTCGCCCGAGTACGAGGCGGGCGTGAAGATCGGCAGGGCGCTCGTCGAGGCCGGTTTCGCGGTCATCACGGGCGGCGGGCCCGGCGCCATGGAGGCGGCCAACAAGGGAGCCAGGGAGGCCAAGGGCATCTCGGTCGGCCTCGGCATCGAGCTGCCCTTCGAACAGGGGCTCAACCCCCACGTCGACATCGGCGTGAACTTCCGCTACTTCTTCGTCCGCAAGACGATGTTCGTGAAGTACGCGCAGGGCTTCGTCGTGCTGCCCGGCGGCCTCGGCACACTGGACGAGCTGTTCGAGGCGCTCACCCTGGTCCAGACCCGCAAGGTGACCCGCTTCCCGATCGTGCTGTTCGGCACGGAGTACTGGAAGGGCCTCGTCGACTGGCTGCGCGACACCGTCGTCGCCGGCGGCAAGGCCTCCGAGCGGGACCTGCTCCTCTTCCACGTCACGGACGACGTGGAGGAGGCGGTCGCGCTCGTCACCAAGGAGGTCGGCCGGTAGGCCACCGCCCCCGGCCGGTCGTGGGGACGGCTCCGTCCGCCGCGACCGGCCCTTCCGGGGCCCGCCCCTCTACGCCAGGCCGCGCCGGGCGACGGCGGGGGGCCGGTGACCGGCGATGGAGGCCACCATGTCGAGGACCTGCTTCGTCTCGGCGACCTCGTGCACCCGGTACACCTGGGCGCCGAGCCACGCGGAGACGGCCGTCGTCGCCAGCGTGCCGAGCACCCGCTCCTTCACCGGCCGGTCCAGGGTCTCGCCCACGAAGTCCTTGTTGGACAGCGAGACCAGCACCGGCCAGCCCGTGGCGGTCATCTCGCCGAGCCGCCGGGTCGCCTCCAGGCTGTGCCGGGTGTTCTTCCCGAAGTCGTGCCCCGGGTCGATCATGATCCCGTCCCGCCGCACGCCGAGCGCCACCGCCCGCTCCGCCAGGCCGACGGTCACCCGCAGGATGTCGGCCATCACGTCCTCGTACGCGATCCGGTGCGGCCGGGTCCGCGGCTCCGCGCCGCCCGCGTGCGTGCACACCAGGCCCGCCCCGTACTTCGCCGCGACCTCCGCGAGCCGCGGGTCCACGCCGCCCCAGGCGTCGTTGAGGAGGTCCGCCCCGGCCTCGCAGACCGCCTCGCCGACATCGGCCCGCCAGGTGTCGACGCTGATCACCACGTCCGGGTGGCGGCGGCGCACCTCCGCGACGAAGCCGACCGTGCGGCGCGCCTCCTCCTCGGCCGTCACCTCCTCGCCGGGACCGGCCTTCACCCCGCCGATGTCGACGATCGCGGCGCCCTCGGCCACCGCCTGCTCGACCCGGGCGAGCGCCGGCTCGTCGCGGAAGGTCGCGCCCTGGTCGTAGAAGGAGTCCGGCGTCCGGTTCACGATCGCCATGATCACCGGCTCGTGCGGCCCGAATTCCCGCCGTCCCAAGCGCAGCATCCCTTTTGTCCTCCCTCGTGGCCGGTCGCCCGCATCGTCTGCGACCCTAACCGCCGGTGGCACGTGGCACGATCGGCACGGGACGAATTCCACTCGGGGAAGAGGCGCGCGTGTTCTGGTTTCTGCTCATCACGATGGTCGTGGTCGTGGCCGCCGTGACCCTGGCCGTCGTCGGCGGCGGCGACAGCGAGGTGCTGCCCGAGGTGGCGCCCGAGCAGCTCGTCGACCCCCTGCCGGTCACCCGCCCCGTCGACCGCGCCGACGTGGAGGCGCTCCGGCTGCCCGTGGCCGTCCGCGGCTACCGCATGGAGGACGTGGACGACGTCCTCGTACGCCTCGGGGCCGAGCTCGCCGAGCGCGACGCCCGGATCGCGGAGCTGGAGGAGGCCCTCGCCGGCGCGGTCCCGGGCCGGACCGCCGGCGGCGACGGCGCGGGCGTCCAGGACTCCGGCGCCGCGCCCGGCCCCGGACCCGCGCCCGGCCCCGTGTCCGGCTCCGGTGGCGCGGAAGGGGAGCGCGCGTGACCGGCGAGGCGATCCCCGGGCCGGACGGCCGACTGCGCTGCCCCTGGGGCCTGTCGGCCCCCGACTACGTGACGTACCACGACGAGGAGTGGGGCCGCCCCGTCCACGGCGACGACGCCCTCTTCGAGCGGCTGTGCCTGGAGGCCTTCCAGTCCGGCCTGTCGTGGATCACGATCCTGCGCCGCCGCGAGGGCTTCCGGCGCGCCTTCGCCGGTTTCGAGATCGCCGCCGTCGCCGCCTTCGGCGAGGCGGACCGCGAGCGGCTCCTGGCCGACGAGGGCATCATCCGCAACCGCGCCAAGGTAGACGCCACCCTCGCCAACGCGAAGCTGCTGGCGCAGTGGTCCCCGGGCGAGCTGGACGGGCTCATCTGGTCGTACGCCCCCGACCCGGCGCACCGTCCCGTCCCGCGCACGGTCGCGGAGGTGCCGGCCGTCACCGAGGAGTCGACGGCCCTGTCCAAGGCGCTCAAGAAGCGCGGCCTGCGCTTCGTCGGCCCCACCACCGCCTACGCCCTCATGCAGGCCTGCGGCCTCGTGGACGACCACGTGACGGGCTGTGTGGCCCGGGGCGGGAACTGACGCCGGCCGCCCCGGGCGGCCGGTCACCGGCCCTTGTACGCCGGCTTCTCCTTGGCGACGAAAGCGCGCACCGCGATCGTGTGGTCCTCCGAGGCGCCCGCGAGGGTCTGCAGCTCGTCCTCCTTGTCGAGGGCCTCGGTGAGCGAGTGGTCGGCCCCGTAGGCGAGGGACTCCTTCAGGGCGGCGTACGCGACGGTCGGCCCCTGCGCGAGGCGGCGGGCCACCTTCTCGGCCTCGGCGGCCAGCTCGGCCGCCGGGACGAGACGGTTCACGATGCCCAGCTCGTACGCCTCCTGGGCGCTGATCGAGCGCGGGAAGAGGAGCAGGTCCGAGGCGCGGCTCGCGCCGATCAGCCGCGGCAGCGTCCAGGACACGCCCGAGTCCGCCGTCAGCGCCACGCCCGCGAAGGAGGTGTTGAACGAGGCGGTGTCCGCGACGACCCGGTAGTCCGCCGCGAGGGCGAAACCGAGGCCCGCGCCCGCCGCGACACCGTTCACGCCCGCCACGACGGGCTTCTTCATACCGGTGAGGGCCCGCACGATCGGGTTGTAGTGGTCCCGGACCGTCGTCATGGTCTCCCGGGTGCCGGACTCGGCGTCCTGGAGCAGCAGGCCCACGTGCTCCTTCAGGTCCTGGCCCACGCAGAAGGCGCGGTCGCCCGCGGCCGTGAGCAGCACCGCCCGTACGGCCGGGTCGGCGCCCGCCGCCTCGGCCGCGTCCCGCAGGGCCACCTTGGCCGCCACGTTCAGGGCGTTCATGGCCTCGGGCCGGTTGAGGGTGATGGTGGCGAGCCCGTCGCTCACCTCGTACAGGACCGTGTCGGCCATCGGGGACCCCTTCGCCTCTTTGCGTCGTTGACCCGCCCAGCATGGCGGAGATCATCCCGGCCGCCCATGTGAGCTGCGTCAAAGAATTCCGGACGCCTTGGTGACGCGCGGCGGCGAAGTATCGCAGGCGGATCGCCGAAATGAGGGGTTTTGCGGAAGCGCGTTGCGCAAGCGATGCGGATCGATGTTGGTCATCGGGTCCTGCGATGCGGGATAATGACCTGGAAGCAATGTGTTCGAAGCCGGTGACGCGTGCTCCATCCCATGGAGCTGCCCGGCTGCGATGAGCTGGTTTCAGGAAGGGGAACGAGCATGGCGGCCATGAAGCCGCGAACGGGTGACGGCCCGCTCGAGGTGACCAAGGAGGGGCGGGGCATCGTCATGCGCGTTCCGCTCGAAGGCGGCGGTCGGCTTGTCGTCGAGCTGACCCCGGACGAGGCCCAGGCACTGGGCGACGCCCTGAAGCAGGTCGTCGGCTGACGCGTACACGACTCTTCACCGCTGCCCCGGACGGCTCCGCCGCTCCGGGGCAGTGGTGTCTCGGCGGAGGGATCCGGGGCCCGTGCGGCTCCCGTGGGTCTCCGGGTCCCGTGCGGCCCGGCTCAGCCCCGGCGCACCGCGCACAGGAGGCCGTCGCCCACCGGCAGCAGCGTCGGCAGCAGCTCCTGGCTCTCCCGCACCGCGCGCAGCAGCTCCCGCACCCGCTGCACCTCGGCCGGCTGGGCCGAGGAGTCCACCGTACGGCCGTCCGCGAAGACGCCCTCGAAGCAGACGACCCCCCCGGGCCGCAGCAGGCGCAACGATTCAGCGAGGTAGTCCAGGTACTCCAGCCGGTCGCCGTCGCAGAAGACGAGGTCGTACCCGCCGTCCGCGAGCCGGGGCAGGACGTCCAGGGCGCGCCCGGGGATGAACCGCGCCCGGTTGCCGGCGAATCCCGCCGCGCGGAACGCCGTCTTCGCCACCTGCTGCCGCTCCGGCTGCAGGTCGACCGTCGTCAGGACCCCGTCCGGGCGCATCCCGAGCAGCAGATAGATGCCCGACACGCCGGTGCCCGTCCCGATCTCCGCCACCGCCTTGGCGTCCGCCGACGCGGCGAGCAGGCGCAGGGCCGCGCCCGTACCCGGCGACACCGAGGGAAGCCCCGTCTCGCGGGCCCGCTCCCGGGCCCAGCGCAGAGCTTCGTCCTCGGCGACATAGGCGTCGGCGAACGCCCAGCTCGTCTGCCGGTTGGCGGTAATGGCCCTCTCCTGTCCCCGTAGTTGACGCAACGGTGACTGTATCCGCTGTCAGCGGGAACCCGCAGATGGGACCGGGCGTTCACAGAAGGCGGAGGGTGAGCCCGGTCAGCCGGACGAGCCCGTCCCAAATTCGCGTAAAGATTCTTATCCGGAGCTAACGGGCGAGGTGGCTATGGTAGGGGCTCCGCTGGACACCACCAGAGCCGACAGGGGAGGTGCGGCTACGCCTGTGGATCGGGGAGGAGTGCTTCGGCGTCTTCTCAGGTCGGCGGGTGAGCCGAAATCCGTGACCGACACCGCTGACCGTATCCGCACCGCCGACTCCGCACCCACCACCGCGACCTTCGCATCGGATGCGGAATCGCAGGCGTGGACTCCGCCCAGCTGGGAGGAGATCGTCAGCACCCACAGCGGCCGCGTGTACCGCCTCGCCTACCGTCTGACAGGCAACCAGCACGACGCCGAGGACCTCACCCAGGAGGTCTTCGTCCGCGTCTTCCGCTCGCTGTCGACCTACACCCCCGGCACCTTCGAGGGCTGGCTGCACCGCATCACCACCAACCTCTTCCTCGACATGGTCCGCCGCAAGCAGCGCATCCGCTTCGACGCGCTCGCCGACGACGCGGCCGAGCGGCTCCCCAGCCGCGAACCCTCGCCGCAGCAGGCCTTCAACGACACGCACTTCGACGCCGACGTGCAGCAGGCCCTGGACACCCTCGCGCCCGAGTTCCGCGCCGCGGTCGTCCTCTGCGACATCGAGGGCCTCTCCTACGAGGAGATCGCCGCCACCCTCGGCGTGAAGCTCGGCACCGTCCGCAGCCGCATCCACCGCGGCCGCTCCCACCTGCGGAAGGCGCTCAAGCACCGCTCGCCCGAGGCCCGGGCGGAGCGTGCGCTGGCCGCCGTCGGATGGGAGGCCGGGACAGCGTGAGCGGCACACGTCCCTCCTCGCCGACCCCCGCGGAGCACCACCTGGGGGACCGGCTCGCCGCGCTCGTCGACGGCGAACTCGGTCACGACGCCCGTGAGCGGGTCCTGGCCCACCTGGCCACCTGTGCCCGCTGCAAGGCCGAGGCCGACGCGCAGCGCACCCTCAAGAGCGTCTTCGCCTCCTCGGCGCCGCCCGCACCGTCGGAGGGTTTCCTCGCACGCCTCCAGGGGCTGCCCGGGGGACCTCCGGGAGCACCGGCGGCCCCCGGGGGCCCTGGTGAACCCGCCGCGCCGCGAGGCCCCCTGGAGGAGTTCCTCGGCTCCGCGGGCCTGAAGTCCGACGGCTTCGCCACGGCGGCCGTCGCCACGCCCGCCCCCGGCACCGGGCGCGGCTTCCGCATCCACGAGGTCGACCGCGGCCCCGGACTGCCCGGACGCGGCCGGCGCTTCGCCTTCGCCGCGGCCAGCGCCGTCTCCTTCGCGGCCATAGCCCTCGGCGGCACCCTGCCGCTGGAGTCCTCCGTGAACGCGAGCGGTCGCGGACAGGGCACCGGCAGCGCGATCACCCCGCTGCGGGCGAGCGCCTCCGCGACCGGACCCGGCGCGAGCACCGTGCGCGGCGCCCGCTCCGGGGAGCGCTCCACCGGCGCGCAGTCCCTCGCGGGCGAGGCGCCCCCCTTCGCCGCCCGGCCGCTCACCGCGCCGCGCGGACCGCTGGCACCCGGCCACGTCCCGCCCGTCGCGCACTCCGCCCCGTCGCCGCTCCTGGCGGTACGGCTCCAGAACCAGGCGGCGCACCCGCCGTTCGCGCTGTCCCCCTTCATACGGCCGACGGGCCCGGTCCCGCATCTGGCCCTCGGGCCCGTGCCGAGCCCCGCCCCGGGCCCGTCCACCCTGCCGCTCGGCTCCCCCCGCTGACCCGCGACCTGGTTGAATCCTGGGGCAGGGGCCCCGAGCCAGGGGCGCGCACGGGTCAGCGGTTTGCGGGGAGAGCATGAACGACGGGAAGCCGAACTGGTGGAGCCGGCCTTCGACGGCCCCGGAGGCGGCGCGGATACCCTCGCCGCCCCCCGCGGACGACGACTTTCCCCTCCAAGCCCCTCGGCCCGCCTCACCGGCGCAGGCCCCCGAGCCTGCCCCGCCGGCGGTCGACCTGACGAAGGACGGCCCGGCCGGTGAGCCCGTGGGCGCCCCCGCCGGGGCCCCGGCCCTCGACGCCGTACCGGCGCCGGCCGCGCCCGCCGGGCAGGACCCCGCGCCCGCCCCGCCGGCCGTCGACCTGACGAAGGAGCGCACGTCGGTGGCGGACGAGCGCCCGGGGGAGCCGCACGGACCGCTCGCTCCGGTCGCGCCCGCGGGCCTGCCGCCGCACGACGCCGACGCCGCGCCCGCCCCGTACGACGGCCGCGACGAGCCCCCGGCCCCGCCGGCTCCGCAGCCGCTGCACGCGCCCGACGAGTACCGGACGCCGCCCTACGGGGAGCCCGGGCCGTGGGCGCCCGCGCCGCCCGTGCAGCGGCCGGCCGCCGCCGTACCGCCGCAGGCCGTACCCGCGCCCGCCGCGCCCGTACCCCACCCGCAGCCGCAGACCGTCGCACCCGCGCCGTGGGTGCAGTACGACCCCTGGGGCACCGGCCCCACCGGCGTCACCCCGGTGGCGCCGCCCGCGAGGAAGAAGCCCGGCAAGGGCCTCGCCCTCGTCGGCGCGCTGCTCCTCGCGCTCGTCACCGGCGTCATCGGCGGGGGCGTCGGCGCCTACGTGGAGCGCCACGGCGGTCTCACCACCGTCGAGCTGCCCCAGGCCGAGGCCGCCGACACCGGCCGCGCACCCGAGAGCGTCGCCGGCATCGCGGCCAGCGCGCTGCCGGGCGTCGTCACCCTCCACGTCAGCGGCGGCGGGGGCGCCGGGACGGGCACCGGCTTCGTCCTCGACACCAAGGGCCACATCCTCACCAACAATCACGTGGTCGACGGCGCCGGCTCCTCCGGCGACATCACGGTCACGTTCTCCAGCGGCGAGAGTGCCGACGCCGAGCTCGTGGGCAAGGACGCCGGGTACGACCTCGCCGTCGTCCGGGTGACCGGTGTCTCCGGTCTCAAACCGCTGCCGCTCGGAAACTCCGACAACGTCCGCGTCGGCGACCCCGTCGTCGCCATCGGCGCCCCCTTCGACCTCTCCAACACCGTCACCTCCGGGATCATCAGCGCCAAGGAGCGCCCGATCACCGCCGGCGGCGAGAAGGGTGACGGCAGCGACGTCAGCTACGTCGACGCCCTCCAGACCGACGCGCCCATCAACCCCGGGAACTCCGGTGGGCCACTTCTCGACTCCCGGGCCCGCGTCATCGGCATCAACAGCGCCATCCGCGCGGCCGGCGGATCCGGTGACGGCGAAGGGGGCGGTGAGCAGGCCGGCTCCATCGGCCTCGGCTTCGCCATACCGATCAACCAGGGCAAGCGGGTCGCCGAGGAACTCATCAATACCGGCAAGGCCACCCACCCCGTCATCGGTGTGAGCCTCGACATGCAGTTCAACGGCGACGGCGCCCGCGTGGGGGAGAAGGGCAAGGACGGCGCGCCGTCCGTCACCCCCGGCGGCCCCGCCGCCCGGGCCGGGCTGCGGCCGGGCGACGTCATCGTCCGCGTCGACGGCCAGCGGGTCCACAACGGCGAGGAGTTGATCGTCAAGATCCGCGCCCACCGTCCCGGCGACCGACTCGAACTGACCCTGAAGCGGGGCGGCCGCGAGATCACCAAGACACTGACGCTCGGTTCCTCCCAGGGCACCTGAGCGGCATGTGGAGGACACCGCGAGGTACCCGTCCGGCAGTTTCGGCGGGTACCGTGGACGGGGCCCTTGACCGGCATGAAGGAGCTACTAGGTGTTCACCGACATAGGCGCACTCGAGCTGGTGACGCTCGTCGTGCTGGCCGTGCTCGTCTTCGGGCCGGACAAACTGCCGAAGGTCATCCAGGACGTCTCCCGTTTCATCCGGAAGGTCCGTGACTTCTCCGACAGCGCGAAGGAAGACATCCGCAGCGAGCTGGGCCCGGAGTTCAAGAACTTCGAGTTCGAGGATCTGAACCCCAAGACCTTCATCCGCAAGCAGCTGGACGGCAACGAGGACCTGCGTGAGCTCAAGGAGCTGCGCAGCACCTTCGACCTCAAGAAGGAGATGAACGAGGTCGCCGACGCCGTCCACGGCCGGGAGTCGCAGCCCTCCTCCCTCACCGGAGCCCCGGCCGCCGGCACCGCCGTGAACGGTGCTCCCGTCACCGCCGTGAACGGCTCGCCCGACCTCGTGAAGAAGGACCGGCCGGACGCCGGCGAGCGCCCGCCGTACGACTCCGACGCGACCTGACGGCGGGCTGTCACCGGCCAGGCACTCCCCGGTGGCTATCCTCGCTCTGTCGAACGAACGAGGAGGCGGCCGAGATGGAGACCACGAGTCGGGCGGAGGGTGCGCGGGCGGCCCGGCGTTCCGCCGAGAGCTATCTGCGCGCGTCCTTCGCCTGGTACGGCCTCGACGAGGCTTTTACCGGGCCGCGCTGGCTCATGCAGGTCGGGACCGCGGCGGACGGCACCGTGCAGCACGGTTCGACCGGCCACGGCGACGAGCCGTCGATAAAGTCCGACGCGAGCACCACCGAGAAGGAACGGTTCGCGGTCGTCGTGACGGTGGCGGCGAGCCCCGTACGGCGCACCGGCGACGGCACCGGCGTCCTCGAGGCCACCACGGTCTCCTCCGCCGCCTGGCTGGCCGGTTCCGGGCTCCTCGCCCACACCTGGCCCGCCTCCCTCGACCACGCGCTGCGCGACCACTGGCTGGACCAGCAGACCGAGACCGCGTTCGAGCTGGCCGACGACCTCACCGGGCCCGCCTGGTCGACGCTCTCGCTGCCCGTGGACGGCGCGCCCGTGCCCTTCCACTACCGCGAGACCGAGTTCGGCTGGGTCCTCGCCGGCTCGGCCTCGGGCGTGCACCTCGGGGCGTACGGGCGGGGCATGAGCGCGTACGGCCTCGGCTTCTCGCAGATCAAGGACCTCGGCGCGTACGCGTAGCACCGGGGCACGGGAAAGGGGCGCCCCCGGACGGGGGGCGCCCCTTCGCCGTACGCTCGGCCGCGTCAGAACTTGTTGCGCGGCGTGATGCCCAGGCTCATGCCGGAGAGACCGCGCTGGCGGCCGCCCAGCTTGCCGGCGATCGCGCGCAGCGCCGCGCCGGCGGGGGATTCCGGGTCCGACAGGACGACCGGCCTGCCCTCGTCGCCGCCCTCGCGCAGCCGCACGTCGATCGGGATCGAGCCGAGCACGGGAACGGTGGCGCCCGTGGTCCTCGTCAGGCCGTCCGCGACCTTCTGGCCGCCGCCCGTGCCGAACACGTCGACCATCTCGTCGCAGTGCGGGCACGGCAGACCCGACATGTTCTCCACCACGCCGACGATCTTCTGGTGCGTCTGCACCGCGATCGAACCGGCCCGCTCGGCCACCTCGGCCGCCGCCTGCTGGGGGGTGGTGACGACGAGGATCTCCGCGTTCGGGACCAGCTGCGCGACCGAGATCGCGATGTCACCGGTGCCCGGCGGCAGGTCGAGCAGCAGGACGTCCAGGTCGCCCCAGTACACGTCCGCGAGGAACTGCTGGAGCGCGCGGTGCAGCATCGGGCCGCGCCAGACGACGGGCGCGTTGCCCGGGGTGAACATGCCGATCGAGATGACCTTCACGCCGTTCGCCGACGGCGGCATGATCATGTTCTCGACCTGGGTGGGACGGCCGTCCGCGCCCAGCATCCGCGGCACGCTGTGGCCGTAGATGTCGGCGTCGACCACACCGACCTTCAGACCGTCGGCGGCCATCGCCGCCGCCAGGTTCACGGTCACGGAGGACTTGCCGACGCCGCCCTTTCCGGAGGCGACCGCGTACACCCGGGTCAGCGAACCCGGCTTCGCGAACGGCACCTCCCGCTCCGCCGTCGTCCCGCGCAGCGCCGCCGCCAGCTCCTTGCGCTGCTCGTCGCTCATCACGTCCAGCGAGACGTCCACACCGGTGACGCCCTCGACCCGCGACACGGCCTCGGACACGCGCTGCGTGATGGTGTCGCGCATCGGGCACCCGGACACCGTCAGATAGACCGTCACCGCGACCCGGCCGTCCGGTCCGATCTCCACCGACTTCACCATGCCGAGCTCAGTGATCGGTTTGTTGATCTCGGGGTCGTTCACCGTCGCCAGTGCCTCGAGCACCGCGTCTTCCGTAGCCATACGACAGATGGTACGGCGACGACCACCGGCCCATGAAAGGGCTGTCAACGGTCGGGTACGTCACTGTGCCGGCCGCCCCCGGACGGGAATAGATCCCGGTCCTCCAGCTCCTTCACCAGATCCTGGAGCTCCGAACGGATCCAGTCCCGCGTGGCGACCTCCCCCAGGCCCATCCGCAGGGCCGCGATCTCCCGCGTCAGGTACTCGGTGTCCGCGATCGACCGCTCGTTCTGCTTCCGGTCCTGCTCCAGGTTCACCCGGTCCCGGTCGTCCTGCCGGTTCTGCGCGAGCAGGATCAGCGGAGCCGCGTACGAGGCCTGGAGGGAGAGCATCAGGGTCAGGAAGATGAACGGGTACTCGTCGAAGCGCAGCCCGGCCGGCGCGGAGACGTTCCACACCACCCACGCGATGATCATCACCGTCATCCAGACGATGAACCGGCCCGTCCCCAGGAAGCGGGCGATCCGCTCCGACAGCCGCCCGAAGGCCTCGGGGTCGTACTCCGGCAGCAGCCGGGGCCGCCGGATCCGGGGCTGGTCGAGCCGGATCCTCGGCAGCTGCCGCTCCCGTTGCTCGCGGTCGCGCTCCTGCGTCCGGTCAGCCACCCTGCACCCCCTCCTCGTGGAACTCCGTCTCCCGCCAGTCCTCCGGCAGCAGATGGTCCAGTACGTCGTCCACGGTGACCGCGCCCAGCAGCGAACCGCTCTCGTCCACCACCGGCGCCGCCACCAGGTTGTACGCGGCGAAATAGCTGGTCACCGCCGGCAGCGGGGTGGCCGGGCCGAGCGGCGGCAGGTCACTGTCCACCAGCGCGCCGACCAGCGTGAACGGCGGGTCGCGCAGCAGCCGCTGGAAGTGCACCGTGCCCAGGTACTTCCCCGTCGGCGTCTCGTCGGGCGGCCGGCACACGTACACCTGGGCGGCGAGCGCGGGGGACAGGTCCTGCTGCCGCACCCGGGCCAGCGCGTCCGCCACCGTGGCGTCCGGCCGCAGCACGATGGGCTCCGTGGTCATCAGACCGCCCGCCGTGCGCTCCTCGTACGCCATGAGCCGCCGCACGTCCGCCGCGTCGTCCGGCCGCATCAGCGTCAGCAGCCGCTCCTTGTCCTCCTCCGGCAGCTCCGACAGCAGGTCGGCCGCGTCGTCCGGGTCCATCGCCTCCAGGACGTCGGCCGCCCGCTCCTCCTTCAGCTTGCCCAGGATCTCGATCTGGTCGTCCTCGGGCAGCTCCTCCAGGACGTCCGCGAGCCGGTCGTCGTCCAGCGCCGCCGCCACCTCGGCGCGCCGCTTGGGCGACAGGTGGTGCAGCACGTTGGCCAGGTCGGCGGGCCGCAGCTTCTCGAAGGTCGCGACCAGGTTCTCGGCGCCCTGGCCGTGCTCCTCCAGGGAGAATCCGCTGACGGCCGACCACTCCACGGTCAGCGTCTCGCCCTTCCGGCGCAACGCCCCGCCCTTGCCTCGCCGCACGAAGACCTTGTCGATCTCCCAGTCCCGGCGAGCCGGCAGCTGCTGGATCGACACGTCGAGGACGGTGACCTCCTCGCCCTCCCGCCCGTCCGGGCCCACGAGCCGCACCCGCCGGTCCAGCAGCTCACCGAGGACGAGCCGCTCCGTCGGCCGCTGCTCGAACCTGCGCATGTTCACCACACCCGTGGTGATGACCTGGCCCGACTCCACACCGGTGATGCGGGTCATCGGCACGAACACCCGGCGGCGGCTGAGCACCTCCACCACCATCCCGAGCAACCGGGGAGGCCTGCGTCCCACCCGCAGCATGGCCACGAGATCGCTGACCCGGCCCACCTGGTCGCCGACCGGGTCGAAGACCGGGACACCGGCCAGGTGGGAGACGAAGATGCGGGGGGCGCCTGCCGCCATGCCACGCGCCTCCTCGGTGCCGCACGATTCCGGTTCTCGCAGAGCCGTTGCCGGGCTTTGCCGGTTTCAGGCTAGCCCGTGCCGTTCCGCCCCGCTCCGGCAGCACCTCCGTACGGCTGCCGCAGGAGCGGTCCCCCGGCCCGGGTACGCTGCGTCTGCCGTTCCCCCCAACCGGCCCCGGCGCTCGCCCGGCCGTGAGCGGCGACCCTCGCCCCCGCGCCCCGACGGGCATGCCCGCGGGCCCCCCACCGACACGAGAGGCAGCGCAGATGACCGTCCTCGTCCCGTCATCGCGTACCCCGGCAGCGCGCGTCCAAGCGGCACGGCTGCGCAGAGCCGTCGCCCCGCTGGCGCTCTGCGCGGGTCTGACGGTGGGGCTCGCCGCCTGCGCCGCCGACCCGGACGAGGGGACCAACGGGGTCGGCCGGCTCTCCGCGCCCGAGATCGAGCGGAAGGCCCGTTCGGCGGCGGACGAGGCCCGGGCCGTGCGGCTCGCCGGCACCTTCGTCAGCAAGGGCGGCACGTACAAGCTCGACATGCGGCTCAAGCAGGACGGTGCCACCGGCTCGGTGCGGACGAAGAACAGCACCTTCGAGCTGCTCCGCGTCGGCGACGCGCTCTACATGAAGGCCGACGCCGGATTCTGGACCCACGACGACAAGGCGTCCGGCGAGCCGACCGAGTCCGACTCCGAGGCCGCCGACAAGCTCGACGACAAGTACGTGAAGGTCCCGCAGGACGATCCTTCCTACCCGCGGCTGCGCGGCTTCACCGACATGGACCTCCTCCTCGACGGTCTGATCGGCATCCACGGCGAGGCCGTCAAGGGCGACCGTGACCAGATCGGCGGCACCCGCACGATCAAGGTCAAGGGCGGCCAGGGCGGCGAGGGCGGCACGCTCGACGTGGCGCTGGACGGCACCCCGTACCCGCTCCGGCTGGCCCGGGGCGGGGGAGCGGGCCTCGTGGTGCTCTCCGAGTGGAACAAGGACTTCCCGCTCACCGCGCCGTCGAAGGAGGAGACCCTCGACTACGGCAAGCAGCTTCCGCGCGCCTAGCCGTCCGCCCGGCCGCGGAACATCCCGGCGTCAGGGCCGCTCAGGCGCGCCCCGCGCCTGGCCGTCCGTCCGCCCGGCCGAGTACCGTCCCGGTGCCGGGGCCGTTCAGGCGCGGCGCTTGCGGAGCAGCAGCTTCGGCAGGGCCGCCGGCACCGGGCGGCGGGTCGTCGCCCCGGTGGGCAGCGGTGCGGCGGCCAGGGAGCCGTCCGGCAGCTCCGTCGTCGCCGCACGCGGTTCCAGCCGCAGCACCCGGCACTCGCGCGCCCAGCGCCCCGGCATCGCCTCGCCGTCCGGAGCGTTCAGCCGCTTGCCCTTCAGCTCGGCCACGGCCGCGTCCCACTCCTCGGAGCCCGCCGGGATCTCCCGTACGAAGGCCGTCCAGGACACCAGCCGGCCGCCCTTGTCCTTGCTGCGCACGGTCACCTCGGCCGTACCGCCGTCGGCCAGGCCGGGCAGCGGCTGCTCGCCGGGGCCGTCGCCGACGACGTACGCGGCACCGTCGTGCCAGACGTGCCAGAGCGCGCGGGCGGGGCCCGTGCCCCGCACCCACACGAGGCCGGACTTCTTCGTGGCCTCCTCGACGAGGGCGCCGGTGAGCAGCGTGTCGGTCATGGCGGCAGCCTATCGGCCGACCGCCCCGCGGCGCCGGGCCGTCCGCGCCGCGCCCCCGCTCCTCCGCCCCGGGCTCCCCTCCTTGACGCGGGCCGCTCCTAGACCGGGTTCGACGGGGTGACCCACTCGACGAGCTGGACGACTATGCCGTTCGGATCCGTCATCTGGAACAGCCGCTCCCCCCACGGCTCCTCGCGCAGCGGCATGGTGATCGGCGCTCCGGCCTCGCGCAGCCGGCGCTCCTCGGCGTCGAGCCCGCTGACGGTGAACGCCAGGATGACACCCTCCGCCCGCCGGTGCCGCTGCTCCGGGGGCAGGACCTCCGTGCCCGTCCGCAGCAGCACGATGTCGGCGGCCGGGTCGGCTTCGCCCCGCGAAAGCGAGGCGAAGCCCTCGGCGGCCATCGCGACCTCGTAGCCGAGGTGGGTCCGGAAGAACTCACGCGAGGCGTCCACATCGGCGACGGTGAGGGAGAGGGTGGAAGTGGTGACGTTCACGGGACTCCTGGCGTGGTGGGTGCGGCTACGGCTGCGGCCGGGCGTGGTGGTGGGGCGGGGGGGCGGAGGGTGACGCTTCAGAACGTGCGACGCGGAGCCCGGTGGAGGGGCCGGGCCGCCTTGGTGCCGCGGCCGCGCGGTATCGGGCGCTGGGCGGGGGCGCGGAGCTCGGCTCCACGGCCCCGCACGGCGGGCGGGCCGGAGAGGGGGGAGAGCGCGGAAAGGCTCGCGGTGGCTCCCGCGGCCGTGCCGGGGGTGGTCGGGGCGGCGGGCTCGGAAGTGGCGTCCGCCCGGCGGGCGAACGGGGTGGCGTCGAGGGCGCGCATGGGCGGATGACGTCCTTTGGCTCGGGAGGAATATTGCGACGGATGTAACTTTACGCAGAGGCGCCCGAGTAGCGCAAGACTAATTTTGCGCCGGGTGTAAGATTCCCTCATGAGTACCGAGCTGGGACTCCGGGAGTCCAAGAAGCAGGAGACACGGCAGCTGATCTCCGACTGCGCCACCCGGCTCTTCGTCGAGCAGGGGTTCGAGCAGACGACCATCACCGAGATCGCGCACGCGGCCCGCGTCGCCAAGAAGACGGTGACCAACTACTTTCCGCGCAAGGAGGACCTGGCCCTCGACCATCACGAGGCCTTCACCCAGGGCCTCGCCCGTACCGTCGCGGACCGCGAGCCGGGCGAGGCGCCGCTCACGGCGCTCGAGCGGGCGTTCCGGGCCACGCTCGCGGAGCACAGCCCGGTCGCCGGCTTCACCGGCCCCGAGTTCGCCCGCATGATCGCGGACAGCCCGACGCTCACCGCCCGGCTGCGCGAGCTGCACGACCTGCGCGAGGAGGCCCTCGCCCGAGCGCTCGTCGCCGCCTCCGAGGCGGAGGGAGAGGAGGGGGAGGAGCGGGAGGGGGGCTCGGGAAGCGTCACGGCGATCGAGGCCCGGGCCGCCGCCGCGCAGATCGCCGCCGCCGACCGCCTCCTGTTCCGGCGGATACAGGAGCTCACCCTGGCCGGCCGCACGGACGACGAGATCGAGGCCGCGCTCGTGCCCGAGACCGACCACGTGTACGGACTGCTGAGAGCCGCCCTCCAGGCCTGAGGAGGACGGCCGGCCGCTCGCGGCCTACAGCCAGCCGTTGCGCTTCAGGGTGCGGTGGATGGTGAAGCAGACCGCGATGATGCCGGTGAGGACCATCGGGTAGCCGTACTTCCAGTGCAGCTCGGGCATGTGGTCGAAGTTCATGCCGTACACACCGCAGACCGCCGTCGGGACGGCCACGATGGCCGCCCACGAGGTGATCTTGCGCATGTCCTCGTTCTGGGCGACGGTGGCCTGCGCCAGATTGGCCTGGAGGATCGAGTTCAGGAGCTCGTCGAATCCCACGACCTGCTCCTGGACGCGGGCGAGGTGGTCGGCGACGTCACGGAAGTACTTCTGGATGTCGGGGTCCACGAGCCGCATCGGACGCTCGCTCAGCAGCTGCATCGGGCGCAGCAGCGGGGTCACCGCCCGCTTGAACTCCAGCACCTCACGCTTGAGCTGGTAGATGCGCCCCGTGTCCGTACCGCGTGTGGAGCCCTTCGTCGCGGGTGAGAAGACATCGATCTCCAGCTGGTCGATGTCCAGTTCCACGGCGTCGGCGACCGCGATGTAGCCGTCCACCACGTGGTCGGCGATGGCGTGCAGGACGGCGGACGGCCCTTTGGTGAGGAGCTCGGGCTCGCCCTGGAGGCGGTGGCGGAGGTTGCGCAGGGAGCCCTGGCCGCCGTGCCGGACGGTGATGACGAAGTCGGGGCCGGTGAAGCACATGACCTCACCCGTCTCGACGACCTCGCTGGTCGCGGTCAGTTCGGTGTGCTCCACGTAGTGGATCGTCTTGAAGACGGTGAAGAGGGTGTCGTCGTACCGCTCCAGCTTGGGCCGCTGGTGGGCGTGCACGGCATCCTCGACGGCCAGCGGGTGCAGCCCGAACTCGGCGGCGATGACCGCGAATTCGGCCTCGGTCGGCTCGTGCAGGCCGATCCACGCGAAGCCGCCGCTCTCGCGGACGTGACGCATCGCGCCCCGGGGCGTCAGGCAGTCGCGGTCCTCGACGCGGAGCCCGTCGCGGTAGACGGCGCAGTCGACCACGGCACTGGAGGCGGAGTGGTCACGCGTCGGGTCGTAAGCGGTGTACGTGGTGGGCGTCTTGCGCAGGGAGTGGCGCAGGCCCGGACGGACGGCGGCGCGCAGGTCACGAATCATCGACATGGGCATGCTCCTTCACGGAGAGGCCGTCGGCGCGCGACACGTGGCACAGCCCGGAATGAGGACGTGGAGCTACGTCGTCCACAAAGCGGGCGGCACCGGCAGGGCGCGGTGACGGCGTTCGCTACAGACAGGCAAAGGCGAAAGTGCTCTTCCGTCGTGCGAGATGCCGGAGAGGTCGGGTCCGAACGGACCCCGGGTCACCGGAGGGTGCAGCGCACCGGGCTCGAGTACGGAGCGGCGAAAGAGCGGCTGGTACTGCCCGACCGACTTCGGTCCATCGCAGTCCCACCTCCTCCGGCCGGTCCCTCGTGAGGGATGACGTGTGACGAGCAGTCGGGAATCCCGACCAGTGGCCAACACTATCAGCCGACCGAGGGTCAATCCCGTCCCTTGCCCATTCCCGACGGGATCTATGCTCGCCGCATGGGAGAAGTTCTTGCACTGGTCGAGGCCCGGCTGCGCACGGCGCTCGGCGAACCGGACGCGAGGGCCGCGGTGACGTTCCTCGGCACGGACCGGATCGAGGTGCTCCGCTTCATGGACGGCGATCTCGTGCGGTACGCCACCCTCGGCATGTCCGCACAACCGATGGCCGACCCCACCTCCGCCCTCGCCGACCCCGTCAAGGGCCCCCGCGCGGAACTCGTCCTCACCGTGCGCGGCGGACTCGCCGAGACCGACAAGGTGCTGCGCCCGCTGGCCGTCCTCGCCGCGACCCCGCAGGTCGAGGGAGTGGTCGTCGCCCCGGGCGCGTCGCTCGACGTCGGCGAACCGCTCTGGCCCGGCGCCCCCTTCAGCTCCGTCCTCGTCGCCGAGTCCGGCGGCCTCGTCGAGGATCTGGAGCTCGACCACCCCATGGACCCGGTGCGCTTCCTGCCGCTGCTGCCCATGACCGCGAACGAGGCCGCCTGGAAGCGGGTGCACGGGGCCCAGGCCCTGGAGGAGCGCTGGCTCATCCAGGGCACCGACCTGCGCGACCCGCTGCGACGCTCCGTGAACCTGGACTGAACCTCCGCGCCACCGCGAGGAGTTCGGGACGAGTCCGGCCCGCGGCCACGGGGCGCCGCCCGCTGCCCCGGTCCGGGGCGGTCACGGCGAGTGAGGGGCGGACGCGCTGCGCGTCCGCCCTCCCCGGCGGCGCCGGGAGTACCGAGGGTGAACGGCTCCCGCCGGACGGGTGATCATCCGGAGGCGTCCTTGACGCGGAGCGGATGGGGTAGGACCGTTGAGCCCTATGAGGGGCGAACCCAGTTGCCCGAAGTGCGGTGGCCGGGTCAGGGCGCCCGGTCTCTTCGCCGACTCCTGGCAGTGTGATGTCCACGGCTCGGTGCATCCGCTCCAGCCCGTGATCCCGCCCAGCGTCGAAGCCCTCGGCGTCGTCGTCCACCGGTCCCACGTCCCGGTCTGGATGCCGTGGCCGCTGCCCGTCGGCTGGCTGTTCACCGGTGTCGCGTACGCCGGGGACGACCGCAGCGGCGGACGCGCGACCGCCGTCGCCTGCTCGGGGCCCGGCCCGCTCGGCGGAATCGGCGAGCTGCTCCTGATCGCCGAGGAGCTCGGCGTCGGCCTCGGTGCCCGGTACGCCGGGATCGACGGCCCCGACCCCGGCCCCGGCATGGCCATCGACAAACCGCCCCAGGCGAAAGTGCTCGCCGCCGGGCGACCCACCCCGCTCTGGCACGTCACCGGCGCCCCGCACGACCGCGCCGTGTTCGCCGGCGAGGCGCGTGGCCTCTGGCTGTGGGCGATCGTCTGGCCCGAGCAGTCCGGCCTGCTCATGTACGACGAGCTGGTCCTGACGGATCTGCGCGACGCGGGTGCCGAGGTCGAACTGCTGCCCTGCGGGGCGCTCACCCCGCGACTGCTCTCCTGAGGCCCGGGACACGACCGAAGCCGCCTCGCCGGCACCGTCCCGCGAGCGCAGGGGCGGCTCCCACGGGAGCCCGGCCGGTCGTCCTGACGGGGCGTCCGCGTAACAGGCGTGGGCGCCACCGGCTCCGTACAAGAGCGTGCGAATCGCCCGTTATGCTGGAGTGTCCCTCCGTCCGTGCCGAGCCCCTGGAGTCCCGCGTCGTGCGCATCGATCTGCACACCCACTCCACGGCGTCCGACGGCACCGACAGTCCGGCCGAACTTGTCCGCAAGGCCGGCGCGGCCGGCCTCGACGTCGTCGCGCTCACCGACCACGACACGACCCGCGGCCACGCCGAGGCGATCGCCGCCCTGCCCGAGGGCCTGACCCTCGTCACCGGGGCCGAGCTGTCCTGCCGCCTCGACGGCATCGGCCTCCACATGCTCGCGTACCTCTTCGACCCGGAGGAGCCCACGCTCCTCGCCGAGCGCGAACTCGTCCGTGACGACCGTGTGCCGCGCGCCCGCGCCATGGTCGAGAAGCTCCAGGACCTCGGCGTTCCCCTCACCTGGGACCAGGTCGCCCGCATCGCCGGAGACGGCTCCGTCGGCCGCCCGCACGTCGCCGAGGCCCTCGTCGAGCTCGGGGTCGTACCGGACGTGTCCGGCGCGTTCACGCCGCAGTGGCTCGCCGACGGCGGCCGCGCCCACGTCCGGAAGCACGAGCTGGACCCCTTCGAGGCGATCCGGCTGGTCAAGGCGGCCGGCGGCGTCACCGTCTTCGCGCACCCCCTGGCGGTCAAGCGCGGCGCGTGCGTCCCCGAGGCCGCGATAGCCCGGCTGGCCGAGGCGGGGCTCGACGGCATCGAGGTCGACCACATGGACCACGACGAGCCGACACGCGCCCGGCTGCGGGGCCTCGCGAAGGAGCTGGGTCTGCTGACGACGGGCTCGAGCGACTACCACGGCAGCCGCAAGACGTGCGGACTCGGCGAGTACACCACCGACCCCGAGATCTACGGCGAGATCATCCGCCGCGCCACCGGCGCGTTCCCGGTCCCCGGCACCGGGGGAGCCGCCTAGCCCCACAGGGCGCGGTGCCTCCGGCGGGGCGGGTCGCCCCTTCGGGCGCCGTACGGCCGCGACGCCCGGCTCCGGCCGGACCGGCGTGACCGGGACGCGAGCGCGATCCGGTCACCAGGCCGGCTCGGTCGGTCGGTGCGTACGGGCCTCCGGGACAACCTGGCGGTCGACCCCCCATCGCGCCGAGGGAGCGAACCCCGGCGGTCGCGGGTCGGCCCGTAGCCCCGTCGTCCGGTACGGCGACGGACTCGGGTTTCCGGCGGGTTACCCCGGGCGGCTCCCCGGTCGAGGCCCAGGGTGGCTCGGATGCCGGTCCGCTCGTCGGGCTTGCGGTCGGGTCCGCCGGACGGGCCGTGCGCCCGGCAGGCGGCCGGTCGGCTCGATCGATGGGTGGCGCACGGGTCCTCGGACTCCGGTGGCCGGTCCGTACGGGCCTCCGGGCTCCCGGCTCGGCGGGCGGGTTCGTACGGGCCTTCCGGCCCCGCGACCTCGCCACGGACCCGCTCGGGCTGCCGTCCGGCAGGGCCTCGCGGCTCGTGACGGACGGCACCCGGCCCGTTCGCGGGGCGGCTGCCCGGACGTCAGGGCCACGGCGCTCCCGGTCCGCAGCGCCCACCCCACGGGTCCCGCGGCACCCCGCCCCGCCCCGTACAGCTTCATGTCCGCTCGACGCCGGTGAGCAAGGCGGCACACGCCCTTGCTCGCCTGTGGCGGGCACGCGCGCCCCTACGGCGGAATCACAGATTCCGACGGTGGGGGCGTCCTCCGCAACCGATCCACCTCTCCCCGCAAGGCACCCCACCGTGTTCGACGTCGCCGTCTTCGGCTCGCTCTTCCTGACCCTCTTCGTGATCATGGATCCCCCGGGAATCACCCCGATCTTCCTCGCCCTGACCTCCGGCCGCGCCACCAAGGTGCAGCGCCGGATGGCGTGGCAGGCCGTCGCCGTGGCGTTCGGCGTCATCACCGTCTTCGGCATCCTCGGGCAGCAGATCCTCGCCTACCTGCACGTCTCCGTCCCCGCCCTGATGATCGCGGGCGGCCTGCTGCTCCTGCTCATCGCGCTCGACCTGCTCACCGGAAAGACCGACGAGCCCAAGCAGACCAAGGACGTGAACGTCGCGCTCGTCCCGCTCGGCATGCCGCTCCTCGCCGGGCCGGGCGCGATCGTGTCCGTGATCCTCGCCGTGCAGCACGCGGACAGCGCGAGCGCGCAGATCTCCGTCTGGGCGGCCATCGTGGCCATGCACCTCGTCCTCTGGCTGACCATGCGCTACTCGCTGCTGATCATCCGGGTCATCAAGGACGGAGGCGTGGTGCTCGTGACGCGCCTCGCCGGCATGATGCTCTCGGCCATCGCCGTGCAGCAGATCATCAACGGCGTCACCCAGGTGATCCGGGGCGCCTGACCCGCGCGGGCTCCCGTCCGCGCCCCGCCCCAGGACACCACTGCGCCCCCGTGCGGATTCCGTCTGGGCGGAGTCCACGCGGGGGCGCGGTGCGTTATGTGGACCGTCAGGCCTGTTACAAGGCCGAGGTCTCGGCGGGTCGGATCCAGATGCGCTGGCCGATCGCTGCGGCCTGCTGCACGATCCCGTTGACGGAGGCGGCGTCCACGACGGTCCTGTCCACGGGCGTGCCGTCGACGTCGTCGAGTCGCAGAATTTCGAAGCGCACAGGCTTCTCCCTTCGTCTGAGTTGATCCTCCTGGTGGAGAACTGTGTGACATACGGGTTCAACGAGATGCATCCTGCAAACATTCCTTACGCTAAGGAAAATTTTCGGATGGCTAACTACTGGCGGGTAGGGCGCGTCCGGCGGAGAATGAGGCGCGTATGAACGACGACGCTCGGACCACCTCCTCCGCCACCCCGGCCGCGCCCCTGCCTTCGGACCCGCCGACGGCACCGCCTCCCGGCCCCGCCCGCGACGAGGACACCGGTCCCACCCCTCCCTCCGCTCCCCGCGACCCGGCCGCCGACGCCCGCCTGCGCGCGCTCGACGCACGCCTGGAACGCACCAACGAACTCCTGCAGCGCATGCTGGCGGAGGTCGCCAAAACGCCCTCCACCCACGCCATCTTCGTGGACGCGGGTTACGTCCATGCTGCGGCCGGATTGCTGGTGGCGGGAACCGAGGACCGGCGCTCCTTCGACCTCGACGCCGAGGGCCTCATCGACGCCTTCATCGACAAGGCGCGCACGATCTTCGCGGACAGCCGTCTCCTGCGTGTCTACTGGTACGACGGCGCCCGCCGCCGCATCCACACCCCCGAGCAGCAGGCCATCGCGGAACTCCCCGACGTCAAGGTCCGCCTCGGCAACCTCAACGCCAACAACCAGCAGAAGGGCGTCGACTCCCTCATCCGCAGCGATCTGGAGTCCCTCGCCCGCCACCGTGCCATCAGCGACGCGGCGCTCGTCGGCGGCGACGAGGACCTGGTCTCCGCCGTGGAGGCCGCGCAGGGCTACGGGGCCCGCGTGCACCTCTGGGGCATCGAGGCCGCCGAGGGCCGCAACCAGGCCGAGGCACTGCTCTGGGAGGTCGACAGCCAGCGCACCTTCGACCTCGACTTCTGCCGGCCGTACGTGACCCGCCGGCCCGTCACGATGTACGAGAACGAGGGCGAGCCCCCGCCCTCCCGCGACGAGGTCCGCTTCATCGGCGCCCGGATCGCCGCCACCTGGCTCGCCGAACGGGGCCGGGACCAGCTCGCCGAGCTCCTGCCCGGTGATCCCTACCTCCCCGGGCCCGTCGACCAAGATCTCCTGATGGAGGCCGAGGGGCTGCTCAGCCGCTCACTGCGCGGCCACGCCGCCCTGCGGCGGGCGCTGCGCGACGGCTTCTGGCAGCACCTCCGGTCACAGTACTGACGGCGGCGTTCCGGGCACCGGACGTCCCAGGGCGCCGAAGGCCTCAGGGGGCCGTACCCACCCGGACGGGGGCGTCGGCCCGCTGCCAGAACGCCGTCAGACGGTCGGCCAGCTCCTTCGGATGCGAGACGTTGGGGGAGTGGCCCGCGCCCGGCAGAACCGTGTGGTGCGCCCCCGTACGGGCCGCCGCGGCCGCCAGCTCGGCCGGCGGCCAGACCATCTCGTCGGAGCCGTAGACGATGTGCAGCGGCATCCGCAGGGCGGCGAGTTCCGCCGTACCGTCCGGGTCCCGCAGCAGCAGCCGCCCCGCCCCCGCCAGCTGGGAGATCCGCGTCCGCATCCAGCGGCGCCGCAGGAAACCCACGATCTCCGGGGGGTCGGCCGCCTCGGGTTCCTCGCCCCGGCTGTCGAGCCAGCGCGTCGCCGCCCACACCTGTTCCTTCGGCAGGACGGCGAGGGCGCCCCGCAGGGCGCGGACCCGGATCCGCTGGGCCCGTGCCACCCGGCCGGGCCCCGAGGACAGCAGGGTGAGCGACAGGAAGGCGTCCGGCGCGAGGGTGGCGGCCGAGCGGGCCACGAGACCGCCGAAGGAGTGGCCGAGCAGGTGCACCGGACCGTTGCCGAGGGCCCCGGCCTGCGCCGCCGTGTCGAGGGCGAGTGCCCGTCGCCGGTAGGCGGCCCGGCCCCGGGGGCCCGGCGACTCGTGCTGGCCGCGGCCGTCCACGGCCACCGCCCGGTAACCGGCCTCGCCGAGCGGCCCGAGCAGGGCGAGGAAGTCCTCCTTGCTGCCGGTGTAGCCCGGCAGCAGGAGGACCGTTCCGCGCCGCTCGCCCGCCGGTGCGGTGTCGAGCACCGCGAAGTCGCCCCGCGCGGTGACGAGACGGCGGGCACGGGTGCGGGGCGGCAGCACGAGGGTCCGGGGCTTGCTCATGTCTGGACTGTAGCCCTGGCCACCGGGCGTGGCCCGACCGGACGGCACACCCGCGGCGCGCCCACCGGCGGACACGGCCGCGGCCCGGTTCCGGAGCATCCGGAACCGGGCCGCGAGGCGCGTGACGTGCGGGAGATCAGCTCTCCGGCTCGGCCGCCGCCTTCTTGGTCGTACGGCGACGAGGCGTGGCCTTCGGGGCCTCCTCGGCCGCCACCGGGGCGGACTCCGCCGCGGCGGCCTTCTTCGTCACCCGGCGGCGGGGGGCCGCCGTCTGGGGCTCGGAAGCGGCGGGCGCCTCGGCGGCGACGGCCTTCTTGGTGGTGCGGCGCCGGGTGGTCTTGGGGGCTTCCTCGGTGACTTCGGGTGCCTCGGTGACGTCGGCGGCGACGGCCTTCTTGGTGGTGCGGCGGCGCGTGGTCTTGGGGGCTTCCTCGGTGGCCTCGGGTGCCTCGGTGACGTCGGCGGCGACGGCCTTCTTGGTGGTGCGGCGCCGGGTGGTCTTGGGGGCTTCCTCGGTGACTTCGGGTGCCTCGGTGACGTCGGCGGCGACGGCCTTCTTGGTGGTGCGGCGGCGCGTGGTCCTGGGGGCTTCCTCGGTGGCCTCGGGTGCCTCGGTGACCTCCGCGGCGACGGCCTTCTTGGCGGTACGACGGGTGCGCGGCGCCGGGACCTCGGCGACGGCCTCCTGCTCGGGAGCGGCCTGCTCCGGGGCGGACGCCACGACGATGACCTCGGCCGGCGCGGTCGTGGTGACCGGGGAGCCGGCGGCGCGGCGCGCGGTGCGGCGGGTGCGCGGGGCCTTCGGAGCCTCTTCCACCGGTGCCTCGGCGGTCTCCGTCACGACGGCGGCCTCGGCCGGCGCGGTGGCGGTCACGGGGGAGCCGGCGGCGCGGCGGGCGGCACGGCGGGTGCGCGGGGCCTTCGGGGCCTCCTCCGCCGGTGCCTGGGCCTGGGCCGGCGTCTGGGCCCGGACGGCCTGCGGTGCCTCGGCGGCGGCCTTCGGCGCCTCCGTACGAGCCGCGGCGGCGGCAGCGGCCTCCGCACGCAGCGCCGCGGCGGCGGTCTCGACCGTCTGGAAGGACACGGTGTCCTCCGCCGGGCGCACGATGCGCGGCCGGCGGCGGCGCGGCGCGGGCGCCACGACCTCGGCGGCCGGGGCCGCGGGGGCCTCCGGGCGGGCGGTCCGGCCGCGGCGGCGCGGGGCCCGCTTCGACTGCTCGTCGACCGGGGCCTCGGCGGCCTCGGGCTTCCGGACAGCCTCGGTGCTCGGTGCCTCGGCGGTCTTGCGGTCCTCGGTGGCCTTCGGTGCCTCGGCGGCCTGCGGGGCCTCGATCACCTGGCGTACCTCGGTCCGCGGGGTCTCCACCGCCGGAGCCACCGAAGCGGTCTCCTTGACGGGGGCGGCGGGCGTGGCGGCGTGGGCCACCGGCACCGTGCCCGTACCGGCGCCGCGCGTACGGCGACGGCGGCGCGGGGTACGGGGACCGGCCGGAGCCTCCTCGGCGGGAGCCGCGGGGGCCTCCGCCGGAGCGGCCGTCACCGTGGCGTCGGCCGTCGCGGGCGCGTCGGCGAGGGTGCCGCCGCCGCCCCGGGTCCGGCGACGCTGGCGCGGGGTCCGCGTGCGCTCCTCCGGACGCTCCTCGGCCGCCGGCTTCTGCTCGCGGCCACCGCGGCCGCGCCGGCCGCCCGGCTCGCCCAGGTCCTCCAGCTCCTCCGCGCCCAGACCCGCACGGGTCCGCTCGGCGCGGGGCAGGATGCCCTTGGTGCCCGCCGGGATGTCCAGCTCCTCGAACAGGTGCGGGGAGCTCGAGTAGGTCTCGACCGGGTCGTGGAAGTCCAGACCGAGCGCCTTGTTGATGAGCTGCCAGCGCGGGATGTCGTCCCAGTCGACCAGCGTCACCGCCGTACCCTTCGCACCCGCGCGGCCGGTGCGGCCCACGCGGTGGAGGAACGTCTTCTCGTCCTCCGGCGACTGGTAGTTGATGACGTGCGTGACGCCCTCGACGTCGATGCCACGCGCGGCGACGTCGGTGCAGACGAGCACATCGACCTTGCCGTTGCGGAAGGCGCGCAGCGCCTGCTCGCGGGCGCCCTGGCCGAGGTCGCCGTGGACCGCGCCGGAGGCGAAGCCGCGACGCTCCAGCTGCTCGGCGATGTCGGCGGCCGTGCGCTTGGTGCGGCAGAAGATCATCGCGAGCCCGCGGCCGTTGGCCTGCAGGATGCGGGAGACCATCTCCGGCTTGTCCATGTTGTGCGCGCGGTAGACGTGCTGCTTGATGTTGGCGACGGTCACGCCCTCGCCGTCGGGCGAGGTGGCGCGAATGTGCGTCGGCTGCGACATGTAGCGGCGGGCGAGGCCGATGACCGCGCCCGGCATGGTGGCCGAGAACAGCATGGTCTGACGCTTCGGCGGCAGCATGTTCATGATCTTCTCGACGTCGGGCAGGAAGCCCAGGTCGAGCATCTCGTCCGCCTCGTCCAGGACGAGGACCTTGACGTGGGAGAGGTCGAGCTTGCGCTGGCCCGCCAGGTCGAGCAGACGGCCGGGGGTGCCGACGACGACGTCGACGCCCTTCTTCAGCGCCTCGACCTGGGGCTCGTACGCCCGGCCGCCGTAGATGGCGAGCACGCGGACGTTGCGCACCTTGCCGGCGGTCAGCAGGTCGTTGGTGACCTGCTGGCACAGCTCGCGGGTGGGCACGACGACGAGCGCCTGCGGGGCGTCGGTCAGCTGCTCGGGCGTGGCGCGGCCGGCCTCCACGTCGCTGGGGACGGTGACGCGCTCCAGGATCGGCAGACCGAAGCCGAGGGTCTTGCCCGTGCCGGTCTTGGCCTGGCCGATGACATCGGTGCCGGTGAGGGCGACCGGCAGGGTCATCTCCTGGATGGGGAAGGGGGTGACGATGCCGACGGCCTCAAGGGCCTCGGCCGTCTCGGGGAGGATTCCGAGCTCTCGGAAAGTCGTAGTCAGGGTGCTGCCTCTTCTGTGAGACGCGGGACGAGGCGAACGAAGGGGGTCTCACCGTGCCGGGACGCTTCCGGGCCGGATCGGGAAGATCACTGCCGGGTGACACGGGACCACTGCCGTCGCTCGAGCGTCGTACCGCTGAGGGTGACCCTTCCGCGGGTCCGCCGGAAGGGCTGTCGGGCCGGAGCCGATCGGGCCACCGACCGGGCATCCTCATTCATGAGTCGGCCCACCGAATACGTCCGAACACGCGAAAGCATGTCCGCATACTCAGCAGGCGCTTTATCACTGTACCCCGGAATCGCGCAGGTGTGTTGGGAGAAAACGGGATGAGGGCACGGTCACACTGACTGACCAGGGCCTTCGGGCGCCGTGCGGGCGGGCTATTGTGCGCTGCATGGAGACGCCTGACAACGCCACACCCACCGGGATCGCCGCCAAGGACTGGGCGACGGCATCCGCCGAGCCGCAGTACCGGGCCGCCGTGATCGACCTCCTCGGCGCCCTCGCCTACGGCGAGCTGGCGGCCTTCGAGCGGCTGGCCGAGGACGCCAAGCTGGCGCCGACCCTCGCGGACAAGGCCGAGCTGGCGAAGATGGCCTCCGCCGAGTTCCACCACTTCGAGCGGCTCCGCGACCGGCTCACCGCCGTCGACGCCGAGCCGACCGCCGCGATGGAGCCCTTCGCCAAGGCGCTCGACGACTTCCACCGCCAGACCGCCCCGTCCGACTGGCTGGAGGGCCTGGTCAAGGCCTACGTCGGCGATTCGATCGCCAGTGACTTCTACCGGGAGGTCGCCGCCCGGCTCGACTCCGACACCCGCGCCCTGGTGCTCTCCGTCCTCGACGACACCGGCCACGGCAACTTCGCCGTGGAGAAGGTCCGCGCCGCGATCGACGCCGACCCGCGGGTCGGCGGACGCCTCGCGCTCTGGGCGCGCCGCCTGATGGGCGAGGCCCTCTCGCAGGCGCAGCGCGTCGTGGCCGAGCGGGACGCCCTCTCGACCATGCTGGTCGGCGGGGTGGCCGACGGCTTCGACCTCGCGGAGGTCGGCCGGATGTTCTCCCGCATCACCGAGGCGCACACCAAGCGGATGGCCGCGCTGGGCCTCGCCGCGTAGGACCGCCGGAGCCCCCGGGGGCCGTGTCGCGGGACTCCGGACGGCCCTCCGGCCCGTACCGGGGAAGCGGACCGCGGCGGCGGTGACGACCGCCCCGGAGCTTCGGCAGCGATCCGGTACGGCCCGTCAGCAGCGGTACGCCGCCCGGGAAGTGGTCCGTGCGGAGCGCGCTCCGCACGGACGGACGTCAGAGGTGGTACGGACGGGCGGCGCCGTTCACGCCCCGGCCGAGGCCGGCTGATCGGCGCAGCCGCCGTGACGACGGGCGCACCAGCAGCGACAGCAGCACCGCCGCCACCGCGACCGCCCCGACGAGGGTGGCCAGGAAGTGACCGGGGCCCAGCGCCCCGTGCGTCACCAGCGCCCCGAAGACCCCGCCGAGCGGGCCGGCGGCGAGAACGATCCCCCGGGCGGGGAGGCGGTCGGCCAGGCGATGCGCGAACACCCAGGCCAGGGCGAAACCGAGCAGCGCGGAACCGAGGGCTTCCAGGAACACGGTGGATCACCTCGCGAGTGGTGCGGGGCGGGTGGTGCGGTCACAGCCGTACCTACCCTTCGCGTTCCGAGGGCAATCCTCCCCGTACGCCCTGACGTGGCCGAACGCGGCAAAAGGGGGACACCCGGACGAACCCGGCGCTTTCGCGCCCCGAGCGGCGCACGGGCGCCGACGGAAAAAGGCCCGGCGGACCGAGACGGTCCACCGGGCCTTTTTCCGTGCGGATCCACGGACCGGGCCGGGATCGGGGTTCAGAGCGCGCCGAAGCCCACCCGGCGCACCGCGGGCTCACCGAGCTCCACGTACGCGATCTTCTCGGCCGGGACCAGGACCTTGCGGCCCTTCTCGTCCGAGAGGCTGAGCAGCTGCGCCTTGCCGGCCAGCGCGTCGGCCACCGCGCGCTCGACCTCCTCGGCGGACTGCCCGCTCTCCAGAACGATCTCCCGGGGTGCGTGCTGCACGCCGATCTTGACCTCCACGGCTATGTCCCTCCGAACGGTCAGCGTTGCGCGGTTGCCGCGCCGTACGCTGCACACATTAGCCCGGTGAGGGGACGCGCACGGCTCAGCCGCAGCACGCCAGGAGCGAACAGCCGGCGGGAATGTCCCCGGCGGGGAGGGTCCGGAAGGGTCAGTGACCCTCGGCGCTCAGCTGGCCTTCCGACGGGTGCAGCGGGAAACCGGCGATGCCGCGCCAGGCGAGCGAGGTCAGCAGCGCCACCGCCTTGTCGCGGGGGATCGGGGACTCGCTGGACAGCCAGTAGCGGGCGACGACCTGCGAGACGCCGCCGAGGCCCACGGCCAGCAGCATGGACTCGTCCTTGGACAGGCCCGTGTCCTCCGCGATCACGTCGGAGATCGCCTCGGCGCACTGCAGGCTCACCCGGTCCACGCGTTCGCGCACGGCCGGCTCGTTGGTGAGGTCGGACTCGAAGACCAGCCGGAAGGCGCCGCCCTCGTCCTCCACGTACGCGAAGTACGCGTCCATGGTGGCCGCGACCCTCAGCTTGTTGTCCGTGGTGGAGGCCAGCGCCGTCCGCACGGACTGCAGGAGCGCCTCGCAGTGCTGGTCGAGCAGGGCCAGGTAGAGCTCCAGCTTCCCGGGGAAGTGCTGGTAGAGCACCGGCTTGCTGACGCCCGCGCGCTCGGCGATGTCGTCCATGGCCGCCGAGTGGTAGCCCTGGGCGACGAAGACCTCCTGGGCCGCGCCGAGGAGCTGGTTCCGTCGGGCACGTCGCGGCAGGCGCGTGCCCCGAGGGCGTGCTGCCTCTGTCTGCTCGATGGCGCTCACGCGGCCTCCCAAGAATCGATCCATGCGCGCTGTCGCGACGCGCCGCCATCGTACTTTTGGGTAACGCGGCTGTGCGCGGTGCGAACGCAGAATTTCACGGACCGGACGCCCTGGTCGACAGCCGGTTGCGTGCGGAGGACGGACGGAGCGGCCGGCCGGCCGGCGCCGGAGCGCCGGTCGACCGTCCTCGGCCACCCGTCACACGGCTCGGACGCCCCGTCCGCCGGCGCCGGACGCCACGGCCCCGAACCCGTCCTCGGTCACCGGGGACGGTGCCGTCCGGGCCGGTGCCCGGTCTCAGCGGTAGTCGTCCTCGTCGAGCGCGACGACCCGCGCCTGCTCGGTCGCGTCCGCCTCGTTCGCCGACTCGTGCGCGACGTGCGTGAGCGGTTCGTCCTCCCGCTGCTGCAGTTCGGTCTGCTGCTCGGCGGCGTCGGCCTCCGGGATCTCCTCGTCGAGCACGGCGTCCTCTTCCTCTGCGAAGGTGTCCGGCTCGGTCGGATCGACAGTCATGCGCTTCCTTCCGGCACGGGAGCGGCGGGCCGGTGCGACGGCCCCTCTCATCGAGCGTATGAGCAGGAACGCCCCTCCGCACACGCGCGTGTGACCGCACCCACACGCGCCGCCGCGTGATCGTCTCGTAATATTGCGGCCATGTCCTCGACCGAGCTGCCGGAAACCCGGAGCGCCGCCGCGCCCCCGGCGTCCCGGATCCGCACCGTACGGGTCGCCGACGGCGAGGAACTGCGCTCCGTCGCGCTCCCCGGGCTCACGCTCACCGTGCGGGCCCGCCCCGGCGACCGGCCCGGTCTGCCGCCCGCCCTGTACGTCCACGGCCTCGGCGGTTCCTCGCTGAACTGGTCGACCCTGATGCCGCTGCTCGCGGACACCGTGGACGGCGAGGCCGTCGACCTGCCCGGCTTCGGCGACTCCCCGCCGCCCGACGACGGCAACTACTCGGTCACCGGGCACGCCCGGGCCGTCATCCGGCTGCTGGACGCCGGCGGCCGCGGCCCCGTCCACCTCTTCGGCAACTCGCTGGGCGGCGCCGTCGCCACCCGCGTCGCGGCCGTCCGCCCGGACCTGGTGCGCACCCTCACCCTGATCTCCCCGGCCCTGCCCGAACTGCGCGCCCAGCGCGGCGCCTGGCCGACAGCGCTCCTCGCCCTCCCCGGCATCGCCCCCCTCTTCTCCCGGCTCACCCGGGACTGGACGGCCGAGCAGCGGGTCCGCGGCGTCCTCGGCCTCTGCTACGGGGACCCGGGCCGCGTCACCGACGAAGGACTGCGGCACGCCGTCGAGGAGATGGAGCGCCGCATGGCGCTCCCGTACTTCTGGGACGTCATGGCCCGCTCCTCGCGCGGCATCGTGGACGCCTACACCCTGGGCGGCCAGCAGGGCCTGTGGCGCCAGGCGGAGCGGGTCCTCGCCCCGACGCTCCTCGTGTACGGGCGGCGCGACCGGCTCGTCTCGTACCGGATGGCCCGGCGGGCCGCCGCCGCCTTCCGGGGCTCGCGTCTGCTGACCCTCCCCGACGCGGGGCACGTGGCGATGATGGAGTACCCCGAGACGGTCGCGCAGGCCGCCCGGGAACTGATCGCCGACCACGGCGGGAGCTGATCCGGGGCGTGGGACGACACAGCCGCAAGGGCGCCGCGCCCTCGCTCTCCGACACCGGCCGCGTGCCCGTCGTGGAAGAGGGCACCGGAACGGGCAGGCGCCGCAAGCCGCAGAGCCCGGCCGACCGGGAGCCCCAGGCCGCCCCGGCGCAGAACCCCCGCCCGTACGGGGCGCCGGCCGCGCGCCCCGCGCCCGGCGCGTACGGCACCCCGGCGCAGGGGACGCCCGCACACGGGACCCCGGCGTACGGCACTCCCGCCCACGGCACTCCCGCGTACGGCTCCGTGCCGGGCGGTGCCCGGGACGCGCGTCCTTCCGCGCACGGCGGCCCGGTGCGTGGCGGGCACCCGGCCCACGACGAGGGCGGTGCCCCTCCGCCGGTGCGGCGCGCGACGCCCCGTACCCCCGCGGCCGGTCCGGGCGCCGCCGGGGCGTCCGGCCGCCGGGCCGGGTCCGTCCCCGGCCCGCGCACGGACAGCGCCCCCCAGGGACCCGCCGACGCAGGTCGCCAGGAGACCGACGGCCGCGACGGGGCCGACGGCCGCACCGGCCGGGGGCGCGGCCTCACCTACGCGGGGATCGCGGCCGCCGCCGTCACCACCGTCCTCGCCGTCGTCGTCGCCGGACAGGTCGCCGAACGGCAGAAGGGCCCGGGCGCCGCGCGCGCCGCCGAGGCCGCCGGGGGACGCGTCTCCGACGACACCGCCTCGCGCTCCGACGGGCGGTCCGTGCCCAGGACCCCGCCGGCCGCCCCAGCCCCTCGCAGGACGTCCGCGCCGACGTACGAGCAGCTCATGACCCGCCAGTTCCCGATCGACCCGAAGCTCACCGGCAACGGCGAGTTCCAGGCCGTGCCGGGCTATCGGAAGGCGCCCGGCAAGGGGCGTCTGATCCGCTACCGGATCGACGTCGAGAAGGGCATCGGTCTCGACCCCGCCCTCTTCGCCGACGCCGTCCACAAGACCCTGAACGACCCGCGCAGCTGGGCCGGCCGGGGCGCCATGGCCTTCGAGCGGATCGCGACCGGGGAGCCGGAGTTCGTGGTGACCCTCGCCAGCCCCGGGACGACGGCGAAATGGTGCGCCAAGTCGGGGCTCGACACCACTGTCGACAACGTCTCCTGCGACTCCGCCTCCACCGAGCGCGTCATGATCAACGCCTTCCGCTGGGCCCAGGGCTCCGAGACCTTCGGGCCCAAGGCGATGCACGCCTACCGTCAGATGCTCATCAACCACGAGGTCGGACACCGGCTCGGCAACGGCCACGTCAACTGCCGCACGCCCGGAGCCCTCGCCCCCGTGATGCAGCAGCAGACGAAGTCCCTGGAGATCGACGGCGTCAAGTGCCGCCCGAACCCGTGGGTCCACCCCGGCCACTGAGGCCTTTCCCGCGCGGCCCCGCCGTTCGACGGCCCGGCCGAGGAGCGGCCCGGGGTTGACGCTGGGTGATCATCCGGACGCGTATCGCAACGGAACGCCGTCCCGTCGGCAAAGTTACGCGCATTCACCCCTTCCGGTGGTGGGGGGGGGGGGGGGGGCGGGGGGGGCCCCCGGGGGGCCCCGGCCCCCCCCGGGGGGGGGGGGGGGGGGGCCGCCCCCCCCCCCCCCCGGCCGGGCCGGGCGCGGGGGCCGCGGGGGGC